>JAYPWI010000036.1:0-28864 GCA_038135065.1 Acidimicrobiales bacterium
TGTGGTGAATCGGGGCCGTCCCACGGTGCCCGGCTACCTCCATCTCGACGACTCGCCACCGTTCCCGCTCCCCGACGTACCACCCCTCGGTGACGGCCTGTTGCTGGACCAGGGCTTCAGGGTCGTCCACGTCGGTTGGCAATTCGATGTCGAACACCGCTCGTTGCTCGGTCTGCGGGCTCCCGCCCTCGGTGGTTCACCGCCGCCGACGGGGCGCGTGGAGTACGTCCTGTCGCCTGCGAGCGGTATGGCCGAGGAGGTCGATCGGTCCCGTTGGTCCGTTGCGGCCGATGGACGGCGCCTGCGTGTGGCCGAGGGGTTCGTTCCCGGTGTCCGATACCGCATTTCGTACGAGTCCGATGAGGGCGTGGTGGCCGGCACCGGCTTGCTGGCCCTGCGAGACGTCGTGCCATGGCTGAGGGCTACCCGATCGGTTCGCTCGGCACTGTTGTTCGGGGTATCACAGTGCGGCCGGGTGATTCGTCAGTTCCTCGCTGACGGCTTCAATTCGGCCGAAGGCGGTGGCCGGGTCTACGACGCCATGCTGCCGGTCATCGCAGGCGGTCGACTGGGCGCTTTCAACGAGAGGTTCGCGGTTCCAGGCGCCCTTCCCCAGGGGGCCGAGGGACTGCAAAAGCAGGAGTCACTCACCACCTACGGTGACCTGCTCGGGCCGAGCGACCGGGCCGGGGTGACGCCCAAGGTCATCGCTCTCAACACCTCCACCGAGTACTGGCGGGGTGACGCGGCGCTGGTCCATGGCGACTTCCACGAGGCGGTCCGCGTTCATCATGTGGCCGGAACACAGCATTCGGCAGGCCTGTTTCCGCAGCAGTTCGAGGACCCTTACCTCGGGACGAAGGGGCAGCACGGTTTCAACACGGTGGATTACCGACCCGTACTGCGGGCTCTGGTCGCTCAGCTCGTGAGCTGGGTGGATGACGACCTGGCACCGATGGCCGGGGTCGTACCCACCCCGGACCAATGTTCGACCCGCGCTCAGGTGCTGGATCTGTTCGCCCGTCGCGGGATCGCTGTCCCCGACGCAGCCTCGTTCGACCAACCCGACGGGCCGGTTCCCGCAATCGACTCGACAGGCAACGAGGTGGGCGGTATCCACCTTCCCGACGTCGCAGTGCCCGTCGGCGTCCACACGGGCTGGAATGTTCGACACCCCGACTGCGGGGCTCCCCGAGAACGGCTGATGTTGCGGGGCTCGACCTGGTGGCACGAGGACGTCGGCCCACTCGAACCCCTCCTCGAGCGGGTTCGGGAGGTGATCTCCGATCTGGTTGATCGCCGACTGATCCTCGCCCGGGACGCAGCATTGCTCGAGCGTCAGTACGTGCAGCGCCACGGTGCAGCGCAAGAAGCCGCCCGTCCCGGGGAGCCGTCGAACGAGTAGACAATCCACCATGGGGGACGATCCAGCCATCAACGAAGCGAACATCACGGCGTGGCTCGGGGACCGCACCGAGCTCGAGCCACCACTCCGCTTCGAACTGATCGCCGGCGGTCGCTCGAATATGACCTATACGGTCACCGACGCGGCGGGTCGCCGCTTCGTGCTGCGCCGGCCGCCTCTGGGGGAACTACTGCCCTCAGCCCACGACATGGCCCGGGAGCATCGCCTCATGCATGCGCTGCGGGACACCGATGTGCCGGTGCCCGTGATGGTGGGTCTGTGTCAGGACTCCTCGGTGAACCACCGAGATTTCTATGTCATGCACTACGTGGATGGGTTGGTCGTTCGAGACGTGGAGATCGGTCGAAACCTGTCGACGGCGTCCCGGGCTGCCATGTCGAGCGCCCTGATCGACACCCTGTGTGCCCTGCACCGGGTGGACATCGACGCAGTCGGTCTCGGTGATCTGGCCAAGCGCTCCGGCTATGTGGAGCGGCAGCTCAAGCGATGGACGGGACAGTGGGAAGCAAGTAAGACACGTGAGCTACCCCTCATCGACGAAGTGGCCGCAGCCCTGGCCGCCCAGCAGCCCGAGCCCAGTCCGACCACCATCGCCCACGGTGACTTCCGGCTCTCCAACTGCATGATGGACCCCGCAGGCCCGGTGACCGCCGTTTTGGACTGGGAGCTGTGCACCCTCGGCGAACCCATGGCCGACCTCGGCCTCCTTCTCTGTTATTGGAACGATCCTGCCGATCCTGACCCCGCCGGCGATGCCGAGACCACCGGGCTCGAGGGATTTCTCACCTCCGATGAGTTGGCTCGCCTCTACGCAGACGAGATGGGCGTGGCCCTCGACGATGTCACCTACTACCGGGCATTCGCCCATTGGCGCCTGGCCTGTATCGGCGAGGGGGTGTACGCCCGCTACCTCCACGGCCAGCAGGGAACCCAGGACGAGGAGATCGACCTGGACAGGATGCGGGACGGAATTCCACTTCGGGTGGAACGGGCCGCCTCGCTCCTCGGCCTGATCTGACGATCCCGGGGTGACCGAGGTCACAGGCTGTCTGCGGCATGGGCGGCAGACGAGATTCGTTGCGTCGATGACACTGACAACGTCCCGCAGGGTGCGGGAAGAAAGGCACCATCATGTCCACCGACCGCAAGATCGATGCTCTCGCTGCAACCCCCCTGTTCGCCAGCTGCAGCCCGGCCCAACTCGAGGCGATCGCGAATGTGACCGAGTTCGTCACCATCAATGACGGTCACGTCATCGTGCGGGAAGGCCACATCGGCCACGACATGCTGATCCTCACCGCCGGCAAGGCCGAGGTCCGTGTCGGAGATCGGGCCGTAGCCACCGTTGGAGCTGGTGACGTGGTGGGCGAGTTGGGCGTGGTGGATGGCCAGCGGGCCTCAGCCACGGTCACCGCGATCGAGGGTGTCGAAGGGTTCCTGGTTCCCCGTCGTGGGTTCTCACCCCTGCTCGACGCCGATCCTGCGCTGGCTCGCCCGCTACTCGACGCAGTGGTGGCCAAGCTGCGGGCGACCGACGCCGACCTGCACTGATCGACCCACCCGGGCCGCCGTCATCGAATGGGAAACGGTTCCCCTTCGAAGACGGTGGCCCGGATCGGTATGTCTCTCAGCCCCTCGGCCCCCACGTCGTAGGGGTCCTCCCCGAGCACGGTGAAATCGGCTCGCTTGCCCCAACGCAGCGAGCCGACCTCGTCCTCGAGGCCCAACATGAACGCAGCGTTGATGGTGATGGCCTTGATCGCTGCGTCGAGGGACGCCCGCTCGCTCGGACACATCACCTCCCCGGATTCGTTGATCCGGTTGGCGGCCACCCAGGCATTGTTGAGGGGCCGGGCAGGGGCCATCGTGAAATCGGAGTGCACGGCAAAGCGAACGCCCGCCCGCTCCAGGCTCCCCAGTCGAGACATCTGCGACGCTCGCTCGTAGCCCAGGGTGTGGTCGGCGAAGGGGCGAGAAAGTTCGTAGAGGTAATACACCTGCACCGATGCCTGAGCGCCCAGAGCGGCCAGCCGGTCGACCTGCTGTGGCCGGGAGATGCCGAAGTGCTCGAAGGTGAAACGGTGGTCGAATCGGGGGTGCTCACGCTGCAGTCGCTCGAGGGTTTGCAACACCAACTCCACGCCGAGGTCGCCGGTGCAGTGAACGTGGATCTTCAGGCCCTCCTCCCACAGGAGGCGGGCTGTTTCGGCGAACTGTTCCGGCGGTGTCATCCATTCCCCGTGCCGGCCATCGAGGTGGCCGGGAAACTCCAATTGGAAGAGCTCGGCGAAAAACCCTCCGTCGGCGAACATCTTCACGTGATCGCTGAACCTCAGACGATGTGTATTGCGCTCGGGTAGGGATCGGATCCATTCCACGAGACCTTCGCCGTCGGGGCCTCGGTGGTTGGAGCCCATGACGAAGGGGGTCAACTGGACACGAAACGGAGTGTCGGGTCGTTCCATCACCGCCACCAGATGGTCCCACTCTTCCTCGAATCCATACATCCCCACGGCCGCGTCACCGATCGTGGTCTGCCCTCCGTGGTGAATGACCTGTCGCATGCGATCCAAGCCGGCCCTGAACCGTTCTGTGCCCAGCAGCAGGGGAGTCAGGTAGCGGTAGCCGAAGGCCAGTCCCGTTTCGTAGAAGGCTCCTCGATCGACGTCGACCTGGGGGTGGCGCCTGGCCGCATCGAGATCGATGTCCATCCACCGGTAGCACGCATCGTTGACGAGGAAGGAGTGATAGCCCCGGTGCCAGATGATGATGGGTCGGTCGGCGGAGATGGCATTGAGTTGCGCCCGGTCGATATCTCCGTGCCAGATGGGGTGATGTCCCCACGCGATGAGCGGTTCTCCCGGGTCCAATCGGCGATGTAGTTCCTCGATGCGCTCGAGGAACTCGACTCGCGTCCGCACCGCAGGGATGTCCTCCCATGGCAGGTCCCACTCGACCGCTGTGGTGAACTCCATGGGGAGCAGCACGGCAGCCATGGACGGGTGGAGGTGGGGGTCGATCAGGCCGGGCATGATGACGTCGTCGGCGAAGGTGTCGTCGATGACGTACGCATTCCGCTCCAACCACGGCCGAAGGGAGTCCAGGGTGCCGACCTCGACGATCCGGCCGTCCCGCACGGCGACTGCCTCGGCAGTCGGCATCGATGGCTCCATGGTCCGGACCCGTCGGGCGGTGAACACGGTGAGGTCGCTCATGGCAGGACGGTAGTCCCGCGCCCATGGGCGCGCGGCGGGGCCCTGGGTAGTGGGTAACGTGCTGCGGGTGAGCCTGCCGGTGATCGACCTCACACCGTTTGCAACGGGAGCCGACCACGATGCCCCCGAGGCCCTGGCCCAGGCCCGGCGCATCGACGAGACCTGCCGCGAGCTCGGCTTCCTGTTGGCCGAAGGTCATGGCATCGATCCAGCGACCAAGGCCGACCTCATGGCAGCCATGAAGGAGTTCTTCGCTCTGCCGCTCGCCGACAAGCAACGAATCGACATCGCAGCCAGTACCTGCCACCGCGGCTACGTGGGTCTCGGCGCCGAGTTCCTCGACGGCGCGTTGGGTGCTGGTGACGACATGGACACGGCTCGGGTAGGAGATCTCAAGGAGATCATCGACTCCGGTGTCGAGCACGGGCCCGACCATCCGGACGTGGTTGCCGGGACGCCCCTGCACGGCCCGAATCAACTTCCCGACCTGCCGGGATTCGCTGATGCGTGGCAGCGCTATTTCGACGAGGCGGTCGAGGCAAGCCTCCGGGCCCATCGCGGCGTGGCGGTTGCCCTCGGACTGCCTTCCACGTGGTTCGAGGGTCTCGCCGGAGGCGGTGACCCGTTCATGTACCACCTGCGCATGCTCCACTACCCCCCGACGTCCCGGGTCGCGGCGGCCCCGGGTCAGCCGGGGTGCGGCACCCACACCGATTACGGATCGGTGACCGTGGTGACCGACGATGGGGTCGGCGGGCTAGAGGTCCGGACCCGGTCGGGTGCCTGGCTCGAGGTCTCCGTGCCAGCTGACCTCGCTGTCGTGAACCTGGGCGACCTGATGTCGATCTGGTCCAACGACCGCTATGTCTCGAATCCACACCGGGTGGTCAGCCCGCCCGACGTCGACCGGTACTCGATCCCCTTCTTCGTGGAACCGGGCTTCCACACCCGGATCGAGTGCATCCCGACCTGTTACTCGGCCGATGAACCGCCGCGCCACGCGCCCATGGTGACAGGGCCGTATCTGCTGTCCCGGTTCGATGGCACCCACGCCTACCGCAACCCGCTGCTCGACTGATCCTCGGACTCCTCCGCCAGCTGGGCGGGAGCGGCCGCCGGTCCGCTGTGCTGAGATGTCCTGTCGAGGGAGGTCAGATGAGCGACGACGCGATGTCCGCCGGTCCGATGAGGGGGGTCCGAGTCATCGACTTGGGCACCCTGCTGGCCGGTCCAGTTGCTGCCACCCTGCTCGGGGACATGGGAGCCGAGGTCATCAAGGTCGAACAGCCGGGCGTCGGCGACTCCTTGCGGGGAGGGGCCACCCCACCGGGCCGGCCACCCCGAACCCAATGGCTGGTGGAGGGGCGGAACAAGCGCTCGGTGACCATCGATCTGCGACGGACCGAGGGTCAGGAGTTGGTCAGGCGTCTGGTGACGCAGAGCGATGTGCTGATCGAGAACTTCACGCCGGGAACCCTCGAGCGATGGGGGCTCGGGTGGGAGGATCTGCGCAAGGTCAACGAGCGCCTGATCATGGTGCGAGTGTCGGGGTACGGGCAGACGGGGCCGTTGTCGGGGCGGGCCGGGTACGACCGCATCGCCCTGGGTATTTCGGGTTATCTGTATCCGACCGGCTATGCGGATCGCCCACCAGTCCGGCCGGCGTTTGCCACCGCTGACTACAACACGGCGACCTTTGCTGCCTTGGCTGCCATGTTCGCCCTCTACGAACGTGACGCCCAGGGCGGAACGGGTCAGATGATCGATCTCGCCCTGTACGAGGCGCCCTTCCGCATCACGGGTGATCTGGTGCAGAACTACCAGCGCACGGGTGAGATCCGGGAGCGCATCGGTAATCGCAACCCCGGGTTCAGCCCCGCTGGGATCTTCCTGACCAGTGACGGAACATGGCTACAGATTGCGGCCGGAGGGCAGGGTCCATGGACCCGCCTCTGCGCAGCGATGGGTGACGAGGGGTTGGGTGACGACCCCCGCTTCGCCACCTCCCGAGATCGAATCCACCACGCCGACGAACTCGAGGAACTGCTCGGCGCATGGATCCGACAGCGGACGTTCGAGGAGCTCGATGCCCTGTTCGCTGCGCACAACGTGCCCGCTGGTGGGATTCTCACCGCAGCCGACATCGTCGATCATCCCCAGTTCGCCGCCCGTGAGAACGTGGTCACCGTTGACGACGGTGCCGGGGGCCAGGTCATGATGCCGAACGTCGTGCCGACCCTGCGCGGCACCCCGGGCATGGTGCGCCACGCAGGCCAGCCGCTCGGGCACGACACCGACGAAGTCCTGACCTCGCTGCTGGAGATGTCTCCCGAGGACGTAGCCGCACTGCGGGCCGACGGGGTGATCTGATCGGTCGGACCTATGTGGTCACTCCGAGGTGAGACCGGCTCGGCGCTTCTGTTCGACGAAGGCGTCCCGGGCCCGTGCCGCCCCATCACCTTCGAGGGCGGTCAGGTTCATGTTGTCCCGCTTCCATGCATGCGGGTCACCGGGCCACCGCAGTGACGACTGGACGGTGGTTCGGGGTCCGGGAGCCGATGCGAGCAGGTCGAGGGCGAGGTCGAGCACGCCAGCCTGGGACGCAGGATCGTGGGGGAGCCCGGCCGAGTTGCCCAACGGCACGTCGGAGAAGACGAACCGGGGGACCCCGACCGTCTCCACGATGTCCTTCGCTGCGCCCATGACCACTGTGGGAATCCCGGCTGCCTCGAGGTGGCGGGCGACCAGACTCACGGTCTGGTGGCAGACCGGTCAGGTGGGGACCAGCAGGGCCACGTCGGCCCCATCGGCACGGAGCAGTTCCTCGATCTGGGGGGCGTGTTCCTCGGTGGTCGTTCGTTGTCGGCGCACGGTGGGGACGCCATAGATCCGCGATGTCAATCCGCCGATCCTCCCCTGCGCAACGGCATCGGAGAGTTGGGCCACGGGAAGCCAGGTGTTGACGTCGTCGGCCCTGCTGTGGTGGCGGTCGTACCCGATGTGGGAGATCCGCAGGTCGTGGTCATCGGGGGTGGTGGGTGTGGAGGGTCGGGTGAACACCTCGAAGAATTTGGCTGCCCCGTTGTAGGGCGCATCGGGCCCCTGATCGCCCAGTTCGGGGTGGTACGGGGCCGCGGTGGTGATCAAGGCGAGGCGGGCCTCAGCCAGCGGTGCGGCCACAGGGGTGAACGGAACGTCGGTGAAGCAGGGCCAGCGGTAGGGCTCGTAGCCCATGGCCCCGTACCAGGCTCGGGTTCGATCGATGTAGCGGACGGGCTGGTGGGGGTGTGGTTCGGGCACCCCCGGGGTGGGCTCGTGGTCGCTCATCTCCCGATTGTTGCAGGCCGTGGCCGAGGCAGCAGCGGTGGGGGCTGCATCTCAAAGGGCATGGGCGCGGAGCTCGTCTGGTCGATGGATGACGAAGCTCTGTCGGCCCGTCTCGAGCCATCCCAGGTCCCGGGCCATCTTGAGGACCCTGACCACGGCGTCACGACTGACGCCGGCCCACTCGGCGAGCTCCTGCTGAGAGATGGGGGAGCGCAGGTGGATGGCCCCCGAGGCGTCGGGTGGCAGGTCGTCCATCAGCTCCACTAGGCGGCCGCAGACCCGGTGGACGGCTGTCTCGGTACCGAATTCGAGTTGGCGTTCCGATGTCACCCGGAGGCGGTGGACGACGGTGCGCAGGGTCGCTGCCCCGACCGATGGTTCGGCATCGATCAGCTCGTTGAACCGCTCACCGGTCAGGTGCAGGGCACGCCCGTCGGTGAGAAACACGGCGCTGGCCGACCGGGCCGCCCCGTCCACGGCCGCCATCTCGCCCACGATGTCGCCCGGGCCGCGCAGGTCGAGGATGATCTCCCTGCCCTCAGCCGACAGCTTGGTGAGCTTGACCCGACCTTCGAGGATGACGAGCACCTCTGTACTTGGGTCACCCTCTCGGAAGACGGTCGTGTCGCGCCGATGGCGGCGCTCGGCCCCAGCTCGGTCGACTGCCCGCCGCCCCTCAGGGGCCAGGCGTTCGAGGAAGGAGGGGTCGCCGCTCACCGGCCGTCGGACCGGTCGATGTCCACCACCTGTCCCGCATCGTCCCTCACCTCGGGCTCTCGGACCCGAACACGCGGATCACCGAACTTGGCGTCCCGCTCGGCGAAGGCACCCCGCAGACCCCCTTGGGTGACGGCCTCGAAGTACTCCCTCGTAGCTGGGGCTCGGTGGGCTCGAGCATCGGTCTCGGCGGCGTAACGCTGCAGGGTCCGGGCTCCCATGAGCTCCATCCCCATGTTGATGACCCGCTTGTTGGAGCTGAGCAGGTCGGGGTCGATGAGGGCCAGGCGGCGGGCCAGGCTCATGACCTCGTCGTCCAGGAGATCGGCGGGCACGGACTTCATGACCAGGCCGATGTGAGCCGCGTCCTCTCCCGAGATCAGGTCGCCGGACATGGTGAGGCGCTTCGCCCACTGAGGTCCCACGTGGTACAGCCACATCGAGTTGGGCAGCGATCCGAGGTTGCGGGCCGGTGGGAACCCGATGAGGGCGTCGTCAGCGGCGATGACCATGTCGCAGAACAGGGCGAGGTCCGTGCCACCGGCCAGGCAGTAGCCATGGAGCTGAGCGATGGTCGGTTTGTGCATGTCCCACAACACCCGCAGTCGGTGGGCGCTGCGCTCGAGCTGCCACGAGTCGTCGTCGATGGTGGCGGTGCGACGTCGGGGGGTGTCGTCGGTCGGATCGCCCCATCCGTCGAGCCCCTTGAGGTCGTACCCCGAGCAGAACGACGGCCCTGCGCCGCGGATCACCACACAGTGGACGCGCTTGTCGTCGTCGGCCTCCCACAGGGCGTGCTCCAACTCCGTGAGCAGTTGGCGGGACAGGGCGTTGCGGCGCTCGGGGCGGTTGAGGGTGACGACGGCGACCCCGCCGTCGACCTCGTAGGTGATGTTCTCGAACTGTTGTGCCATCAGGTCCCTCCCGTCGCCGCGACCCTAGGGGACGCAGGGTCGACGGTCCGGCGCCGGGGGGCTCGGATCAGCCTCCGTGACGGAGGAGGCGGCCGCTGTAGGTCTCGGTCTGCTCGTCGTTCTCGATGGTGACCTCGCCATTGACGATGACGTTGCGGTAGCCCCGGGCCCGCTGGACCCGTCGCCATTCACCGCCCGGCAGGTCATGGACCACTTCCATGGGGAGGGCTTCGATCGTTTCGGGGTCGTAGACGACCACGTCGGCGGGGCCTCCTCGGCGCAGCAGGCCCCGGTCACGGAAGCCGGCCAACTGGGCCGGTAGCGCGGACAGCCGTCGGTGGGCCTCTTCGTAGGTCACCCACTGGTTGTCGCGCACCTGTTCCGAGAGGGTCTCGGTCGGGTAGCGACCAGCGGTCAGGAACTTGGTGTGGGCGCCGCCGTCGGACACCCCGAACAGCATGTGGGGGTACTGGACGATCTCCCGGAGGAGCTCGGAATTGCCCTGGGGCGGCGAGACGAAGAACAGGGTGTCGAGCCCGTCGGCCACTGCGATGTCGAGCATGGCGTCCACTGGGTGCTTGCCGGTCAGCTCAGCGACCTGGCCGACCGACATCTCCCGGTACTGCTCGGTGCCGTCGGTGCGGGGTGACAGCACGGTGACCGCCTCGATGGGGGCCGTTGCCGTGCTGGGCATGTTGGTCCGCAGGCCTTCTCGCCGCTCGGGGTCGGCAAACTTGGCCAGGCGTTCCGCCTTGTCGCCCATACAGGCGTTCATCCAGTCCTCGGAGTCGTCGTAGAGGTTCCAGTCCTCGAGGGTGAAGGTGAACCCTGCGTCGCTGGTGACGCCTTGGCCGTAGACGGGGATGCCCCGCTCACGGCAGCGCTCCAGCCATTCGATCTGGCGGCGGTGGATGTGGGGGCGATCCTCGAAGGCCTGCACCACGTTGTGGAGCAGGGGTCGGCCCGAGATGGCGGCGATTTCCTCGAGGTGGGCCAGGTCGTGCTTGATGTCGTCGGTGGTCAGGGTCATCTGGACCACGCCCTGGTTCCGCTCGGCCAACACCTTGGCGAACACCCTGGCTGTCTCGTCGTTCATCATGTCGGTCGGCATGGGGGTGCCGTCCCAGTCGCGCTGCACGGCGGCCGGGCCCGTCGGGGGCAGTCGCTGCGCTGACCAGCCGCACCCGCCGGCGTCCATCGACTCATGCAGCATCTTGGCCAGCAGGGCGTGTTCGTCGTCGGTGGGCATCCGACCCGCCTTGGCGTCGTCGATCCCGAGCACCGACAGCAGCATTGGGCCGATCGGCACGTAGGGGAGGATGTTCATGGCCTTGGGGGTGCGATCCAGGCTGTCCAGGTACTCGGGGAAGCTGATCCAGTCCCACGGCATGCCCTGGCGCATCGACTCGTAGGGAATCGCCTCCACTCGGGTCATCGACCGCATGGCGTACTCGCGCATGTCGGGCTCGACCGGCGCGAACCCGAACCCGCAATTGCCGATGGCCACTGAGGTGATGCCGTGCCAGCCCGACAGGGTGCAGTAAGGATCCCAGAACACCTGGGCGTCGTAATGGGTGTGCAGGTCGACGAAGCCCGGTGCGACATGGAGGCCCGAGGCGTCGATGACCCGCTCGGCATCACGGTGGTCGAGCCGGCCCATCTCGACGATGCGACCGTCGACGATTCCCACGTCCCCACGGATGCGGGGTGCACCCGTTCCGTCGAAGATGAACCCGTCCTTGATCACCAATTCGTAGCCGCTCACCGCGATCCCTCCCGTCAGTGCTCAGAGGCTAGGTCGTGGGAAACGTGGCCGCTGAGCAGTCGCGGAACTCAGAAGGCGGCGCGTTCGATGCCCAGCGCGTAGCGGCCGACCTGGTGGGTGATCCGATCCTCGTGGACGTTGATGTGGAGGGGCATGGCATCGAAGTCACGGCGCCGCCGATCGAAGGTGCCGCCCTCCCGCAGGGCCGTCCCGCCCTGGATGCGGCGAAGAAGATCCATGGCTTCGACCAGCTGGTTCACGGCCATCGACACGACCGCTTGCTGGCGGAAGTAGTCGGCTTCGGTCGGCACCACGCCAGCGTCGATGCGGTCGTCGACGTCACGGCACGCAGTTTCCACCGCCGCCCGGGCCGCCATGGTGAGGGAGATGGCCTTCCCCAGACCCAGCTGCACGGCGGGTCGCTCGACCATCTTGCCGCCCATCAGAACCCGCCGGTGGCGCACCGCAGCAGCGGCCTCACTGAGCGCAGTCCGGACGACGCCGACAGCCATCCAGCCCAGCCACAGGTCCGAGAGGCCCACCCACTCCTCTCGGTAACGGTGATCGATGACGGGCACGGTGCGCAGCGACTCGGCCCGGTTGGCGCCGAACCACGACACGCAGCGATCGAGGGGCACCCGCACCCCCGAGTAGTGCACGTCGTCGGTGGCCGAGGCTCGGAGTCCTGATCCGTCCCACGTCGGGTCGATCTTCACCCCATCGAGGTCCGTCCGAACGATGGTGAACCGGAGGTCCATTGGTCGCACCAGCTCGCCGTCGTCGTCGACCACGGCGAAGACCACCCCGCAGTAGTCGGCGTAGCGGCTGCCCGTCGCCCAGGTGGCGGTGCCGTCGAGCACGGCCTCGTCGCCGTCGAGCCGACCGTGGACCCCACTGCCCGCACCGGCCGGGAACGACACCCAGGCTCCCGCGTCGACGATCTCCCGGAGGAAGTCGGCGTGGTCCGGTCCCAGGCCGCCGACGAAGAGGTGGAACACACACAGGTGGTTCCAGAGGCACCAGGCCGTGCTGGGGCAGCGGGCGGCCACCGCTTCGAGCTCCCGACCCATGTGGAGCATGGTCTCCTCGGTTCCGCCGAGGGTTCGAGTCGCCGACATGCGCATGAAGTCCGAGCCCCGGATGGCTTCGACCACCTCGGTGGCCACCGATCTGGACCGGTCAGCCTGCTCTGCTTGGGCGGCCAGGGCTCCCAGGACCGGGGCGATGTGAAGCTTCGATTCGTCGACCTCGAGGAATTCGAGAATCGGGTCCGTCGATGGGTCGTCGGCCGCTGCGCTCATCGGACCACGGTAAACCACGCTGCCCGGTGCCCGGACATCTGGGAAGATTCCCGCACGGTTCCGGGAGGCCACATGGGAGAACTGCAATCGAACGACACGACCGTGCGGCGGATGCCCGAACGGGGTCATTACGACCGGGCGACCGTGCACGCCATTCTCGACGAAGGGTTGGTCGCCCATGTCGGGGTCATCTCGAACGGGCGGCCCGTGGTCATGCCCATGGTGTACGGGCGGGACGGGGACACCCTGTACCTCCACGGTTCCCCGGCCAGTCGGCTCCTACGGTCCGGTAAGAAGGGGCAGGACCTCTGCGTCACAGTGACCCTGGTCGACGGCCTCGTCCTCGCCCGCTCACCACTGCACCACTCGGCCAACTTCCGCTCTGTAGTCGTGCTGGGCCAGGCCACCGCCGTGGAGGATCTCGACGAGAAGAGCCGGATTCTGGACCTGATCACCGACCATGTCGTCCCCGGCCGGATGACCGGTGTTCGACCCAACACCGAACAGGAGTTGCGAGCCACCCTGGTCCTGGCCCTGCCCATCGAGGAAGCCTCGGCAAAGGTCCGGACCGGTCCACCCGTCGACGACGACGAGGATTACGAGGGCCCGCACTGGGCCGGGATCATTCCCCTCGGCATCGCGGTCGGCGAACCTGTTCCCGACCCGCGTCTCAGTCCCGGCATCGATCCGCCCGCTCATGTCACTGGGTGGGCACGCTGATGGCGCTGCCGTAGCCGAGGTGATGCCACTACGCTCACCGGGCGGTGGGTGAGGGGGTGCATCGTGAAGGCATTGGTCATCGGAGGAACGGGACCCACTGGTCCCGGGGTCGTGAACGGCCTGCTGGAGCGGGGCTTCGACACTGCCATCCTCCACACGGGCCGCCACGAGGTCGACTCGATCCCCGAGGCGGTGGAGCACATCCACACCAACCCCTTCCGTATCGACGAGGTCGGCGCTGCACTCGGCGACCGCACCTTCGACGTGGTCTACGCCATGTACGGAAGGCTCCGTGACCTGGCCCCCTTCTTCGTGGGACGCACGGGCAAGTTCGTGGCTGTCGGGGGCATCCCTGCGTACAAGGGCTGGGCCCGTCCCCACCTGAACTCACCTCCCGGGATGCTCACCCCCATCCGGGAGACGGCTGATCGAGCGGTGAACGACGAGAACGACAAGGTGGCCAAGATCGTGGCCACCGAGGACATTGTCTTCGATCACCACCCCGATGCGACCCTGTTCCGATATCCGATCATCTACGGACCCGGCCAGATCATCCCTCGTGAGTGGTGCATCGTCCGACGGATCATCGACGGGCGTCGCAGGTTCATCCTCTCCGACGGCGGTCTGACCCTTCGGACGGCCGCCTATGGTCCCAATGCCGGACAGGCCCTGGCCCTCGTGGTAGATCACCTCGATGCCGCAGCGGGTAACTCCTACAACATCGGTGACGAGCACGTTCTGACCGTCCGCCAGACCCATGAGGTCATCGCGGCCGCGCTCGGTGTCGACATCGAGTTCGTCAACCTGCCGGAGCAACTGGCCACTCCGGCCCGACCGTTCAATGCCTCGGCCTACACCTTCCATCAGCACACGGGCCCTGACGCCATGATGACCGACCTCGGCTATCGGGACGTCGTCCCCGTGGTGGAGGCCATCGGGGCGACGGCCCGCTATCTGGTGGATCATCCCGTGGAGCGAGGCAGTGTGACCGAGATGCGGTTGCAGGATCCGTTCGACTACGGGGCCGAGGACGAGTTGATGGACGCCTTCACGGATGCGACGACGGGGGTGAAGGCCCTGGCCGATGCCTACGACCCCGACTACCGCGATCGCTATGCACCTGGCTCGGACGATTGGCGCTTGGTCGAGCCCCGTTCCTGAGGGATTCGTCGCTCAGGGCAGGTGCGGGAGCACGTCTTCGCCGAAGCGCCCGATCGTGTCGGCCAGTTCGGCGTCGTCGACACCCCCCATGTCGAACATGAAGAGCTGTCGCTGATGCCCGAACAGTTCGTGGATCTGTCCCACCCGATCGACGCATTCCTCGGCGCTGCCAGCCACCGCAGGTCCCGACAGCATGACGTCGAGGTCGAAGGGCATCTCGACGCGCCCACCGGTGTTGAACGCGATGAGGCCGTTGACGAACTCCCAGTAGTGGCGGTACCGGGGGGCGAACCGGTTCAGCATGTCCTGGCGGTCCGTTCCGGCGAAGCTGTGGCAGCAGGCCCCGATGACCATCTCGCTCTCTGCCCGACCGGCCGCCACCCACTGTTCGCGGTAGCGGTCGACGATGGGTACGAAGGCCTCCGGGGGCCCGAAGACCGAAGGAAGCATGAGCCGGCAGCCCAGACGAGCGGCGAGGTCCGCGGAGCCTGTGGAACCCGCACCCACCCACACGGGGATGGGGCCGTTCGGTCGGGGTCGGATCGTGAGGTTCTCGATGGGTGGCCGACTGGTGCCTGACCAGGTCACGGATTCCTCGTGCAAGAGGCGGAGCAGTAACTCGAGCCGCTCGTCGAACAGGGGGCGGGCGTCGCGGACGTCGAGCCCGAAGGCGGGGAAGGTGCGGGCGTAGATGTTGCCCCGTCCGGCCACGATCTCGACGCGGCCCCCGCTGAGGGCGTCGAGGGTGGCGTAGTCCTCGGCGGCCCGGACCGGATCCAGGGTGGGGACCAGGGTCACCGCTGTCGACAGCACGAGGCCGGGCGCCCGCTCACCGATGGCGGCCAAGACCACGGGCGGGGCACTCAGCATGTAGTCGTTGAAGTGATGCTCGCCGAGGTGTATCGCATCGAAGCCGGCCTCTGCCGCCCACACGGCCTGCTCCACCAACTGGCGGTGCCGCTCGGCATCGGTTCGGGTTTCCTCGGTGAGGGGGTGGGCGACGTTGTCCCCCAGGGTCATCAGCCCACTCTGCACGTCAGGTGTTCCGATTCGTGCCGGCCAGGTCAGCCATGAGCTCGACCACCGCGTCCTGGTTGGTGACCACGGTGATACCTGTCAGGCCCGAATCGGCCCAGGCCAGGTACCGGCGGCCGATGCGGTCAGGCGACCCGTAGAGCCCGGCCTCGTCGACGTACTCGTCGGGGATGGCGTCGGCTGCCTCGTCCTTGCGGCCGGCCAGGAAGAGCTCCTGGACCCGGGCTGCCACATCGGGGTAGCCGCGCTGCACCATGTGCTGGTTGTGGAAGTTCACGTCGCGATGTCCCATACCGCCGGCGTACAGGGCGATGTTGGCCTTGGCCCGCCGAAACACGGTGCTGACGTCGTCGGTCAGCTGGACCGGGCATTGGGCGATGATCTCGAACCCCTCCCACCCCTTCGAACCACCGTTGGCGTTTGCCCTGCGAAAGCCCTCCTCCACCCAGGGGCGGAACTCGTTCATCCGGCCGGGGACGAAGTGCATGGGCAACCAGCCGTCGCACAGCTCGGCTGTCAGCTTGATGGTGGCCTCGGAGCCACTTCCAAGCCAGATAGGGAGGTCGGGGTTGGTGTGCAGGATCGAGGTGAGGGGTTTGCCCAATCCGACCGTTCCCTCCCCGGTGAAGGGCAGTTGGTACTCCCGACCGTCGTGGATCACGGGTTCGTCGCGGGCGAACACCTTGCGCATGATCTGGATGTAGTCGCGCAGCCTCCAGTACGGCTTGCCCCACGGCTGTCCGTACCAGCCCTCCACGATCTGGGGCCCGCTCACCCCGAGGCCCACGATCATCCTGCCCCCACCGGCCAGGGCATCGATGGTCTGAGCCTGCATCGCGGCCATGGCAGGTGCTCGACCAGCCAACTGGATGATGCCGGTACCGAGTCGGATCCGTTCGGTGTGGGCTGCGATGTAGGCCAACGGCGTCATGGCGTCGGATCCGTAGGCTTCCGCCGTCCAGACCGAGTCGAAGCCGAGCCGCTCGGCCAACTTGATGCGTTCCATCGGTAGGTCGAGATGGGCCCCGGAGTACCCGAGGCCGAGAGCGAGCTTCACCTGTTCCCCCTGAAGATTGGCCGTCGTCGTTCGACACCATAGCGAGCGGGGAAACTCGTCCCGGTAGCGTGCTGAAAGTCCAGTCTGTTCTGCCGATGGGAACCTGGCAGTCGGTTCGATCTCCGGAGGATCCGTGGGCAGGTGTGGCGACAACGATCTTGTGGTCCTCGGGTGGGTCCACTTCCACACCCGCAACGAGGGCCTGGCCGAAGAACTCGGCGGTGTTACCCGGTACATCCAGTGGGGACCGCGGGGGAACCCCTTCGTTGCCGTGCTCCGCTACCTCGTGCAGTTCGCCATGACCATGGTGGTTCTCGTGAAGGACAGACCACGGCGGGTGGTGTGCATGGTGCCCCCGTTCCCAGCGCTGATGGCCTGCCTGCTGTACGGCAGGTTGGCGCGAGCGGCCGTTGTCGGAGATGTCCACACCTACCCGCTCGTCGGATCGACCTGGCGCCCGTTCCTGCCCTTCACTGCGTGGCTGCTCCGGTGCTCGCGAGGGGCGGTGGTGACCAACGAGGCCAATGCGGCCATTCTCCGACAGCGTGACGTGCACACCCTCGTCTTGGACGACACCCCCGCCCTCCGCGATGGTCGGGACAGCCAGGAACCAGTGGGCGGCCGACGGGTCGTTGTGCCTGCCAGCTTCGACAGTGACGAGCCGATCCTCGAGATCGTTGGCGCAGCGCGGCGGCATCCCGACATGCATGTCGTCATCACCGGGCGTGATAGCGCAGGGGTACTCGCCGACGTCGACATCCCGCCCAACGTAGAGGTGACTGGTTTCGTTCCCCGGTCGACCTACGAAGAGTTGCTGGCTGGAGCAGATGTCGTGTGCGCCTTGACCACCCTCGACAATTGCATGCAGCAGGCAGGGTACGAGGCGATGGCGTGGGGTCGCCCGCTCGTGACGTCCAACACCTACGAACTTCGGTCGTACTTCGGAGAGGCGGCCCGCTACGCAGCCCCCCGAGCGGCCTCTATCGGCGCCGCCTGGGTGGACGCCCTCGCCGCCCGGGACGACCTCCACGCGAAGATGGTTGCCCTCGGCCGGTCGAAGGCAGCCGCACGGCCGGGTGAGATCGCGGCGCTCCGTGAGCTGCTCGGTCTGGGTTGAGATCAGCCAGTGGCTCGTGGCTCAGTTGATGTCGCGGTCGCGACCCTCCCAGTAGGGGCGACGTAGCTCTCGCTTGAGGACCTTGCCGGGCCCCGACTTCGGCAACTCCTCGGTCTGGAAGGCCACCGACCGGGGCAGCTTGTAGCCACCCAGGTGATTGCGGCAGAAGTCGATGAGTTCCTCCTCGCTGAGGCTGGGATCCCGGGGCACCACCACAGCGTGGACCTGTTCTCCCCACTGGTCGTTGGGAACGCCGAAGACGGTGGCTTCGAGCACTTTCGGGTGGCGATAGATGACGTCCTCCACCTCGCTGCAATACACGTTCTCGCCACCCGAGATGATCATGTCCTTGGCTCGATCGACCAGGTACAGGTAGCCGTCGGGGTCCTGGTATCCCACGTCACCGGTTCGGTACCAACCGTTCTGGAGGACCTCGGCTGTCTGGTCTGGCTTGTTCCAGTACCCGGCCATGACGTTCGGTCCCCGGACCAGCACCTCGCCGGGCTCGCCTTCGGGGGCGTCGATGGCCACGGTCACGCCCAGTACCGGCTGACCGGCCGACTTGCCCTGAGGAAGATCGGTCAGGGCTTCCTCGTTGCGCAGGCCGGTCACCAGTGGGGCGGTTTCGGTCGCGCCGTAGAGGTGGACCAGCTCAGCAGAAGGGAACAGCTCGTGGGCCCGTCGCAGGACTTCCATGGCGATGGGAGACGCCCCGTGGGCGATCATCCGCATGGATGAAGTCCGGCGCGGTGACGAAGCCTGCGCTTCGATCATGGCGGCGAGCATGGTGGGAACGGCCAGGGTGTTGGTGCACCCTTCCGCCTCGATCAGGTCGAGGACCGTGTCGGGGTGAAAGGCAGGCACGATCACCTGCGACGCGCCCAAGGCCAGGCACTGCAGCACCGAGTTGGAACCCGCCGCATGGAACATGGGGGCGACCACCAGACACACGGTGGAGGCGTCCATGGGCATGGTGATCTGGCTGTGGAGGGTGTTGGCCACCAGGTTGCGGTGGGTCAGCATCACTCCCTTGCTCTGGCCCGTCGTCCCGCCGGTGTAGAAGAGCCCGGCAATGTCGTCCTCGCCGACCTCGGCGTAGGGCTGTGGGCTCACTGCAGCCAGGCGCGTCTCGTAGTCGTCTCCGAGTCTGATCACGGTGTCCACCGAGTCGGCTAGCTCACCCGGGTCACGATCGGTGACCAGCACCGCGGCACCTGCGTCGTCGAGGGCGTACCTCAGCTCTGCGTCCGCCCAGCGTGTGTTGAGCGGCACCACGGCTCGTCCGGCCGCAGGAACGCCGGCGTAGATCTCCACGTACTCGGCGCAGTTGGCGGCCAGCAGGGCGACCCGGGCACCCGACTCGAGGCCGAGGGCGTCGAGCAGTCCACCGACCCGGTGGCAGCGGTCGAGGACTTCGCTGAACGTTCGCCGGGTCGAACCACAGACCACGGCCTCGCGCGGACCGTGCATGGCTTCGGCTCGGACGAGGGGATCGACGACGGTCCGCATCGTTGGCTCCTTTCGGCAGTCCCCATGATCCCCGCTGTGGCGTTCCTGCTCAACACGGCGGCCCGATCCCGGAGTCGGTGGGTGACTAACGTGGGCCATCATCGACTTCGAGCCCTTCCTCTCGCCGCGTCATGGCCAACGACCTGCCACCGAGGTGTCAGGAGCGGACGCGATGGCCGCTATCGAGGACGGGTCTCGGGTCTTCGTGGCCGGTGGGGCGATGACGCCCAGCGCACTGTTGGAATCCATGGCCGCAGCACGGTCTCGCTGGTCCCGCCTCGAGTTGGTGTTCCCCTACATGATGTCCCGGCCAGCGGTCTTCGATCATCCGGGTGATCCCTTCCACTACGTCACCGTGCAGGCCTCGCCGGCCTTCAAGCACCTGTGGGCCACCGGGACGGTGGACGTGCTCCCTGCGAAGTACTCCGATGCAGCCACCCAGTTCAGGCCGGGCGGATCGCTGCCTTGTTCGGTGGCCCTGGTCATGGTCAGCCCCCCGGGGCCCGACGGTCGGTTCAGCCTCGGTTTGTCCAGTGGGATGGCTGCCGACGTGGTGCGGACAGCAGACCTGGTCATCGCCCAGGTGAATCGAGCGGTGCCGTACACCTTCGGAGCCAGCGAATTGTGGCCCGAGGACATCGACATGGTGGTGCGGGCCGACACCCCGATTCCCGAGAGTCGGCCTGCCGGCACATCGGACCCAGTGGGGCGGGACATCGCCCGCCGGGCTGCGGCGTTCGTCGCCGATGGGTCGACCATCCAGTTCGGTCTGGGGGCATTGCCTGACGCAATCCTGGAGGAACTGAGTGATCGACGCGGCTTGCGGGTCCACTCGGGCATGTTGAGCGATGCCTGCGTCGATCTGTTCGAGGGAGGGGCCGTCGACGGGCCGATGGTGACCGCCGAGTTGGTCAGCACGCCGCGACTGATGGCCTGGGCCGACGGCAACCCGAACCTCGTCATGGCCCCCGCCTCGTACACCCACGGGGCTGCCGTCCTCGCTGGCTTGGAGCGCTTCGTCGCCCTCAACTCCACGGTGGAGATCGCCCTCGACGGTTCCTGCAATTCCGAGGTGGCGGGAGGGACCCGCATCTCGGGTCCGGGTGGGGCACCGGACTTCGCGTTCGGAGCCTCGGTCGCCCCGGGCGGGCGGGCCGTGCTTGCCCTGCGCAGCACGGCGGGGCGTGGGTCGATTTCTCGGATCGTTCCGGTGATCGAACCGCCGGCCCCGGTGACCATTCCCGGCTACCTGGCCGACATCGTGGTGACTGAGCACGGCGCAGCCGAGGTGAGAGGTCTTCCGCTGGGGAGGCGGGCCGAGGCGCTGCGCTCCATCGCAGACCCCGCGCACCGGGCAGGCCTCGACGCTCGGTGACCGTGGGCCGGCCATCGTTGGGGATCGCTGCGCGAGCGGGGCGTGGCCGGCACTAGGTTCCTGGGCGGGACAGCATGGGGGCCGAGGGGAGAGACCCGTGAACATCGAACGAATGGCCACGGGACTGCAGTTTCCCGAGGGGCCTGCCATCGGTCCCGATGGGGCCCTGTACGTCACCGAGATTGCCGGTCAATGCATCACCCGGGTGGCCGAGGACGGCACCCTGTCGGTGTACGCGGACACCCAGGGTGGGCCCAACGGTGCCGCGTTCGGGGCAGACGGCACCCTGTACATCTGCAACAACGGCGGGCGCTGGTCGTCCGACATGCCCTCCACTGCGTCCTCGGCCAGCCCACCGAACGGACCGGGCACCATCCGAACGGTGGCGCCGTCGGGGGAGATGGCCGACCTGATCACCGAGATCGACGGGATCCCCCTCAACAGTCCCAACGACCTCTGTTTCGATGATCACGGCGGTTTCTACTTCACCGACCCGGCTTGGGGGGGAATGATGGGAGGGGCCCCCGAGCCAGGCCCCGTCTGCTACCGGGCCGCTGACGGCGCCACCCGGCGGGTGGCTGACGGCATCTTGTTCCCCAACGGCCTCGGCGTCCGAGAGGACGGCCGGACCCTGATCGTGTGCGAATCGCTGACCGGCATGTTGGTGAGCTTCCTCATCACCGAGCCCGGCGTCGTATCGGCGACCCCGAAGGGGAACGGCATGATCGGGCGCCGTTCTGTTCCCGACGGGTTCTGCTTCGATGCATCGGGCCGGATCATCGTGGCCGGGCACGGCACCCCTAACCTCTTCGTGCTCGACGGTTCCGACGGTCGACCCATCGAGGTGGTCGAACTGCCCGAGCGGGGTCTGACCAACTGCTGTTTCGGGGGTGACGACTTCCGGACCTTGTACGTGACCTCCAGCGACGAGGGGAACGTGTTCGCCATCGAATGGGACCGGCCGGGGATGCGGCTGTTCCCCGACAGGTAGGAGCAGCCATGGACCTGGTGATCAGGGGTGGCACGGTGATGGCCGGGGATGGCCCGGTGGTCACCGATGTCGGGGTCGAGGACGGCCGGATCGTCCAGCTCGGAGGGGTGATGTCGGCCCCGGACGAGGTCGATGCCGTGGGTCGTTTCGTGCTGCCGGGCGGGGTGGATCCCCACGTCCACCTCACTGATCCCCGCACCGGTCCCGGGATCCATTCCTGGGCCGACGATTTCGAGGTGGGTACACGGGCCGCCCTGGCCGGTGGGGTGACCACGGTGGGCAACATGTCCTTCTGCCGGAGCGGTGAGCAGATGCGCGACGGGCTCGAGCGCGACAACGCCGCCGCTGAGGCCCTGTCGGTGACCGACTACTTCCAGCACCCCGTCCTGCTCGATCCCGACGACGAGGGCATCCGCCAGATCGGTGAGCTGGCGGCCGAAGGATTCCCGAGCGTCAAGATCTTCCTGAGCTTCCAGCGGTTCGACCGCAATGTGGATCGCTTCGTGACAGCCATGCGCGCTGCCGCCGACGCAGGATCGGTCGTTCTGCTGCACTGTGAGGACGCTGCCATCATGCGGTGCTGCGGCGACATCCTGGCCGAGCGGGGGATGCACGAGCACCGTCACTATCCCGAGACCCGGCCGGTCGAGGCCGAACGGATCGCCACCGAGCGAGCGGTCGGGTTCTGCGAGGTCAGCGGGGCGGCGGCCTACATCGTCCACCTGTCGAGCGCAGCCGCCCTCGATGCCTGCCGAGTCGCTCGGGCCCGGGGCCTGCCCCTGTACGTGGAAACCCGCCCCATCTATCTCCATCTCGAACGGTCCCGCTTCGACGAACCCGACGGGGCCAAGTACGCAGGTGCGCCACCACTACGGACCGACGCCGACCGTGATGCCCTGTGGGCTGGGATCGCGGACGGGTCGGTGTCCACGGTGGCCACCGATCACGCCCCGTGGACCCTCGAGCAGAAGCTCGACCCCACCCTGGGTCCGGCCGAACTGCGCCAGGGGATGGCCGAGCTCGAGACCATCATGCCGATGCTGTGGTCGCTCGGGGTGCGGACGGGGCGCATGTCGCTATCGAGGTTCGTGGAGATGACCAGCGCCAATCCGGCGAAGATCTTCGGCATGTACCCCCGCAAGGGGTGTATCGCTCCGGGGTCAGACGCCGATCTGGTGGTGTGGGATCCCAACGAGACCCGGGTCATCGACGGGTCGACCATGCATTCGGCCGCCGGCTACTCGCCCTACGACGGGTGGGAAGTCACCGGTTGGCCAGTGCTCACCTTCAGCCGGGGAGAGCTGGTCGCCGAGGGCTCGAGGGTGGACGCACCCCGAGGGAGGGGGCTCCTGGTGCCCCGTCGCCCCTTCGAGAGGCCCTGACCGTTCGATCTGTTCGGTTGGTTCGGTACGTTTGGTCCGTTCGATGCCGAGCGGCTGCTGCTGCGCCTAGTGGCAGTGTCCGGTGTCGGTCGGTGGCACGTCGATGGCCGGGTTCCGCTCGAAGAAGCCGTCGGGGACCATCAGGAACCCGGCGTATTCGGTGGGCATGACGGGGAAGTCCTCGACCCGCACGTCGTGGGTGAGGCCGAAGGTGTGCCACAGGGTGACGTCGGTATCGGCGACCGACCGATCGTTTGCGGTGTAGGCGGGCAGGCCCTGGCCCTGGTTGCGTTGGGTGGGGTAACGGCCGGCTGCGTAGCGCTCGTCGTTGCTGGAGGGGGTCACCCACAGGTTGTGCTGGGCGAATCCGGCCCGTCGACCGTGTGGTGAGTCGGGCGAGGCGAACATGGTGGCCGTCGCCGAGGGGAGCAGACGGTACGCAGTCGGGCGCCCGAGTCGGTTGACCCGCTCCTCGCTCTGGATACGCCAGTAGCGACTCGAGGCAGACGAGGTGGTGCGCTGTGCCTGGTGTTCTGAGCTCAGCACGGTCTCCCGGGCCGCGAACGCAGTGCCGTGGGGGTTGTCGGGGCCCGGTGGCAGGGCCTCGGTGTTGACCTCCACCACCGTGTTGCGATGACCGTCGACGGCCATGTCCAGACGGACACAGAACAGGTGCTGGTGGATGGGTGCAGCCACGTTGGGGGCGACCTGGCGGGCGAACGTCATGTCGTCGCCCTCCCGGTGCGACCGAGTGGTCAGGATGCCCGTCAGCTTGATCTCGAGGCGGATGGAGCCGTCGAGATGGAAGTACCAGAACAACCCGTATTCGTAGTTGCCGACGGTGTGGATGCTGCTCACCACGAGCCGGCGACTGCGGCGAACCTCGACCTCCCCGGTGTTGAAGTCGGTGTGCTTCCAGCCGATGCCGAAGTCCTCTTCGTGGATGCAGATGGCGTTCTCCAGGGTGTACACGGTGCCGTCGTCGAGGACCTGGGTGGCGTCGAGGTACGTGATGTCCCCGAGGCAGTCGCAGCCCAGCTTGAGCGAGTTGGCCAGCATGCCCAAGCCGAACTCCCCGGCGTCCAGGGCGTGCTTGAAGGTCTGGCTCGGTCGGGTGTCGCCGTAGGGGACGACCATCTCGGCGAGGGACGCCCGGTCGATCACTGAACGGGCCTCACCGTCCTGGGTGTAGTTGATGCGGTGCAGGACCAAGCCCTCGGTGTCGTCCATGACGATCCGCATGTTCCACTTCTGCCAGGTCAGTTCGTTGCCGTCGAGGGTGAAGCTCGGCCCCTCTGGTTGGGTGATCTCGATGGGGCGAAGGTCGGTCCGCATCGGACCGAAGTCCGTCTCGACGGACGCGATGTCGTAATTGCCTCGCTCGGTGGCCACCGGCCAGCGATCGAAATCTTCGACCCGGACCACTTCCAAGGTGTCGACGTCGACGTGCACCATCAAGCCATCGAGGGGATACGCATACCCGTTGTCGGTGGGCTCGGGACGGTGGAAGGCGATGCACCGCTGCACCCGGCGGCCCTGCTCCTCGGTGAAGCCGTAGTCGCCGGTCGGCCAGGGGTCGATCTGCACCCCGGAGCAGTCGGTGATGCCCCGGGCAGCCATGGCCGCTTGGAATTCGTGACTCTCTCGGCACGCCTGCTGCACCTTGGAGATCTCGAGAATGCCGATCCGAGGGACGACACCGGGTTGGTGCTCCCAGCGGTCGATCTCCCCCCGCGACACCGACACGGTGGCTTCGTACACATCGGCGCCATTGCGGACCACCACCTCGAAGCGGCGATCGACCGGATCACCCGGCTGCCACTGGGCGACCTCGGCTTTGGGGGGCTCATGGAGGCAGAACCCGTGGATGCGTGAGGCGCCGTCCACATGCCCGGCCGACCGCAGGAGGTCGAGGGCTTCGGTCGCTTCGGCCGCGGTCATCATCGACAGTGGGTGCATCACTCGATGCTAGGACACCTCCTGGGGGCGCGACACCGCTAGCGTTACGGGTTGTTCCTAAGAGGAGGACCAGATGCTCGACGCAGGCACGCAGGCACCTGGCTTCACCCTCGCCGACCAGTCGGGTGCCCAGGTTTCCCTGTCCGACTTCGCCGGCAAGTGGGTGGCGCTGTGGTGGTACCCCAAAGCGGCCACCCCTGGCTGAACGCTGGAGGGAAGCGGGTTCCGTGATCGAACCCCAGATTTCGAGGCCGCCAATGCGGTCATTGTCGGTGTGTCGTTCGACTCCGTGGAGGATCAGCAGGCGTTCGCCGAGAAAGAGAACTTCCCCTACCTGCTCCTGTCGGATCCCGACCGGACAGCGGGGGCGGCCTATGACGCGGTCCGCCAGGAGGGTGAGCCCTACTTCGAGTACGGACTGCCCCGGCGGGTCAGCTACCTGATCGGGCCCGACGGCGTCATCGCCCGGTCCTACGACCTGACCGACCACCCCGATCTCACGGCCCACGCCGGTGAGGTGCTCGCCGATCTGCAGTCGTTGAGCTGACGGGGGTCGCCCGATGTGGCGTGACCGATGGCCGGGCTGGACTCGATCCAGCCCGGCCTTCGTCGTATCTGCCCTCGCTATCCTCCCTGCGGTGATCCTGGGTTCTCTCCCACAGCGCGGGTGCTGAACATGTCCGACGGTGACCATCTGGTCGCGCGGGTGAGAGCCCACCTCGAGGCGCTGTATCCGGGTGCGGCGCTCGACGGCCTCCTCGATCGGGTCCTCACAGCGGCAGGTGTCGATCCGGGCCAGGTCCCACCCGCCGGTGCGGAGCGGTGGGACGAGACCACGTCGGTCGTCATCTCCTATGCCGACACGGTGACCGAGCCAGGGAGCAGGCCCCTGGTCACCCTGCGGTCGGTGATCGACCGGGAACTGGGCGGTGTGCCCCCGGTCGTCCATGTGCTGCCGTTCTTTCCCTCCAGCTCCGACGGAGGGTTTTCCGTCATCGATCACCTCGCCGTCGACGACCACCTCGGATCGTGGGCCGACGTGGAGGCCCTGGCCGAACAGGTGACGGTCATGGCCGATCTGGTCATCAATCACCGCAGCGCAGCGAGTGCCGAATTCGAACAGTTCTGCCGTGACGTCGAGCCGGGCCGAGACTGGTTCCGTACGGCGAGCCCCGACGACGACCTGGGGGCTGTCGTCCGTCCCCGCACCCATGACCTGCTGAGGGCCGTCGATACGGCCGGCGGGCTACGCCACGCCTGGTGCACGTTCAGTCACGACCAGATCGATCTGGATTTCTCGAACCCCGAGGTGCTCGTCGCAACCCTCGAGGTGCTCGACCGCCTGATGACGGCTGGCGTTCGTTGGTTCCGCCTCGATGCCGTTGCCTATCTCTGGAAGGAGGTGGGAACGCCCTGCATCCATCTGCCCCAGACCCACGAAGTGGTCCGCCTGCTCAGGACCCTGGTCAACCACCGTGACCCCGCCGCCGTGCTCATCACCGAGACCAACGTCCCCCACGAGGAGAACCTGAGCTATCTGGGAAACGGTGACGAGGCCCACCTGATCTACAACTTCAGCCTGCCGCCCCTGCTGCTGCACACCGTCTTGTCTGGCGACCCCGTACCACTCCAGCGTTGGCTGGCCACTCCCACGGTGTCGAACGGCTCGACGGTCCTCAACTTTCTGGCCAGCCACGACGGCATCGGTCTGCGTCCAGCCGAAGGGCTGCTGACTGACGAGCAGATCGACGCTCTGGTTGATGCGGCGCGAGCGGCGGGCGGTGCCCATGGTTCCTATGCGACCCCGCTGGGAGATCGTCCCTATGAGGTCAACGTGTCGCTCCACGAGTTGCTCGGTCCGCAACGGAGCCTTGCGGCCCACACCCTCATGCTGGGCCTGGCAGGGATCCCCGGCCTGTACGTCCACAGCTTGTTCGGAACGCCGAATGACCACGAAGCGGTGCACGCGAGCGGGGTTCCCCGATCGATCAATCGGTCCAAGCTGGATCGGGCTGAGCTCCTTCGGTACCTGGGCCAGGGTGGGGGTGCAGGGCGAGCTCATCTCGAGGAACTACTTCGCCGGATGTCGGTCCGTGGGGACCAGCCGGCATTGCACCCTGACAGCCCGCAGAGGTCAGTCGACCTGGGTTCGTCGGTGGTAGCCGTGGAGCGTGGCCCGTTCCGTGGTCAGCGCATCCTGGTGTTGACGAACCCGGCGGATCGCCCCGTCGGGGTGACGCTTCCTGCGGGGTGGGGCGACGGGGGCGTCGACGTGTTGGGGGGCGGAGCGGTGAGGGGGAGCGAGATCCGACTGAGCGCCTATGGCTCGGTCTGGTTGTCCGCCTCGACCGCGTCGTAGAGCTGGGTCATCACCTGAGGGAGGGCGCTCTCGATTCGTGACCAGTTGGGGATGAACGGCGTCTCCATGGAGCTGGCGAGGAAACGGGAGCCTGCGTCCATGATGGCTTGGCTGAACACCTCGACCGCCGTTTCTTCCTGATGCCGGTCGAAGTCGAGGCCGTTGAGGGTTGCGTCGTTCTGGTACTGGTCGACCAGGTCGAGGGCTTCTCGGTAGTAGGCGGCCTTGACGGTGCGAAAGGTCTCGGGCGACAGCACGGCACCGTCGATCGCCAGCTTCCGGAAGACGGCTTTCGCGATGTCGCAACTCATTTTGTGCAAGCCGGCGTCGGGATCGGCGGCCGAGAGGTCCTGGTGTTTGTGGTCGTAGCGTCCGGCGACGTCGACCTGACAGATCCGACGAGTCCGGTAGATCCGGTACACCTCCGAGAGCACCCCGATCTCCAAGCCCCAGTCGCTGGGAATCCGGATGCTTCGGACCAGGTCGGCCTCCATGGCGAACTCCCCAGCCAATGGGTACCGGAAGCTGTCGAGGTAGCGCAGGTACTCGTCGTCACCGATGGTCGAACGCAGGGCCCGAATGAGAGGGGTGACCAACAGGCGCACGACCCGCCCGTTGAGACGTTGGCCGTCACTCCGGAAGTAGTAGCCCTTGGAGAACGAGTACCCGAATGTGGGGTGGACGATCGGGTAGAGCAAGCGGCTGACGATGGAACGTTCGTAGGTCAGGATGTCGGCATCGTGGAGAGCGACCGCCGAGCAGCGGCCCGATGCCAGGAAGTATCCCAGGCAGTACCAGACGTTGCGTCCCTTGCCCGGCTGTTCGGGGGCCAGCATCCTGTCCTCGAGCTGGCGATGTACGGCCTGGAGTCTCGGCCCGTCATTCCATAGCAGGCGGGTCCGCTGGGGCAGTCGGTCGAAGAAGGACCGTGCTTCGGCGAACTCGGCCTCGTCTGCTTGGTCGATGCCGATGATCACTTCGTTCAGGTAGTCGATCTCGGCGATCTCGTCGACGATGGCCGACAGGGCAGGCCCTCTCAACTCGGAGAACAAGCAAGGGATGACGAGGGCCATGGGCCGCTCGTTGGACCACTGCCGTAGATCGCCGTCGAGAGCGTCGGCCGGACGTTCGTCGAGGCGGTGGAGGGTGGCGATCACCCCGTTCTGGAAGAAGTCGCTCATGGGGCAGCGTCGTCGGGTCGGTGCTCGTCGAGGAAGTCGCCGATGACCTGAGCCATCTTGGCAGCTCGGGTGAACAAGAAGAGGTGACCTCCGCCGGCGACGACCTCGAGGCGGGCTCGGGGAATGTGCTGGGCCAACCGTCGACCGTTCTCCAAGGGGATGATGGGGTCGTCGTCACCTGCCAGCACCAGGGTGGGCTGGCGGAGGCGGTGAAGGTAGTGCAGGCTCGTGAAGCCGCTGATGGCCAGGAGTTGGTAGAGGTAGCCGCGGGGCGACGGCGCCCCTTGGTTGCGGACCCTCGCGTGTTCCTCCAGCAGTTCGGGGTGGTCGAGGATTGCTCCGCCGTACAGGGT
>JAYPWI010000037.1:0-7055 GCA_038135065.1 Acidimicrobiales bacterium
CGAAAGCGTCGAGCTCATCTTGGACCCTGACAGCCTCACCTACCGTCCGAGCACCGTTGGCAACCCGGCTGCCGCATCCGTCTGTCCGGCCATCGAGGTCGACTTCGAAGCCCTGCACGAGTTCGTGTTCCCGGGCGAGCCGGTGACGCCCCATGGCGTGGTGCATCAGGTCCTCCTGGCCCAGAGCACCAACGAGGAACGCAACCTGGCTGCATCGAGTGGCGGCCTGATCAAGGAAATGCTGCACGCGCTGCTGGCCCGGCCCGATATCGACGGGGTGATCGCCCTAGCCGAGGTGGGGGGCCTCGACTACCGGGCGAGGCTGGTCACCTCGCCAGACGAGATCGACTCCCTACCCGGATCGATCTACCACGCAATCCGGCTCGACGACGCGCTCGCCCTGCTTGCCGCCAACGAGGGGCGCTACGTGCTCGTCGGCATCCCGTGCCAGCTCGAAGGCACCTACAACTACATCTCGAAGCTGCGACCCGAACTTCGTGACCGCATCGCCATGACCATCGGCCTACTGTGCGGATGGCTCTACTCCCATCACGCCGTCGAAGCCATCAGCAAGTTCAAAGGGCTGGACAGCAATGACATCCGCCACATCGCCTATCGAGGCGGCGGACCCGTCGGAAAGCTCCGCATCGAGACAGACCGCAAGAGCCTGGCTATCGGACGACGCGTTTCCTTCGATTACCAGGTCGCCTTCGACCGCTCGTTCAACACCCCTCGGTGTCACCTCTGCGTGAACCACTCGAACTTCTTGGCCGACATCGTCGTCGGCGACGCATGGCTACCCAGCACGGTCACAACTCGAACCGGTATCTCACTTCTGATCTGTCGGACCCCCGACAGTCACGCTCTCGTCACATCCCTTCGGGACTCCGGACGAATCAACCTCGTCCAGGCCTCCGTCGACGACATCACCGAGTCGCAGACACGACGGGTCGTGTTCGGCGACTTCGCTTACGCCTACGCCGAGCACCTCGAGTCACTGGGACGGCATCGCCCGCTCATGATCGGGCCCAACCGGACCGAAACCGCGCTGCGAGGCCCGGCCGAGGTCACGAAGTTCACCAGAGAACTGGACCGAAAGCGCGAGCTCCAACGGCAGCGGCGCTACCGAACCCTGTGGTGGCGCAAGGCTACGAAGGAGCTGCCCAAGCACCTGCGCCGCTACGTAAGTTGGTTCCTCGTCCGCGTGCTCCGCGTCAGGAGCCTGACCGGACAGCGGGCCGAGCAGACCCGCAACGAGATGTCGATCTTCCGGTAGCCAAGCCCGGTCGGTCAGGTCGCCGGCGACGGGGGGCCCCGCAGCTCGCTCGAGCCCTCGGCGTCGGTGCCCGTGTGGTCGGCGAGCTGGAGTTCGATCGCTCGCACCCGGCTCAGTGTGCGCTCGCCGATAACCCGATTGACCCTGAGCAGTTGTCCGAGGACGCCGAGCATGAGCAGTTGCAGCGCCGTCAAGGCCAGCACGGCACCCACGATCAGGGACTGCACATGACCCCCGCGATCGCCAGTTGCTACGAAAAATCCGTATCGGGCGAAGAGGGCGAAACCGGCAAGTCCCAGCAGCAGCGCCGGGATCGTGAACACTCGCAAGGGCTCGTACATCGCATAGACCCTGCTGATTGTGCCTGCCGAGCGTCGGATGTACTGGCGTTTGCTGGTGAACAACCGCGAGTCGCGGGTCGCCGGGTTGATGCGTACCGGAACATTGGTCACTGCGATGTTCGACTTGCCCGCCTGGATGACCGTTTCGAGGGTGTAGGTGAACTTCGAGACCACGTTCACCTGCAGGGCCGCATCGCGTGAATACGCCCTGAAGCCCGAGGTGGCGTCGAGCACGTCGGTTCCTGACGCGCGGCGGACCACCCAGGACCCGAGATGTTGGAGCTTCTTCTTTGCCCAGGTGAACTCGGGATGCTCGGCAATATCGCGGGTCCCCACCACGAAATCGGCCCGGCCTTCGACGATGGGCCCAACCAGGTTGGCGATGTCGTCTGCGTGGTACTGGTTGTCAGCGTCTGTGTTCACCACCACATCGGCGCCGAGCCGAAGTGCTGCGTCCAGACCTGCCTGGAAGGCGACAGCCAGGCCCTTGTTCTGTGTGAATCTCACCACATGGTCGACCCCGTGCTCCCGGGCCACCTGGGCGGTGCGGTCGGTCGAGCCGTCATCGACCACCAGCCACAGCACCTCATCGAATCCCGGCACCGATCTGGGAAGTTCGGCCAAAGTGGCGGGCAGGGTCTGCTCCTCGTTGAGACAGGGGATCTGAATGACAAGGCGCATCGGTCCATTGTCACGCATGCAACGACTAGAAACTGGGAATGGCTTCCGACGCCGCGACGTACGAACTGAACGGGCACATCGCCACCATCACCTACAACCGCCCCGAGGCGCTCAACGCCATCAACGGTGAGATGCGCGAATGCCTCAACGCCGCGTGGCTGGAGTTCTACAACGACCCCGAAGCCTGGGTCGCCATCTTCACCGGGGCGGGAAGAGCCTTCTGCGCGGGAGCCGACCTCCGGGGCGGCGGCAACGCAGCAGGGACATGGCCGGGCACCTACTTCGAGATTCCGACGATCAACAGCTTCGAGTCCGGTCTCGAGCTGTGGAAGCCCACCATCGCTGCGGTGAACGGCGCCTGCATCGGATACGGCCTGACGGGGGCCCTGGTCGCCGACTTCCTGATCGCGTCGGATCGGGCCATCTTCGGCATGCCCGAGGTCAAGATCGGCGTCCCCACCATCGTCGGCTCGATCCGCATGCCCCCCAAGATCGGTTGGGCCAACGCCATGGAGATCCTGCTCACCGGCGACAACATCGACGCCGAACGGGCAGCTGAGATAGGCCTGGCGTGGAAGGTGGTCCCCCACGAAGAGTTGATGGACGAGGCCCAAGCCCTCGCCGAACGCCTCTGCCAGGGCGCCCCGCTCGCTGTGCGGGCCGTCAAGGAAGTGGCGTGGAGAAGCCCCCGGATGGGGTGGACCGAGGCCGTGCGCATGGGCGAGTCGATCCGGCGCATCGTGGCGGCCAGCGACGACGCCGGCGAAGGTGGCGCAGCGTTCAGGGAGAAGCGACCACCTCGTTGGACGGGACGCTGACTGGTCCCCCTCAACCTCGCAGCACGAGTCGGGCCACCAGATCGGTTCCGAACGCCGTGAGAATCGCCAGGTAGAGCAGTCCGGTTGCCGCCATGACCGCCGAGTAGTAGCGCTCCCGCAACGCAGCACGAGTCACCACGACCAGGGCCAGCGTCGTGACAGCGCAGGCGATCCAGAACCAGCCCAGCATCCCGCCGTATCCGTCATCGATCGTCCCCGAGATCACCGAGACCATCCCGGTCGGTGCCAACAGCAGGCCGACCTCGAACGGCCACAGACGTCCCAACCAGGTCACCTGTTCTAGCAGGGCGTCTCGGCGAAGCCCTGGCTGCACGAGGTACCAGTGGCCGAGCAGCATTGCATCGCTGACCACACCCAGGAAGGCCGCGCCGATCACCAGACGCAAGGTCATCAGGACAGGGGACTGGTCATCCGAGACACCGACGGCAACCACACCGACCAGTCCGAGCAAGGGGGCTACAAGATCCCAGCGAGGGTCGAATTCGGTCGCGGTCTCGTCCCGAACCGAGACTGCGCGCTCGATCCCCGTCATCGCAGCCACCCTGGCCGTGCGCGCATCGTGGACCGCTGCGTGGCCGGCGACCCCAGCTCTTCGCTGCAGTACCGACGCGACCAGCGCCCCACCGGCAGCTACGACGAGGCCTACCGATGCAAGATCCCTCACTGCGTGGGGCGACCACCTGAGTCCAGCCACCAGCCCGAGAAGGCCGATCACCAGGTAGGTCGACCGCATCAGCCAGCCGTAACCGAGGCTGACCTCACGCCGTCGGGTCGTCACCCACGTAAAGGCGAGACCTCCCGCCGCCCACTGCAACAGGACGGTGCCAGCGTCCAGTGTGTGACCGCCTGTCATCGACGTCAGGCTAGGGGGCGCCTGCAGGCCGTGCCCCATCGTGCCCGTCGGTGATAGAAGTTCGGTTCCCTCGCCCCCTAGGATGCGGCCATGGTGGTTTCACTGCCGCAGACACGACGAACCCTCGTGCTTGCCATGCTGGGCGTGGTTGGGGTCGTGCTCGTGGTCATGGCATGGACGGGCACTGCGTCAGCCCAGCAGGGAGACTGCTTCGACGCCGTGAAGGGCGAGTTCGTGCCGTGTCCGAGCACCACCACCGAAGCGCCGACCACCACCACGACGACCAGTACGACAACCACCACAACCACGACCACAACGACGACAACAACCACCACCACGAGCCCACCGCCGCCTCGCCCCCGCCGCACCACCACCACCGAAGGAACAACGTCTGTCTCCGTCGCCGACGTCGACGCCGATGACGACGCCGACGATCCGGACCCAGGGCTTGCTGCGCCGGACCCCTCTGCGGCCCCGCAGCTCGACTCCCAGGGGTCGGACCCATCTGATAACGATCCTGTGCTGGTCATCCCAGCCGATGACCAGACCGATGTCTCGCCGACGACCGACCCCGAACAAGCGTTGGCCACTAGGTTTGCCAGCTCACCGAGGACCGACGAGGGCGGCGTCTCGTTCTTCTGGGCCTTGGTGTTGTTCCTGAATCTGGCTGCCATCGGCCTCGCTGCGTACCACGGGATCACCCGACGGTCAGCGCCGGGGCGTAGCACCTGACCGAGGCCAGCGGATGCTCAGCCAGCAAAGGCCACCACATCGGTAACCCCGGTACCCCCCAACGAACCCTCGAAGGCTGCATCCCCGAAGGCGAAGACTCCCCCGTCGCGGGCGACGATCCAGTAACCCCCACCCGTAGGCGAGGCGACGATCCCGACGATGGGTTCGTTCGGCAACACGCCCGGCCCGAGAATCTGCGGTACCGAGCCGTGGTACACGGCGTCTCCGAACGCGAAGATCCCGCCGTCGGATGCAACCATCCAGTACCCCCGTCCCGAAGCTGTCGCAGCCATGCCGACGACTGGCCGGACGAGACGCTGGCCTGGCGGAAGCACCTGGGGAACGGAACCGAAGTATCCGGCTCCTTCGCCGAAGGCGAACACGCCCCCATCGGCGGCCACCAGCCAGTACCCGGGCCCGCTCGGCGACGCGACGCTCCCGACAATGGGCTCATTCGGCAGGACGCCAGGCCCCAGCACCCCGGGAAGTGACCCGTGGTAGCCAGCATCGCCGAAGGCGAACACGCCGCCATCCTCGCCGACCAAGTAGTAGCCCTCCCCCGTGTTGGTCGCCGACATGGAGACGAGCGGACGGGCCAGTGACAGGTGATCCACGTCGCCGAGATGATCCACCCGCCCCATAGCGTGCACCGTGCCGTCGGATTCGACCGCCCACACCCCGATATTGGCGGGGTGGTTCTCGAGGGCAACGAGCGCACCACCGCCGATGACATCGCCGTGGTCCTGGACATCACCGAACGCAGAGATCCCGCCACTGGCCCGGGCCATCCAATAGCCAGATGCGCCCGAGACGACGTGACGGATGCCAGCGCAGGTGATGTCGACCCCTTCGAGGGTGTCCGCAACCTCGATGACCGTTCCGTCGTCCAGATCGATGGTCAGGGGCGACGACGTCCGATCGATTACACAACTCAGGTCGGTCTCGCCGGTCAAGAGGTCGGTGCCCGCGCCACCCTGCAACACGAAGGTGACCCCTGTTGCGGCGGCTCCCACCTCGACTGCTCCGAAGTCCAGGACCAGGGTGTCGTCACCCCCGGCCCCATCGACCACGACCACCTCCATGTCCGAATAACGCACCTCCTCGGATCCTCGGAGCAGACGGGCCCGCGAGACCTCGATCGACTCACCGGTCGATGTCCCGATCACGGCGAGGGTGTCCGTACCGTCCTCCCCGCTGTCGACCACGACGACAGGGCCGAGCAAGCTGCCGAACACCACGGTGATCAGGTCATCCCCTCCCAAGAGGTCGATACGGAGACCCTCTGCCGGAGAGTTGATGAAGATGGGAGAGTCCTCTGCTTCGGGGGTGCCGAGGAACAACAGTCCTTCGGTCGCAACGGTTTCGAACTGGGTGTACGCGACGGGCTCCACGCCATCGGCGGTGATCGTGGATCCAGAGTCGACGACGTTGTCGACCGCGGCTTCCTGGTAGGTCAGCCCATCGAAGCCCGGACCTCCGACCAGCACGAAGGCAGTGGTTGCCGACGGCACCACGACGGCCCGGTCGTCACCGCCCTGTAGGTCCAGCTCCACTTCCTCGACGTCGATGATCTCGACACCGTCGACGAACCGGTCGCTCAGATTCACGACGTCGGCCTGGGGGGTGCCCAACAGGATGATCGTGTCCTGGCCACCACCAGCGTCGACGACGGCACTGCCGCTGCCGGGAAGGATCGTGTCGTTGCCCCCGAAGGTGATGATGATGTCGTCACCGCCGTTACCGTCGATGGTGTCTGCCAGGTCGGTACCGCACAAGACGTCTTGACCCTCAGTTCCGAGCAGGTTGCGGCCGGTCTGGTCGCACGCCCTGGGCATGCCCACCAACAGGGTCACGTCAGCGGTCGTGGCATCGATCCCGTCGCCAACCGAATACGAGAACGTGTCCGGCCCGAGATGGTCCTCAGGTGGGGTGTATCGGCAGACATTCGCAATGCCGCAGTCGACCTCACCCCCCTGTTCGGAGGTGGCGTCCCAGGCGACCACGGCCAGCTCGTCGCCGTCCTGGTCACTGTCATTGCCCAGCACGTCAACGGCCGTCGTCGCCGACCGGTCGACATCGACGACGAGATCATCTGCTGCAACGGGAGGCGCGTTGACGTCGGAGACGGTGATCACCGCCGTGGCCGTGGCGCTCTCCCCATCGGGGTCGGTGACGAGGTACTCGAACGAGTCGGAGCCGGAGAAGTTGGCGCTCGGGGTATATGTGAACGAGCCGTCGGGGTTCAACAGCAGGGTTCCGTTGGCAACCCCGGACTCGAGGCTGATCGTCAGGTCGCCGCGATCGTCATCCACATCACTGTCGTTGGCCCGAAC
>JAYPWI010000037.1:7155-27924 GCA_038135065.1 Acidimicrobiales bacterium
GTCAGGATGCTGTCTTCGCTCACCTGGTAGGCGTCGTCGACGGCCTCCGGAGCATCGTTCGTCGACGTCACGGTGATCTCGACCCGGCCGTCGTCGCTACTGCCCTCGGTGTCGGTCACCCGGTAGACGAAGACGTCACTGCCCACGAAATTCTCATCGGGGGTGTAGGAGAACGACCCATCGGGCTGCAGGTCGAGCGCACCACTCGTCACATCGGTCACCAGGCTGACCGTCAGGGCAGCGGTCGAATCCTCACTGTCGCTGTCGTTCGCCCGGACCCCCGCGCCTGCGGACACGACCAATCGCTCGTCTTCGCCGGTCTGGTAGTCGTCATCGACGGCAACGGGAGGCTCGTCGTCATCGGTGATGACGACCGTGTGGGCACTTGGCGTTCCGGCCGAGCTGCCACCGGTGAACGAGCTGAGGCCGAGTGCAGCGGAATGCTCACCCTCGGGCACGCTGTCACCCACGATGCTGATGGTCACCGTCTGGACGCTGACCCCGCTTGCAAAGGTGACCAGCGGGTTGGCGATCGCCACATCGTCGCTGGACTCGGTGACCGTGACCGATACCGACCCCTCGGTACCGCCAGTGCGGATCAGGGAGATGACGTGGGGGCTGTCGCTGTCGGTCTCCGAGACCTCTGAACTCGCAATCGAAAAGGCGAGGGTGCCTGCGTCACCGTCATCGGCGATAGCGACTGACGTCGGTTCAGGCAACGAGCTTCCGTCGCTCGAGTTGGACAGGCCAATAGTGAAGGACTCGCCCGTTTCCCCGTCCGTGTCATCGATGGCGGTGACCGTCAGGGTCTGACTGGCCTCCCCGGCGGCGAAGTTCAGAATGCCGTCGACGAGACCGTCGCCCTCGGCCGTGACCTCGACATCGGACTCGTTGCTCCCGCCGATTGCCAGGTCGATCGTCTCGCCCAACGTGGCATCGGTCCGCGTCACGGTGAACACGGCGGCAACGCCCTCGGTGACCGAGGTCGGTCCCGTCACGGTGACGGTCCCCGCGGCAGTAGCCGTCGAACTCGCACCGATCACCGTCGATGCAGCCAACAGCATTGCGGCTGCGACCCGACTACTCCGTCGGCCCGCCAAAAATGAAGCCACCCGTCGTCCTCCGTCCACGTGACGGGGTCAGCCTAGCCCACCATGTAGCCCACGTTGGGTGGCAAATAACACCCACTGACTACCCATCGTGGTGGATTGCTCGGATCGCCTCAGCGAATTGGGGGAGCGATCGACCCAGCTCGGTAACTCGATCGGGTGAGGGGCGATGCCTGCACATGGCCGATGCCGGCGTCGAGACCCACCTTCACCCAGCGGTCGTAGCTCGAAGGTTCGACCCAGCGCTGCACGGGGACATGATGGGTGGTGGGCCGCAGGTACTGCCCGATGGTCACGATGTCGACCCCGACAGCGGCAAGGTCGCGCAGGGTTGCGTCCACCTCCGCGTCGTTCTCACCGATACCTACGATGATGCCCGATTTGGTCGAGACCCCTCCGTGGGCGGCGGCCCTGGCAAGCACAGCCAGGGAGCGGGCGTAAGCGGCAGAGGGCCGGACGGCCCGTTGCATACGGGCCACCGTCTCGATGTTGTGGTTCAGCACTGCGGGTCCGGCAGCCAGCACGGCCTCCAACGCAGCGCGGTCACCGCCGAAGTCGGGAATCAGTACCTCGACATCCGTCCCCGGGCAGCGCGCCCCGATGGCCTCGATGACGCTGACGAACCCAGCTGCTCCCCCATCGTCGAGGTCATCACGAGCGACGGCCGTGACCACAACATGGTCGAGCTGCATGCGGGCCACCGCTTCGGCAACTCGCTCGCCTTCTCCGGGATCGAGAGGAAGCGGCTTGCGGGTGTCGACCAGACAGAACCCACATGCCCGTGTGCACCGCTCGCCATTGATCATGAAGGTGGCGGTCCCCTCCCCCCAACACTCGTAGATGTTGGGACAGCCCGCCTCCTCACACACTGTGACGAGCTCGAGCTCCCGCATCGTCGCCTTCAGCCGTCGGTAGCCGTCGTTGAGGTCGATCCGCGCCTTCATCCAGCTCGGCTTGCGTTCCGAGATGGCAAATCCGGCACCCGCGCCGGCCTCGTCGAGGCGGCGACGGCGGCGGGCCGTGGTGTCGCCGGCCCGACCGATGGTGAGGCCTTCCGCCACAGACACCGAAGGGGGCCCAGCACCGGTCAGCGTGTCGCCGGGGCCAGCCCCCCGGCTGAACGGGCTGAGATCACCCTCGTCCTGCCGCCAGGCGACGTCATGGCGTTCCACCTCGCGGTGACCGAATGCGTCTGCAGCACGGGCGCACACGGCATCGACCACGGTCGCCATGTCGGTGTCGACCCCCTCGGCGAGCAAGCTGGTCACACCGAACTCTCGGATCCCACACGGCACGATGTGGTCGAACCAACCGAGATCCGTTGCCACGTTGAGGGCAAACCCATGCATGGCTCGTCCCCTGCGGAGGCGGACGCCGATGGCCGCGATCTTGCGGGGATCACCGGCGATATCCACCCACACCCCCGGGTACCGATCGATCCGCCCACAGCCTTCGAGCCCGACATCGCCGAGCACATCGATGAGAAGTTGCTCGATGGTTCTGACGTAGGCCGTCGTATCGGCCAGACCGCCTCCCCGGCGCCCCGGTACGTCGAGCACCGGATAGCCAGTCAACTGACCGGGGCCGTGATAGGTGATGTCACCCCCTCGATCCGTGCGGAAGAATCGAGCTCCCACGGCGCCGGGATCGCTGAGGAGGTTCCCAGGGTCGGCGTTCGGGCCACCGGTGAACACATGGTCGTGCTCGAGCAGCAGAAGATGATTGGTTCGTCCGCCGAACAGCCGATGCTGGAGGTCCAAGGCCTCTGGGTAGCTGACCCGACCCAACCAGCGGATATCGAGCACCTAGAACTCCGACTCCCAATCCCGGTGCTCGAGGATCTCCTTCACCTGACGGAGGAATCCGGCCGCATAGCTCCCGTCGAATGCCCGATGGTCCCAGGCCAAGGCGAGATGTCCGACCGAGTGCACCACGATGGTCTCGTTGCCGAACCGGTCGGTCGCTACCACGGGTCGACGGGACACCCCATCGGTCGACAACACTGCGACCTGTGGCTGGTTGATGATGGCCGCGGTGGTGTACGTGCCGAACGAGCCGTTGTTCGAAATGGTGAACGTGCCGCCCGAGATGTCGTCCGCACCGAGGCGACGGACACGCGCCCGCTCCGCCAGGTCGTTCAACGACCGGGCCAGCGCCACCATGCGCAGTCCGTCCGCTTGGTGGATGACGGGCACGATCAGACCCTCGAGATCGAGATCAACCGCAACGCCGATGTTCCGGTCCCGATGGACGCGGAGACCTTGGCCCTCCACCGAGGCGTTCATGTGGGGCCAGTCGCCCAAGGCATCCACCACGGCCCGCAGCACGAACGGCAGGTACGTCAGGCTGGAGCCCTCCTGAGCCTTCCATGCCTCCTTGTGGCGTTGACGCACCTGCTCGACATTCTCGTAGTCGACCTCCATCACCGTGAGGGCGTGGGGGGCCACGGTCACCGAATGCACCATGTGCTCGGCCGTACGTCGCCGGATGTTGTTGAAGGGCACGAAGTCCGAGGCATCGGTCGAGACGGCCGGACCGGTAGCGGCCGGCGCTCGCACAGGGAGCGAGGGAGGCGGTGGTGGTGGTGGAGTCGGTGCCGGTGCTACGGGGGCCTCGGCGGTTGCGACTTCGGCCTGGCGCAGGTCGTCCAGAAGGTCGAGGACATCGTTGCGGGTGATGCGCCCGCCGACCCCGGTTCCCGTGATGGCATCTGGATCGAGGCCGTGCTCACGAACCAGGCGACGCACTACGGGGGACAGCAGGCGGCCATCAGGCTGCTGCTGGGATGCAGATGCCGCCGGTGTCGTCGCGTCGAGCTGAGGATCGGGGACTGCGGGATCGGGTAGCGGCTGCTGAGCCACCGGTTGGGGATCGTGCGCGGGCGGGACTGCGTCGACCGGGTCGGCACCGCCAGCGGGCACGGAACTGGTTGCGGCTGTGCTGTCTGCCACGACCGCCAGAACCGTGCCCACCTCGACCGTCTCGCCTTCGGCGACGATGATCTCGCTGACGATGCCGGCGACCGGACTGGGGACCTCGCTGTCGACCTTGTCGGTCGACACCTCGTAGAGCATCTCGTCGATCGCCACCATGTCTCCCACCCGCTTGAACCAGCGGGTGATGGTGCCCTCGGTCACCGTCTCTCCGAGTTGGGGAAGTGCTACCTCAGCCATGTCGGGCTCCTCAGCCGTGCAGCGCCCGACCGGTCAGGTCGAGGATCGTCTCACCGAATAGTTCGGACAGGGTCGGGTGGGGTTGGATGAAGGCTGCAACCTCGTCGACGGTGGCCTCCCAGTTCACGGCCAGGTAGCCCTGACCGAGTTGCTCGGTCACCCACGGACCCATCATGTGCACGCCAAGAATACGGCCGGCACGCCCATCGGCTTGTTTCAGGGCAATCACCTTGACCATGCCCTCGGTCTCGTTGACGATCATGGCCCTGGAGTTCCCAGTGAACCGATGCTTGCTGACGACGACGTCCAAGCCGGCGTCACGAGCTTGCTCCTCGGTCATTCCAGCGAATGCCACCTCGGGATGGCAGTAGATGGCCCACGGCACCTTGTCGTAGTCGATGGGCATCGGGTCCTCGTCGAGGATGTCCTTCACGACCAGGATCGCCTCCGCAAACCCGACGTGGGCCAACTGCGGGGTGTCAACGAGGTCACCCATCGCATAGACGCCAGGCTCACCGGTCCGGCAGAACTCATCGACAGCTACGAAGCCACGTTGGTCGGTCACCACCCCGGTGCCCTCCAACCCGAGAAGGTCGGCGAATGGTCGGCGACCGACCGACACCACCACGACGTCCACGTCGATGTCGTCGCCGCCATCGAGATGCACCCTGGTGCCGCCGCCCGGCTGGGGCGTGTGCCCGGTCACCTGTACACCGGTGCGAACGCCGATCCCACGGCGAGCGAAGGCGCGGGCCAGAAGTTTCCCGATGTCGGCATCGACACCAGGAACGATCTGCGGGGCGTACTCGAGGATCGTCACCTCGGAACCGAGATCGGCCATCATCGACGCGAACTCGCATCCGATTGCCCCGCCGCCGATGACGGCTGCCCGACCTGGGATCTCGGTCATCGACAGCACCTCGTCCGAGGTCAGCACCACCGTCCCGTCGACGTCGAAACCGGGTATCGACCTGGGAACCGAACCTGCGGCGAGCACGACCCGTTCCGCAGTCACCGTTGTCGTCGAACCGTCGAGCGCCTCGATGCTCACCGTCCGCCCAGGACCTAGGCGTCCCGTGCCCGCCAGGATCGCTACCTTGCGACGGGCCAGCAACCCGCTGACCCCGTTGGCCAACCCGTCGACGATCCGTTGTTTACGAGCCTGGGTGATGGCGAAGTCGAGTTGTGGCGCACCGGCGAGCACACCGAACTCCGCCGCATCGGCCACCGTGCGGTGGACGGCCGCTGTCTCGAGCAACTCCTTGGCTGGGATACAGCCACGGTGCAAGCAGGTACCGCCGACCTTGTCGCGCTCGACCAAGGCGACCGACAGCCCGCCTGCGCCCGCGTAGAGAGCGGCCGCGTAGCCTGCCGGCCCTCCGCCGATGATGACCAAGTCGTAGTGGTTGTCGCTCATGAGCCTCGGATTCCGGGCAGCACCTGTAGCCCAAGGGTACCGACCAAGCGGCTGCCCCCGGCGAGGACGCGCCGATCAGCGACGGAGCAGTGTCCGGGGATCCTCGGCAACCCCGTCCCGCCGGAGTTCGAAGTGCAGGTGAGGGCCCGTGCTCCGCCCCGTCGAGCCCACCGCACCGACCCGCCGACCGACTGCGACCTCCTGGCCGCGCGCGACGTCGATGCTGCTGAGATGGGCGTAGAGGGTGATGACCTTCCCGCCGTGGCTCACCACCACGAGCAGCCCGAAGCTCCCCATCGGCCCTGCGTGGGTCACCGTCCCCCGAGCCGAGGCGACGACGGGAGTTCCGGTCGGGGCTGCGATGTCGATGCCGTTGTGGTTGCGACCCCACCGCGGCCCGAATTCCGAACTGACCCAACCGGAGGCTGGCCAGACCAACGACGATGGCGGCTGCTGCGCGGCTCGGGCCATCTCGATCTCGATACGTCGAATCATGTCGAGCAGTTGCCGCTCCTCGTCGGCGAGTGCGTCGATCTCCCGTCTGTGCTCTTCCAACCTCTCCTGGAGCACCTCGCGCGCCAGCGCCTGCTCGGCTCGCAGGGAAACGATGTCGCTGCGCAGTTCCTCGACGCGTCGCGCTTGGTCCTCGGCGAAGGCAGCGAGATCATCGGCCGCCTCCTGAGCCGCCCGACGCTGCGCTCTCTGACGGCGGAGGCTCTCGAGCTCGGCGTGCCGATCGCCGGTCACCGCCCGCATCAGCACAACTCGCCGAGCCGCATCGGCCGACTCACCGGCCACCAAGAGGGAGCCCCCGAGCTGCTCGACTGGCCGCACGTAGGTCGACAGCACCCCATCACCGAACTCGAGTAACTGCAGCTGTTCCTCGGCCACGACCCGTGCCAGATTGAGTCGACTCTGGGCAGCATGTCGCCTGGCCTGCCGCAACTCGGCGTGGGCTTGGATCAAATCCACGCTCACATCGACCAACTGGACGTCGAGGGCAAGGATCATCCCCTCGAGTTGGCTCAAACTCTGTTCGAGTTCCCCTGCCTCCTCGACCATCTCCCGCTGAAGGCGCCTGTTCGACTCGAGTTGGCGTCGCTCCTCATCGGCTGCATCGGCGCCTGCCCCTTGCCCAACGACGAGCGACGTGACGACCAAGAGTGCTGCTGGCACACAACGCCAGTAACCCCTCAACCTGTCCCAACCGTGCAACATCCTGGCGCCGACCTGTCGGCCCCATACAACCGCCCAGCGCAAGAGTACAGGCGTGGAATCCGATCAGAGGGTCATCGACACCTGCACCGCAAAGGCAATCAGGATCAGCAGCCCGGTAGCCAATGCAGTGATGATCAGTGCCTTGGTGCTCACCGATCGCACGCTACCTGGCCCAGCGAGGAGGGCCACGGTCATCTGGTTAGTGTGTCTCTGTGATGCTGCGCAGCAACGCGACCGCCGCCACCGTCGGGTCGATCGTCATCCTGGTGGCCACGGCCTGTGGACCCTCGACCGACAGATCCTCGATCGACTCGACCACCACGGTCGCGGCAGCCGTCACCGCACCTCCTACGACGCAGGCCTCCGACGAGTCGTCGTCCACCGCCGAGCAGTCGGTCGAGTCCCGGGCCCTGATCCTCGCCCTGGCCGGGCCGCAATTGGGCGGGGGCACCTTCGACCCCCAGAGCGTCGCTGGCCGTGAGGTTCTCCTGTGGTTCTGGGCACCGTGGTGATCGTCGTGTCAGCGAGAAGCCCCTGCGGTCGCAGAGGCGAAGAACACCTACGGCGATGCTCTGACCATCATCGGCATGCCCGGACGCGACACGATCGACAAGATGCAGGCCTTCGTCGACCAGCGTGACCTGGCCACCTTCCCCCACATCCCCGATGGCGACGACGCTGCGCTGTGGTCTGCGTTCGGTGTTCGGGGACAACCGGCATGGGTGCTGGTGGGACTCGACGGTTCGACCGAGGTCGGCTTCGGGGCCATACCCGAGGACGTACTGACGAGGGCCGCTGGCGCCTGAGGCCCCGATCACCGGCGCCGCCAGACCGCCACGAGCTTTGTCACAACTGCACCACTGAGTGCGGCGATCCCGAGCATGAGCCAGCGGGGAAGTTCACCTTGGGCACCCAGGAAGCGGACTTCCGTCGGCTCCGCGTTCTGGACGACGAACACGGCGCCGGCCCCAACCACGCCGACGATGAGCGCCACAACGACCTTCTGCCAGCCCGACATCCCACCGCTGTCCGGCTCCTCCACCTCGAACTCGTGGGTCATCCCCCCTCCTCGTGGCGAATCCGCCGAACAGCATTGTTGGCGCTGATTCCCCTGGCTCGTAACGTAGCGACCCATGGCAGCACAGCAGGTCAGCGTCGAACGACTGATCGATGCTCCAGCCCAGAAGATCTTCGATCTCCTCGCCGACCCGGCAGGCCACGCGCTGATCGATGGCTCGGGCACCGTCTTGGGCCATCGGGGTCAACAGACGCGGCTGGCCCTCGGCAGCACCTTCGGCATGAACATGCGGGTAGGCGTTCCCTACCGGATGAAGAATCGGGTGATGGAGTTCGAGGAGAACCGCCTGATCGCCTGGTGCCACTTCTTCGGGCATCGCTGGCGCTACGAACTGCAGGAGGAAGAGACGGGCACCCTCGTACGGGAGACCTTCGACTGGAGCACCGCCCGGATCCCCGCCGTGATAGCGATCGCCGGCTATCCCAAACGGCACCCCGCCGCCATGGAGGCCACTCTCGCAAAGATCGCCGAACTCGTCGAAACTCCGAGGTGACCGGCGGGCGTCCGCCATGCGCGAGACTCCGAAGCGATGGGTGTTGTTCGCAGGATGGCTCGGCTCTTGGCCGGCGTGTCGCTGGTCGTCGGTTGTAGCAGCGGCGCCCGACCTGCACTCGACGATGCGAGCACCCGGGACCAGGTCGGTCGCATCACTGCCCCCGGACAGGTAGGCATTCTCCGCCTGCGGACTGGTGATTGCTTCATCGCTGGCGAGGCGCAGGTCGTCGAGTTCGTTTCGGGAGTGCCGTGCTCGATGGATCACGACGGCGAGGTGTTCGCGGTCTTCGACATGCAGGACAGCACCTGGCCCGGCGCCACCACTGTCGAGTCAGTCGCCACGCGGGAATGTCAGGCTCGCTTCAGTTCGGCGACCGGTCTGGCCCTCGACGCCGCAGTCGCCCGACTCAGCGCCTTCGCCCCCACCATGGATTCATGGAACGAGGACCGTTCGATCATCTGCATCGCGACATCACCCGACGGCAGCATGATGCGCGGCACGCTCACCGGGGCAGGAACCTGAGACCGATTACTGGCCCGGTTCGAGCACCCAGACGTCGTCACCGAGTTCTCGCTCGAGTTTCCGCTGCAATTCACCGAGGGTGCGATCGTCTGGGCGACGGACGATGATCGCCTCTGCGCTGTGGCGAGCTAGCCAATCGTCCCGTCGGGCCATGGCTGCGCCGAACTGCGCTGGAGTCTGCGGTGGCGTGTCGTTCACCACCACGACCCGGCGTGCTCCCTCCCGCAACTCCTGGAATCGACGACGGGTTGCCTCTGGCCACTTCTCGTCGAGTCCCTCGAACGCAAGCACGGCCACGTACTCGACACCGGCCGCAGCAGCAGCCTCGGCCCCCAACATCTCGGCCCCGAGACCCAACCCTGTCGCAACAACAACGCCAGGGGTTACCTCTCGCTTGGCCCTGAGGATGTCGATGAGGCGACGCCGCACCGAGAGGCTGGTCGGGTTCTCTCGATAACCGCCCAGTTCGGGCGGCCGGTGGCCCACCACCGCCACGAGGTGCTCGGGCGCACCGCCTGGCTCGCGCTGCTGCAGCCGTGGTGGTTCGGGGGCGAGCAGTGCCTCGCTGACCGGCCGACGTGGCGGCCGATCCGGATCCAGACCGTCGAGCACCGCATCGACGAAGCGGTCGCCGCTGGCCCCGTGCTGTGTTGCGGCAGCCGTCGTGGCAAGGCGATCGGCGGCATCGTTCAAACGGTTGCCCGCGTGACCCTTCACCCATTCGAACGTGACATCGCCCCTGGCGTTGACGAGTTCGATGAAGGGTTCCCACAGGTCGCGATTGGCAACAGGCTGACGTTGGGAGTTCTTCCAGCCCCTCTTGTGCCAGCCCTTCCACCACCCCTGCACAAAGCAATTCACGACGTAGGTCGAGTCGCTCACCAGCTTCACCGGCCCGTGGAGGGCCTCCACTGCGGTGAAGGCCGCAAGGAGCTCCATCCGCTGGTTCGTCGTGTTGGACGAAGCCCCCGAGGCCCACGGGCCTCCGTCCACCACGTAGGCCCAGCCACCGGGGCCAGGATTCCCCAGACAGGCCCCGTCCGTGAACACCTCGATCACTGCCACCACAACCTTCCAGTGCGTCGGCGGGGCTGCCGCGACCGCTCACCGTAGTGCCTGCCCCTCCGTGTGCCCGCCACCCTGCCAGAGATGGGATCATTGGTGGCGTGATCTTCGACGGGTTCCACGAACAGCTTCCCGACATCGACCCGACCGAAACCGACGAATGGGTGCAGTCGTTCGCTTCGGTCGTCGATCAACACGGGATCAACCGGGCGCGCTTTCTCATCCGACGCCTGATGAGTGCTGCGCAGGCCCTACAGGTCGACTTCCCGGCCACCGTGTCGAGTCCGTACATCAACACGATTCCGCCCGAGGACGAGCCGTGGTTCCCCGGCGACGAAGAGATCGAGCGTCGTCTTCGGGCCTATGTGCGATGGAACGCCGTGGCCATGGTGACCCATGCCAATAGCTGGGCCGACGGCATCGGCGGCCACTTGAGCACGTTTGCCAGCTCTGCGGCCCTGTACGACGTCGGACTCAACCATTTCTTTCAAGGAAAGAGCGAGGGCACTCCTGGCGATCACGTCTACATCCAGGGGCACGCAGCACCGGGCATCTACGCCCGCGCGTTCCTCGAAGGAAGGTTGCAGCACGACGATCTCGACCACTTCCGCCGAGAGATCGGGCGGACAGGGCTGTCGTCATATCCCCACCCGCGCCTGATGCCCGATTTCTGGGAGTACCCGACGGTGTCCATGGGCCTGGGGCCGATCTCCGCCATCTACCAAGCCCGCTTCAATCGATACCTGCACAACCGACGCATCGACGACACTTCCAACTCCACCGTCTGGTGCTTCGTTGGTGACGGCGAGACCGACGAACCCGAAACCCTGGGCGCCCTCCACCTCGCAGCACGAGAGCGGCTCGACAACCTGATCTTCGTCGTGAACTGCAACCTGCAACGACTCGACGGGCCAGTTCGCGGCAACGGCAAGATCATCCAGGAGCTCGAAGCCAACTTCCGCGGTTCGGGCTGGAACGTCATCAAGGTCATCTGGGGGTCCCGTTGGGACGAACTGCTTGCCCGAGACCGTGACGGCGTGCTGCTTCGCAAGATGACAGAAACCGTGGACGGTGAGTACCAGCGCTACTCGGTGGAGTCCGGGGCGTACATCCGAGAACACTTCTTCGGTCCAGACCCGCGGCTGCGCCAGATGGTCGAACACCTCACCGACGAAGAGCTCCAGCAGCTGCCCCGGGGAGGCCACGACTACCGGAAGCTCTACGCAGCCTTCAAAGCTGCAGTGGAACACGAAGGCGGGCCGACCGTCATTCTCACCAAGACGGTCAAGGGCTGGACCTTGGGGCCCGACCTCGAAGCCCGGAATGCCACCCATCAGATCAAGAAGCTGAACCGAGGACAGCTGGAGTTGATCCGTCAGCGACTCCGACTCGAGGATCAGATCGACGAGAACTTCGACGAGGACAACCCGCCCTACTACCGACCCGATCCGGGCTCCACCGAGCACGACTACCTGATGAGTCGACGTCGAGCACTCGGTGGCCCCTTGCCCAGTCGCAACGCCGACTGGCGACGCCGCGACCTACCCATGCCGTCGACGACCCCGTTCGAGGAGATGAACGCCGGGTCCGGCGAGCAGGCGGTGTCGACCACCATGGCGTTCACCCGCATGCTTCGGGCGCTGTGTCGTGAGGACGGATTCGGGGAGCGGGTGGTGCCGATCATCCCCGACGAGGCTCGGACCTTCGGAATGGACTCCCTGTTCCGGGAGTTCGGCATCTACGCCAGCCGCGGCCAGTTGTACGAGCCGGTCGACCACAACCTGTTGCTGTCCTACACCGAGGAGCGCGACGGGCAGATTCTGGAGGAAGGGATCAGCGAAGCCGGTGCCTTGGCCAGCTTCACGGCTGCCGCGACGTCCTACGCAACGCGCGGCGTTCCCATGGTGCCCTTCTACACATTCTACTCGATGTTCGGTTTCCAACGAGTTGGTGATGCCATCTGGGCGTTGGGCGACATCCGGGGCCGCGGCTTCCTGATGGGAGCAACGTCGGGACGGACAACCCTGATGGGCGAGGGACTCCAGCACCAGGACGGTCACGCGCTGCTCCTGGCCAGCACCAACCCGCCGTGCCAGGCATACGACCCGGCGTTCGCCTACGAACTGGGTTGCATCATCGCCGATGGACTCCGGCGGATGTACCAGGAGAACGAGGACGTCTTCTACTACCTCGCCATCTACAACGAGAACTACGTCCAACCGCCGGTTCCCGCCGATCTCGACACCGACGCCCTGCTCCGGGGTCTGTACAAGTTCGCCGAGGCACCTCACGGTCGCTCCCACCACGCGTCCGTCCTCTTCTCGGGCACCGCATGCAACGCCGCTCGGGAGGCGGCACACATGCTCAGCGAACAGCACGACGTCGGCGTCGATCTATGGAGCGCGACCTCGTACAAGCGGCTACGAGAAGACGCACTGTCGGCCGATCGTCACAATCTGCTGCACCCCCACGAGGAGGCGAGGCGGTCCTTCGTCGAGCAACAGTTGGCCGACGGGGAGGGCCCGGTGATCGCGGTGACCGACTTCATGCGGGCGGTTCCCGACCAGGTATCCCGCTGGATCCCCCGGGACTACACCTCGCTCGGCACCGACGGGTACGGCCACAGCGACACCCGGGAACGACTGCGCGAACACTTCGAGGTCACAGCCGAGCACATCGTGGTGACCGTGCTGAGCCGCCTCGCCGCCGAGGGCGCGATACCGGTCGACAAGGTGGCGACTGCGATCAAGGAGTACGGCCTGGCGACCGACCTTCCCGACCCCTGGGATTCCCAGGCCTACTGACGGGTGGCTGTTCGACCAACGGGCGACGAGCAGGCGGACGCTCTGCTGAACCGATCACCTCTTGCCCTGCTGCTCGGCATGATGCTGGACCAACAGATTCCCATCGAGCGGGCCTTTGCCGGGCCAGCCGAGTTGGAACGGCGGATCGGAGTCTTCGACGCCCCGCGTCTCGCCGCCATGGAAGAGGACGACCTCGTCGAAGCGTTCTGCGCCAAGCCGGCACTGCACCGATTCCCTGCCGTGATGGCCAAGCGAGCCCGCGCCATCTGCACCCTGCTGGTCGAACAGTACGGGGGAGATCCGTCAGCGCTATGGGCAGACGTCGACGACGCAGCAGAGTTGACCCGGCGATTGAGGCAGCTACCCGGATTCGGTGCCAACAGCACCCGGATCTTCATCGCGCTGCTCGCCAAACGGTTCGAGGTGTGTCCCCCTGGCTGGGAAGCCGAGGCTGGCCACTACAGCGAACCCGGGCTTCGGTCGGTTGCCGATCTCGACAGCACGGAAGCTCTTGCCGCCCTGAGAGCCCAGCGCAAGGCGGCAGCGAGAACGAAGGGAGCGACGTCATGACCGACCATGCCCTGCCCTGGCCCGAACGATGGTTCGAGGACTATCGAGTCGGTGATCGAGGTCAGTTCGGATCCGTCACCGTCGAGCAGGCAGACATCATCGAGTTCGGGCAGAGATTCGATCCGCAGCCGTTCCACACCGATCCCGAGCTCGCTCGCTCTACCTCGTTCGGCGGCCTCATTGCCTCCGGGTGGCACACCGGCGCCCTGATGATGCGACTCCTCGTCGACGGTGTTCTGGGGCCCTCGAGCATGGGCTCGCCCGGGCTGGACGAGCTGCTGTGGCTCGTTCCCGTGCGGCCGGGCGACACCCTGACCCTCCATTCGACCGTCGAAGCCGTCACCCCGAGCCGCTCCCGCGCCGATCGAGGCTTCGTCAAGATGACCCAGGAGATGGTCAACCAGGAGGGGGTCGTGGCCTTGCGGGCAGTGGCAAACATGATGCTGCGCCGACGGGAGGGGTGAAACGCCTCGTTCGGGTCGAAGCTCAGTCGACCGCCGGCACCGATCCGTGGAGCGACGAGCGATCCACTACCTGGCCCTCCAACCACCCGAGCAGCACGGCCACTGCCCGCGGGTCGTGACGAATCCGATGGTCAGCGCCCGGGATCAGGCGCAACTCGGCACCCGGGAGGCGGGCCGCCAACTGGCGAGCATCTTCAGCGGGAACCTGGCGATCGTTCAACCCGTGCAGAATCAGCACCGGACGCCCCGACAGTCCGTCAATGGCGTCGAGGGGTCGATTGTCGCGGAGTTGTCGAGCCCAAGGGCCAAGGGAAGCAGGCTCTCCGTCTTCGAGCACTCCCACGACCCGGCAATGCTGAGCGAAGCGACGTGGCTCCTGCGCCCAGTCGTCGAAATCGGCCCGCGCAGCCATCAGGGCCACACCTCGAATCTCCGGATCGCGCGCAGCGGCCAGGATGCACAAACTTCCACCGGTCGTGGAACCCACCAGCCATACCCCCCGGCATCCCTCCGATCGCAGCCGCTCGACACTGCGCCCGACATCGGCGATCCATCCCTCCAGGGAAAAGAAGCCAGCCGATTCGCCGCACCCTCGTAGAGAAACCGCCAACACCGTCCAGCCCTGCTCGGCGGCAAGGCGCTCGGCGAACATCTGGTAGGTCCGGTTGGGGACCCCGGGCCGCTGTACGGACGGGAAGCCGTGGCACAGCACGATCCCCGGTCCGTTCGCCGACCCCCTGGTCGGTCGCACGAGATAGGCGTCGAGTACGGGGTCGCCGTCGATGCTCGTCTCGGTGACGGTCGTGGGCACGGAGGACTACGACCCGGCGCAGTACTTGGAGAGGCGATACCCCCGATTCCGGGCCTCGGGGAGCTCGTCGGGCCCGAAGGTTGCGTAGGCGCGTGCTGCGACCAGGTCCTCGACCAGGTCGGGCCGGCTGCAATGCTCCAGGTCGAACACGATCCCACTTCGCTTGTCGCCCACGAACCGGCGCCCTTCGAGTTCTTTGGGGTGATCCATGGCCCCAGTCTGCCCCATCGTCACCCCACACCCACCGCCCGGGCGCTTCAGCTCTCGGCAAGTCCCAATGCGCCGATGACGGTCAGGTATTCGAAGTGCTGCGTCACCACTGCGTCGACGACGGGCCGAGTGATCTCCAGTCCCTCCTGCCGCGCATACCGATACAGCTCCGAGGTCGCCGTTCGGTCGTCGTTGACATCGGCATTCCCCATGGGCCCCAAGCCGAACTGCAGTTGGTTGAGGTGCCAGCGCAGGAGATCCCTGAGCACAGAGGGCGTGAGCTCAGCAGCGACCTCAGCAGCCAACCCGTCTTCGACGAAGGTTGCCGCCTCCTCGAGGCGCCACACTGGTTCTCGCCGCTGGCGTCCGAGGCGTCGGGCCTCCCGGCCGATGGCTGCGGCGCCGACCACGAAGCCGATAAGGAGTGACAGGGCGATCGCTACCAGGACCACCCTGGCAGCCTAGGCAGTCCGACGATCAGAGCGGCAGCGCGCCCCCGGGGGTCCCGGGGGGCGCCATCAACGACTGCGGTAGCCGAAACCGTTACTCAAAGGCCGATCCGCTGGGCCAGCAGCTCACGGTGATAGGCCGGGTCGCCGAACATGAGCTCGCTGCTCTTGGCTCGCTTGAAGTAGAGGTGAGCCGGGTGCTCCCAGGTGAAGCCGATGCCGCCATGGATCTGGATGTTCTCTGCTGCGCAGTGGAAGTACGCCTCCGAGCAGTAGGCCTTGGCCAGCGAGGCAACCGAGGGAAGTTCGTCGTTCATCTCGGATGCACACCAGGCCGCGTAGTAGGCGGCCGATTTCGCTGATTCGACCTCGAGCAGCATGTCGGCACACTTGTGCTTGATGGCCTGGAACGAGCCGATAGGCCGACCGAACTGGACCCGGTCCTTGGCGTACTGCACGGCCATTTCGAGGACCAGCTGGGCACCGCCCACCTGCTCGCTGGCCAGGGCCACCGCTGCGAGGTCGAGCACCTTGGCGATGTAGGCGTAGTTGTCCGTGTCACACAGGTGGGTGGCCGGCGTGTTGTCGAAGGTGATCCTGGCCTGCTTGCGGGTCTGATCCATGGTGGAGAGGTTCTCCCGGCTCAGGCCTGCTGCGTCACCGTCGACGGTGAACAGGTGGATGCCCCCCTCGGCCCGGGCAGCAACGACGAACAGGTTTGCCGCGCCGCCGTCGGTGACGAACATCTTCTCGCCGGAGATGGTTGCGCCGTCGCCGGTGCCGCTCGCCTCGACGGTGACACCATCGGCATCCCAGCGGCCACTCGCCTCAGCCAACGCCAGGGTGGCGATGGTCTCGCCGCTGGCGATGCCGGGCAGGAGGTTGTTCTTGGCGTCCTCGTTCCCCGAGTGGATGATGGCGTTGCCGGCCAGCACCACGGTGCTGAAGAAGGGGGCGCAGAGCAGCCCTCGGCCCATCTCCTCGAGGACGATGCCCAACTCGACGTAGCCGAAGCCCTGGCCGCCGTACTCCTCGGGAATGATGAGGCTCTGGAGCCCGAGCTGCTCGGCCATCTGGCTCCACACGGCGCCGTCGTAGCCGTCCTCGGTCTCCATGAGCTCGCGCACCGTGGTCTCCGGTGACTTGTCCTCCATGAAGGACCGCACGATGTTGCGAAGCTCTTCCTGCTCTTCGGTGAAGGCGAAATTCACGTGGTCTCCAAGCTGCGTGGTTTGACGATCGAGACCATGATCTATCACCTCGGGCGTGCCGTGTCGACTCGATATGTGTACGCTTGTGTACACATGACTGACCCATCCGTTCACCACCCAGCGGCAATCCTCCACGTCGGCGTGCGGGCCATGCGGGCCAACCTGACCTCGCACCTACGGGCGGCCCAGGCAGGACACCGCGTCATCGTCACCATTGATGGTGCGCCCGTCGCCGAACTCGGGCCGATCGGCGGGGCGGGTAGCAACAACGACCTGGCCGGCTTGGTCGCCAGTGGTCTCCTGGATCCGCCCCGCCGGTCCGATCGCCCACCCTCGCCGACGGCTACCCCCCTGCCGGCCGGCATGAACGCCGAACGGATCCTCGCTGAGTTGCGTGGCCGATGACCGTCGCCCTCGACAGCTCGGCGTTTCTCAAGCGGTACGTGCTCGAAGCCGGTCACGACCTGGTTACGAGGACCCTGGCAGCCGATACGACGTGGGTGGCATCGGCCCTGTGCCGCACCGAGGTCCAGTTGGCCCTCCACCGTGTCGCCGCCGGACGCGCCGAACAGGCGGAACTGTGGGCGGCCTTTCGCCGAGACTGGGACGCAGTCGCCGTGGTTCCCCTCGACGACCGGTGCCTGGCCCGCGCAGTGGAAATCGGCTCGATGTTCCAACTTCGCACCACCGATGCCCTGCATCTCGCCGCCGCTGATCGACTTCCCCGGCCCGTCACGTACCTGACCTTCGACAGCCACCAGATTCCTGCTGCCTTGAGCCTGGACCTCGATGTGGTGTCCTCGATGGCCGCGTGACCGATACGGCTTCGACAGAGCAACACCGGGGTACGGCCGCCGGGCGACCTACCTCCTAGACTCATCGACATGGAGGGTCACCATCCCGCTGTCGAGGAGTACACCGAAGCCATCTTCGAACTCCGAGAAGACGAGGTAGATGTGATCCAGGCCCGGATCGCAGAGCGCCTCGACGTGTCCCGCCCCGCAGTGTCCGAGATGATCAAACGCCTCGAGCGCGAGGGCATCGTTGAGACCGACGAAGGACGGATCGACCTCACCTCCGAAGGTGAGCGCATCGCCCAGCGGACGGTTCGACGCCATCGCCTTGCCGAGTGTTTCCTCACTGACATCCTCGGCCTCAGTTGGGCCGAAGCACATGTCGAGGCGGGCAAGTGGGAGCACGTCATCTCTGCCAGCGTCGAAACGGCCATGATGCGCCTCCTCGACCACCCAACGACGTGCCCCCACGGCAATCCGATCCCAGGCTCTTCCTACGAAGCGCCTCCGACCACCGAGTTGTCGGCAGTCGGCGTCGGGGCCTCCTTCGTCGTCTCTCGCATCCCAGAGGAACTCGAGTTTGCTGATGGCCTGCTCGAGTTTCTCGAATCGGCGGGTTTGACGCCGGGAACGCTCGGCACGGTCGTCGCCTCAGGGCCCGACGGGACAACCACCGTGGTCGTGGAGGGCCGGTCGGTGGGCATCGGCCCTTACGCCTGCGAGCGGATCCTGGTGGCCGATCCCGCCTAGGGAACCCGCCTCGTCGTCAGCCGAGGTGTTCGGCCCGGCGGATCACCAACCACCAGGTCATCAGGGCGCTCAACGCCAGGAGTAGCAGAGAGGCCAGAGCTGCGTCGGCCAGGAAACCGTCCGAGGTGGCGTTCCAGATCCGGGTGGCAAGAGTGTCGAATCCGGTCGGCGCGGCGAGAAGGGTGGCGGGCAACTCCTTCATCGTCGACAACATGACAAGGCCGCCCCCTGCGGCAAGTACGGGTGCCATCGCAGGGAGATCGATCCTCAGAAACCGACGCACGGGCCCAGCACCCAGGGTTCGGGCTGCCTCGTCCAGGCGGGGATCCACCGTTGCCACACCGACCTCGGCCGTCCGAAAGGCCTGGGCTCCGAAGTGCACCACGTATGCAAAGACCAGCAAGGGAAGCGTCTGGTACAGCCCGAACAATCCAGGCACCCGCAGTGCCACGAAGACGACCGACAACGCAACCACGAGACCTGGAAGGGCGAAGCCCGCCGTCACCGCGGCCAGCACCGGGCCCGACCATCTACTGCGGTAACGACCCACCAAGAGCGCCACCGGGATGACGACGATGACCCCGAGCAGTCCTGCGGCCACCGATACCGAGACGGTGTGCCAGGCCGGATCCCACAAGCCTCCGAGTCCGTCTCCGCCGGTGAACCCTGCCGAGCGCGACACAGCCCCTCGCCAGGCCCACCACACCAGGACGGCCACCGGGGCAATCACGGCGACTGATCCCACTGCCAGCGACATGCCAAGGGCCGGCCAGCGCCATGCACCCAATTCGACAACAAGGCCGGTCGTGGACGTCCCCCCGTCTGGCGTGATGCGGCGCCCCTTCCGCTCGGCGACGACGATGACGATGACCACGATGGCGAGCACCAACCCAAGGGCGAACGCCAGGTCGGGAGCGGCCAGCCAACTGCTGAACATCCGCACCGTCACGGTCGGGTACCCCATGATGGCCACCACGCCGAAATCGCTCATCGTGTACAGCGCGACCAGCAGGGCGCCTGCCCTGACAGAGCCTGCGATTTGCGGCCAGACGACCAGTCGGAAGACGCGCCGAGGGCCGGCACCCAGGAGTCGAGCGGCTTCCTCGACCGATGCCGGTAGCTGTCGCAACCGAGCGGCGACCGGCAAGAACACGTAGGGAAACGAGATTGCGGTGAGGGCGATCACGGAACCGAGCAGGCCACGAACCGCAGGGAGGCGCTGGACACCGACGGGCCGGAGCGCCTCCTCGAGCAGACCGCCGGGTGCGAACGCCGCGAGAAGCGCAGCACCTGCCACGAAGGACGGCAACACCAATGGCATCGGCGCCACAATCCGAACCAGACGGGCCAGCGGCATGTCAGTTCGCATGGACAACCAGGCAAGGCAGGTTCCGATCACCACGCTGGCAGTTGTCACGAGCACGGCGAGCAGCACCGATCGCCCTATCGGGCGCCAGGTGTCAGGATCCGCCACCACATCGAGGAGGCCCTCGAACTCTCGAAGATTGCGCCACAGGAGGTAGATGAGTGGTGAGGCGAAGGCGATGCCCACCCCCACCGCAACCCCGACGAGAGGAGCGGGGGCAGCCGCCCGAGCCCCTCGACCGGAGCGACCCTGCTCAGGCGTCGAAGCCAGCTTCACGGATCAGTTCGAGCGTGCGTTCCAGTCCCCCACCCAACTGATCCACGATGCCGACGTCGATGGGTCCGAGCAGTTGGAGATCGTCAGCATCGGCGACGCTGACCCCAAGGGGGTACTCCTGGGTCTCCTCGGCATAGAAGCGCTGCGCTCCCTCACTCAGCAGGAAGTCGATGAGCGCTGTAGCGGCCGAGATGTCGCCGGACGCAGGTACGGCTGCAGCGGTCACGATGGTGACCGCACCCGGATCGCCTTCTGCGAACACGTGGTTCCGGCTCACCGCGGATGGATCCTCCGCCAACAGTCGAAGGTTGTAGTAGTGGTTCACCAGGCCCATCTCGACCTCGCCGCGGGCCACGGCCTGGACGATTGCCGAATTGCCTTCGAATACCGGGGCCCCACCATCGTGCAGCGCTGTCAGCCACTCGAGGGCGGCAGCGTCTCCGATCTCCAAGCGGAGCAGGGTCACGAAATCCTGGAAGGAGCCGTTGGTCGGGGCGATGGCCACCCGACCCTGCATCCCATCAGCCACTACTGCAGCGACCGTGTCGGGCAGATCGGCCTCGTCGAGCAGTTCGCTGTTGTACACCAGCACCCGTTGGCGACCGGAGATGGCAACCCACAGGCCACTCGGGCCCGAAGGGCCCTGAGCGATCAGTTCCTCTCCGAGAGGCTGCAGGAGGTCGCGTTCGGCGAGGAAGCCCACCGCACCGGGGCTGCTGGCCAAAAACACGTCGGCCGGCGACCGCTCCCCCTCGGTCTCGATGAGCAGCGCAAGTTCGGCGTTACCCCCGTAACGGACCTCGACCTCGATGCCCGTCGCCGCCTCGAACTGCTCGATCAACGGACCGACGAGATCTTCGGACCGACCGCTGTAAAGGGTCACCGACGATGGTCCGTCCGCCGACTCGTCATCGGTCGAGCCGCCGCATGCAACGAGGAGGGACAACAACATGACCACGGTGAGCGCTCCCCGCAGGGAACGACGC
>JAYPWI010000038.1:0-15892 GCA_038135065.1 Acidimicrobiales bacterium
GTTCTGGCCCGACCTGTTCAGCGCGGCGGGCCTGGCCGACGAGGCCGCAGTGCTGGCTGCGCTGTGGGATCTGGTCTGGGCCGGAGAGGTCACCAACGACACCTTCGCCCCGGTGCGGGGGCTGCTGGCCGGTAGTCGTAGTCAGCGATCCCGGGCCGGGGGTCGGCGGGGCCGTCCCCGACCGGGGCAGCTGACCCGGACCGGCCCCCCGTCGGCCAGTGGGAGGTGGTCCCTGGTGGCCCCCCTCGTCGAACCCCGACCCCCCGATACCGAGCGGGCCCACCTCCAGGCGCTGCAGCTGCTGGAGCGGCACGGGGTGCTGACTCGGGAGGCCACCCTGGGCGAGCAGCATCCGGGTGGGTTCGCTGCCGTGTACGGGCTGCTGCGGGCCCTCGAGGAACGGGGGCAGGTTCGTCGTGGCTACTTCGTGGCCGGCTTGGGGGGTGCCCAGTTCGCTACCCCTGGTGCTGTGGACCGCCTGCGCGACCACCGGGAGGCCGGCGATGCCCCGGCCGTGGTCACCCTCGGGGCCGCTGATCCGGCCCAGCCCTACGGCACCACCCTGCCGTGGCCGACCTCTGCCGGTCGTCCGGCCCGGGCGGCTGGGGCCCATGTGGTCTTGGTCGACGGCACGCCGCTGGCCTTCCTCGACCGGGGAGGACGGTCGCTGGTGACCTTCGAGGGCGCCCTGGCCGATCCCCGGTGGGTGCAAGGGTTGACCGGGCTGGTGTCGGGCGGCCGGGTGCGCAGCATCGAGCTTCAGCGGATCGACGGGGAGCCGGCCCTGGGTCATCCGGTGACCGAGCTCCTGGCAGCCGGGGGGTTCGCGTCCGGCTTCAAGGGACCCACCTACCGGAGCTGACGACGTGCCCGAAGGTGACACCCTCTGGAACATCGCCCACCGGCTCGGACCCCTGCTGCAGGGCCGGACCGCCGACGAGGTTCAGGTGCACCGGCCCCGCTACCGGCCACCGGCGCCGGGCTCCGTCGTGGAATCGGTAACGGCCCGGGGCAAGCATCTGCTGATCACCTTCGAGGGGGGCACCGTGGTGCACACCCACCTCCAGATGTCGGGGCAGTGGCATGCCTACCGGGTGGGGGAGAGGTGGAAGGACTCGCCGGGGGCGGTGCGGGTGCGGATCCGGGCCGGCGACATCGAGGCCGTCTGTTTCCGGGCTCCCACCGTCGACGTCTACCCCGCGGCTGATCCCCGCCCCCGCCCCTGGGACCGCATCGGCCCCGACCTGTGTGACCCCGAACCCGACCTCGACACGGTCATGGTCAACCTCCGCGCCCTCGATCCCGACACCGAGGTGGCCGACGCCCTTCTCGACCAGCGGGTGGCCGCCGGGATCGGCAACGTCTACAAGTCCGAGACCCTGTGGGCCTGCCAGGTCGACCCGTTCCTGGCCGTCGGCGACCTCGATCCGGGGGTGGGCCGGGATCTGTACCGGACTGCGTCGCGCTTGCTGCGATCGAACCTGGGCCGGTCACGTCGCCAGACCTTCGGCCGGGGCTTGGCCGTCTACGGGCGCAACGGACGGGATTGTCCTCGTTGCCACCGGCGCCTGCGGATCGCCCGGCAGGGAGATCTGGCTCGGGTGACCTACTGGTGTGGGGCCTGCCAGGGGCGGGGTGACGTGGCGGGGCTCAGCCCCGGCCCAGCACCCGGTCCACGGTGATCTCGATCACCCGTCGCTGATCGCCCCGGTCCTTGGGTGGCCGGTAGCGGGCGCTGTAGCGGTCGACGGCATCGGCGCATCGGGCGGGGTCGGCCGACACCACGGCATGGCCCTCGAGAGTGAGCCAGCGGCCCCCGTCCACCTGGCACACGGCTGCTCGGCCGCCCCCTTGGCGGGTCAGCAAGCGGGCCTTGTAGGACCCGTCCCAGGTGATCACCCTGGCCAGACCGGCTTCGTCGTCCCAGGTGAAGCCGATGGGGGTGACGTGGGGGGTGCCGTCGGGGCGCAGCAGGGTCAGTGACGCCAGGTGGCGTTCGGTGAGGAAGGTGAGGACCTCGGCGGGCAGGTGGGCGGGGTCGAGCGACATTGCTGCTCCTGGGTGCTCAGAGGTGGGAGATGGCGTCGAGGACGTTCATGCGGCCGGCTCGCCAGGCGGGCCATGCGGCGGCAGCCAGGCCCAGCAGGGCGGCCAGGACGACGTAGCTGGCCAGGGTGAGCCAGGGCACGGCGACGGTGGTGACGACCGCCTCGGGGAGGGCGGTCACTACCCCGAGCCCGAAGATCACCCCCAGGGTGAGGCCCAGGAGAGCGCCGAACACGCTGATGATGGCCGCCTCCCAGCGGACCATGCGCCGGACCTGGACCCGCAGGGCACCGACCGCCCGCAGCAGGCCGATCTCCCTGGTCCGCTCGAACACCGACAGGGCCAGGGTGATGGCGATCCCCAACAGGGCGATGAGGATGGCGAAGACCAGCATGCCGTTGATGATGGCCAGGAGGCTGTTGAGCTGGTCCTCCTGGCTCTGGCGGAATTCCTGCTGGTTCTCCACCCGGGCCTGGGGGTACTCCTCGGACACCCGGTCCAGTACTGCACTGGCCGTCGCTACGTCGACCCCGTCGGCGACCCGGGCCGCAATGAACAGATCGGCGGCCGACCCGAAGCGGCTGCCTGTCCAGCTCGACAGGTCGATCACCCAGTTGCCGAGGATCGACGAGTCGTCGTAGACGGCGATGACCTCGAGGGTCTCGCTGTCCCCGTTGGCGTAGGTGAGGGTCAGAGTGTCACCCACCCCCACCCCGAGATCTCGGGCCGGGTCGGTGTGCAGGGCCACGGTGCCTGGTCCTCCGTCGGCCAGCGAGCCCTGGGTCACGTCGGGGTCGATGAGCCCATCGAGGTCGGCCAGGTCGACCCCGAGCACGTCGCGCCCCGCCTCGTTCACCTGGGCTCGCCCGAAGCGGAAGGCAGATACCCGGTCGAACTCTTCGGCGTCGCGGAGTTCCTGGGCCAGGCCGGTGCCGAACCCCTGGAAGCTGTCGGTGCTGACGAAGTAGTCGGCCTGTACGGCGGTGGTGAGGTTCTGGGTGAAGGTGGCCTTGAGTGATTCGGCGGTGACGGCCGCCATGCCGACCAGGGCCAGGCCGATCATCAGGGCCCCGGCCGCGGCCGCTGTGCGTTCGGTGTTGCGGGCTGCGTTCTCCCGGGCCAACTGTCCGGCTACCCGCAGCCAGGGAATGTGACGGAGGGGAGCGCCGATGAGGTTGGCCACCGGCCCCACGAACGAGGGGCTCAACAGGGTGACCCCGATGAACACGCCCATGGCTCCGGGAACCAACAGCCCCAGGGTGCCCGACGTGGAGTCGGCCGCCCCCAACAGGCCTGCGGCCAGGCTGATGGCACCGACCCCACCGAGCACCCCGCCGATGACGAGGCGACGACGGCCTTCTCCCTGCCCGAACCGGTGGCCCTGCTGCAGCCCGGCGACCGGGGGGATGCGCGACGCCCGGCGACTGGGAGAGATGGCCGACAGGGCGGTGACCCCGACGCCGATGACGAAGGCCGTGACCACGATGACGGGGGACATGGCGATGTCCAGGCCGGGGAGGGAGAACCCGAGGGCGTCGAACAGGGCGACCAGGGCCACTGCGAACACCACGCCCAGTCCGAGGCCGATAGCCGACGCCATGATGCCCATGAGCACCGACTCGCCGAGCACCGAGATTCGGATCTGGCGGGCACTGGCCCCGAGCGACCGCAGCAGGGCCATCTCTCGGACCCGCTGGCCGAGGATGATGTTGAAGACGTTGTTGATGAGGAAGGCCGCGACGAACAGGGCAACGCCGGCGAAGCCCAACAAGATGTTGCCGAAGATGTCGATGATTTCCCCGAATTCGGCCACGTCCTCTGCGGTGGCCTGTTCGCCCGACACCACTTCGACGCCGTCGGGCAGCACGGCACCGATGGCGGCGAGCAGTTCCGTCGGGTCGACCGAACCGTCGGCGGCCACCCGGATCGTCTGAATTGCGCCCTCGTAGCCCGACACGGACTGGAGGTCGGCCAGGTCGAACGCGAACAACTTCGCCCCGGCCAGGGCATTGTCCTCACCAAAGGTGAAGGTGCCGGAGAACTCGAAGGAACGCCGCCCCTGGTCGGTGATCACGTCGTAGGTGTCGCCGATGACGAAGCCCGCGTCCTGGGCGCTGTCCACGTCGGCTGCGAACTGTCCGGGGCCGGGGCGGGATCCTTCGACCGTGACGGTGTCGGACAGGCTGTCGGCCTCGTCGGTGGTTGCGTTGACCGAGATGATCGGTGGACCGGCTGAGGTGATGGGCTCCCCGTCGGCATCGATGGGCACCAGGGAGAACACGGTCAACGAGGGGGACGCCACCGCAACGCCATCGACGGCGGCCACCGCGTCGACGAGATCGTCGCCGATGGGTGGGGTGAGCCCGGTGCCGTCGTCGAACTCGGCCGTGCCTCGAACCTCGGCATCGACACCTTGATTGGCGGTGGCCACGATGTCCTCGAAGGTGGCGCGCAGACCACCGGAGATGAGCAGGGAGCCGACGACGAAGGCCACCCCGACCACCACGGCGAGGGAGGTGAGGACGAAGCGGATCCGGTAGCCGACGATGGAGCGCAGGGTGTAGCGCAGCACCCTCAGTCCCCCAGCTGCTTCATGGTGTCGAGCACCTGGTCGGCGGTGGGGTCGGCCAACTCCTGCACGATCCGGCCGTCGGCCAGGAAGATGACCCGGTCGGCGTAGGCGGCTGCGTTGGGATCGTGAGTGACCATCACGATGGTCTGGCCGTAGCGGTCGACGACATCCCGCATGAATTGGAGGATCTCGGCCCCGGTCCGGCTGTCGAGGTTGCCCGTGGGCTCGTCGGCGAAGATGATCTCGGGCCGTCCGGCCAGGGCTCGGGCCACAGCGACCCGTTGTTGCTGCCCGCCGCTCAGCTCGTTGGGGCGATGGCTCAACCGGTCGGTCAGGCCCACTGCGGTGACCACTTCGTCGACCCATGCCTGATCGACGGGAATTCGTCCGAGGCGCTGGGGCAGGGTGATGTTCTCTTCGGCGGTGAGGGTGGGCACCAGGTTGTAGGCCTGGAACACGAAGCCCACCTCGTGGCGACGGAGCAGGGTGAGGTGGCGTTCGTTGAGGCTGCCCAGCTCGGTCTCCCCGATGAACACCTGACCCGAGGTGAGGTCATCGAGGCCGGCCATGCAGTGCATGAGGGTGGACTTGCCCGAGCCCGAGGGTCCCATGACCGCAGTGAACTCGCCTCGGTCGAAGGTCACGGTGACCCCGTCGAGGGCCCGAACCTCGGTGTCGCCCGATCCGTAGTGCTTGTGGGCGTCGACCGATCGAGCGGCGGGGCCTGTGCCAGTGGAGCCGTTGCCCGACGCGTCGAGGGAGGGCGAGGTGGAGGGGGTCATGGGTAGGAAGCTACCGGGACCACCCGACGGAGGGTCACAGGGCGACTTCTACACTGCGTTGCATGCAATGTCCGTCGTGCGCCAGCGCGGTTTCCGATGGCGCCCGGTTCTGTTCCAACTGCGGTCACCTGTTGGTCCAGACCGAGGAGCGCCGGGTGGTCACCGTGCTCTTCGCCGACCTGGTCGGGTTCACCGGCCTGTCCGAGGAGCGGGATCCCGAGCAGCTCAAGCACCTGATCGACCGCTGCTTCGGCCGCTTGGTGGCCGACGTGACAGCGTTCGGGGGCACGGTGGACAAGATCATCGGTGATGCCATCGTCGCCCTGTTCGGCGCACCGGTGGCCCACGAGGACGACGCCGAGCGGGCGGTGCGAGCCGCACTGCGGATGCAGCAGACCCTGTCCTCGTTCGCGCAGGAACAGGACGCCGAGTTGCGGATGCGGGTCGGGGTGAACACCGGTGAGGTCCTGGTCGGCGCCCTGCGAGCTGGGGGTGACTACACGGCCATGGGTGACACGGTGAACGTGGCGGCCCGGCTGCAGGCCCTGGCCGCCCCCGGCGAGGTGTTGGTCGGTCCAGCCACTGCGGCGGCGACCCGTGCGGCCATCGGCTACGAGAGCCGGGGCGACACCGACCTGCGGGGGCGTGACCATTCGGTGGAGGTGTTCGCGGCCACCGGTGAGATCGCCCCACCCGGTCGCCGCCGGCAGCCGACCCGCTCGGGTCTGGTGGGCAGGGAAACCGAACTCGCTCATCTTCGGGCCGCCGTGGACACCGCGGTCAGCCGGTCACGGGCTCATCTGATCAACATCCTCGGGGAGGCTGGGGTGGGCAAGACCCGCCTGGCCGAGGAGACGGCGGCCCTGGCCGAAGCCGATCACGGGGCGTTGGTGTTCGATGGTCGGGTTCTGCCCTACGGAGAGACGAACCCGCTCCGGGCCCTCGGTGAGGCCTTTGCTGGGGCAGCCGGTGTGACGCCGGGCGCTGGGGACCAGGAGGCTGTTCGCCTCGTGCGGGCGATGGTCGACCCCGTGCTCGATGTCGACGTCGACCTCGATCCCGGGGTCGGTGAGGCCGTGGTCCAGTCCATGTTGCGGGTGATGGGTCGGCCGTCGACCCTCGATTCGCTCGATCCGCCCCGACGCCTGCAGGAGCTCACCGAGGGGTTCCGTCGGTTCTTCCTGGCCGCGACCAGCCGCGGACCCGTCGTCGTGGTCCTGGGCGACATCAAGTGGGCCGACGAACGGTTGCTGACCGTGTGTGAGGCGTTGCTGCGGTCGCTGGTGGCCCGTCCCTTCGTGTTGGTGGTCACGGCCCGTTGGACGATCGACGAGTACCGCTGGGTGATGCCCCCAGGCCGTCACAACGCCCTGGTCCTCAACCTCGATCCACTCGATCAGGGGGCGTCCACCCGACTGGTCGACGAGTTGGCTGGGGGGTGGGCCCCGGCTGAGGTCGCGGAGCAACTGTTCGATCGCAGCGGCGGCAACCCGTTCTACCTCGAGGAGATGGTGAGCCTGCTGCGGGAGGCCGGGGTGGTGGGTCCCGAAGGGATCGGGGGCGACGTGGGTCGGGCCGCCGCTCGACTGCCCGACAATCTCCGTGGGCTGGTCGCCGCCCGCCTCGATGCCCTCGCCCCCCACGAGCGGGCCATGGTCGACACAGCGTCGATTCTGGGAAGGAGAGGGTCCGTGTACCTGCTCCACGCCATGGTGGGCGACGATGACGGTGGTCAGGCCACCTTCCGGCATCTGGTCGACAAGGACATCTTCGCGACCGAGGCCGAGGGCTGGCGGTTCCGTAGCGAGGTCGTCCAGGAGGTCGCCTACGGGATGCTCACCCGGGCGGTACGGGCCGACAAGCACTACCGGGTCGCCGAGTGGCTGGTGGCCCACTCCGGTGCAGCTGGGGGTGACGACATCGGGGTGATCGCCGATCACTTCGGTTCGGCGGCGGAGTTGGTGCCGGCCGAGGGGCTGACCGGTGTGCCCCGGGACGTGATCGACACTGCGGTGGAGTGGTTGGGTCGAGCCGGGGTCGAGGCAGACGCTCGCGACAGTCACCACACGGCGGCCCAGAGGTTTCGGCGAGCCGTGGATCTGCTCAAGGCCGACGACCCGCGCCTGGCCGAACTGCTCGTCGGACGTGCCCGGGCCCGACTGGGGCTGCGGGACCTCGCTGCGGCTCGGACCGACGCCATCGAGGCGGGCCGGTTGGCCGAGCTGCGGGACGATCCGGTCGGAGTGGCCGTGGCCCGTCGGGTGGAGGGTGAGATCGCGACGACGGCTGGTGACTTCGGTGCCGCAGCCGATCTGCTCGAGGACAGCATCGCCCGTTTCGCCGAACTCGGAGATACCGGCGGTGGGGCGGAGGCCCTCCGTCTGCGTGGGATGGCGGCCATGGGCGCCGGTGATGCCGACCTCGCCGACCGCTACATCGAACACGCGCGCCAGGTCTTCGTCGACCTCGACGATCAGGCCGGTGTGGCCTGGTGCCTGCAGAACCTTGCGTGGACTGCCTTCGAGCGGGGCATGATCGACGAGGCCGAGGCCCGCCTCGATCGGGCCCTCGAACTGTTCAGTGCCCAGGACAATCGGGCTGGTTTGGCGTTCGCCCGCAGCCTGCAGGCCTTCCTGCTCTTCCATGGCGGGCATCCGCAACAGGCCGAGGCCCTGGCCCTCGAAGTCAGAGAGGTGGTGCACGGCCGAGGGGAACTGTTCGACGAGGCCATGATGGAGTTGCTCCTCGCGTCGATTGCTCTGTGGGACGGGCGGGCCCGGACGGCGGCCGACATGGCCCAGGAGGCGCAGGCCGTCTTCGAGAGCATCGAGAGCGAGTTCGGCGCGGTCCAGGCCCTCGGTCTGTTGGGTCGAGCCCATGCCGCCCTGGGCGAGCTGGCGGCCAGCCGCAGCGCCTTGGCCGAGTGCCGCAGGCGGGCGGACCAGATGCGGGGGCGGCCCTTGGCTGCCTTCGCCCGGCTGGTGGCCGCTGGTGGCGCCGTGCAGGTGGGGGAGCCGGACGTGGCACTGGAGCACCTGGCCGCCACCGATCCGGGCTATGGGGAACGGGCCATGATCGGGTCGGTCGACCTGAGGGTCACCCGTGGGTTGGCCACCCTGCAGCGTGGGGAGGTAGCTGCGGCTCTCGCCATGTTGAAGGAGCTGGAGTCCGACGCCGCGGCCCAAGGCACCTATCTCGACAGCACCCTCGCCATGTGCCTGGTTGCCGCTGATCGGCTCGACGAAGCCGAGTCTCATGCCGGGCGAGTCCTGGCGGACGGTCGGGCCACCTACCTCGACCGCCGCACGGCCATGTTGGCCGCTGCCTTCGCTGCGGTGCGACGGGGGGTTCCCGTCGAGGCCGCCGAACGATTCGGTCGTGCGACGGCCGCAGTGGACGCCACGGAGTCACGAACCAGCCAGGCCATCGTGCGTCTTGCCGAGGCCGTCGGCTACGAGGTGCTCGGACATCCTGACGCCCGGGCCCGCGCGGCGGCGGCCCGTGAGGCCCTCACCAGCCTCGACCTCGACCCCGTGGGATGGGAGCGGGCCTTCCGTCTGGCCGCGGGCAGCCTGGAAAGCGATAACGTCATCGGCCATGGCTGATCGCGTGCTGGTCACGAAGCTCGGACTCGACGGACACGACCGGGGGGTGAAGATCGTTGCCCGCATCCTGAGGGACGCAGGGTACGAGGTGATCTACACCGGGTTGTTCCAGACGCCCGACACCGTTGTGGCCGCAGCCGTCGACGAGGACGTCGACGCCATCGGGGTGTCCATGCTGTCGGGTGCCCACGAGGCGCTGCTGCCCATGGTCACCCAGAAGTTGGCCGAAGCCGGGGCTGACATCCCCGTGATCCTGGGGGGCATCGTTCCCGAGGCCGACTTCGCCTCCATGTACGAGGCCGGAGTGGCCCGAGTCCTCACTCCCGGGGCAACCGCCGAGGACGTGGTGGAGGCCGTCCGTGGGGCGATCGCCGAGCGTCGGGGCGGCGAGGCCTGAACGATCGCCACTGATCGGGCCGGCCGTCGACCTCGCCCGGACCGGGTCCCGTGGCCTAGCCTTTCGACCGTGATTGTCGAACGAGTTGGTGTGGTTGGGTGCGGCCTGATGGGGTCGGGCGTGGCCGAGGTCGCAGCCCGCAGCGGGGCCGATGTGAAGGTCGTCGAGGCGAACGAGGACGCCCTGGCCGCTGGCATGGCCCGCATCCAGTCGAGCCTGGACCGGGCTGTGCGCTCGGGCAAGATGGCCGAGGAGGAACGGGACACCGCGATGGGCAACCTGTCCTTCTCCACGAAGATGGGGTCCCTGCACGACCGCCAGTTCGTGATCGAGGCCGTGGTCGAGCGCGAGGAAGCCAAGCTGGAGGTCTTCCGCCGTCTGAATGACGCCGTGGACGACCCCGAGGCCATCCTGGCCAGCAATACCTCGTCGATCCCCATCATGAAGCTGGCCATGGCCACCAACCGGCCGCAGCAGGTCATCGGTGTCCACTTCTTCAACCCGGTACCCGTGATGGGCCTGGTCGAAGTGATCTCCTCCCTGTTGACCGCAGACACCACGGCATCGGTTGCCGATCGCTTCGCCACCGAACAGTTGGGGAAGCGGGTGGTCAACAGCCAGGACCGAGCCGGGTTCGTGGTGAACGCCCTCCTGGTGCCGTACCTGCTCTCGGCCATCCGGATGATGGAGTCGGGGTTCGCCAGCCCCGAGGACATAGATGCCTGGATGGTGCTGGGCTGCAACCATCCGATGGGCCCCCTCGCCCTGTGCGACCTGATCGGCCTCGATACCACCATGGCGGTTGCCGAGTCGCTCTACGAGGAGTTCAAGGAGCAGCTCTACGCTCCTCCGCCCCTGCTCAGCCGGATGTGCGACGCGGGTCTGCTGGGACGTAAGACTGGGCGAGGTTTCTACACCTACGACCGGTGAGTGGTGACCCAGCGTCCGTCCATCGCTGACCGGTCGGTGCGAGCGGTCGTGTTCGACCTCGGGAACGTGATGGTCGAGTGGAACCCCGAACGGCTGTACCGGCGCTTGATCCCCGATGACGACTCGCGGGCCGAGTTCCTGACGACCGTGGTCACTGCCGAGTGGAACCGAGCCCTCGACGGTGGTCTGCCCTTCGATGCGGCGATCGCGGACCTGCAGGCCAGCCATCCCCGGTGGGCTGCCGAGATCGCCGCGTACCGTGATGCCTGGGCGGAGATGCTGGGCCCCGTCGATGACGACGCAGTGGCTCTGGTAGACGAGCTCATCGCCGTCGGGCTCCCCGTCTACGCCCTGACCAACTGGTCGGCCGAGACCTTCCCTCTGGCTGAGGCTCGCTACCGGTTCCTCGAGCGGTTCGAGGGCGTCGTGGTGTCGGGTCGTGAGGGAATCACCAAACCGGATCGGGCCATCTTCGACCTGGTCTGCGATCGCTACGGCCTCGACCCCGCCACCACCCTGTTCACCGACGACGGTCCGGCCAACGTGAGCGGTGCTCGGGCTGCCGGCTGGCAGGCCGTGCTGTGGCAGGGTGCGGCGGAGTTTCGCCGCCACATGGTGGCCTGCGGGGTCCTGCCGCCGGATCCCACACCCTGATCGGCCCACCCAACCCCCACTACGCTGCCTGTGCCCAGCCCGGTCGCCACCGTAGGAGGTCGCCATGTCGGACCCCGTTGCCGAAGGCATCGATGCCGCCAATGTCACATCGTGGTTCGCAGCGAACATCCCCGGGGTGGTCGCTCCGCTGCAGTTCGAGTTGATCGCTGGCGGCCACAGCAACCTGACCTACCGGGTGCGCGACGCCGGGGACGTCTCCTATGTCCTGCGACGGCCTCCGCTGGGGCATGTGCTCGAGAGCGCTCACGACATGGCCCGCGAACACCGGATCATCAGCGCAGTGGGGACGACGGATGTCCCCGTGCCCCGCACCCTGGGGGTGTGCAACGACGTCGAGGTGAACGGCGCCCCCTTCTACGTCATGGACTACGTGGTCGGTGATGTGCTGCATTCCGACGAAGAGTCGTCGCTGCTGCCCGCCGATCAGCGGACCGCGCTGTCCCGGGACGTCGCGGAGGTGTTGGCCCGCCTCCATGCCGTGGAACCCGACGACGTGGGGCTGGGAGATCTCGGGCGCCGGGAGGACTACCTGGGACGCCAGCTCCGCCGCTGGACCCGTCAGTGGGAGCAGTCCAAGACCCGGGAGCTGCCCGACATGGAACGGATCCAGGGCATGCTCGAGGCCCGCAAGCCCGAGCAGATCGGCTCGGGCATCGTGCACGGCGACTACCGGCTGGGCAACATGCTGAGTGGGGACGGACGGGTGCTGGCCGTGCTCGACTGGGAGCTGTGCACTCTCGGTGACCCGATGGCCGACGTGGGCTACCTGATGAACAACTGGGTGGCCGCCGACGAGGCACCGGCTGGCACCAGTGCGCCGACCATGGCTGGGGGGTTCGCCACCCGCGACGAGATGCTCGGGTGGTACCAGGACGCCAGCGGTCGGGATGTCAGTGGGGTGAGCTACTACCGGGCGTTTTCCTACTGGCGTCTGGCCGCCATCGTCGAGGGAGTGTTGAACCGCTACCTCCAGGGGGCCATGGGCGATCAGGAGGGGGTCGACACCAACGAGTTCAAGGAGCAGGTCGAGAACCTGGCGTCCTACGCCCTCGACATGCTCGAGGGCTGATCCCGCCGGGCGGCCGTCACTTGCTGGCGTACACGGTGACCGGGGCCGACAAGCCCAGGAGCTCGAAGCGGACTTCGTGCTCGCCTTCGGTCAGGTCACCGACCTCGATGCCGGCCTGTTGGTAGGTGGCTCGAGCGCCGTCGGCGTCGTCGACCTTGATCATCAGCCCGGGAGTGTCGGCTGCCCGGTCGGTACCGGCCAGGGCGATGCGGGCCGGACCCACGTCGAACTGGGCCCACCGGTCGCCGTCGACGAAGGTGGGCTCGGTGCCCAGCACGGCTGACCAGGTGCCCACTGCGCTGGCCAGGTCGTCGACGGGGATGACAGATGAGATGCGCTCGAGGGTCATGGCAGCACCCTAGTGGGGCCCTGCTTTCTGAGAGCTTGGTGAAGCTCTGGACCCCGACGCCCGATCCGGTGGATATCCCGACAGAATGATGGGGTGGCTGATGACTCCCCGTTCTCGCCCGGTCCTCGTGATCCGTCGGATGCTGCTGGTGAGGCGCTCTCCGACGTCACAGGTCCGATCGACTCAGTGGTCGAGGAACCCCACCCACCGGCTGGGCCCTCTCGCGTCGATTCGCCGGTGACCGAGGATGTGGGCAGTGGTGATGACGTCACCCCGGCCCCGACCGAGGCGGTTGCCCCGTTCGTGTCCCCAGGGGCTGCCAACCCAGTGACGCCGCAGCGCCCGGCATGGCAGCACACCACCATGGCCGAGGAGTCGACGGACAGCGCCGACTCGGCAGCAACCTGGTCTGGGGCTGACCAAGCTGCAATGACAGTCCCGGCGGCTCCAGTGGCCGATACCCCGGTGGCTACCGCCCCGGCCGAACCGACCGTGGTGCATGTCCGTGGTGGCCTGGCGAGGTTCAGTTGGGGTGTCGTGGTGGGTGCGGTGGTGGGCGCCGTGGTCGGGGCCCTGGTCGCTGCCGGACTGGTCATCGTGCTCGACGAGGACACCCCAGCGGCTCCTACGGCAACGGTGAGTGCCGACGGGGTTGCTGCGGCCGACGAGGCCGTCGCGGTCGACGTCGACGCGATCGAGGACGTGACGCCGGCCGTCGCCCTCGATGATCTCGGCCGTCTCGATGTCAAGGCGGTGCTCGCTGCCATCGAGCCGGCGGTCGTATCTGTGGAGGTGCTGAACGGGTTCGGTGGAGGCGCCGGTACCGGGTTCATCATCAGCTCGGACGGCAACATCGTGACCAATTCCCATGTGGTGGATGGAGCCTCGGCCATCGGGGTGCTGCTCCCGGACGGTCGTCGGCTCGAGGCCGAACTGATCGAGCAGGACCCGACCCGCGACCTGGCCGTGCTGAAAGTCGACGCAGACGACCTGCCAACCGCCCGCCTCGGATCCTCGGCAGCCCTCGAGGTTGGTGACGAGGTGCTGGCCATCGGTAACGCACTGAGCCTGGGGGACACCCCGACGGTGACGACGGGCATCGTCTCGGCCCTTGATCGTGAGGTGCCGACGGCCAATACGACCTTGACCCGGGTCATCCAGACCGACGCGGCGATCAATCCCGGCAACTCGGGAGGCCCGTTGGTAAACGCTCGAGGCGAGGTGATCGGTATCAACACGGCGATCGCCGGGAACGCGGAAGGTATCGGGTTCGCTATTTCCATCGATCACGCCCGGCCCGTCATCGAGTCCCTCGTCCAGGGCGTTGTACCCACCCGCCCTCTGCTCGGTGTGAAGGTGGGTGACGCCGAGCGACTCGACGCCGACGCCCGGGAACGGTTCGGCGTGGCTGATCGGGCCGAGCGAGGCGCCATCATCGTCGAGGTGACCGAGGGCGAAGCTGCCGAGAAGGCCGGCTTGGTTGTCGGCGAGGTGATCATCGAATTCGACGGCCAGTCGATCGATTCCTCGAGCGACCTGGTCGCCACCATCCGGGCCCTCGTCCCCGGTGCCCAGGTCGAGTTGACGGTGATCACCGGAGACGGCTCGGAACGCACGGTCACCCTGACCCTCGGCTCGATCGAGGGCGCTGGCGGTTGATCGGGCGCTACCCCGGTGATCTGGTCCGAAGCGGCCGCAGCTAGCGTTGCGGTATCGACCGACGACGGGAGTCCCGAATGGGGGCCAGGCAACTCGTGACCGCTGGGGTGGTCGCCTTGCTCGTCCTCGTCACGGTGGCCGCGGTGGCCGTCCCTCCTGCAGTTGAGGAGCGACTCGTCACGACTGGCCGTGAGGCGTTGGCCGAGGCGGGCTTGGCCGTGGTCGGCGGGATGGATGCCGACGGTCGGGATCTCGTCGTCGGGGAGGGAACGTCACCGGAGGCCATAGAGGTGCTTGCCTCGGTCGACGGAGTGCGCTCGGTGCGGGTCGGTCATGTCGACCGCGATATGCCTGATGCACCAGAGCCGCAGCAGATTCCGGAGCCCACCACCAGCGTCGGGGTCGGGCCGTGAGGGGCGGAGGCTGAGATGTCATTCCTGATCGGGGAATTGGTCCTGTACCTGGTGCTTGCGGCCGTCATCGGCGTGGTGATCGGTTTTGGGCTGGGTCGCATGACCCGACGGACGCCCTCCACCACCGTGATGTTCCTCGAGGCCGAGGGTCCGTCAGTTCCGTCGCCCTCGACGAACGAGGCGCCGTCCGAGACCGAGCCGGAGACCGTCGCGGTCGATGAGGTCGCCGAGGGTCTGGGCTCGGCTGGGCCGACGCCTGCCGAGCCGGACACGGCCATCGACCTCGACACTCCCGACGAGCTCACCCGGATCAACGGGGTGAGTCCCCGCTTCGAACAGGCCCTACGGGCCATGGGGTATACGACCTTTGCTTCCGTCGCTGGGTGGACGAGGGATGACATCCGCCGGGTGGCTGCCGAGATCGACCTCTTCCCGGATCGCATCGTGCGGGACCGTTGGGTGGAACAGGCCGCCACCCTCGCCGCGTCTCCCCACGACGCCGACGGCGGGGATTTTGGTACTGGGCCCGCTGATGGCTCCAGCGACGGGCCCGCGGGTCAACACTGAGCACGGCGCCGTTCAGGTGGTGGACGCCACCCTCCGGCTCGCAAGCTCCGCGTAGTCGTCGATCCTGGCCCGCAGCACGTCGAGGCTGGACCGCCAGAAGGCCCGGTCGGTGATGTCGATCCCGAACCGGCTGGCCAGTTCGGTGGCCGGGGCCATGCCCGTGGCGCCGAGGAGGTCGTCGTAGCCCGAGCGGAATCGGTCGGGATCCTCCCGGTAGCGGGCGAACAAGCCCAGGCCGAAGAGCAGCCCGAAGGTGTACGGGAAGTTGTAGTACGGGGTGAAGTAGTGGGCCTTCACCGCCCACATGTAGGGGTGGAGGGGTTCGACCACCTCCCCATAGGCGGACCGCTGGCAGGTGGTCATCAGCTCGCACAACTCGTCCACCGACAGGGTGCTGGTGGCCCGTCGCCGGTACAGCTCAGTCTCGAAGAGGTACCGGCTGTGGATGTCCACCACCACCTGGGTGGCTCCCGACAGGTCGGTGTCCAGCACCGAGAGGCGGTCGGCCTCGGGGTCGGCCAGCAGGGCCTCGACCACGAGGGTCTCGCAGAAGATGGAGGCCGTCTCGGCCAGGCATCGCGGGGTCTGGCGCTGGAGCCAGGTTCGGGTCCCCAGGTTGACGTTGTGGTAGGCGTGGCCGAGCTCGTGGGCGAGGGTCTGGATGGCGTCGGCCGAGCCGTCGTAGGTCATCAGGATCCGGCTGACGTCGTCCCGCACGGGCATGCAGAAGGCCCCACCCACCTTGCCGGGGCGGGCTTCTGCGTCGATCCACGACTCGTCGACCGCCTGCCGTGACAGACGGCCGAGGGTGGCGGCGTAGCCGTCGAA
>JAYPWI010000038.1:15902-23895 GCA_038135065.1 Acidimicrobiales bacterium
AACGCGCCGGTTACGCGGTCGACGGCTGCCGTCCAGCTCAGCCCCGATCCGCTGCCGGACACCGGGGCGATCAGCCCGCTCCAGGGCATGGTGGAGCCGTGGCCCAGCAGCCCGGCTTTGACCTCGAGAAAGCGGCGGAAGTGGGGCAGGGCGTCGACCACCTCGGCCGTCATGGCGTCGAGGGTGGGTCGGTCGATGCCGTTGTCGAACAGGGCCGGTTCGAGGTCGTCGGCCCAGCCCCGACGCCGGTTGAGGAGCAGGGTTTCCCCTTTCTGGCTGTTGAGGGCGGCGGCCAGGGGAACGGCCACCGTGGACCATGCGGCCACCTCTGCCTCGAACGCTGCCTCGCGCCGTTCGGGGTCTGGTGAGGTGGCGGTGGCCCGCAGCACGGTCATGGGTAGGTCCTGGCCGGCGTCGGGGCCGCGGCTGACCCGTCCGGTCAGTCGGGAGGTGACGTCCCCGTGCAGGCGGACCCAGGCGGCCCCCCCGGTGAGCCCCAGCTCGGCGGCCAACTGTTCCTCTGACTCGCTCATCTGGTGCCGGGAGGCCACCGCGCTACGGGACAGGGGGTGAAGGTGGGCGGCCACCGTGGGGTCGAGGGCGGCCAAGGCCTCGACCTCGAGGCGGCCCACCCAGGCATCGAAGCGGGTGGTCAGATGGTTGAGGGGAACGGTGAGGCCGCTGCGGAGTCGGTCCTGGGTGGCTGCTGCGAGGTCGTCGGTCGCGTCTTGGGTGACCAGGGCGTGGCACAGGGCTCGGATCTCTCTCACCTCGGCCACCGCTGCGTTGAGCTCGTCGATGACGGTGGCGGCAAGGGCTGCCAGATCGGGATCAGGGGCCAGGGGCGAACCCGCTCGAATGTCGTGTTGGTCGAACAGGGTGGCGAGGCGGCCGATGCGGGAACCGACCTGTTCTTCGAGGGCTGCGAATTCCCGCGAGTCGATGGGGGGTCCGAGGTCGGTGAGGTCCCAGGTGGGGGCCGTGACGCGGGCGGTGCTCATGTCCGCGATACTGCCCCAATCCGAGGAACTCTTGGCACAGGAGGCAGTCATGGCCGATCGCACATTCGACACGGGGACCGACGACATCACCACCGAGGTGGTCGAGGGTGTGATGACCATCACCCTCAACCGGCCGGAACGACGCAACGCGATGTCGGATTCGATGCTGGCCGGGTTGGTTGCCTCGTTGGCCGATGCCGAGGTGGCCGACGATGTGGGAGCCGTCGTGCTCACCGGGGCCGGTGGTGCCTTCTGTGCCGGCGGTGACGTGAAGGGAATGGCGGCCGCTGGTGGTGAGGGTGGTGGGAGCCCGTTGCAGTACGACGCCCGGGTGCACCTGCAGCGACGCAACCAGCGCGACACGGCGGGGAAGCTGTACGAGCTGCCCAAGCCGACCATCGCCGCCCTCCCCGGGGCCGCTGCGGGGGCAGGTCTGTCGCTGGCTCTGGCCTGCGACCTGCGCTACGCGGCCGATTCGGCGGTGATGACCACCGCGTTCGCCCGGGTGGGCTTCAGCGGAGACTACGGCGGCACCTGGTTCATGAGCCGGTTGATCGGTTCGGCCAAGGCTCGGGAGCTGTATTACCTGAGCGACCGGGTGAACATGGACGAGGCGGTGCGTCTCGGTCTGGTGAACGGGGTCTTCGCGGCAGATCAACTCATGGACGAGGTGACGGCTGTGGCTCGTCGTCTGGCGTCGGGGCCGACGGTCGCCTACCGGTACATGAAGGAGAACCTGAACCGGGCCGTCCACGGTGAGATGGGGGAGTGCCTCGACATGGAGGCCGCCCACCACATCCACTGTGGGCAGACCGAGGATCACCGGGAGGCCGCCCAGGCCTTCGTTGACAAGCGTGAGCCGGTGTTCAAAGGACGCTGAACACCCGTTCGAGTTTCGAAAATAGATTCGAAAATCTAGACTGGAGCTGGTGCGCCTCCAGATCCCCGTCGATGCCGCTACCGTGCCGCGCATTCCGGCAATCGGCGCGCTCGTGGCCGAGGCCCCTGACGGCCATGGCCAACCGCCTGCGGCCGCCCCGGTATCGGGCGGCGAGGCGGTGTCGGGTCGGGCCTGGCGGGCCCTGGCCGTGGCCGCGCTGGGCACCGTGCTGGTCGGGTTCAACTCCACGGCCACCAACATCGCCCTCAATGACATCCGCACCACCTTCGCCGGTGCATCGGCCGCCGAGGTGGGGTGGGGGGTCGCCGGTTACCTGATCGGTACCGCAGCCTTCCTCCCCCTGGGAGGGCGCCTGGCCGACCGGTTGGGTCGTAAGCGGGTCTTCCAGTCGGGCCTGCTGCTGTTCGCCATCTCGGCCGTGTTGTCGGCCATTGCCCCGACGGTGTGGACCCTGAACCTGGCCCGGGTGCTGCAGGCCGTGGCTGGGGCCGCGGTGTTGCCCGCCAGCCTCAGCTTGGTGCTGCCCCTGTTCCCCGAGTCGCGGCGCACCACGGCAGTGGGCCTGTGGTCGGCGGCCGGACCGTTGGCGGCCGCCGTCGCCCCGGTGGGCGCGGCCCTCATCCTGGGGGTTGGTGGATGGCGCACCGTCTACCTGGTCAGCGCGCCGATGGCGTTGGCGATGTTCGCCATGGGCGCCCTCCTGCTCGACGAGCTGCCCACCCCCAAGGTCACCAGCCGCCTCGATCTGCTCGGCGCCTCTGCTGGCACCCTGGCCATCGCCTGCATCGTGGCCGCCCTCATGCAGGGGGGCACCCAATGGGGCATGACGTCACCGATCACCCTCGCCGTGGGCTCCGCCGGGGTGACTGCGCTGGCCATCTTCGTGGCCAACTCGCTGCGTCATCCCGAGCCCCTGCTCAACCTGCGCCTGCTGCGATTGCCCGGTGTGCGGGTGGCCAACCTGGCCAACTTCCTCATCGGGATCACCTCGCTGTCCATCTGGTTGGTGTGGCCGCTCTTCCTGCGGGAGGTGTGGCAGTTCTCCAACCTGGGCGTCGGGTTGGGCCTGACCGTCGGCCCGATCGCGGCCGGAACCTCGACCCTCGTGTTCAGCCGGATCGGTGACCGGATCGGGCCCATTGCCCTGTGTCGGTTGGGGGCTGCCCTACAGACCTTCGCTGTGGCCTGGCACTTCACCCACCTCGGCCACGAGGTCAACTTCTGGGTCGATTTCGTACCGGGGATCGCCCTGTACGGCATCGGCTGGGGGATGAGCACCCCGCTCCTCAACAGCATCGCCCTCAGCTGGGTCGACGAGAAGTTCTACGGCGAGACGAACGGGCTGTTCAACACCCTGCGGTACGTGGCCGCCGCCCTGGGAACGGCTGCCGTGTTCGCCCTGTTGATCGATCGAGGGGCCGACGACCTGGCCGACTACGACAGCGTGCTGTTCTTCTTCGTCATGGCGTCACTGGCCGGGTTCGTGTCCCTGTGGCTGCCGGGCGCTCGATCCCGGCCGTCGTCCTGACTTCGGCGAGGCGACTCGCTTCGCGGTGACCGTTGGCCCAAGCTGGTGCCATGGCTGTGAACGACGTCCTGACCGTGTTCGCCGGGGCCGTGGTTGCTCTCAACGTGGTCACCGTGCTCACCGTGTTGGGGAGGCTGTCGGGCCTTAGCGGGGGCTGGGATCGGTGGCTGCGGCGCCGGTCCGGTGAGGTGGCAGCTGCGTTGGCGGTGGGGGCGATGGCCGGTTCGTTGTACCTGTCCGAGGTGGCCCACCTGATCCCATGCCGCTACTGCTGGATCCAGCGGATCGCCATGTACCCCCTGGCCCTGGTGCTGGTGATCGGGGTGGCGACCCGTGATCGACGGGTCCGCCGCTATGCCGTACCCATGGCCGTCATCGGCCTGGGTTTCTCCACCTGGCACTACCTGCTGCAGGTGTTCCCCTCACTCGAGGATGCGTCGGCCTGCAACATCCTGAACCCCTGCACCATCCGGTACGCGTGGAAGTTCGGCTTCGTGTCCATTCCCTATATGGCGGGAAGTGTGTTCGCAGCGGTGCTGGTCGCGCTGTGGGGTCGTTCGTCGCAGTCGAGGATCAGCTGAGCGGCCCCCCGGTCAGGTGCCGGCGGGGGCGATGGTGCCCATGCGGCCCGCCTGGTAATCCTCCATGGCCGTGATGAGCTCGTCGCGGGTGTTCATCACGAAGGGTCCGTAGCGGGCCACGGGTTCCCCCAGCGGCCGTCCGGCCATCACCAGGACCTCGGCCGGTTCGGGGCCTGGAGCCGCGGTGCCGTGGACGGCCACCGGTCCCGGTCCCGGGGCGAACACGGCCATCTGGTGTTCGCCGACCACGGTGGTGCCGCCGGCGGTCCTGGAGCCACCGACCACGTAGCGGGCGATCTGGTGGTCGTCGGGGATGTCGAGGGTGGCCTCGCCCCCGGCCTCGACGCTCAGGTGGGCGTAGACGATGGGGGTGTGGGTGGCCGCCGGCCCGTCGGCTCCGAGAAGATGGCCGGCGATCACGGTGGCCCGCCAGCGGTCTCCCTGGACCTTGGGGATCTGGTCGGCCGTGATCGACTGGTAGCGGGGCCGGGTCCGCTTGGCGTGGGCGGGCAGGTTCACCCAGAGCTGGAAGCCGTGGGTGCGGCCCCCCTCCTGCTGGATGCGTTGGGAGGGCATCTCGCTGTGGACGATGCCGTCGCCGGCCGTCATCCACTGCACGTCGCCGGCTCGGATGATGCCCCGGTTGCCGAGCGAGTCAGCGTGCTCGGTCTCCCCGTCGAGCACGTAGGACACCGTTTCGAAGCCTCGGTGGGGATGGTCGGGGGCTCCCTTGGCCTCCCCGGGGGCGTAGGTCTTGGGTTCCTTCTCGTCGAGCATGAGGAAGGGGTCGACCATCTCGAGACCCGTCGTGGGGAAGGGCCGGTACACGGCGAAGCCGGCACCTTCGAGCTGGCGGTGGGCGGTGATCACCCCGACGGGTTGGCGAGCAGTTGCCGTGGAATCCGACATCGTGAACCTTCCTGTGTGGGGCCGAGCCTAGAAGGGATCGGTCAGTCGCCCGCTGCCGCCGCTGCGGGGCGGGGGAAGACGAAGACCAGCAGGGCCCAACAGGCCAATCCGGCCACCGCGAACGCCGCGAAGGCCCGCCCGTAGGCGGCCATGGGGTTCGCCCGTTCGGGGTCACCCACGATGGCGATGGCAACGGCGATGCCGAGCGCCCCGGCCACGTTGCGGATGGTGTTGAACGCGGCGTTGACCTCACCGTAGAAGTCGGCGCTCACGTGGCTGAGCACGCTGCTGTTGAGGGTGGGCTGGGTGAGGGCCCACCCGGCCCCGAACAGGCCGATACACGGCCCAGCCGACAGCCAGTAATTGGGTTCTTCGGTCAGCGTGAACAGGGGCCAGGCCAGGGCGAGCAGGGGAATCATGGCCGACCATCGCAGCAGACGATGGGGGCCCATCCGGTCGGCCAAGCGCCCGCTGATGCTGGTGAGGACGCCGCTCACGATCGGGCCGGGCAGCAGGCCGAGGCCGATCTGGATCTTGGAGTACCCCCACACCCGGTCCATGAACAACGGCCACAGGATCCACACCCCCAGACCGGGCAGGTTGAGGAACATGTTGGCCAGGTTGGCCACCCACACCGGCTTGAGGAGGAACAGGTCGAGGTTGAGGAGGGGGTCGTCATGGCGGCGGCACGAGAGCACGAACAGGGGCAGCAGGGTGGTGGCTGCGGCCAGGGTGCCGATCACCAGCGGGTGGACCCACCCCAGGTTGGGTCCCTGGCTGACTGCGAAGACCAGGGCTGCGATGGCCGAGGAGCCCAGGAGCACCCCCACCAGGTCGATGCGGGCGCTCGATCGCTGGCCCTTGGACTCCTGCAGGGTGCCGAAGCTGCTCAGCAGGGCGACGAGGGCGATGGGGGCGCTGACCGCCAGCAGGACCCGCCAACTGGCGAAGGACAGGATGGCCGCCGCAGCGGTGGGAGCGATGGCCGAGGCAACCGGACCGGTGGCCGACCACAGGGCCACCGCGGTGAAATGACGGTGCTTGGGGAACTCGGGGAGGATGACGGCCAGGGAGCTGGGCACCACCAGGGCCCCTCCCACCGACGCCAGCAGGCGGGCCCCGATCAGCACATAGACGGTGGGGGCGACGGCGGACAGGGTGGCCCCCGCAGCAAAGGTGACGAGGCCGAGGCGGTACATGCGCCGCCGCCCCAGTCGGTCGGCCAGCCCACCGGAGAGCAGCATGAGGCTGGCCATGCCGATGAAGAACACGGACGCCACCCAGGACACGGTCGCTTGGCTGGCTCCGGAGAAGTCGTCGGCGATGTCACCGAAGGCCAGGTTCATGGCTGTCGTGTTGAACGACTTGAGGGAGAACCCGGCGCAGCCAACGGCAAGGGCCCGCCATGCTCGGCGGGGAATTTCCCCGTCGTCGGGGACTGTGGTGTCGGCCGGGTAGACCCCGAACACCATGGGGGCGCGACTCACCGTCGGTTTCACCTCTCAGGGGGACGGTGGATCGTACCGCTCCGGGACGCATCCCGCCCCAGGGGCGTGGGGGGCTCAGACCCCGCAGCCCTCCGAGAGGGCGACCGCGACGGCATCGCCGTCGACCGTCCACATGGTGCGACCACCCCATTCGTACCCCCGGTAATCGGTGAACAGTTCGAGGGTGCCGTCCCCGTTGACATCGGCTGCCCCGCGCATGGTCACCACGGTGAGATAGTCCTTTGAGTTCTCGGCGCTCGTGACATCGACCGCCAGGGTGATGTTGGCCACTGAGTCGTCGCTCTGCAGGCGACGCAGGATGAGGATCGAGTAGTGACCGGGATCGAGGAAGACGGGCATGTCACCTGGTGCGCCAGCCCGGTTGGCTTCGATGATCACCTCGTCGATCCCGTCCCCCTCGATGTCGAGACGGAACACCCGGTCGATCTCGACGGGGATGTCGGCCGCCACCCCCTGGCCGTCCAGTTCGGCCCTGACCGCATCGACGTGGGCTGCAACGGCGTTCGATTCGCGGATGTTGTCGGCGCGTAGGGGATGTGACCCGCTGATCAGCACGCCGGGGCCCAGATCGGTCCACCAATAGGCCCGGTCTTCCTCGGGGAAGCAGTAGGCCTCGGGGGCGGGAGAGATGCCGGTGGTCGAGCCGCTCGAGGCTGCCCGGAAGGTGACTCCTTGGACAGGGGGCGGGGTGGTCCCCGTGTTGTCGGGTCGTTGCCAGTCCGCACCGTTCCACCAGCCGAGCACGTAGCCGTCGAGCACGGCCGTCACCATCGATCCGACGGCATCGCCGGAGCCGCCCGACACCACGAACGGTTCGGTTGTGCTGGTCGTGGTCTTCGACGGCGCGGTATCGGGCACGGTCTTGGCGGGCTCGACGGAGGGGGAGGCGGTGGTGTCCGGTGCCGAGGAGGCCACGGTGCTCTCGACCCCGGTGCCGTCGTCGGAGGTCAGGGTGGCCTCGGTCACCGGAGTGCTGTCGCTGCACGATGCAGCGAGGAAGGCGCCTGCTGCCGCGGCCAGCGCCCAACGACGACGTCGGGGGCGGTTCTGGCCGGATGTCGTCAAGCGGGTGATGGTCATGGTGGTGAGCTCCTGCAGCAACGCTGCGTCTGTGGCGGGCGTCGATTCGGCACCGGGCCTCAACTGTTGATGCAGTCGCCGTTCACCTCGGAGGACACGTCGATGGTGATGGCGTGCCAGCCCGATTCGTTGCCCGCTGCGTCGGCGAAGGTCATGGCCAAGCCGACCTCGTGGCTGGGAATCGGGAAGGCGCCGATCGACCAGCGGGCTGGGTCCGACGTGTCGACCAGCCACAGCCAGCCCATGGTGGCCGGGCTGCCGTCGAGGGGGGACTTGACGACCCGTTGGAAGCCGGAACCCTCGTTCACATAGATGCGCAGGGTTGCGATGTCGGCCGGATCGGCCGGGGCGTCGATCTCGAACAGGACCTCGCCGCTTCCCCCGCCGGGACCGATGCAGGTCACCCCGGTCGGGGCGGGCGGCGCCTGGTTGTCGACCGGTGTGGTGGTGGGTGCTGCCGTGGTGGTGGGTGCTGCCGTGGTGGT
>JAYPWI010000038.1:23995-27493 GCA_038135065.1 Acidimicrobiales bacterium
GTGGTGGTGGGTGCTGCCGTGGTGGTCGGCGCTGCCGTGGTGACGGAGGAGGCCGGCTGGGTGCTCGCAGGAGCAGCACCCGCGGATGCCTCGGTGGAGGGTGAACTGGTCGAGGTCTCGGCAGCCATTGGTGCGCCGCTGGTCGGCTCGGATGGCTCCGTCGAGCAGCCCAGGGCGACAAGGGCAGCTGCGCCAGCCCCTGCGAGATACCGCCACGCGTGACCGGTCAGTCGTGAAAGTCCGATGTTCATTCCAGTGTGACCTCGTAGTAGTTGGCGGGCCGATCTGGCTTGCCGTATCGGTTCCATCGGCATATGTCGCGGCGATGTGACCGGGTCAGGGAACTGCTTGGTTCCCGGCATGGGGGTTGCCTGTCACAGGAGGCGTGACGCGGTCTGTCCGACTAGGACCGGTTCGACGAGGGCTCGGAGTGCGACTGGGCTGGGTATCACCTTCGCCGGGTGACGTCGAAAGCGATGTAGCGGCACACAGTTACGACGAAGAGAGAGCCAAGTGTGCCGAGGAACAGCCACCCGAGACCGGCGGCCACGAAGGGGTGGTCGCACTCGCCGTAGTAGCAGTTGGTCTCGATCGCCATGATCATGAAGCTGCCAATGGTGTTCAGCGCTAGGTAGATCCACGCGAGCACCTCGGTGGTCTTGGCCAGGGTTTCGATACCCGAGCTGTGCGGCGCAGCCGATGAACGACCGCTCACAGCGCCCCAGTTGGGCTGTGTCGAGCCGTAGGTCTGCGGCTGCGAAGGCCGCTGCGGTGAGGCTTGGGACGACCCAACAGCGGCAGTGACCGGAGTTTTGCTCGCACCCTCGACTCCGAGGCGATCCAATTCGGCCTGCAGGAGCGACCTGATCGGTCCGGCAACCTCATCGATCTCATCCTCGGACGCCCCGCTGGTGGCCAGACGCTCCTCGAGCTCCTCGTTGATCTTCAGCGTGCGGTTCCTCACAACGCTTGTTACCAGCACGTCTGCTTTGGACTGAAGGTCGGCGAATTTCCGCTCGACGTCGGACACGATCTGCTGGAGGTTGTTCTGGGTATTGGCTGGGGTCATGTTGTGCCTCCCTTCCTGATGTAGTTCCGGTCGACCGGCCGTTGCGTGTCCTGAGCTTCTGTGTCGATGTAGCGGAGGGTTTGTCCGGAACTCGGACTCTCAGGTTTGGGTTGTAGGAGCCGATAGAGGGCGTGGTCCTTCGGCACGTACTGAGGGAATCTCTCTCTGCTTGTTTGTTCCGGGAGTGTGCGTAATGACGAGAGCCGCGAATCTTCGACGTCGGATCGCCACCTCGGTGCTGTGCGCCGGCGTGGTGGTTGGGTTGGTTGGGTGTGGGTCAACCGACAACCAGTTCGCGACGACGTCTGTGTCAGATCAATCACGCACTACCGAGGCCGCAGCCCCGGTCACCGTGGCGGCTGAGCGCGAGACACCCGCCCCATCGAACTCGTGCGGTGTCTTCGACAACGCGTTCGGCGGTGACGACCCGTGCGACGAGCTCATGCCCGATGTGCGCTGCATGAACCTGCAGGAGGCCCAGGACGAGATTCAGGATCACGGTGTCTTTTTCTCCCGAAGCGAGGACGCAACGGGACGCGACCGGATGCAGCTCATGGACAGGAATTGGGTTGTCGTCCGGCAGAGCCCGGCGCCGGGAGCTTCCATCGGGGATGTCACCCCGGTGCTGCACGTGGTCAAGTACGGGGAGCCGGGCAGCTGCTGATCTGCCCGATCGGCGGCCTCGTCCTACGAGTCCTACGGAGTGCAACGGTCGAGGCGTCGTTGCGGACACAGGGTGTGGGGTGACGTTGGCGACGCAGCCGGTGGCTCGACGGGCCGGCTAGGGCTACGAGTTGGTCCGGCGGACCCGATGGCAGCCGCTTCCGAGGATGACTTGCCACAACCGAGGGGTCTGGGAGGTCGTTCGGATGGGCACGGCCGGTCCCGCGACGGTCATGAGGGCATTGGAGTCAGTGGCCGCTCGGAACCTCGCCGTTGGGGGTGCCGAAGCGGGCCAAGAGGACGTCGTCGAAGTCGAGGGCGCCGTCGATGACGATGGCGCCGCTGCGCACTCGGTAGGCCTCGGGAACCGAGGCGGCGGCCGGTTCGATTCCGTCGGCCAATTCGGCGGCCGCGTCGAGGAGGAGGCGTCGGAAACGGACGATGCCCAGGTCGGTGGGGCCGAGCCGTTCGGTGGTGCGGTCAGCTATGAGCCCCTGGCTCTCCTGGACGGCTGCGTCCTGTTCGGACACCCCTTCGATGCCGCTGAAGGTCTGGGTGCGCTGCACGTCGCGGTCGAGCATGTAGCCGTTGCTGCGATTACGGATGGGGACGTAGTGCTCGTCGGTCTCGGAGTAGATGGAGGGGATGCCCGCCACGTAGCCCCGTTCGTCGTCGGTGAGGGGCCGATCGGGGTTCCAGCTGTAGCAGTAGACCCAGGTGGTGACGTCGTCGATGGGGACCCAGGTCTGGCCGGTGTAGGTCTTGCCGATCATGGCCGAGGGGGCCAGGCCGTGGTTGGGGACGAGGAACTGGGCGATCCGCCAGTACCGCTCGGGCCCTTCGGTGCGCCGGTCGCCCCCCATCACGAGGCCGGCGGGGTGTTCCTTGACGGTGAACCGGGGGCGGGGGTCGTTCTTCATCCAGCGGGTGTGCTGGGGGCCGGCCCCGCCAACCCCGGTGCCGATGTCGAGGGAGTCGACGTCGACGGGCATGTGGACGAAGGAGAAGTGGGCGGTGTCGATGCCGCCCTCGCACAGCTGGGCCCAGTTGGCCTCCTGCAGCTTCTTGGTGACGAAGCGGTGGTCGTCGGGGACGGTGGCGAATTCCATGACCGGTAGGGGTGGCTGGTGCTCGGGCGGGCCCAGGTAGGCCCAGACCATCTCCCCCCAGTCCTGGGCCGGGTAGGCGGTGATGCCGGCTCCGGCCCGGAACCGTTCGGTTTCCTCGGCGGTGCCGATGGTGGGGGCGTCGACACAGGCCCCGGAGGTGTCGAACTTCCAGCCGTGGTACACGCAGCGCAGACCGCAGTCCTCGTTGCGCCCCAGGAACATGTCGGCTCCCCGGTGGGGGCAGCGGGGGTCGACCAGCCCGACGTCGCCTCGGGAATCGCGGAAGGCGACCAGGGACTGGCCCATGACGGTCACCCGGACCGGCGGACAGTCGGGCCCGGGCAGTTCCTCCGAGAGCAGCACGGGGGTCCAGAAACGGCGGAACAGGTCACCCATCGGGGTACCCGCCCCGGTGCGGGTCAGCCGCTCGTTCTCCTCGGCCGACAGCATCTGGCCCCCTCCATGTCCCCGGCGCCAGCCTGAACGCCGACCCCCACAGCATCGCACATGCCACAACTGGGGCGGTCTGGGGGTTGGGGTCGAGGCTGGCAACGGCGCGCCCCCGGCAGGATTCGAACCTGCGACGCACGGTTTAGGAAACCGACGCTCTATCCCCTGAGCTACGGGGGCTTGGGGGTGCCGAGAATGTGGCAGAAA
>JAYPWI010000039.1:0-17749 GCA_038135065.1 Acidimicrobiales bacterium
GGGGGGTGCTCAGGGCCGTAACAACACCCGCCCGAAGGCCTGACGGCTCTCGATGTAGTGGTGGGCCTCCTCGGCCTCGGCCAGGGGGAACACACGGTCGATGACCACCTCGAGTTCGCCGGACGCCACCCGGGCGATGCACTCCTCGATCATCGGCCTGGTCCGCTCGGGTCGCATCCCGAACTCGGCTCCCAGGAACACCCCGGTGAGGGTGGCGTTCTTCTGCATCAGGGGCCAGACATCGGGGGGTGTCTCGGCCCGTCCGGCCCGCCCCACCCAGCTGATCCGGCCCCGGTAGGCCAGGGCGGCGATCCCGTCCTCCAGGGTGCGACCCCCGACCGGGTCGACGATCAGGTCGACACCGCGCCCGTCGGTCAGCTCGCGCACCCTGGCCACCACGTCCTCGGTGCGGTAGTTGATGGCGTGATCGAGGCCGTAGTCGCCTAGGCGGGCCAGACGATCATCGCTGCTGGCCGTGGCCAGCACCCGGGCGCCGGCCGCCGCCGCCAGCTGGACGGCGGCCAGCCCGACCCCTCCGGCCCCCGCTTGGATCAGAACGGTCTCCCCGGACTGCAGCCCCCCGAACTCGAACAGGCAATCGTGGGCGGTGCCGAACTCGATGGGGATGCCCGCTGCGTCGTCGAGGCTCACCCCGTCGGGCACTGCGTAACAGGCCGCGGCCGGTACGGCGACCATGGCCGCGTGGGAGCCGAACCCCATGGTGGCCACCACCCGCTGGCCCACCTGCAGCGTTGTGCAGGCCGCCCCGACCGCGATCACGGTGCCTGATGCTTGGTAGCCAACGACGTGGGGTCGGGTAGCCATCACCCCGCCCTGGCGGTGCAACAGGTCACCGCCCTGGATCCCCACCGCCGCGACCTCGATCAGCACCCCATGGTCGGGGACGTCGGGGTCGGGTACCTCCTCGTACCGGAACACCTCGGGTCCCCCGGTCTCGTAGAACACGGCAGCCAGCATGGGGCCTCCTTCGGTCCGCGATCGGTCGAACAGGATCCTTGCAGCCGCGGGGGATCACCGGGGACCGCATCGGCGGACCGCGGTAGCGTGCAGGCATGGCCGCTGCGACACCCGCCGACGGATATGCCTACCTCGAGGGGGGCTATGTGCCGATCGGCGAGGCTCGGATCCCCCTGCTCGACGCCGGCCTGGCTCGTTCGGACGCCACCTATGACGTGGTGGGGGTGTGGGACGGTGCCTTCTTCCGTCTCGATGCCCACCTCGACCGCTTCGAGCGGTCCTGCAAGGCCCTGCACCTCGATCCCGGCCTCGACCGGGCGGGAATCGCCGAGGTGCTCAACGGCTGCGTCGCCCGCTCGGGACTGACCAGCGCCTACGTCGACATGATCGTCACCCGGGGGCTGCCCCGGGGTAGCCGCGACCCCAGGACCTACGAGAACCGGTTCTACGCCTACGCCATCCCCTATGTGTGGATCGTGCACCCCGACGATCAGCTGGTGGGGTCGGACCTGGTGATCGCCCGCCAGACCCATCGCATTCCGCCCTCGTCGGTCGACCCGACGGTGAAGAACTTCCATTGGGGTGATCTTGTCCGGGGCATGTTCGAGGCCTACGAGCAAGGGGGCACTGTGGTGGTGCTCCCCGATGCCGACGGCAACGTGACCGAGGGACCAGGGTTCAACCTGTTCGCACGGGTCGGGGGCGAGCTGCACAGCCCGGACAGCGGGGTGCTCGAGGGGATCACCCGCCAGACGGTTCTGCAGTTGGCGGAGGAACTGGGCCATCCAGCCCGCCTGGCGCCTGTGCCCATCGAGGTGCTGCGTTCGGCCGATGAGGTGTTTCTCACGTCGACGGCGGGGGGTGTGATGCCAGTGGTCTCGGTGGATGGACGCCCCGTCGGCGACGGTCGACCGGGTCCGGTGACCATGGACCTGCGGCGTGCGTACTGGGACGCACACGCCGACCCCCGGTGGACCACCCCGGTCGTTTACAGCTGACGTGGGGGAGCGCGCTCGGGGTCGGCGACCCCTGTTCCACGGCTGGCGCATCGTGCGCAGCTCGCTGATCATCCAGGTGTTGCACAGCGGCCTGGTCTTCAACTCCTTCAGCCTGTTTTCGGCTGCCTTGAAGAGCGAGTACGGCTGGACGAACAGCCAGCTCGGCCTGGCCTTCTCGTTGAATCGGGCCGAGTCGGGGCTGCTCGGCCCCCTGCAGGGGTGGATGACCGACACCTGGGGTCCCCGGGTCGTCCTGCGCATCGGTGCAGTGATCATGGCCATCGGTCTCTGGCTGTTTTCGATGACCGATTCGTTGGCCGACCTGTACATCTTCTACCTCCTGGTGGCCCTCGGCTCCTCCCTCGCCGGCTTCCTCTCCATCACCGTGTGCATCGTCAACTGGTTCGAACGCAAGCGCAGCCGGGCCCTGGCGCTGGGCCAACTCGGCTTCGCCGTGGGGGGTGTGCTGGCTGCAGGGGTGGGGTTCTCCATCGACCGGTTGGGGTGGCGGCCCACCCTGCGCATCGCCGCAGTGGCGACCTTGCTCATCATCCTTCCCCTGTCCCGCCACTTCGATCGGCGACCGTCCGAGGTCGGAGAGTTCGTGGACGGGATCGACCCCGACGCGGAGGGCAGCGAGGAGCTTCAGGGCGGTCGTGCGGTGACCGCGGTGGCTGCACGCCCTCACTTCACCGCCGCGGAGGCCATGCGGACGAGGGCCTTCTGGTTCATCTCGATCGGCCATGCGTCGGCCCTGTTGGTGGTGGGTGCGGCCATGGCCCATCTGGCCGTGTACCTCGACGAGGAGCTGCACATGTCGAGCGCTCACCGGGCCCTGGTGGTGGGTGCGCTGCCAGCCATGATGGGGGTCGGGCAGCTCATCGGCGGGGCACTGGGCGACCGGTACGACAAACGTCTGCTCACCGCAGGCGCCATGGTGGGCCACGGGGCGGGGTTGGTCACCCTCGCGCTGGCTGACGGCCCGGTGTTGGTGTGGACCTTCGTGCTGTTGCACGGGTTGGCCTGGGGGGTGCGGGGGCCACTGCAGCAGGCGATGCGAGCCGACTATTTCGGCTCGACCGACTTCGGCAAGATCATGGGGTTCTCGTCGCTGGTCATCATGATCGGGATGATCTTCGGTCCGATCGTGGCCGGGGTCATCGCCGATGCGACGGGGAGCTTCACCATCGGTTTCCTGGGCCTGGCCGGGGCAGCGACCCTTGGTGCGGGGTGGTTCTACTTCGCCACCCCGCCGACCCCACCGTCGCGCTGACCGAGCCGTGGGGTGTGTCCGTCGGCGCAGTACTGTCGAGGTGACGACCGGGGCCTGCGGCCCGGGGAGGGGGACGACATGACCGATCTCGAGCCGAAGTGGGGTCCGGGGAACACCTACGCCGGCGATGCCACCATCCACGACGCCGACAGTCATCTGATGGAGCCGAACGACTGGCTGGCGTCCTACGCAGATCCTGAGACGGCGGCCAAGCTGGCGAACCTCAGCGTGCTGGGGGGCGGCGGCAAGGCCACCAACGATCTGGTCGACCAGTGTTGGGAGCGTCGCAACGACCCCGAGGAAACGGCCCGACTGGCTGCCGACGTGGTGGGTGGCCCCAAGGGGTACTTCGCGTACGGTTCGATGGATGCCACCGAGCGGATCGGTGCCCTCGACCAATTGGGCTTCGCCAGCCAGTTGGTGTTCTCCACGTTCTCGCCCAGCCAGTTCACGAGGTCGACGGACCTCGACCTGGTGTATGGCGGGGCGGCCGCCCACAACAGGGGCATGGCCGACTTCTGCTCGATCGATCCCCGCCTGCTCGCCGTGGCCTTCGTGCCCCTGCAGGATCCCCAGCGGGCCGTGCAATGTGCGGTGGAGGCTCTCGAGGTCGGATGTCGGGCCATGTGGATCCCCCACGGCGTTCCCACTGACACGAGCCCGACCCACCCCGACTACGACGAACTGTGGCGGACCATCGAAGCGGCCGGGGTCCCGATCGTGCTCCATCTGGGGGCCAACGGTGGCAACCAACTCCCGCCGACCTACCACAACAACGGCCGGGACCCGGGCAAGGACTTCGTCGGGGGAGGGGAGAACCTTCGTTCCAAGGACTTCCTGAACCTGTTCCACGACGCGGAGAATCTGCTGTCGTGCATGGTGCTCGACGGGGTGTTCGAGAAGTTTCCGCACCTCATGTGTGGGGTCATCGAGCTCGGCGCTGGATGGGTTCCCAACCTGCTCCGTTCGCTCGATCTCAGTGTGCGGGCATTCGGGAAGCACGAACCTGAGCTCGACAAGCTGACCATGGCCCCCTCGGACTACATCCGGCGCAACGTTCGGTTCACTCCGTGGCACTTCGAGGACACGGGGTGGCTGATCCGCGAGTGTGGGGCGGAGCTGTTCCTGTTCTCCTCGGACTGGCCCCACCCTGAAGGAGGGCGGGACCCCATCACCGAGTTCGGGTCCTCACTGGCCGACGCCGGTATCGCTCCTGCCGACATGGCCGGGTTCTGGCAGGGCAACTTCCAGAGCCTGTATTCCTGACCGTCCGGCGGGCCGACCGGTCTAGGACCGGACCCGGGTGCGGCCGGGATCGACGAAGGGGCGGAGCTGCACGGTGGCTGCCCGCCGCCGCATACCCACCTCGATCTCCCACTGACCGTCGCCGAGCCATTGGGCAGTGACCCCTTCGGGGTGCTCGGCATAGGCCATGGACAGGCACCGACCCTCGGAGGGACTCCAGGCCCCACTCGTGGTGCGGCCCACGATCACCCCGTTCCGCAGGATGGGATCGTCGTGGTACGTCAACAGTTCGGGATCCTCGATCCTCACCTGGACCAGACGGCGCGTCCGGGGTCGGCCTCGGTCCGCGAGGAGGGCCTCCCGACCCAGGAAGCCTCCCGGTTTGTCCCAGGCCACCGTAAAGGCCAGGCCGGCATCCAGGGGGGTGTCTTGGTCGCAGATGTCGTGGCCCCAGTGGCGGTAGCCCCCCTCGAGGCGAAGGGAGTCCATCGCATGGAATCCGGCGTGGCGCAGTCCGTGGTCGGGTCCCACCGTGGTGATGGCGTCGTAGACGGCGGCCGCGTCCTGACGGGCCACATACAACTCCCACCCCAGCTCACCCACGTAGCTCATGCGCAATGCCCACACCGTCACCCCGGCTATGCCGACGGGTCGGAGGTCACCGAAGGCGAACGACTCGGCCGACAGGTCCGCGTCGCTGATCTCGGACAGGAGCCCCCGGGACCGAGGACCCATCACGCCGAGCACGGCCCAGTCATCGGTGATGTCGTCCAGTTCGACGTCGAACCCTCGGCAGTGGCGGGCCAACCATGCCCAGTCCCTGGTCTGGCTGGCTGCGGAGGTCACTACCACGAACTGGTCGGCGGCCAGGCGGTTGACCGTCAGGTCGGCCTCGATGCCGCCCCGTTCGTTGAGCCACTGGGTGTAGACCCCGCGGCCAGGTTCGACGTCGACATCGGCGCACGACAGGCGTCCGAGCACGCTGACGGCATCGGGACCCCGCACCGAGAACTTTGCGAACGAACTCTGGTCGAACAACCCCACCGCGGTGCGGATCGCCTCGCATTCGGACTCGAGGTTGGGCCGCCAGTTCTGTGCCCCGTAGGAGTACTCGTAGACCCCGGCCTGACCCGGCTCCGTGTACCAGTTCGGGCGTTCCCAGCCCGCTGTCTCGCCGAACACGGCCCCAGCTGCGGCCAGGCGCCCGTGGAGGGAACTGGTGCGGATCCCTCGGGCCGACTCGTACTGCCGGTACGGCCAGTGCATGGCGTAGAGCAGTCCCAGGGATTCCGAGATCCGGGCATCGAGATAGTCCTCGGCCGCCTGGAACGGAAAGGCTCGCCGGATGTCCACCGACCACAGGTCGGTCGGCGGATGGCCGTCCAGGATCCAGTCGGCCATCACGAATCCCACCCCACCGGCGCTCTGGATCCCCACCGAGTTGAACCCGGCGGCCACGAAGCAGCGGTCGAGTTCCGGTGACTCGCCCAGATAGAAGGTGCCGTCGGGGGTGAAAGCCTCGGGGCCGTTGAAGAACAGCTGGATGCCCACATCGGCCAGGCCCGGGACCCGATGAACCGACCGCTCGAAGATGGGGCCGATGTGGTCCCAGTCCTCGGGGAGGGTTCCGAAGCAGAAGTCCCGGGGAATCCCCCCAAGGTTCCACACCTTGGCCTTGGGTTCGAAGAACCCGGCCATGATCTTGCCTGTCTCCTCCTTGAAGTAGGTGTAGTTCCCCGGGTCACGCAGGGTCGGCAGTCCGGTTGTCACCCCGTCGATCGGCTCGGTGACCAGGTAGAAGTGCTCACAGGCCTGGAGGGGGACGTTCACCCCGGCCGTTGCCGCCAACTGTCGGGTCCACATACCGCCGGCCAGGACCACGGTCTCGGCTTCGACCACGTGGCCGCCCTCCACTTCGACCCCGGTCGCTCGACCAGCCGAGGACAGCACTCTGGTAACGGCAACCCCCTCGACGACCGTGACCCCTCGATCACGGGCTCCAGCGATGAGGGCCATCGTCGTGTCCACCGGGGACGTGACACCGTCACGGGGCAGGTACAGGGCACCGACCAGGTCGTCGGTGCGAACCATCGGCCAGCGTTCGGCCAGCTCGTCGAGGCCGATCTCCCGGATCTCCACCCCGACGGTGGCGGCCATCGAGACGCCCCGCCGCAACTCCTCCCACCGCTCGTGGTCGGCGGCCACCGAGATGGAACCCGGAGTGCGGTACCCCGTCGCCCGTCCGGTGTCGGCTTCGAGTTCCTCGAACAACCGAGCCGAGTAGGTGGCCAGGTTGGTCAGGGCATGGGTCGACTTGAGCTGGCTGACCAGACCGGCCGCGTGCCATGTCGTGCCCCCGGTGAGTTGCCCCTGTTCGAGGAGCAGCACGTCGGAGACGTTCCGTCGGGTCAGGTGGTAGGCGATCGACGCCCCGACGATTCCCCCGCCGATGATCACCACCTGGGCCCGTGCGGGCACTGTCCCGGCCATGGGCGAGCACTGTAGACGGAGCCGTGCGCGAGCCGATCCAGGCCGTGACAGGATCGGGGTGTCCATCGAGGCACCGTGGAGGGGACATGATCGATCTCGACCTGACAGGACGTAGGGCAGTGGTGACGGGCGCCAGTGCCGGCATCGGTGAGGCCACGGTGGAAGTGCTGGCCGACTTGGGGGCCCGGGTGGACTTCTGCGCCCGGGGCGCCGACGGCGTCGAACGGCTCGGGGCCTATCAGTCACCTGGTGGTGGCTCGGTCGTCGGTCACGTGGCCGACATGGGCGACCGGCAGTCGACGGAGAGCTTCATCGAGGCCGTGCTGGCCGATGGTGGGGTCGACATTCTCGTGAACAACGTCGGCGCATCGCCGTCCCGCAACTTCCAGTACATGACCGACGAGGACTGGCATGACCTCCACGAGCTCAACCTCATGTCGGCCGTGCGGTGTACCCGAGCTTTCCTGCCCGGGATGCGAGCCAACGGTTGGGGTCGGGTGGTGATGATCGCCACCGGAGCCGCCTTCTACCCAGGGGCCGCCCTGATCGACTACGCAGCCACCAAAGCCGCCATGGTGGCTACCGGTAAGGCCCTGGCCGGGAAATACGGCCGGGACGGTGTGCTGGTGAACTCGGTGCTGCCCGGGCTGATCCACACTGCGATGTGGGAGCGGGCTGCCGGGGAGATCGGCGAGGCATCGGGTCGGTCGGCGGCCGATGTGATCGCAGCCAACGGCTCGTCGGTTCCCGTCGGTCGGTACGGCACCTCCAAGGAGGTGGCCGACGTCATCGCCTTCCTGTGCTCACCGGCTGCCTCGTACGTCAACGGGGCCGCCATCACCGTGGACGGGGGCCAGGGGGGCCACGTCTGATCGGAGCCGCTCCCGCCGGTCAGTTCTGCCAGGGGAACAGCCAGGTGCGCCGGTTGAACAGGTACCGGTCCGAGATGAAGGCCAGGAAGCGGCGGGCGGTGTCGAACTGATCGGCCATCGCGGCCAGGGGGCGACCTGCGTCGGGGAACAGGGCGTGCTCGGCGGCCAAGCGGTACCAGCGCGGTCCCAGGGAGCGCAGGAGTGGATCCAGCGCGTCGAAGCGGTCGAGGTCGTCGACCAGCTCGTGGCGATGGCGACGGGGAATCGAACGGATCACCCGCTGGAGTTCCAGCGAGCTCATGGAGTGGCGCATGGCGTGATCGGGGAAGATCCCGGTGGTGAACAGGGCCAGGTCGCCGAGACGGCGCCAGATCCCTGACCGTTCGTGGGCAGGGGCCGCGAGCAGGAGCTCGGCCAGGGACGCGGGGTCCAGCTCGCTGAACTTCCGTTTCCGCAGGCGACCGCCGTGGCGTTCGTACCGTGCTCCGCTGGCCACCCGGGTGAAAGAGCTGAGCAGCTCGACGAGGAACAGGCGGGCCCAAGGGTCGGCGGCGAACGCGCCCAGTTCCATCCCGTCGAAGACGGGCACCAGCATGCGGGTACCCACTCGTTCGGTCACATGGCTCGACGCCGCCACCTCGGTCGCCCCCCGATGCACGACCACGGCGAACAGGAGTACGGGAGAGACGAGGGCGCCGTCGTGGTCGTCGCCGAAGACGAAGGTGAAGGCAGCCTCCGTTCCCAGCGCAGCTTCGATGCTCCCCGGGTTGGCGGTGAATCGGCCTGGGTCCCCACCACCGCCGAGGGCGGTGTCGAGCACGGCCAGGTCGGTGGGGCCGAGGAGTTCGAGGTACCGCCGGGCGGTCACCGCTGGTCGTCAGAACCCGTCGGGACGCTGGAACCCACCCAGGGCGTCCTGGAGGAACCGTCCGACGGCCAGGGTGGTGCGGTCCTCCAAGAACGGCCCGGCGATCTGCACCCCGACAGGAAGGCCGTCGACCTGGCCTACCGGTACCACGGTGGCCGGCAGCCATGAGACGCCGGTCAAGCCCATCCACTTGATCCCGTCGAAGTAGGGCCGGGTCTCCCCGTTCACCTGCACGGTCCGAGCCGTGTGGGGGGTGGAATGGTCGTGTCGCACGGCCGCAGTGGGGGTCACGGGCAACAGCACCACGTCCCACTGCTGGAAGAACTCCCGCCACCGAGCCCGCTGCTGCAGGCGGCGCTCGTGCCAGCTGAGCCATTCCCGATGACGCATCGAGGCGTGCCAGATGCCCAGCTCACCCTGAGGGGGCTCGGGGCGGGCGGCGATCTCGTCGAGTTCGGACAGCGACCAGGTGCCCGCTTCGGCGGCCGACAGGAGGTGGAAGAAGGTGTCGACCGCCTTGTCGAAGCTGAAGGCAGGTCGGGCCTCGGTGTCCACCGTGGCCCCTGCTGCTTCGAGGGCGCGTGCCGCCCCCAGCAGTAGTTCCCGGTAGTGCAGATCGATGGGGCACGAGGGTTCGTCCAGCCACACGGCCACCCGGAAGTCGGCGATGTCGCGGTGGCGGGCCGGGGGCAGGTCGAGTGAATAGGCCAGGTCGTACCAGGCGTCGGGGCCGGCCAACAGTCCGAGGGCCAGCTCCAGATCGTCGACGTCGCGGGCCATGGGGCCGGCCACCGCGATGTCGGCCTGGCTGAGGGTTCCCGGCATGCCGGGGATCTGGCCGAGGGCGGACACGATGCCGTAGCTGGGCTTGTGGCCCATCACCCCCGACCAGTGGGAGGGGATGCGGATCGATCCGCCGATGTCGGACCCGAGCTCGAGGGGGGTGTAGCCGGCAGCCAGTGAGGCCCCGGACCCACCCGACGACCCGCCCGGGGTGTGCTCGATGTTGTAGGGGTTGCCCGTGGTGCCGTAGACCTCGTTGTAGGACTGCATGTCGCCGGCCCAGATGGGCAGGTTCGTCTTCCCGAACACGATGGCCCCCGCCGCCTTGTAGCGGGCCACCGGATCGGCATCACGCTCGGGCACGAAGTCGGCCAGCTCGGGCGCCCCCGACGTCGTCACCAGACGCTCGGTCTGGAAGGAGTCCTTGATGGTGATGGGCACCCCGTGCAGGGGAGGCAGGTCGCCGCCGCGGGCGGTTGCCGCGTCGGCCTGATCGGCTGCGGCCAGGGCCCGCTCGGCGTCGAGAGCGACCACGGCGTTCACCGCGCCGTCGAGACGTTCGACGCGAGCCAGGGCCGCCTCGAGCAGCTCCCGGCTCGAGACCTCCTTGCGGGCGATGGCGGCCGCCGTTTCGACGGTGGTGCTGTAGGCGTGATCGGTCATCGAGTCCCCCTGTTCGGACGACGCGAACCTACCCCGCAGCGGCCTGGCCCGTCTGTTGGCTGCTGCCGGTCGCCGGGGTACCGACAACCCGGAGCGAACCCCAGCGTGGTGGGCTACGGTCGCACCGGTCCGTCGCAAGGAGAGGGTGTGGCTCGGTTTTCGCCAGGTCGTCGGTCGGCGCACTCCACCACCGACCGACCCCGCCGTCGCCGTCGACTGTCGGAGAACCAGACCTTCGCACTGTTGGCCGTGGTGGTGGGCCTCGCCGGGGGACTGGCCGCAGTCGGCTTCCACGCCCTGATCGAGTTCTTGACCCACGATGTCTTCGGCGCCCTGAGCGACTCGCTCGGTGGCCTGGGCCGTGCCGCCGTGGTTCCAGCCCTCGTCATCGGCGCCCTGCTGGTGGGCCCGATGGTCACCCGTTGGGCTGCCGAGGCCAAAGGCCATGGGGTGCCCGAGGTGATCGAGGCGGTGGCCGTTCGAGGGGGACGGATCAGGGCCCGGGTGCCGCTGGTGAAGGCCGTGGCATCGGCGATCACCATCGGTTCAGGCGGTTCGGCGGGCCGGGAGGGTCCCATCGTGCAGATCGGGTCGGCCATCGGGTCCTTGATTGCCCGGCCCTTCACCATGTCGGACCGACGGCGCCGTACCTTCGTGGCCGCCGGAGCGGCCGCTGGGGTGGCCGCAGTGTTCAACGCTCCACTGGCCGGGGTCTTCTTCGCCCTCGAGGTGATCCTGCGGAGCTTCACGGCCCGGGGGTTCTCCACCGTGGTCATCTCGGCGGTGACGGCCAATGCCGTGTGGCGGGTGTTGGTCAGCGATGAACCCGTCTTGACTGCCGAGGTCTATCGGCTCGAATCGCCCGAGGAACTGGTCTTCTACGCGGCCCTCGGGGTGGGGGCCGCGGTGGTTGCCCTGTTGTTCGTGCGGGTGCTGTACCTGATCGAGGACTGGTTCGAGGCCTCGCCCATCCGGCCTGAACTTCGGCCCGCGGTCGGTGCCCTCGCCGTCGGCGCGGTCGGTATGGCGTCGCTCGACGTCTTGGGAGCCGGGTTGGACGGCATCGACAAAGCCCTGGCCGGCGAGTTCGCGACCGGCGCCCTGCTGCTGTTGATCGTCGGCAAGATCCTGGCGACGTCGTTGACCCTGGGGTCGGGAGGGTCGGGAGGCGTCTTCTCCCCGAGCCTGCTGATCGGTGCCGTGCTCGGGGCGGCCTTCGGCAACGTGGTCGGTCAGGTGTTCCCTGACTCCGCCTCCCCCGCAGGCGCCTACGCGGTGGTCGGCATGGCCGCCGTCTTTGCCGCCGCCGCCCAGGCCCCCATGTCCTCGATCTTCATCGTCTTCGAGATGACATCCGACTTCGGACTCATCATGCCCCTCATGCTGGCCTGCGCTGCATCGACCGTCGTGTACACGGCCGTGAACGCCGACTCCATCTACATGGAGAAGATCCGGCGCAAGCACGTGTCGCTCGACGAGCGCCTCGATGAGGCCCAGCTGTCCCGGGTCCCGCTGTCCCGGGCGGCCGAGGCCAAGTACGTGTCGGTATTTCCCACCCGCTCGGCGGTCGACGTCCGACGTCTGATCCTCGACGGTCGTGAGGAGTACGCCTTGGTGGTCGCCCCTGACCGGGTGTTGAAAGGGGTCGTGTGGCTCGACGACATCGAGGACGCAGGTGTCCAGGGCGGGACCGAGGTTCGACAGGTCATGGACGACGACCACCCGGTGGGGCGACCCGATCTGTCGTTGGCTGACGGCCTGGCCCTCTTCGACGACGGGGTCAACGTCCTCCCCGTCGTCGACTGGAACGAGCGGGTGCTCGGGGTTGCCACCCGCGAATCGGTGATCCGGGCCTACGAGGCAGCGCAGGGCGATCCGCTGACCGGGGACGGCCGCTAGCTGTTCGTGACGGCTCGGGTTCCCGTTGCGGGGCCGGTTTGCGACCGTTCGGGCGCCTACTAGCGTCGGGGACCTCTCGACCGTGGAGGTGGCGTGGTGTTGTCGTCGTACAGGGTGCTGGATCTGACCGACGAGCGCGGACAACTGGCCGGGATGATGCTGGCCGACGCAGGGGCCGAGGTCATCCTCGTCGAGCCCCCGACCGGATCACGGGCCCGGCGTTTGGGTCCCTTCGTCGAAGGTCGGGAGGGTGATCCCGAGGCCTCCCTGTGGTTCTGGTCCTACAACCGGGGCAAGCGCAGCGTGACTATGGACCTCGATACCCCAGACGGACGGGAGCAGCTGCGCCAGCTGGCCGCTGGCGCCGACATCGTCATCGAGTCCTCCGACGTCGGGCGGATGGCCGCCCGCGGTCTGGCCTACGACGACCTGGCAGCCCTCAACCCCGGCCTGGTCTATGTGTCGATTTCCCCCTTCGGCCAGACCGGCCCGAAGGCCACCTGGGCGGCAACCGACCTCACGGTGGCCGCAGCCGGAATGCAGATGGGCTTGCAAGGCGACGACGACCGAGCCCCGCTGCGCATCCCCCTCGACCAGTCGTTCCTCCACGGATCAGCCGAGGCAGCGGGAGCTGCCCTGGTCGCCCTGGCCGAACGGAACCGCAGCGGGCGCGGCCAGTACGTGGACGTCAGCGCGCAGCAGGCCCTGACGTGCGCGACCCAGTCGACCTCGTTGGCCCACCTCTACAACGCCCAGGAAGCGGGGAGGATGAGCGGGGGGGCCAAGCTGGGACCGTTCAAGATTCGGCTGCGCTCAGCCGCGGCCGACGGCTATGTGTCGACGACCATCCTGTTCGGCGAGGCCATCGGCCCGTTCGGGGACCGTCTCTTCAAGTGGATCCACGACGAAGGCGAGTGTGAGGACAGTGACCTCGAGATCGACTGGATCAACTTCGTCGAGGGGGTGATGACCGGTCGGATCGGCATGGGCGAGTACGACCGCATCCAGGACGTGGCTGCTGCGTTCACCTCGACCCGCAACAAGGCGGATCTCCTGCGCGAGGCGCTCGACCGTCGTCTGTTGATGGTGCCCATCGCCGACGTGTCCGATGTGGCCGACGAGCCCCACTACGAGGTGCGTGACTTCTGGCGGGACGTCGAGGTGGAGGGCCACGGACCGGTGAAGATGCCGGGCCCGTTCGCCCGGATGTCAGGTACCCCGCTGGTAGTGGAGTCCGGTCCGCCGACCATCGGCGAAGGAAACGACGACGTCTTGGGGGCTGCGCCGCGGACCCTGCCTGCTGCCGTGTGCAAGACCCCGTCCGACGGATCGGCCCTCCCCCTGTCCGATGTGAACGTGCTCGACTTCCAGTGGGTGATGGCCGGGCCCGCGTCCACCCGGGTGTTGGCCGACTGGGGGGCCACCGTCATCAGGGTCGAGTCCTCCCACCGAGTGGAGACCGCTCGGACCATCCAGCCCTTCCTCAACGACGAGGGCGGGGCCGACAACAGCGGCCTGTACCAGAACATGAACGCCGGCAAGTTGGGCCTTGCTCTGGACATGTCCAAGCCCGAATCGCGGGAGGTGATCCTGGACCTGGTGAAGTGGGCGGACGTGGTCTGCGAGTCCTTCTCGCCGAAGGCCATGCGGGGGTGGGGCCTGGGCTACGAGGACCTCAAGAAGGTCAACCCGTCCATCATCATGACCAGCAGCTGCCTCTTCGGGCAGGACGGACCGCTGTCGTCGCTGGCCGGGTTCGGCACCATGGGCGCCTCGATGTCGGGCTTCTACGCGATGACCGGCTGGCCCGACCGGGACCCCGCCGGCGTCATGGGCGCCTACACCGATTACGTGTCGCCTCGGTTCTTGACCACGGCCATCCTCTCCGCCCTCGATCACCGCAACCGAACGGGGGAGGGGCAGTACATCGACGTCTCCCAGGCCGAGGCAGCCATGCACTTCCTGACCCCGGCCCTGCTCGACTACCGGGTCAACGGACGCCTGCCGTCCCCGGCGGGGAACGATCATCCGCTGATGTACCCCCATGGCAACTTCCCCTCCGCGGGGGAGGATCGCTGGCTGTCCATCGCTTGTGTCGGCGACGACCAGTGGCAGGCTATCTGCCGGGTGATGGGGCTCTCGGCCGACATGGCCGACTTGGATCTGGCCGCTCGGCGGGCCCGGGCCACCGAGATCGATGCCGCGATCACAGCCTGGTCGGCCGATCGCGACGGTGCCGAAGCCCAGGCCGCGCTCCAGGCCGAGGGGGTGGCCGCCCACCGCATCCAGATGTCGGACTACATGGCCGACGACCCCCAGCTCGACCACCGGCGTCACTTCCGTCACGTCGATCACCTCACCAATGAGGCGATGTGGGTCGAGGGAACGCGCTTCGTGATGAGCCGCTCCTCGGACGGGATCACGGCAGCGGGTCCCAGCTACGGCCAGCACACCTTTGACGTGCTGGAGGGCATCCTGGGCTACGACGCCGATCGGATCGCCGAACTGGCCGTGGCCCAGGTACTCGAATAGGCCCCGAGCTTCGATCCGGGAAACGGAGGGGCCGCAGCCCTACTACCGTCTGGCCCATGGCAGCACAGCACCTCGACGTCGAACACCTCTTCACCATCTCTCTCAAGGTCGGAGACTTCACCCATGCCCTGATCCGGCGCGGCCCGTCGGGTACCCGCATGGTCGCACCGGTGGACGGTGGCCATTTCGAGGGTCCGAACATCCGGGGGACCGTCGTCCCTCCCGGTGGGGACTGGGTGTACGCCCGGGAGAACCGGGTGCTCAAGATCGACGTCCGTCTCCAGCTGGTCACCGACGACGGTGAGCACATCCTCATGCAGTACCAGGGCATCGGACATCCCCAAGCCGATGGGACCACGTCGATCCGCAACGCCCCCCTGTTCGAGACGGGGGCCGAGAAGTACGCCTACCTCAACGACCTTCAAGCGGTCGGCGTGGGTACCGCAGACGCGGAGGGCGTCACCTACGACATCTACCGGCTGCTCTGATCAGGGACGCCGCCGAGCTCAGAGGGCGCCGACCAGCTCCCGACCCATCAGGGCGATGTGGTCCAGGTCGGCCAGATCCAGCACCTGCAGATACACACGCTCGGCCCCGGCGTCGCGCCACTGGCCGAGGCGGTCGAGCACCTCGCTCGGGGTGCCGGCCAGCCCGTTGGCCCGGAGCTCGTCGGCATCACGGCCGATGGCGGCGGCCCGGCGGGTGACCTCTGCGTTGTCCTCACCGACACAGGCCACCAGGGCGCACGAGTACGCCAGCTCGCCGGGGTCCCGTCCCCGGTCCTCGCACGCCTGGCGGACCCGGGCCGTCTGAGCCTCGAACTGCTCGATCGACCGGAAGGGCAGGTTGAACTCGTCCGCGTAGGTGGCAGCCAGTCGCGGGGTGCGGCGGGGACCCCCTCCGCCGACGATGACCGGTGGCCCTGGCTGCTGAGTCGACTTGGGCAAGGCCGGGCTCGACTCGAGGGTGTAGTGGCTCCCTGCATAGGAGAACGTCTCGCCCAGGGGGGTGCGCCACAGCCCGGTGACGATGGCCAACTGCTCTTCCAGGATCTCGAACCGCGCTCCGAGATCGGGAAAGGGAATGCCGTACGCCGTGTGCTCCGCCTCGTACCACCCGGCTCCGAGGCCCAGCTCGACCCGGCCCCCCGACATGGCATCGACCTGGGCCACCGAGATGGCCAGGGGCCCGGGGAGACGGAAGGTGGCCGAGTTGACGAGGGTCCCCAAGCGGATGCGCTCGGTGTCCCGGGCCAGGCCCGCCAGGGTGACCCAGGCATCGGTCGGGCCAGGGAGCCCGTCGTTGTCGCCCATGACCAGCCAGTGGTCCGAACGGAAGAAGGCCGAGAACCCGCACGCCTCGGTGGCCCGGGCGGCCGCGAGCAGGGTGTCGTAGTCGGCCCCCTGCTGGGGTTCGGTGAAGATGCGGAAATCCATGCCCTCTACCTAGCGCATGGTCGGGCAGATCGCTCGCCGATTCGAGGGGTTCCCGGTAACCGGTTCCCCTAGGGGGGTCAGGGCGCAGCGGTGGAGGCGGACTGGCCGGTGACCGCCTCGTAGTTCCGGTTGAGGAACCATCGCTGGTAGTCGCCATAGGTAATGGGCTCGTGGAGCAGTGGGTGCTCCCCGTCGACCGTGGTGGGAACAGCTTCGACCATGGCGTCGTCGCGGGCTCCGTAGAAGAACGGGACCGCGTAGCGGTCGCCGGTCGACGCGTTGCGGGCCCGATGGGCGGTGGAGCGGAACTGGTTGTTCGTCCACCGCTTGAGCATGTCCCCGCTGTTGACCAGGAAGGCCTCGGCCATGGCGGGCGGGGCGATCCAGTCGTAGCCCGCCGGGCGGATCTCCAAGCCGGGAACGTCGTTGGTGGGCAGGAAGGTGAAGATCGAACTGTCGGTGTGGGGGGCCAGGCCCCACTCGTTGTCCTCGTAATCCATGGCCGGGTAGTGCGACATGCGCAGGGTCACCGATGGCACGTCGAAGTGGGGCACGAAGTAGTCGGGGTCGAGGTGCAGGCTGGCGGCCAGCACGGGGAGCAGGCGGTGACCCAGGGCGCTCATCTCGGCGATGTAGGTCGAGGTGTCGGACTCGAACCCGGGCAGGTCGGGGTAGTGGTTGCCCTCCCGGTAGCCCCCCTCGTGGATGAAGAAGGCCTCGTTCTGGTTCGGCTTGCGCACCTCACCAGCGATCTCCGACGCATAGGAGGTGCCCCCGCCCAGGCCCAGGTAGCCACCCCACAGGCGACTCATCGGCATGGCGTCCTTGTCTGGCTGGGGCAGGCCGTGGAGGCGACGAGCGGTGTCGTAGATGGTCTCGACCAGGGTCCACGGCACACCATGGTTGACCACGAAGAAGAACCCGATGTCCTGGAGGGCCGCGCGCAGCTCGTCGCCCAAGGCTTCCGCGGCTCCGGGCTCGCCGTCGAGCAACGGCTGGAGGTCCAGCACGGGGATCAGCGAGGTCTCTACGTCGACAGCGGTCATGGCGATGCCCTCCTGCAGAGCAGGGTAATTGCCCGGGCGGGTGTTGTGCTGGTGTCGCTCACCCGGCGTCGCGCAACAGGTGTCGTTTGACCTTGCCCGTCGCCGTGGTGGGGAGTTCGTCCACGAACTCCACCCACCGTGGGTATTTGTACGGCGCCAGGGTCTGTCGCACGTGGTCCTGGATCCGGGCGGCCAGGTCGTCGTCGGGTCGGTGGCCGTCGGCCAGCATGACGAAGGCCTTCGGTTTGGTCAGACCGTCGGCGTCGGTGGCCCCCACCACGGCTGCCAGGACCACCTCGGGCAACTCGACGATGGCCGCTTCCACCTCCGCCGGCGACACCCAGATCCCACCGGCCTTGATCATGTCGTCGTTGCGTCCGAGGTAGGTGAACGAGCCGTCGTCGTTGCCGATGAAGGTGTCGCCCGTTGCCATGAACCGGCCGTGGAAGGTGGACCGGTTCTGGTCGGTGCGGCGCCAGTACCCGGGGGTCACCGAGGAGCCTGCGACGAACATCTGCCCCGGTTCGCCCGACGGCACCGGCTGGCCGTCCTCGTCTCGGAGTTCGATCTCGAACCCTTCGACCGGCCAGCCCGACGAACCAGGCTGCTGACGCTCGGGCCGGTTGGCCACGTAGATGTGGCCAACCTCGGTCGATCCCACCGAGT
>JAYPWI010000039.1:17759-27481 GCA_038135065.1 Acidimicrobiales bacterium
AGTCGAGGGCCACCATCCCCAGCTCGTCGCGGGTGCGGCGCCAGATCTCGGCCGGCAGGGTTTCGCCCCCCGTGACCGCGGCCCGCACCGAGGCGAAGGTGTCCGGGGGCACCCCGGCGGCCAGCAACTGGGCCAGGAAGGTGGGTACGGCGAAGAACAGGGTGGGCCGGTGGCGGGTCACATGGTCGAGGACGTGCTCCACGGTCGGTCGGCCGTCGAACAGCACGTGGGTCGCTCCCGTACCGAGTGCGAAGTAGTTGACCCCCAGCCCGTAGGCGAAGAACAGCTTGGGCACCATGTACAGGGTGTCCTGAGGCCCCATGTCGAGCACTCCCCGGGCGTAGGCCTCGGTGAGGAAGGGCATGTCCCCGTGGCGGTGGAGGGCCCCCTTGGGGAAGCCGGTGGTTCCCGACGTGTACAGCCAGAAGGCCACGTCCTCGTCGTCGGCGGGAAACATGGGCGGGGGCTCGTGACCGACCAGGGTCGACAGCTCGACCAGGTCGGCCGGCGAAGCGGTCCCCTCGACGACGATCGAGGTGAGGAAGGGCTGATTCTCGGTGGCCGGCAGCACCTGCTCGACGAACAGGTCGCTCACCACGCAGACGGTGGCCCGGCTGTCGGTGAGGAGGAAGCGGTAGTCCTTCGGGGTGAGCATGGTGGACAACGGGACGGGAACCGCCCCGAGGTGGATGGCTCCCCAGAACACCTCCACGAACGACGGTCGGTCGGCCATCACCATGGCCACCCGCTGTTCGGGCCGGACCCCCAGGGCGGCCAGGGCCCCGGCCGCAGCCTGGACGCCCTCGGCCAGCTCGGCCCGGGTCGTGGTCGCACCGGTCGGACCGTCGATCAACACCACCCGGTCGGGGGATCGGTCTGCTGGGTCGAGGATGAACCGGCGCACCGCGTTGTTCGACATGGGGCAAGGGTAATGACGGGCAGCAGGCGGGGTCGGCCGGTACTACGGTCCGGGGAAACAGGGGAGGACCCATGACCGGTCGTTTGGCGGGCAAGGTGGCGGTGATCACCGGCGGAGGCAACGGGATCGGGGCGGCCACCGCCCGGCGGTTCGGAGCGGAGGGGGCCTCGGTGCTGGTCGCCGATCTGCAGACCACCAACGCGGCCGCCGTGTCCCAGGACATCGTGGCCGACGGGGGCGACGCCTCGGCCATCCATCTCGATGCGGCCAGCGCCGAGTCGAACGAGGCCCTCGCTGCGGCTGCCGTGGATCGCTACGGCACCATCGACGTGGTGGTGACCGCGGCAGGGGTCAGCTCGGGCGACTACGTGTCGGGCGATCTCGAGGTGGCTCGCAAGCGAGTCCGCTTGGCTGCCGAGGCGGCGGCCGTGAACCCGGCCGCCGCGCTGGTGGACCTCGACATCGAGGACTGGCGCCGGGTCCTCGATGTGAACCTGACGGGCACCCTCCTCGCTGTGCAGTCCACGGCCCGGGTCATGGTGGACCAGGGTCGGCAGGGCTCGATCGTCACCATCGCTTCGATCGCCGCCATCGACCCCCTGTGGGGAACCCCCAGTTATCCGGTGTCCAAGGCCGGTGTGTGGATGCTCACCAAGAACGCTGCTCGGACCCTGGCTCCCCTGGGAATCCGGGTCAACGCCATCGGACCGGGATTCATCGAGACGAACATGACGGCCATCATCGAAGAGGTCGACCACATGCGGGACTTCGTCTTCGGCGGCACCCCGATGGGTCGCAAGGGCCGACCCGACGAGGTGGCCAACGTGGCCCTGTTCCTGGCATCGGACGAGGCCAGCTACGTCACCGGTGAGCTGATCCATCCCGACGGCGGGTGGTTCACCGGCTGAGCCCAGGGGCCCGCCGAGCACTCCACGATCGACCACTACGCTGCCTTCGTCGCCGACGGGGAGGGTCAGGGTGTCGCACGAACAACGGATGGCAGCAGCCGGAATCGAGCTGCCGGGGGGATACCCACCGGCCGGCCTCTATGTGGGTTCGGTTCGGGTGGGGCGCCAACTCCACGTCGGCGGGCACGGACCGGTCCGGGCCGACGGGACCCGGATGACGGGAAAGGTCGGTGGCACCGTCGACCTCGAAGGGGCGCAGGAGGCGGCCCGGCTCACCGGGCTGCAGATCCTGCGCACGGTGCGTGAGGCGGTTGGCAGCCTCGACGCCGTGCAGCGGGTGGTCAAGGTGTTCGGCATGGTCAACTGCGCGCCCGGGTTCAACCAGACACCGGCTGTGATCAATGGTTGCTCGCAGTTGTTCCACGACGTCTTCGGCGAGGGGGGAGTCCACACCCGTTCGGCGGTTGGCATGGCCGAACTGCCCTTCGACATCCCGGTGGAGATCGAGGCCATCTTCCTCCTGAACCCGGAGTTCGACGACCTCAGCTGATGCCCAACTCCCGCAGGTCGGCCGAGATCTCGCCGACCTGTCGGCGTACATGGTCCAACATGGGGCGGCCGTCGATCTTTGCTCGCCAGGCCCGACGGCGCATCTGACCGATCCGCTCCACCACCGTTGCTGCCGACCGGTGCACGTCGGCCGGGTCGGCTGACATGGCGGTGGTGGCCCCGAGGTCGACGGCCAGTTGCTGTACCCGGCCTCGCAGGTTCCGCAGCACGTCGGTCAACTCGTCGCTGACCCGCCGGGGGACCCGGTCGGCCAGGGTGCGGAAGAAGTAGTCGATGTCGACCGGGGTGAGCCGGTCGATGGCCAGCCCTGCGATGTGGTCGTCGCGTTCCATCGGGGCGAGCCTAGGGCCGGTTCGGGTCAGTGGCGGAGGGCGGCGGGAGCGTCGGCGGGGACCACGGGCCATCGGGGCGGCACCGGGGCGATGCGCCGATAGGGATCGCCGGGGGCCGGTCGGGGATCGGGGTCCCCCTTGTTGGGCCACATGGACATGGCGCGTTCGGTCTGGGCGCAGATGGTCAGCGACGGGTTGACCCCGAGGTTGGCGCTGATGGTCGATGCGTCGGCCACGTGCAGGCCCGGGTGGCCGTGGACCCGCTGGTAGGGGTCCACCACACCGGTGGTCGCGTCGGCGCCGATGACGCAGCCACCGAGAATGTGGGCGGTCACCGGGGTGTCGAGGAGGGCCTCGTTGATCGCCCCCATGGCGTCACCCCCGATGATGCGAGCCGCGTGGCGAGCGGCGTCGTTCGCCTCGGGAATGTAGGTGGGATTCGGGGTGCCACGGCCCTGTTCGGAGCGCAAACGGGCGGTGCCACGGCGGCCGGTCCGCCAGCGGAGGCGCAGGCTGTTGTCTCGGCTCTGCATCACGAGGAGGATCACCGACCGTTCCGACCAGCGGCGAACGGACAGGCTCCGCAGGAACCGCAGAGGGTGGCGCAGCACGGCGAGGGCGAAGCGGCGTTGGCGGAGCAGGGGGCGGCGCTTCGGGTCGTCGGTGGATCCGTCGACCAGCAGGGTGCCCAACAACCCCAAGGCGTTACTGCCCCGGGGGTAGCGGACCCCTTCGATGTGGGTGTCCGGGCTGGGGTGGATGGACGACGAGATGGCCACCCCAGTGGAGTGGTCGACCTCGGCTGATCGGGCCGTCGCCCCGACGATGGATTCGCTGTTGGTGCGGACCAGCTCGCCCAGTCGGGGAGACAGGTTGGTGAGCCGACCCCGGTCGGCCAGGGAGCCCAACAGCCGCACACTGCCCAACACCCCGGCCGAGACGACGGTCCTTGCCGAACCACCGACCGGACGCCTCGGTGGTCACCGTGTAGCCATCGGCGCCGGGCACCAGATCGGTCACCGTCCGGTCGGCGAGGACCAGGGCCCCGGCCTGCTCGGCGAGATGGAGGTAGTTCTTGTCGAGACTGTTCTTCGCCCCGTGCCGGCAGCCGATCATGCATGCCCCGCACTGCAGGCACCCGGTGCGGGAGGGGCCGAGGCCCCCGAAGTAGGGGTCGGGCACCGTTTCGCCCGGCCGCCCCAGGTACACCCCGACCTCGGTCGGGTGATAGGTGTCGCCAACTCCCATGGCCTCGCCGACCTGTCGCAGCACATCGTCGGCCGGATGCCGGTCGGGTGCGGTGTCGGCCCCGAGCATGGCCTTGGCTTGGCGGTAGTGGGGGGCCAGTTCGTCACGCCAATCGGTGATGTCGGCCCATTGGGGATCTGCGAAAAACGGGTCGAGGGGCTCGTACAGGGTGTTGGCGTACACGAGCGATCCCCCTCCCACCCCGGCCCCGCTGAGCACCAGGGCATCGGAGAGCAGGGTCATGCGCTGGATGCCCCGCAGGCCGAGACGGGGGGCGAACAGGAAGCGCCGCAGGTTCCAGTTCGACCGGGGGTAGTCCTCGGGTTCGAAGCGGCGTCCGGCTTCGATGACCAGGACCCGGTAGCCCTTCTCCACGAGACGCAGGGCGGTGACGCTGCCCCCGAACCCGCTCCCGATGACGATCACGTCGTGGGCGTCGGGCCCACCTGCGGTCGGCTGACTCACGCGGAGAAGGAGGGGAGGACGGTGGCCCCGAAGGCCTCGAGGGAGTCCTGGAGTTCCCCGGCCGGCATACCACCGAGGTCGTTCATCAACAGGTACACGTCGAGTCCGAGGGTGTCCCGGTATCGGCTCATCTTGTCGATGACCTCCTCGGGGCTGCCGCACACTGTCGGTCCTTTGTCGGTCATCGTGTGGAGATCGGTCACCCTGATCAGGTCGCCCATCGATGGGGTGCTCAGGCGGAGCAGGTCCTTCACCCAGTTCATGTAGGTCTCGAAGCGGGGTCCACTCGTTGCGAATGCCTCCTGGGACGTGGGGGCAACGAAGGTGTGGGCGATGGTGCCCACCCGGCAGCCGGCGGGGTCGTGACCGAGTTCGTCCCACAGCTCGCGATAACGCTCGACGATGGGGATGAAGATCTGCGGGGGTCCGAACACCCCGGGGAGCATGAGGGGGAGTCCGGCCTGGGCGGCGAACTCGGCGGATTCGATGGACGAACCGCCTCCTACCCACACGGGCAGCTCGGACTGGACGGGCCGGGGTTGGGTGGTGAAGTTCTCGAACGGGGGTCGGTGGGTCCCCCGCCACTGCAGTTGGGTGTCCCGGAGGGCCGAGACGAGTAGCCCGAGCTTCTCCTGGTACATCTCCCGGGACACCGCAGGGTCTTGCCCGAACGCGGTGAAGGTGTGCTCGTAGAGGTTGCCCCGTCCGACCACCAGCTCGACCCGGCCTGCTGACAGCACGTCGAGGGTTGCGTAGTCCTCTGCCTGGCGAATGGGGTCGTTGTTGGTGCCCAGGGCTACTGCGGTGCCCAGCCTGATGGTGGAGGTGCGCTCGGCCATGGCGGCCAGCACCACGGCGGGGGAGGAGACGATGTAGTCGCAGAAGTGGTGCTCGCCGACCGACGCCGACCAGAACCCCACCTCCTCGGCGGTGACCGCAGCCTCGACGATCATTCGATGCCGCTCGGCCTGGCTCATGAGATGGCCGGTGATGGGATCTCTGAGGTGGTCGGCCATGGTGGCCCAGCCGATGTGCATCGATGTGCCTTTCGGGTCAGGTGCGGTGGAACACCGCGATCATCGCTCTCGAATCCGAGTGGTCGCCCACGTCGCCGGAATAGACCGGCACCTCGACGATGGTGGGTGAGGTGATGGCTCCTGTTGCGACGTCGTCGTCGAAGCGATCGGCGAAGCCGTCCGCTCGGTAGTGATCGGCATTGACGCCGATCACGAGCAACGCACCTGAGGCGGCGATTCGCAGCACCTCGTCGAGCGGGCCGGGGCCGAGGTGCCCGAACGTGAAGGTGCCGGCGCTCACGATGGCGGAGTAGGCGCCGTCCTCGATGGGCACGCGGGCCGTGAGGTCGGCCTCCCGCAGGCTGCGGTACACGGGCTCACCGTCGGCGGTCTGCTTCGTCGCCGCAACCTCCATCATCTCGGGCGAGATGTCGATGCCGTCGACGGGGCCCCGATGCAGCGCTCGTAGGGCGACACCGACGCCACCGGTGCCGCAGCCGATGTCGAGGACGGGATCGTCGGCGTCGGGGTCTGCGTGGCGGTCGAAGACCTCGGCAACGTGGCGGGCATAGACGTATCCAGTGGCATCGATGAAGTCTTGGTCGTACGTCGAGGCCCAGCTCCGGTAGAGCCGGCGATTGTCGTCCGGCGTCTCGAGCGCGTAGGCGGCTTCGAGCGCCGCTGCGCTGCTGGGCTTCGGTGCCGCATCGTCCATGTCGGCAGTCTCTCACGCGAGCGCAGGTTCGAGGCGTCCGTCGGGACTCGTCGGGTTCGGGGCCAGGTGCGATCACGGCGTCGTGGGTGAGGTGCCGTGCCACTGACGGATGGGCCGTCGCGCTGCGGGGTCGCTTGCTACCGTGCCAGCGACGCCAAGGGGCGAGGGGGTCCGATGAAGGCATGGCGGTTACAGCAGCTCGGTGACCCGTGGGACGTCCTGTCCCTCGACGAGGTCGAAGCGCCGACCCCGGGGCCGGGTGAGGCGCGTGTGCGCTCGGCGGCCAGCGACCTCAACTTCGCCGACATCCTGCAGTGTCAGGGGCGATACCAAGAACGATTGGATCCTCCCTTCACCCCCGGCATGTCCGTCGCAGGCACCGTGGTCGAGGTGGGGTCCGGCTGCGATCTGGCAGTGGGCGATCGTGTCCTGGGGTCGACCACCTCGGGCTGGGGCGGGTACGCGGAGGAGTCGCTGATTCGCGCCGACAACGTTCGGCACGTCCCGGCCGACGTACCGCTCGACGCTGCTGCGGCCATGAACGTCATCTACGGCACCGGTTGGGTGGCGCTGCATCGACGCGGTCAGCTCCAACCTGGCGAAACGGTGCTGGTGCTGGCTGCGGCGGGCGGGGTCGGCTCGGCCGCCGTGCAGATGTCGAAGGTGCATGGCTGCACGGTGATCGCCGCGGCCGGTGGCCCCGACAAGGTCGAGGTGTGTCGGGCGCTCGGTGCTGATGTCGTCGTCGACTACAACGCGGACGACCTCTACACAGCGGTCATGGACGCCACCGGTGGACGGGGCTGTGATGTCGTGTACGACCCGGTGGGTGGGGACTACTTCGACGTGGCCCGGCGCCTGGTGGCGTGGGAGGGCCGGCTGCTGGTGGTGGGATTCGCCAGCGGTGGAATACCGCAGGCCCCGATGAATCACGCGTTGGTGAAGAACTACTCCATCGTCGGTGTGCACATGGGCGGCTATCGCGGTCGGATGGACGGGGTCCTCGACGAGTGTTACGCCGAGCTGTGGCAGCTCGTGGCCAGCGGCACCCTGGATCCCCTCGTCAGTCGCGAGCTCGAGCTCAGCGAGCTGATCGAGGGGTTGACGGCGCTCGACAATCGAGGAACGACGGGCAGGGTCATGTTGCTGCCACAAGGAAAGGGTCAGGAATGACAGACATCGAGTTCGGGGTCTCGCTGCGCCTGTTGGGTGGAGCGAAGGACGAAGCACGCAACGCCGAGGCGCTCGGCTACGACTACCTGCTGACCGGCGAACACATCATGTTCCACGGTCCCACCTCCAACAACCTGGTGGCCCTCGCCGCTGCGGCGGGTGCGACCGAACGGATCAAGCTGATGTCGGGCATCGTGCTGGTGCCCCTCTACCCACCGCCGTTGTTGGCCAAGCAGGCGAGCGTGCTCGACGTGGTCTCCGACGGTCGCTTCTCGTTGGGCATCGGTGTCGGCGGCGAGTTCCCGAAGGAGTTCGAGGCCATGAACGTGCCCGTCGGCCAGCGGGGGTCCCGGACCAACGAAGCCCTCGAGATCCTCGATCTGCTCCTCCGGGAGAAGAACGTGAGCTACGAGGGGAAGTACACCACGCTCGACGACTTCTCCATCTCACCCCGCGGCGTGCAGAAACCACGCCTGCCCTTCTGGGTGGCGGGCCGCAAGGACGTGGCGATGAAGCGGGCGGCCACCTACGCCGAGGGGTGGCTGCCGTACATGTACACGCCTGAGATGCTGGCCGAGTCGATGGAGAAGATCGCGGGCTACACCGAAGCAGCCGGGCGCCCCGAGGGCACCGTGCAGGGCGGGCTCTTCATCTTCACCTGTGTGCACGAGGATCGAGCCACCGCCCTCGATCTGGCCAACCGGCAGCTGAGCAAGCAGTACAACCAGGACTTCTCGAAGATGGTCGAGAAGTACACCATCGCCGGCTCCCCGGAGGACTGCATCGCCCGCCTGCAGCAGTACATCGACGCCGGCGCCCGGACGGTGATGTTCAGCCAGGGGTGCCCGCCCGACTACGTCGAGGAGAACACGCGGCTGATTGCCGAGGCCGTGATGCCGGCCTTCCGTTGAGCCGGGTTCAGGTCGCCTCGGGCATCTCCGAGACGTAGACCACGTTGTCGGCCATCAGTTGGCCGATGGCGTCATCGTCGAGGCCCATGTCGGCCAGGATCGCCCGGGTGTCAGCCCCCGTACGACCGATGATGTCGGTCTCGATGGCCGAGGTGTCGCTGAAGGTCCACATGGGCGCGGGCTGTCGGAACCGACCCAGGTGCTCGTTCTCCTTCTCGCTGATGAGGCCGAGGTGCTCGACGGTGGGGTCGAGGTGGACCTCCCGCCGGCTGGCCACCTTGCCCGCCGCGAAGTCATGTTCCGCGAAGCGGGCCAGGACCTCGTCGGTGGTGAGCTTGGCGACCTCGCTCCGGACCTCTGCGATGAGGGCAGGGAGGTTCAGGGCGCGGGAGGTCTGGTCGGCGAAGCGCTCGTCGGTCACCCAGTCGACGCGATCGAGGGCGAGGCACAGCCCGTCCCACGGGGGGAGGAGGATGCCGGTCGCGATCTCGCCGTCCAGGGTGGGCAGCACCACCAGGAACGATCCCGGAGCCGATTCGAGCCAGGGTGGGAGCATCTCGAGCGGGATCGGCCCGTCGAGTTGGCTGTGGGCGGGAGCGAACCCGTCGGGCCATAGGAAGGCCAGGGATGCGGCCACCATCGGGACGTCGATGCGTTGGCCCTTTCCGGTGCGCTCTCGTACGTACAGGGCGGCCAGGATGCCTTGAACGAGCGCGTTGGCCGAGGTTTTGTCCACCACGACCTGATGCACCAGATCGCTGTGGCCGGTGTCGAGGTCGCGCTGGTAGTCGACCATGCCGGTCTTGGCCTGCAATACGTAGTCGTAGGCGGGGAGGTGGGCTTCGGGTCCCTCGTTGCCCATGCCGCTGATGGCCGCATAGATCAGGCGCTGATTGCGGGCCGACATTTCCTCGTAGCCGATGCCGAGGTGTTCGGGCCGACCGGGTCGCATGTTGTGCAAGAAGATGTCAGCGGAGGCCACGAGGTCGGCCAACAGCTCGCGGCCCCGTTCGGTCTTGGCGTCGACGGAGAGAAACCGCTTGCCCCGATTCAGCGAATAGAAGGTCGGGTTGACGTCGTCGGGGCCGGCGCCGAGTCCGCTGGTGCGGACCACGTCGGGCGCATCGGGGCTCTCCACCTTGATGACCTCGGCGCCGAGCTCGGCCAGGAGCATGCCGGCCATCGGTCCCGAGTAGATCGTGGTGATCTCGACGACCTTGAGGCCGGCGAGGGGGGCTGCTGCGGTCGGGCTGTCGCTCATTCGTCGACCGTAGCCCGTGACGGGCTGACTACCTGTCGCGGCACCGCACAGGTGGGCAACCGGTCAGCGCCGGGTGACCAGGGCGCCCAGGAGTTCCTTGGTGGCCTCGGTGGTGGCTGTCCCCGGGGGAATCACGGCCGCAAAGTCGGTGACACCGACCTCCGCATAGGCCTCGATGCCGGCTGCCACGGTCTCGTCGTCCCC
>JAYPWI010000040.1:0-27054 GCA_038135065.1 Acidimicrobiales bacterium
GCCTTCTCAGCCTGCTGGCCCTTCGCCTTCTCAGCCTGCTGGCCCTTCGCCTTCTTGGGCTGCGACTGCGTCTTGCCCTTCGGCTCCCCACCTTTGTTCTGTTTTCCCTTTGGGTTGGAGGTTCGCTTCCTCGAACCCTTCTGGTCACCCTGCTTTCCGCGGTGCCGTCGATCGCGCTCCTGCTTCGGGGCTGGAGCGACCGGTCGTACTCGAGCCCGAACCTGGGCCGGCGTCGTGCGGAGACCGAACAACCGGCGGGTGGGCTCCGCAACGACCTCGACATCAGCATCTTCGGCCGCGACGCCCAATTGATCGAGAGCCAGGATGCGAGCCTCATCCACGGACGGAGCAGTGGTCACGATCCATTCCATGTACACCACGACTACTTCTTCCGCTTTCGCGTGCGGCCATCCCCTGATGTGCGACGGCTCTGGATCGGGCCACCGGTACCCTTGTCCGTTCCACTGTCGTCCTTGGAACCTGATCGACCTCGCTCGCCCGACCGCCGACCGGATTGGTCACGCCTACCTGCGCTTGCGTTCTTTCCGCGCTGCGCCGAACGGAGCTCACGGGCCGCCCGTCGTTCCTCATCCGCTTGCAGGGCCTTGCGCGAACGATTGTTGGCAACTTCTCTAGGAGCAGGATCGTCCTCTGGCACGACGTCAGCGTCGACGACCCCGTCAGCTGCGGGGACAACAGGCTTCATCGTCGCATGAATCACGGCTTGCTGACCGATCCGATACACCGCGGAAGCAATGAAGTAGACGGCGAGTGCGGCCTGGACGATGAAGGCGAACACCGGCAGCATGAACGGCAGGATCTTCATCATCAATTCCATCTGAGGGTTCGCTGCGGCCGCCGCCTGCGCGCCCCTGCGCGACTTCATCTGCCGCTGCTGATACCAGCTCAGAACGAATGTGACCGCTACCAAGGCCAGGTAGGGCAAGGATTCGACGAAATCAGCGCGAAGGACGTCATTGGCGCTGCGTGATAGATCGATTCCGAACGACAGCATCTTGCCGGAGCCATCTGCCAGATCTTGGTAGAGGCTCGAATCTGGACTCAGGTTCTTCGGAGCGAAGCACCGTTCTACGCCCTCGTTGCATCCATCGGTCGTGGTTTCGGTGAGATTGACGAGGACCCGGTACAAGACGATGAACACCGGAAGCTGTACAAGCGTCGGCAGGCAACCACCCAGGGGGTTGACTCCCCGAGCCTGATACAGCTGCATCATCTCCTGGTTCATGGTCTGGCGATCATTGCGATACTTGGCCTGGATACGCTTGATTTCCGGCTGGATCTCCTGCATCCGCATCATTGAGCGAGTGCCCTTGAAGGTCAGCGGAGTGAAGACCAGCATGATGGCGAAGGTCAACAGGCTGATCGAGATCGCATAGCTCCCGGTCAGTTCGTAGAACCAGGCAAGAACACCAGCAATCGCATCGAAGAGTGGGTCAAACATGCATCCTCACTTCAGGGATCGGTACGCCACGCCTGGGACAGGGTCGTAGCCCATTCCCCCCCACGGGTGACATCGGGCGAGGCGCCGGAACGCCAAAAGGAGCCCGCGGGCGGCTCCGTAGCACTCCATCGCCGTGATGGCATAAGACGAACAGGTCGGGTCGAACCGACACACGGGCGGACGCAGACGGGGGAGTGCCCGATACCCACGCACCACAGCTGTCAACGCAGCTGTCGTTCTACTCATGGGGTGGCTCCCAGGCGACCGATCATGACGCCGAGGTCGGACACCACATCCGCGAAGCTGATCTCCCGGGCTGGCCCACGGCACCCGATCAGATAGCGGCCCGCCGGCAGGTCCGCACCACGATCCCGCAGAACATGCTGAATCCGGCGCCGCAGCAGATTTCGATGCACCGCAGGACCACTCTTGCGACCTAGGGCGAATGCCACCCTCGGGTGTTCCAGATCCGAATCGAGAGAGGCCATCATCCATAGCACGCGGCCGCTGACTCGCCTCCCGTCCCGACGGATTGTTGCGAAATCAGCGGGTTCCCGACAATGGTCGATCAAGCGCTCAGGCGCTGGCGACCCCTGCGGCGCCGGGCCTTGACGATGGTCCGACCAGCTTTGGTGGACATTCGATGACGGAACCCATGCTTTCGGGCTCGACGCCGGTTGTTGGGCTGGAACGTTCGTTTCACAGGATTCTCCGGGGGTTCTGGCCTGACCACACTCGGCGAGCCACAACCCAGACGGGCGGGGAGGGGCGAGGGAGCCTCCGAAAGAGGACGAGTGTGAGGTGAGAACAGATGTCGTCATGGTCCGATTCCGAGCCGAACGGGTCACCGCCGACCAGAACCAGAGTCTCAAGACTAGAGGTTCATGACCCCGAGCGTGCAATCACGTCGTCGCTCCACCTTCGGTGTCTCGCGCGATAGGTGATCACATTTCGCCCGAATCACCAGAAATGCCACTCAGAGTGGTGTTTTGCGCTCGCGGTGTCACCCAGTGCTAGGTTCACGAACCCAACCCTCAGGCCCCGTGGGGTTTTACACATCTACCACAGGTTTTCCACAGGGTCGCCTCTGTTGGGGGTACTGAGCCGATGAGCGACACCAACACCGACGACGTGCAGGCGCAGTGGAACCGCTGCCGCAGTGTCCTGCGGAGCCAGGTCTCGGAAGCTGTCTGGTTGACATCGTTCAGGGATCTTCACGCCATCGACATCGCAGATGGCATTGCCGTCCTCGCAGCACCCAGCACGGTCATTCGCGACCGGGTGCTCAATCGGTACATGTCGATGGTCAACGCGGCGCTCGCCGAGATCGGCCTGCCCGATCACGAGGTCCACATCGAGATCCGTCCCGAGCTCCACACACAACTTGCGTTGGATGACGAACCGCTCCTGAACGATCTGCTCGGCGCAGCCGATGTCCGTGACCGTCTCAACCCGTCGGCCCCCGAGCCGGCTACCACCGCCGACGACGTGTCGTACGTGGACTCGTTGAGCCCTCGCTACACCTTCGAGACATTCGTCACGGGCACGAGCAACCGCTTCGCTCACGCTGCGGCATTGGCAGTCGCCGAAACGCCCGGACGCAGCTACAACCCGCTCTTCATCCATGGGGGTGCAGGACTGGGCAAGACCCACCTGCTCCAGGCCATCGTCCACTACATCCACAGCACCTACCCCAACTACACAGCCCGGTACGTGTCGACCGAGACCTTCCTCAACGAGTTCGTGGAGGCGATCAGGACCTCGACAACCACGACGTTCAAGCGTCGGTACCGGGACATCGACGTCCTATTGATCGATGACATCCAGTTCATGGAAGGAAAAGAGGGTCTCCAAGAGGAGTTCTTTCACACCTTCAACTCTCTGCATGGTGCCGGGCGCCAGATCGTCCTCTCGTCCGACCGCCCACCCAGAGCGATCGCCACGCTCGAGGACCGCCTTCGGAGCCGCTTCGAGTGGGGTCTCATCACCGACATCCAGCCCCCTGATCTCGAGACCAGGATCGCCATCCTGCGCAAGAAGACAGAGCCAGAGCAATCTGAAGTCCCACACGATGTCCTCGAGTTCATCGCAACCATCATCACCAACAACATCCGAGAACTGGAAGGAGCACTGATACGGGTAAGCGCATACGCGAGCCTGACAGGGGAGCCCGTGAGCGTGGATCTGGCCCAGCGGGTGCTGGGTGACATCGTTTCCGATCGTGAGGCTCGGCCGATCACACCGGATGTCATTCTGAACGCAACATCGGAGATGTTTGGTTACGACGTCGAAGAGTTGAAAGGCAAACGCCGCCACCGCAGTCTCGTGCAAGCTCGACAGATCAGCATGTACGTGGTGCGGGAGTTGACCGATCTCAGCTACCCGGCCATTGCCCGCGTGTTCGGTGGGCGCGACCATACGACCGTGATGCACGCTGTCGAAAAGATCGGCAAGCAGATGGCGGAACGCAGGCAGGTGTATGACCAGGTCAGCGCCCTGATTTCCGGCATCAAGGCATCATGAGCAACATGCTCGTATCCTGCGCCGCTCCGAAAAGTCGTCCCCGGTGGGTAACCCCGTGGACAAGCCTGTGCCCGGGGAGTGGACAACTGCCTACCATCCACAGCCCGCAGACTACCGTTGCTCTCCAGTCCGTCCTGTTGTGGATGCCTGTGGGCAGTAGTGTCGTCTCGAAAACCCACTCTGACCAGGACTGACAGGTGTTTATCCACAATCCACAGGTCTTATTGCCACTATTGATCGAATATCTGATCAGAGGGGAGAGATAGGCGTGAAACTTCGCTGTGAACGTGATGCTCTCGTCAACCGCCTCGGCAGTTGCAGCAGAGCAACCAGCAGCCGTGGTGGGGCTCTACCGGCACTCAGTGGGCTACACCTCAAGGTTGATGACGGTGTTCTGACGGTCACAGGTAGTGATCGAGAGCTGACGATTCGATCGACCATCACAGTGACCGCCGAAGAAGCTGGGGAAGCCGTCATTCAGGCTCGCTTGTTCCACGACATCGTGCGCTCCCTCGACGCTGGACGCGTGGACATCGAGGTCAGCGCAGGATTGGCAACCATTACAGGTGGGAGAAGCAAGTTCAGGATCGAGACCATTCCCGTCGAGGACTACCCCCGACTCGAGACTCCTTCCGGAGAACGGATGTCGCTGGCAGCAGAGGAGCTCAGCAACGGCCTCCGGCAGGTGGTGATCGCAGCGAGCAACGACGACTCGCGGCCCATCCTTACGGCAGTACTGATCTCTTCCGAAGACGACGGATTGCGACTCGTAGCCACTGACTCGTACCGCTTGGCCGTGAGAGACCTCCCGAACAGCACGTCACTCGGAGGCGGCAAAAACGTGCTCGTCCCGTCAAAGGCACTCAACGAGCTCGTCCGGGTGCTCGTCGATGCCCAGGCTGTCGATGTGACACTGGGCGAACAGAACGTGTCGTTCGAAGTCAGCGATGAAGATGGCCGTGTGCAAGTGTCGACCAAACTCATCGAAGGAAGCTTTCCTCCGTATCGAAACCTGATCCCCGACTCGTACCCCAACGAGCTGCGAATCGGCCGGGAGGCCCTCCTCGAGGCGGTTCGTCGGGTGAAACTCGTGGCTCGCGATGCAGCCCCACTGCGTGTCACGCAGCAATCCGATGGTGCAGCCCTCACCGTGAGATCACAGGACACGGGCGAAGCGACCGAATTCGTGGACGGCGTGTACACGGGTGAGGAGCTCGAAGTTGCCTTCAACCCTGATTATCTGATCGCAGGCATCGAAGCCGCGGTGGGCGACGAAGTTGTGCTGAAGACGGTCGATGCGTTGAAACCGGCGGTACTCCAAGCTGGAGAGTCCAGCGACTTCACCTACCTTCTGATGCCTGTTCGGGTGTCGTGATCACTGCGCGATCATGATCATCGATCGGCTGTGGCTGACCGATTTCAGAAATCATCGGAGTACCGAGCTTCGCCTGGACCATCAGGTGTCCCTGATCACCGGTCGGAACGGCCATGGTAAGACGAATCTGCTCGAAGCCATAGCGTTGTTGAGCGGAGCTCGATCGTTTCGCGGCGCGTCGGCGGATGCATTGGTGATGGCCGGAGCGGCAGCTGCCGTGGTGAGGGCTGAGGTGGTTCGTGACGATCGGACGTCGCTGGTCGAGATGCAACTCGCTCCTGGAAAGACGCGGGCACAAGTCAACCGCCAGGCGGTACGCCGCCTTCGAGACCTGTCAGATGTCGTCAGGGTGGTGGTGTTTGGTCCAGACGATCTCGACTTGGTGAAAGGGGCACCTGCCGGCCGCAGAACTGTCATCGACGATGTCCTGAGTGACATCGATGTGAGATTTCGCCAGGACAGGATTGACCTCGACAGGATCCTGCGACAACGAAACAACCTGTTGCGCCAGGCCAAGGGCCGGTTGAGCGCCGACGTCGAGTCGACGCTCGATGTCTGGGACAGCCAGCTCGGGATGGTTGGTGAAGCGGTGACCAGCGCTCGGCGACAACTCTTGGACGATCTCGGCCCGTTGGTCGAACAGTTCTACACGTCCGTAGCTGGAGGAACCGATCACGTCTCATTGCAGTACCAGTGTTCGTGGAGCACAACGACCTTGACCGCTGCGCTTTCCGAGCGCCGAGTAGACGAGTTGCGCCGGGCAACAACGCTGGTAGGGCCTCACCGAGACGACATCGTCATCGAACTGAACGGACTGCCGGCCCGAACCCACGCGAGCCAAGGGGAACAGCGAAGCCTGGCCTTGGCCCTTCGGTTGGCCGTACATCACCGGATCACGAGTGTGATGAGTGACCCTCCTCTGGTCCTCCTCGACGATGTCTTTTCGGAGTTGGACGATCATCGAGCAACCCGCCTGATCGACTGTCTCCCGGTTGCCCAGATCGTTCTCACCTCTGCCACAGGAACAGTGCCCCCCGGCATTCGCCCCGGCTTGGTGGTCGAGGTGCGCAATGGCGAGATCGGAGAGGTCGGATGAGCGAGGGGGAAGCTCGCTCCATCAAGGAGTCGCTGGCTCGCGTGGTGAGCGGACTCGGCACCGACGTCGGTATCGTCGAGTTACACCAACGGTGGGAGGAACTCGTCGGATCTGCGGTGTCTTCGAATTGTCGTCCCCGGAGGGTCGTCGACGGTCGCTTGGTGGTCGAGGTGTCGCAACCCGGCTGGGCGACGGAATTACGATTCTTGGAGCGACAACTCGTCACGCTGCTCACCGATGCGGTGCCCGAACTCAGGATCGAAGGACTGACAATCAAGGTACGGCCAGATGGCCGATGACCCAGGTCACAGCACTGTCGGTCTCCTCACAGCCCGCTCAGCGGCGATCTAAGCGGTGTAGCCCTCCGCCGTGACCCCCCATACCGCTGGTAGGATTGGAAGGTAGAAAGGGGTTTCGTGACCGATACCTATCAGGCCAGCGACATCCAGGTGCTCGAAGGCCTTGAAGCGGTTCGTAAGCGCCCCGGGATGTACATCGGGTCGACCGGACCGGCAGGTCTCCACCACCTCGTGTACGAAGTGGTCGACAACTCGGTGGACGAAGCAATGGCCGGCCACTGCACGACCATCGAAGTATCGATCCTCGCCGACGGGCGCTGTCGAGTGGTCGACGACGGGCGTGGCATTCCTGTGGATCCACACCCCAAGTACCCCGGTAAGTCTGCCGCCGAGGTGGTGCTGACCGTCCTTCACGCAGGAGGCAAGTTTGGCGGGGGCGGCTACAAGGTGTCGGGAGGACTGCACGGAGTGGGTGTTTCCGTGGTGAATGCGCTCTCGACCAGCCTCGAACTGGAGATCGATCGGGATGGGCGACGTTGGCACCAGCGTTACGTCGACGGTGGTGAACCCGACGGAGCGTTGATCGATATCGGGGCATCGAAGGGCGAGCGCACAGGAACGGCGGTGACGTTCGCCCCTGATCCGGCCATCTTCGACACGACCGAGTTCCGGGGACAGACCCTGGCCGAGCGGTTCCAGATGATGGCCTTTCTCAACGCCGGTCTCCGTATCGTCTTCACCGACGAGCGACTGGCCAACCCTGTGCGTCAGGAATTCCAGTACGAGGGGGGAATCCGCGATTTCGTCCAGCACCTGAACCAGGCAAAGGATGCGCTGTTCGAAGAGGTCGGGTATCTCGCCGCCTCTGCTGACGGCGACGATGTCGAGATCGCCTTCCAATGGAATACCGGCTTCAACCTCGACGGTATCCACAGCTTTGCCAACGGCATCAACACCATCGAGGGAGGGATGCACGAGGAGGGGTTCAAGACTGCACTCACTGCGACGGTCAACAGGTACGCCAGAGCCCGGAACATCCTCAAGGAAAAAGACGAGAACCTCCAGGGCGATGACATCCGCGAAGGTCTGACCGCCATCGTTTCGGTTCGATTGCAGGAACCCCAGTTCGAAGGCCAGACCAAGGCCAAGCTGGGGAATACGTCTATGCGCAGCTTGGTGCAGACGGCGACCAATGCCGCTTTGGCCGAATGGTTGGAGGAACACCCCAACGAGGCCAAGCGGATGGTCGGCAAGGCGCTCGATGCTCGCCGAGCTCGCCTGGCAGCCCAGAAGGCCAAGAACACTGTACGAAAGTCGGCTCTGGACGGGGCGGGGCTCCCAGGAAAGCTCACCGACTGCTCGTCCCGGGATCCCGAGGAATCCGAGCTCTACATCGTGGAGGGCGACTCTGCTGGCGGTTCAGCCAAGGAAGCCCGTGACCCCCGAATCATGGCCATCCTGCCGATCAGAGGCAAGATCCTCAATGTCGAGCGGGCCCGCATCGATCGGATGTTCAAGAACACCGAGGTACAGGCGCTCATCTCGGCGATCGGCGCGGGAGTCGGTGAACATTTCGACGCCGACAAGTGTCGGTACCACAAGGTCGTGCTGCTCTGTGATGCCGATGTCGACGGTAGCCACATCCGAACCCTGCTCCTCACATTTTTCTTCCGGCAGATGCGAGAGATGGTCGAGCGCGGGTACGTGTACATTGCCCAGCCGCCCCTGTTCTCCACGAAGGTGGGCAGCGAAACGGTCTACCTCAAAGACGACCGCGCCAAGACTGATTTCTTGGGTGAGCGCCCGAATCACAAGAACGAGTTCCAGCGTCTCAAGGGGCTCGGAGAGATGGACGCCGACGAGCTGTGGAACACCACCATGGATCCCGATCAGCGAACCCTGCTCCGGGTCACCGTCGAACAGGCTGCGATCGCCGATGAGGTGTTCAGCATCCTGATGGGTGATGACGTCGAGCTGCGAAAGAACTTCATTCAGACCAACGCACACGATGTGCGATTCCTCGACATCTAGGGGATCCGGTGAGCGACGTACCCCCCGGCGATGCAGTGTCCGACGATGCACCAGATGCTGACACTGACGACCAGCAGGCCCAGACCGATGCCCCCATCCGGATGGCGATCCAGGACATCGAAATTCAACAGGAGATGGAACAGTCGTTCCTGGACTACGCGATGTCGGTCATCATGGCGCGGGCCCTCCCCGACGCCCGCGACGGTCTCAAACCTGTGCATCGACGAATCCTGTGGTCCATGTTCGACACGGGACTTCGTCCTGACCGGCCGCACAAGAAGTGTGCCACCGTGGTCGGCGACGTCATCGCCAACTACCACCCTCACGGTGATGGTGCCATCTACGACGCGTTGGTGCGGATGGGTCAGTCGTTCAGCCTGCGTGACACCCTGATCGACCCTCACGGCAACTTCGGATCCCCGAGTGATCCACCGGCTGCGTACCGCTACACGGAGTGCCGTTTGACCGATCTTGCAATGCGCATGGTCGAGTCCATCGACGAGGACACTGTCGACTTCGCTTCGAACTTCGACGGCAGTAGGGAAGAACCTCTCGTTCTGCCTGCCCGATTCCCCAATCTCCTGGTGAACGGAAGTCAGGGCATTGCGGTCGGCATGGCCACCAACATCCCTACCCACAACCTCGGTGAGGTGATCGATGCGACTCTGCACCTCATCGATCATCCGGAGGCCGACGTTGCGGAACTGATGGAGTTCGTCCAGGGCCCCGACTTCCCGACCGGCGGCTCGATCATGGGCAAAGCGGGTGTGCTGCAGGCGTTCACGACGGGTCGCGGATCGATCCGGCTGCGGGCGACAGCTGAGATCGTGGAGGGACCCCGGGGAGATCAGATCGTGGTCACCGAGATCCCGTACCAGACCTCCATCGAGAACATCGAAACTCGTATTGCCGAGGCGGTGGAACGTAAGGACATCGAGGGGATTCGAGAACTTCGCAATGAATCGGCGAAAGGCAAAACTCGCTTCGTCATCGAGCTCAAGCGGGACGCGCCGGCCAATGTGGTTCTGAACAACCTGTTCAAGCACAGTCCGCTCCAGAGCAGTTTCGCCGTCAACATGGTTGCCCTCGTGGACGGGGTTCCCCGAACCCTCAATCTGCGCGATGCGCTGGTGGCCTACGTCGGCCATCAGATCGAGGTGGTGACACGACGGTCCGAGTACCGATTGCAGCAGGACCGTGCTCGTGCCCACATCGTGGAAGGGCTCATCCGTGCCCTCGACTTGATCGATGAGATCATCGCATTGATCAGGGCCAGCGAGGATCGCGCTGCAGCTATGGCTGCCCTGCAGGCTGAGGGCATGGAGTTCTCCGAACGCCAGGCCAATCACATCCTCGACATGCAACTCGTCCGGCTGACCAGGTTGGGTCGAACTCGGCTCGAGGAGGAACTGGGTGAACTACGTGCTCGGATCGAAGAACTCGAGGCCATCCTCAGCGATGAGGGCAAGCTTCGCGGGGTGATCAAGTCCGAACTCGGGGAGGTGCGGGAAAAGTACGCAACGCCTCGTAAGACGCAGGTCACCTTCGACCCAGGCGACATGGACATCGAGGATCTCATCGATGACGAGGAACTGGTCGTCACCCTGAGTGCCGGCGGGTACATCAAGGCGGTGCAAGCCGACGTATTCCGGCTACAGGGCCGTGGCGGAAGGGGAGTACAAGGAGCCCGACTCAAAGAGGACGACTTCCTGGTGAAGGTCCTCTCGACGAGTGCCCACGCCTATCTGCTGTTCTTCACGAACAGAGGAAAGGTGTACCGACTGAAGGCCTACCAGGTCCCCATCATGGACAGAACGGCCCGGGGAACCGCGGTGGTGAACCTGCTTCGACTCGACGGGGACGAACGGGTCGAGGCCGTGATCGATGCCCGTGAATTCGCTGATGACCGCTTCCTCATGTTCGTCACCCGCGAGGGTCTGGTGAAGAAGACGGCGTTATCGGACTATGACAAGAGCCGTAGTGACGGATTGATCGCCATCAACTTGCGAGAGGGTGACGAGCTGGTGACCGTGTTCGACACCTCTGGCGCTGACGACGTCGTGGTGGTGTCGGGGAACGGTGCGACCATCCGTTTCGCGGAGACCGATGTTCGTTCCATGGGTAGAGCCGCTTCGGGTGTGCGAGGCATGCGCCTTCGCGATGGGGATCGAGTCGTTGCGGCCGATGCTGCAGCTCATGAGGATCCGCGTGATCTCCTGGTGATCACCGATGGTGGATACGGCAAGCGCACAGCGCTCAGCAATTACCCGCGCAAGGGTCGTGGGACGATGGGAGTCCGGGGAATTCGCATCATGGAGGGCAGGGGGAGCTCGGTGGTTGCCGCACGCTTGGTGAATCCCGATGACGAGATTCTCATGGTGTCGTCTGGTGGGACTCTCATTCGTACCGAAGTCGGATCCATCGCAACCCAGGGTCGCGATGCATCAGGTGTCAGGGTGATGGCAGTCGGCGAGGGCGAGCAGGTTGCCGCCATGGCCCTTGTTCACGTTGGTGACGAGGAGCTTGGAGAGGATCCCGCCACCGACGTCGTTCCCGAAGAGGTCACGTCGTAGCCTGATCGTTACCACTTCCCCTCATCGATGGGCCGGGTCAGCCGGTGGATCGAAGGAGGGTCGGCATGGGGCATCGCAATCGTTGTCACCGTCGCGATGATGCGGGTCAGGTTGTGCTGTGGATGGTCATGGTCGTTGGAACCCTGACCGCTGTCGGTCTCATTGCGGTGCGGATCGGGGAGCTGGTGGTGAACGAGGCTCGAGTTCAGGCGGCTGCTGATGCCACCGCACTCGCGTTGGCTGCCGGCGACCGGCTGACCATGGTGGGGGATGTACTCGACGGGTACGAGTTGGTGACCGTTCGGCGCAGCGGGAATGAGGTGGAAGTGCTGGTCGGCGATGGCCGGACGACAGCGGTGGCTAGGGCCCGCCTCGAGTACATGACAACTCGCCGTAGATCAGGGTTGGCCCCTTCGATGATCGCTGCGTTGACCCGAGCTGAACAGCTGTTGGGGTACAGGATCGTGGTCGTGTCGGGTTACCGATCGACTGCACAGCAGCAGGCGTTGTGGGAGCAACGTCACCTCAATCCGTATCCGGTGGCGCCCCCAGGACGCTCGCTCCATCAGCAAGGTCTGGCGATCGATGTGCGACCCGATCAGGTGGGGGAGTTGGCCAGGATCGCAGCGGCAGCCGGGTTGTGCCACCCGTTGCCCGAAAGTGATCCCGTACACTTCGTGGTGTGTCCGATTCCGGAGTGACAGCAGGGTCGTCCCCGGCAACCGAACTGACCGGCGAATCGCCGTTGGTTGCGGCGCCGGCTGACGATCTGCCCGCCACTGGTCCACAGACGCCGGTACCGAGTTCTCCGGCGGATGTACCCGACGAAGTGTTCGCTCGGGCAGTGGGGTTGGATCAAGACCCGAGACAGGGGGGCCGCGCCCGGCGACGCCGCGGCGGTCCCCGACCGACCGTGACGGCGGAGGATGCCGCACGTCTGGCAACTGCAGCCCAACCTGGGGTGACCGGGGCGCCGCAGACGTGGGCTGCAGACCCTCGGCCCGCGCGATCCGGGTCATGGTTGAGTCGCCGTAGAGCCAGGGTTCGACGGACTCGTCGCACGATCAGACATATCGACCCATGGTCGGTATTCAAGGTCTCGTTGTTGCTCTACATCTGTCTCTACATCGCCGCCATGATCGCCGGAGTGCTGCTGTGGTCGGCGGCGGTCAATTCGGGTCTCATCGGCAACGTCGAGGCGTTCATCACCAAGATCGGAAGCTACGAGGTATGGCAACTCAACGGTGAGGAGATCTTCCGCCGTGTCTCGGTTATCGGACTAGTGCTCATGGTGACCGGCGTGGCCTTCAATGTGTTGATGGCCATCGTGTTCAACCTCATCAGTGACTTGGTTGGTGGGGTGCGCGTCACGATCCTCGAGGAAGACAGCGCACCTCGTCCGACGATTTGACCGACCTCTCCGGTTGGTTCCGCTCGCAGGACACCGCTACATTGCCCATCTGGCGGGGCTATAGCTCAGTTGGTTAGAGCGCACCCCTGATAAGGGTGAGGTCGCTGGTTCGACTCCAGCTAGCCCCACGTCGTCGTAATCGACCTTCCGAGACAGGTCGAGGGGGCCCGGAGGTCACTGTGCGAGCATTGCGACGGGCCGTTATGGCTGTCGGGGTGGGGGGCATCGTGGCGGCGATTCTTCGATTGCGGTCGAGCGGTGGTCTACATCAGCGCGAAGGCCGGTGGCGTGAGCTCTCGGGACCGGAGTTGCGCTGATGGCAACGATCGCCGTGCTCGGTACCGGTGCGGTGGGCCGTCGTGTGGCCCGTCACCTTGCGACTGTCGAGGAAGTTGATCGGCTGATTCTCGGCACTCGACGACCTAGTCGCTTGCGAGGGTTTGTCCAGCAACTCCTCGACATCGATGTCGAGGTGGTGGCGCCCGGACCCCTTCCGGAGGCCGATGTGGTGGTGATCGCACTGCCAGCCGGTGGGCATGGGACAGTGGCTGAGGAAGCCCTTGGCCGTGGTGCCCATGTGGTGTCCGTCTCTGACGATGTGGCTGATGTCGAAAGCCTGCTGGCGTTGGATCGGGCTGCCACCAAGGCCGGCCGGGCGGTGGTTGTCGGCGCCGGGTTCTCACCGGGACTGTCCTGCCTGTTGGCGCGCCACGTCGGGTCGACGTTCGATGTCGTGGATGAGGTGCACGTGGCGCGAATGGGCAGCGGTGGACCAGCCTGTCAACGACAGTTGCATCGGGCCCGCACGGGTTTCGCGGTGGATTTCAGAGATGGGGTGTGGCGCCGTCGGCCCGGAGGATCAGGTCGGGAACTCGTCTGGTTTCCCGATCCACTCGGTGCGCGTGACTGCTACCGGGCGGCACTCCCCGATGCCATGTTGCTCGTACCGGCCTTTCCGGAGGTGCAACGGGTCACGGCGCGAGTCGCTGGTACCCGTCGCGACCGACTGACCGCCATGCTGCCGATGCTGCGACCACCCCACCGCGAGGGGGGACCAGGAGCAGTTCGCGTCGAATTGAGAGGGCGAGTGGGGGAGTCGCAACGAACCGAGATCGTCGGCGTGGTCGACCATCCTGCAGCAGCGGGTGCTTCTGTCGCTGCGCTTGCTGCCGAATGGTTGTTGAGCGACGATCTCCCCCAGGGAGCATGGGGACTCGGGATGCTCGACGAACCGCTTCCCTGGTTGCTCGAACTGGCTGGTCGAGGGGTTCGAGCGGCCATATTCGAGGGAACAACGGCCTCCTGAGCGGCGCGGAGAGCGTGTTTCGGGAAAAAATCCCTCTGTACTGACACAAATTCCTCAAGTCGGGGACGCGATCGGCCGATTGCACCCCTGTGCAGCCGGTGTGACCGGTTGTCACAAGGACAGAGGGAGCTGGTCAGGGATGACCGATGACAAGGATGTCATAGCTCGCATCGAGAGCAATCTGGAACTCGTAAAGCACGTGGTCTTCCAGGTGGCCGTGCACTTTCCACGGCACGTCGAGCGAGAAGAGTTAGCACGAGCAGGGGCATTGGGCCTGGTGGAAGCCGCCCAACGTTTCGACGCCTCGAGGGGCGTGCCGTTCGAACGGTTTGCTGCCCAACGGATTCGAGGATCGATCCTCGATTCGGTTCGGGCCGCTGACTGGGCACCGCGATCAGTGAGAAATCTGGCTCGCCATCTCGAAAATGCCGAGCAGCGGATCATCAACCGCACTGGACGTCGCCCTACGGATGACGAACTGGCCAATGACCTCGACATGGATCTGCGCCGCCTCCATCAGTTGCGAGATCGGGTGTACCGGTCTGTAGTGCTGGCCTTGGATCACTACGTTGCTCCTGACGATGACGAAGACCTCACCCTGGTCGACGTGCTGTCGGATCCCGACGCCCTCGAACCCGGGGAGGAGATGGAGGTCCGAGAGCTCCGTGGGTATCTGCGTGACGCGGTGAAGCTGCTCCCCGAGCGCCACCGGGCAGTCATCGTTGGCTACTTCCTGGAGGGTGTCTCCTCGCTGGATTTGGCTCGTTACCTCAACGTGACGGAGTCGCGGATCAGTCAGTTGCGATCCGAAGCCCTCGAGATGCTTCGAGAGGGGATCGAGATGCAGTTCGAGGAGCATGTTCCGTCACCCATCGAGGTGCAGGGACGGGTGGCTCGGCGCAAGGCTCGGTACGCAACCGCCATCAAGGACGCAACTGATTGGCGGCAGCGGATCGTGACGGGCGATCTGGTGCAGGCTCCGCGCATCGATCTCACGGACACGTCCCTCGAAAGTTCCGAAGAAGCTGAAGCTGTTCGACGTTGAGGCTCAGAAGGTGATGTCGGCCTGCCACTGAACCAGCAGGTCCTCGTCTCCGAAGACTTCGAGCTGTGACGGTGGAACTCGACCCCACACGAACAGCAGAAGATCGCTAGCCGGTCCGCGGGCTGCCACGTCACCCTTGGCGTGGGTCCGCTCGACGTCGATACCGGTCGGCGTGCGGGTGATGACCCACTCACCGGGTCCGTCGGTGGCATGGAAGTGGAGTGTTTCGCCATTGCCAGCGAACACATCGGGCCGACGATCTCCGATGAAGTGGTCCAGGTATTCGTCGATGCCGATGATCGCGAGCTCGGGGTCGATAGGGCTCGGATGACCAAGTGCATTGCGCGCATCCCACAGGTGCATGGTCGCTTCCTGGCACATACGTCGCATCCAGAATGCTGCAGTGGACCACCGAGGGCTGAATGTCCAGCACTCACCGTCCGGACCCAGGCGGGAGAGCAGGTGGTGCAGTTCGGTGACGGCATGAGCGTGCCAATCCGAGAGGATCTTCGAGGTGGGTTCGAGCGCTGGATCCCCGAGAGGGAGTCGATTACCAGCTTCGATCGAGCCTTTGACCAGGCTCCACACCTGACAACAGTGGGTGATCAGTCGCTCAAGGCTCCATCCATCGCAGGTTGGTACGGCAATCGATAGATCTTCGGTAGCCGCGATTTCGCTGAGATGGTCACCTGCGATCGCAAGGTGATGGAGTTCATCATTCGGAGTCATTGGATTCCTCGGGAAGGTCGGGCCGTGACCATGGTGCCAGGGCAGAGATTCCGACGAGCAATAGGGCTCCGCCACCGATTGCCAGCGCGATGATCAACCAGGCCGTGGTGGGCGGACTGTCCAGAACGAAGTACTCCCGGGTGACGTCAGTGGTCATGGCAACGACGTAGCAGGCGACCATCGCGGCGATGAGAACGATGTGACGGCGTCGGAGTGGATGGGCCATCACTGCCAGGACAGCCAGGCCCAACCCCAGCAGAACGATGGTTGCTCCGGTGCGGGCCTGTTCGAGGCTTGTCTCGTTCGACGATCGCAACCACAGGTAGGTACCGAAGGTGGCTGCGGCTGCGATCGTCCCTGCGGGGAGGGAGAACACCATGACTCTGCGCAGGAAGCCGGGTCGTGCCCGTGAGGTCTCGGGAGCCAGGGCCAGGATGAAGCCGGGCAGGCCGATGCTGAACGTGCCGATCAGGGTCAGGTGACGGGGGAGGAAGGGGAACGGCACCCCGGCGAGTCCCGTGAGGGCGGCGAGAAGAACGGCGTAGGTGGCTTTGACGACGAAGAGGTTCGCTACACGTTCGATGTTGTTGATCACCCGGCGACCTTCAGCCAGGGCGATGGGGAGGGTGGCGAACCTGTTGTCGAGCAGGGTCAACTCGGCGACGGCCCGACTGGCCGAGCTGCCCGACCCCATGGCGATACCCATGTCGGCGTCCTTGAGGGCCAGCACGTCGTTCACCCCGTCGCCCGTCATGGCCACGACTCGTCCTTCCGCTTGTAAGGCATGGACCATCGAGCGTTTCTGGTGAGGGGAGACTCGCCCGAAGACAATGGTGTCGTCCATGACGCCAGCGAGGTCGGCAGGTTCGTCGCCCAACCCCCGTGCGTCGATCCAACGATCTGCATCGGGAATACCTGCTCGACGCGCCACCGCGGCAACCGTTGCCGGGTGATCTCCCGAGATCACCCGGAGACCGATCCCCTGTCCGACCAGGTACTGGAGAATCTCTGCCGCGTCCTCGCGGAGTTCGTCGTCGAGCAGCACCAGGGCGACCGTTCGAATGTTCGGCGGCAGACGTTCGGCGTCGGGCTGGTCACCCACCGCAAGTGCGATGACCCGTCGACCCTGTGCTGCGTGGTCGGCGACTCGGTCGGCGACGGCTTGGTCATCGGCCAGGATGTCGGGTGCACCGAGGTACCAGGTCGAACCGTCATCGAATGACGTCGATGACCATTTGCGTGCGCTGTTGAAGGGAACCCGATCGGTGACGTTGGCTCCTCCCGGACGATCGAAGACCTGTCCGATGGCTGCCAAGGTCGCATTGGGGGAGGGATCGGCTGCGACCAGGTCGGCGAGAGTCGTCGATGGATCGCTGTCGTCGAGTACATCGAGCTCACCGAAGACGATCCGACCTGTGGTGATGGTCCCGGTCTTGTCGAGGCACAGGACATCCACGCGGGCCAGCAACTCGACGGAGGCCAATTCCTTGGCCAGGGCTTGCTTGCGAGCAAGGGCCAGGACACCGACCACGAAAGCAATGCTGGTCAACAGGACCAGGCCGTCGGGAACCATGGCAACTGCGGCGGCAACCGTGCCCTGGAGTGCGTCCTGCCAGCGGTCTTCGGTGGAGAAAAGCGAGACAGCCAACAGACCTGCGGCGGGTGGGATGATCCAGGTCAGCCAACGTAGGAGCAGGTTGATCCCGTTGCGGAGCTCGCTGTTGACCAGTTGAAACCGGCGCGCTTGTTCCGACAGGGACACGGCGTAGGCCTCGGCCCCGATATGGGTGGCCTGCATGTGGCCCTGACCGGCAACGACGAAGCTGCCAGACAGCACACGATCGCCCTGGCGCTTGCCGATCGCATCCGACTCTCCCGTCAGCAGTGATTCATCGATCTCGAGGCCATCGGAGTCGATCACGACACCATCGACGACGACCTGGTCCCCGGGTTCGAGCCGGAGAATGTCATCGAGCACGACCCGGTCGGTAGGGGACTCGATGATCTCGCCATCTCTCAGCAGACGGGCACGGGGAGCGCTGAGGACGGCAAGTCGATCAAGCGCGCGCTTTGCTCGGACTTCTTGGGTGATGCCAACGACGGTGTTGCTCACGATCACTCCTGCGAACAGGGCGTCACCAGGCTTGCCGGCGATGAAGATGAGGACGAGCAGGGTCGTCATGATCATGTTCACCGGTGTGAGGGTGTTGGCCCGGATGATCTCGGGGATCGATCTCGACGGGCCGTCCGGCACGAGGTTGATCGCGCCTCGCCGCTCACGATCTCGCACCTCGTCGCTGGTCAATCCCCGTGGCAGTGTCAACCCGGCTCCTGTTCGTGAGGAGGTAGGAGGCTCCCGTTCGGCGTCGCTTCCGCTGGATAGGGTGCCAAGTACAGAACGCCCATGATTGCATCCATTCCAAGCCCTCCCGCCGACAGCATCGAAATCGGACCGCTCGATCTGCGGGCCTATGGGGTGTTGATTGCCATTGGGGTGATCGTTGCGGTGCAAATCACGGCTCGTCGATGGGCCAAGGCGGGGCAGGATCCAGAGGTCATCCACCAGCTTTCACTGTGGGCCGTGGTCGGTGGCGTAGTTGGGGCACGGCTCTACCACGTGATCACCGATATCGACCGGTTCGTCGGCCGGTGGGGTGATATTCCCAAGATCTGGCAGGGAGGTCTGGGTATCTGGGGCGCGATCGGTGGGGGGGCCTGTGCTGTGTTGATCCTGGCTCGCCGCAGGGGATACGACATACCTGGCCTGCTCGACGCCACTGCTCCGGCGTTGCCGGTGGCTCAGGCCATCGGTCGATTCGGCAACTACTTCAACCAGGAATTGTTCGGCAGGCCTACCGATGTGCCGTGGGGGATCGAAATCGACGCGCGTCACCGTCCCGTGGAGCATCTGACGGAACCGGTGTTTCATCCGACGTTCCTCTACGAGGCTCTCTGGAACCTTGGGGTGGCCGGCGCCGTCATCTGGCTCGTGCCTCGGGTGCTGCCCCAGTTGCGGCGCGGTGCATCGTTTGCCGTGTATGTGTTCCTGTACACGGTCGGCCGATTCTGGATCGAACTACTGCGGTCCGATGCGGCCAACACCATCGGCGGAGTCAGGGTCAATGTCTGGGTGTCTGCTCTGGTGGGAACGGCTGCCCTCGTCGTAGTGATCCGCTGTCGGGAAGCCAGCGACAACGAGACGCCGCCAGTCCTCAACTGACGAAGTTTCGGCCGACATTCCACGAGCGGGGGCACACCGATGTCCCTCGGGAGTGCTCATGAGTTCGTTCGATCAACTGGAAGCGCAGTATCGACAGACGGCGCTGGCTGAGTTGCAGGCAATCGGTCTCTCCCGTGGAGGACCGGTCACCTGTCACGCACTCGACGGGTTGGTCCGAATCAGCGAGATGGCGCACGCCTTGCGTCATCGACGAACCTCGTACCTGCTCGACATCGCGCTGGACGTCGCCCGAGCAGAGATAGCCGGTGACACTGGGCCTGTGCCGTCAGGTCTGTGGGAGCGGACCGATCGAGCGCTGGAGCGGCTCATCTCGGGTGGCCGCCCGGACCCACGGGTAGCCCGTGATCTGGTCACTGCTGTGAACAGCGACTGCTGATCGCAGTCGACGGCCGGTCGACGGGTTCAACCTGCCAGGCTGGCGTCGCGCTCGGACGGAGGCGCTGACAGCGACTCGAGCCGGGTCAACCAGGTGCTCTTCTCGGCCATGGAGGCCAGATAGGCGGTTCTGCTTCGGCGACCGGGTGCCGAGCTCGGTACGTCCTCGACGAAGTCGTAGAGCGTTCCGAAGAAGGCGCGCATCGCGTTGACTGCTTCGGCCCTGATCTGACTGACCCGGGCCTCTGTCACGCCCAGCGTCTCTGCGATCGTCTGGAGCATCTCGCCCTCGAGGTAGTAGCGACGCACGACGTCACGTTGGAGGTCGGGTAGTTCGTCGATGGCTGAGATGAGGGTTCCCAACATTTCCCGGTTGGAGAGGGTTTCCTCGGGGAGGAGTTCGGCGCTGCGCTCCTCGATCCGTTCGCCGAGTGGTACTCGCTCGGGGTCCTCCTGGTCGAGATGGAGGAGGGAGGAGTTGACGGCGGCCGTGCGACGGGAGCGCAGCTCCTCGATGTCGATGCCGATGAGGGTGCACAATTCCTCGTCGGTTGGCTTACGGCCTTCGGCGATCTCGAAGCGGTCTTCGGCGGTGTGTACTTCGCGCATGCGGCGGCGGAGCGATCGCACGGCCCAGTCACGCTTTCGGGTGGAGTCGATGATCGAGCCACGGATTCGGATGGCCGCGTAACGGTGGAACGGGATACCTGTCTCCGCCCGGTAGCTACGAGAAGCCTCGACCAGCCCGGTGGCACCGGCTGACCACAGTTCGTTGCGATCCACGTGCCGGGGATACCTGGCCGCAACCTGGTTCACGATCTGCTGCACGAGCTCGATGTTGGCCGCGGCCAGATCATTCGGATCGCCGATGGTGTCGGTACTTCGTTGCGTCCGTCGTCGTTCGGTCATGTTCACCGCCCTCCTCGACCGGGGCTATGTCCCGGAGCCGGTTCCAGTCCCCCGTCGTTCGAAAGGCCAGGCGCAAAAGCACATTTGCGCGTTCAGTGCCACGCCGAGTGGCGGTGGTGGGGTTCTGCACAGTGTGGCGAATTGATCCCTACAGGGGTGGGATGGGTCACACCATGACTACTGTCATTGGAGCAGCGTGCGATGCTGGGGGGCGGTCGCTGGGAGTTTGAAAAAAACTTTTCCGCAACCGCTTATCCGCTCAGCTGGGTGGTCGACATCACCTGCCGAGGAGACCCGCATCGCGGGGTGAGGAGACACCGATGACCGATACCGGCACGGACCAGCGCATCAGCTATCTGGAAGCGGAGCTAGCAGCCGCCCGAGCAGAGATCAACCGGCTCGAACTGCAACTGTCGGTGTTCACCAGCACCGATCCGCTCACCGGCCTGTCCAATCGGAATGGCATCCTCGATGCGCTCCAAGGGGCGATCGACCGCCAGCACCGGATGACCGAGCCGTATTGCGTCGTGATGTTGCGGTTCCCCCAGTTGGACGGCTTGAAGGCATCGCTCGTCGAGGACGATCTCGAGGAAGCACTTCGGCACCTCGGAGCCATCGTGGCAGCTGGATTGCGCACAGTGGATTCCGTCGGTCGGATTGATGACACGACCTTCGTTGCCGTGTTGACCAACTGCCCGGGGGAGTTCGTCGACGTCGTGATCAACCGGTCGTTGGAGTCGATCCGCGCCCTTCCCTTGTCGGCAGGTGCATCTGAGTTCGTGCTCGACCCCGTAGTGGTGGCGCTCATGAGTGGTCCCGAACCGGCTGGTGGAGCGGAACTGGTCCTGGCCCAGGGGTGTGACGTACTTGATTCGTCATCTGCCGGCGACGGCGTGATCATCGCGCTCTAATCGGTTGGCCGTGCTGAAGTCGGACTGTTCGGGGCCGACGATGCAGGTGTGGACGTATCGCCATCCGACATCGAGCTGAATGCCCACACGGTCGCGGGTTTCGAGCTTCGGGCGACGGTGTGTTTGGCGAGTGATCGTCCCGGTTTGGCGGCCGGCTACCTCCAACTCGCGGCTGATGTGGCAAGCCGGAACCATCCCGGATGGTTCGCTTCGCCACCTCTCGAGGAGATGATCCAGCAACTCGCCGCGTACCTACCGGTACCCGATCGGGGTGGTGACCCGAACGGCCATATCACCCATGTCCTAGCGGGTGAAGCAGGGACTTTGATCCACGATGCGCGGAACTGGTGGCGTCTCGATCCTGAGGCCCGCCTGGTTGCATTGCCCGATGGACAGGATGGCCCGCTCGACGGTGCTGCGGAGCTCAGGCAGCAGTGTGTGGGGTCCTCCCTTGTAGTTCTCCACGGAGACGGGGCAGCGTTGGCCCCTCTGATTGCGTTGGCTGGTTGGCCTGAGGGTCCACCTGTCGTGATGGTGGAACCAGCGCATCTGTCGTTCTGGGCTGGCACCGGCGTCGTCAGAGCGGTCCTGCATCACTCCGACACGGCGGCTGCCCTGGCTGCTGAGCGTCGCTGTCAGGCTCCCGGTCGAGGGGTGCTCGTCGATCAGCGGGATCTCCAGTTTCCCGACCGGCTGTTGCAGCTCCTGGTGTCCGTGCGTGCTCGGGTTGCAGCGTGGGGTGCTCCCGAAGTGCCGTCGGCCGTGCTCCCGGCTCGACCGAGTCTGGTGGACCTACGGGTCCTTCAACGGCAGATTCACGACGAGGTCGCCGATGGTGTTCCCGGTGCGCTCCGGAGGTGGCGGCTCCCACGTGAGATCACCAACCGCCCCGCCTGGGTGCTGCTGGCTCGCCAGCCAGCGCGGGCACTACGCCTGATTCGTTCGCTCCTCGAACAGGACCAAGAGGTGGCGCCGGACCTTGTTTTGGTCGATATCGATGGCTCGGGTCTGTTCAACCCCTTGATCGGTGATCTCGCCGGAATCGTCGAGCTCATCGAACCGGATCGCCCGCTGACGGTCGACGAGGCCACCTATCTGGCAGTTCGTCGACTGGCCAGTGATCAGATCCTGATCACGACTGATGGGGTCGAACCCACCGGTGAGGTCATTCGGAGCCTGGAGTGTGAGCTCGAATCGGGGGCTGGGGCTGTGCATCTTGCTGCGCTTCCCGACGGAGAGTGGCTCGAAGTGCGGTTGAATCCCCGTCACGTGGGCTGGCCGCGGCCCATTCCGCTGGGGTCTCCGACATTCAGCCCCCTGCCGAGCAGCGGTGTCCGCGGCGTGTGATCGACGAAAAACCCGTGCGATAAACAACGAAGATCACCGAAATGCAGTGGAAGTTGTTCCACACTGGCCTGTGTGCCCGATTGGGCGGTCCCCACGACTGAGGTGACCGGCATGTCGCCGGAAGCCAGGGAAGCAGGCAACTGATGAGAATGCTCGTTATCGGTCCTGAAGGATCGGCTGGTGTCGCTGTCCGCCAGCCCATGGTGAATTCGTTGCGGTTTCTCGGGCACCAGGTGCTCGCGGTCGAGCTGCCCGCAGGGGTCGCCCGGGCACGACAGGTCGTCGAGGCGGTGCTGGAACGCTGTGCTCCCGACGTGGTGATCACGGTCCCGACGATTGGTGGGCTTCCCGGGTCGGATATGCGAGAACTGACTGCAGCTGCCGGTGCAGTAGCTGTGGCCGTGCACCGTGGACCGACCTGCCCCGTGATGCCGACCGATTTGGATCAGGTCGGCCGGGATCTGATGTTCTACGACCTCGTGACGGTGCCCGACCGGGCAACGTTCGAGCGGTGGAAGGCGGAGGGAACGTTCCGGCTTTCGATGATGCGCCCTGCCGTGCACGTTCCGGAGTTCGATGTCATCACCCCGGGATCCCGTCAGGGTGTCGTGGTGGTGGGAGATGCTGATCCAGCGAACGTCGATGTGGTGGCCGCCATGGAGTCGCTCGGCCAGGTGACGGTGCTGGGGAAGGGTTGGGACGATCTCCCCCTCGCAGTCACCGCCCTTCGGGTCGATGATCCAGTCGAACGGGCCTACTTCCTGGCCGCGGCTCAGCTGGTGGTGGAGCTTCCTGTCTCCTTGGCCCAACAATCGGCCGTTCGTCGTCATTGGCGAGAACTCGGTGTCAGCGAGGCGGTGTTGCAGGCGGCAGTGGTCGGAACACCGGCCGTAGTGGTGGATCGACCCGGGATCGGAGAGCACCTTCGGCCGGGTAGGGACGTGGTCACGTGCGCATCACCCGCCGACATTCCGTCGCTGGTGCCGTTGTTGCTGTCGACGCCCGACGAGCTTGCACTCATCGGTGAGTCGGCGTGGCGGACGGTGACCGGTGAACACGGGTGGGTCCGCCGCTGGGAGCGCTTGCTGGGCCATTGGACCGATCCGTCGGAGACCGACATCGACGAGGACATCCGTCGGGTGTCCGCTGCCCGGCGTCGGCACGGGTCGGGCCCCGGGATGTACGAGAGCGAAGGGTCAGTCGTCGATCCCCGGACGCCGGCGATCCTGCTTTAGGCGGCCTCGCCGCCGCTTGTCGGCAGTGCGGCGTTGACGGGCCGATCTGCTGGGTCTGGTCGGGCGGCGAGGCTCGGGTGTGTGCAACGCGTCGCGCAGCCGAGATGCCAGACGCTGCGCGGCGTCGGTCTTGTTGCGGTGCTGCGATCGGTGGTCGTCGGCGGTGACGATGACCACCTCGCCGAACTGTTCGATGATGACGGCCCGTTGGTGGGGGGTGAGGACATCGGAAGTGGCGGGTGACCAGCGGAGCTCAGCTCGGGTGTGAGCCCGATTGGCGTGCTGGCCGCCGGGTCCACCCGATGGGCCGAAGGCCCAGCGCAGTTCGACGGCCGGAATCACGAGGCTGTCGGTGACGACCAGGTCGTCGTTCACGAGCCGACCAGGTCGGCGTACCGGGCCAGGTCGACATTGCCCCCTGACAGGGTGACCCCGACCCGAGCTCCGGTGACGTCGATCTGACCGTGCAGAACGGCAGCCAGCGCTGATGCTCCGCTGGGTTCGAGGACCTGCTTCATGCTGCTACCGACCCGGGCGATGGTGCCGATGATCTGTTCGTCGGTGACGGTCACGATGTCGTGTACGTGGCGTTGGATCACGGCGAAGGTGAGGGGGCTCGGGGCCGTGGTTTGCTGTCCGTCGGCAATGGTGTCGGGCACGTCGATGGTCACGATGCGACCGGTGTGCAGTGATTGCTGTACGTCGTTGCCGGCTGCGGGTTCGACCCCGATGACGGTTGTGGCGGGGGAGAGGTGGTGGCAGGCCAGGGCGCAGCCCGAGATCAGCCCCCCGCCCCCGACACAGACCACCAGCAGATCGAGGTCGGGTACCTGTTCGATGAGTTCGCGGGCCACCGTGGACTGCCCGGCGATTACATCAGGGTGGTCAAAGGGGGGGATGAGGGTGCATCCGCGCTCGGCTGCCACCCCGGCAGCGATGGCGGCTCGGTCCTCGCGATACCGGTCATAGGTGATGACGGTGGCCCCGTAGCTGCGGGTGGCGGCCAGCTTGATCGGTGGCGCGTCGAGGGGCATCACGATGGTGGCGGGTACCCCGTGGATCTGGGCTGCTCGGGCCACCGCTTGGGCGTGGTTACCCGACGAGTACGCAACTACGCCGGCTGAGCGTTGGTGGGGTTCGATGGCTGCGACGGCGTTGTAGGCACCCCGGATCTTGAACGACCCGGTGACCTGGAGGTGTTCGGCCTTCAGGAACAGGTGCGCTCCTACCTCGTCATCGAGTCGGCGGGAGGTGAGCACGGGGGTGCGGTGGACGACACCGGCCACCCGCCGGGCGGCGGCGTCGAGGGCGGCCCGGTCGGGGATGCGGTCAGCCGAAGGCGGCGAAGATCTCTTCGATGGCATGCATCTGCCCCCCCGAGGTGCTCGATGGCACGAGGATTGGGGTGCTGCACCCCTGGTCCATCCACTCCTCGACCCCTTGGCGCACCTCGTCGACCGACCCGTACAGGGTGGCGTTGGACAGCCAGTTGTCGGACATGGCGGTCATCAATGCGTCCCGGTCGCCGCTGTCGAGGGCGACTTCCACGGCCGTCATCTCCTCCTCGTAGCCGGCCTGCTTCCAGTAGTTCCGGTAGTTAGGGAGGGCTACGTAACCCTGAAGAGTGGCCCGGTTGCGGGCTGCTCCCGCTTCCCGGTCAGGATCGATCACGGTGGGGATCATGTTGCCCACGAAAAACCCGCTGTCCTGCACGGACTGGGGGATGTCGGCCACCGAGTTGTGGAAGTCGTTGCGGCTGGCGTTGGCCCATACCGCCCCGGCTCCGATCTCGACTGACAACTCCACCATCTTGCGGCGCAGGGTGGCCAGCACGATGGGGGGCAGCTCGCCGTGCTGCTCGGCGGCGGCTTGCATTTCGCTCACGTAGTTGCGGATATCGCTGAGGGGCTTGCCGGGGGTGATGCCGAGGCGTTGGTGAACGGGGCCGTGGGTAACGCCGATACCGAGACGGAATCGACCGTTGGAGATCTCGTGGATGAAGGCAGCGGTGGCAGCGAGGTCGGATGGATTGCGGAAGTAGATGGGCTGCACCGATGTGCCGAAAGGGATCTCGTTGGTGACCTGGGCGATCCCTTGGCAGAGGGCGACGCAGTCACCCATGGACGGGCAGTAGATGCCGGTGAAACCCCGACGCTCGATCTCAGCGGCGACCTCGAGGGTTTGCTGGCGACGCCCGCGGACGGCGGCCAGTGAGATAGCGGGCATGTTCATGGTGGTCTCCCCTTCGGCGGCACCGTCCTGCAGATGGCGGGCCACCCATGATCATGGACCACCCAACGATGTCGTGCCGAACATCGTGGCGGTCTCGCTGTCGTTGAACCCCCGGGGTTCGCTACGCTCAGAGGCCCCGGGGCTGTAGCTCAGTTGGCTAGAGCATCTGCTTTGCAAGCAGAGGGTCGTCGGTTCGAATCCGATCAGCTCCACAGATGAATTGCCTGGTCAGGCCATCAAGGCGCGTGCACGGCGCGGCGGACAAGGTGAAAAGACAGCCAAGGTGACAGCCACGGAGTCGAGAAGCCCCTCCGTCGAGGCGGCTCAGATCCCGAGTGCCCCATCGATCGCGCCGGACCTCCCTGACGCCTGCGGCCCAGGCATCTTCGACGAGAGGCGCAAAGCGGCGAACACTATGTCTGACCCTGTTACGAGCGGGCTGAACACCTATGCCGGAGGGTCAAGCGGTTTCGGTTCAGGGAGCCGTTCACCGGGGAATCGCACCTCGTCGTCGGTGAACCTGTGCCCGTACTGGCGTTTGGAGGGTGACAGCGAGTAGTCGCTCCTGACCATGTTCTCGAACATCTGCGCCAGTTTCCGGGCGGCCTCTTCTTTGCGGCGCTGCTCGACCTGCCACTCGGGTTCGGTGTCGATCACCTCGACGGCGGCGGGGCACACCTTGGCTGCGGCAACGGCGACCCTCACCATGTGTTCGCGCTCGGCCAAAAGTGCTCGACGGATCTCGCCGGTGGTCAGATCGTCTTGCTGGGCGAGGAGTCCGATGATGGTGGCGGATCTGTTCAGCTCGGTGCGGATGGCGTCGATCGGGTCCGTGTCGATCTTGATCTCCATGGCCTCGGCGAGCGTGCGGGCCTCGGTCTGAGCGGCACGAGCGGCGGCGGCCCTCCGGACCTGCGGGGCCTTGGCGCCGTGGCTGGCGCAGACCGTGGCACC
>JAYPWI010000041.1:0-26941 GCA_038135065.1 Acidimicrobiales bacterium
GCTCACCGCACCCCCGCCCCCACCGTGGGCAGCGAGTCCAGTACCCCTCGCGGGTGGCGCCCCTCGACCTAGCCCAGGTATGCGGGATACAGGTGATAGCCGATCAGTTCTTGGAGACGGGGTGGCATGGTGCGGGCCACCTCGACAGGAATCGATGCCTGGATGTTCTCGTGGGGACGTAGCCAACCGGCCACGTACTCGGTGACCAGTCCCAGCCGCGGACGGCCGGTGAGGTTGGCCCCATGCACCACCCGTCCCGTCCACAACAGGGCCGACCCGGCCTGCATGGTGGCCTGCAAGGGAGCTGCCCCCGGCGGAGGATGGCCGTCGGACCACAGGTGCGATCCGGGATACAGGAGAGTGGCCCCGTTCTGGTCGGTGAAGTCGTCGAGGGCCCACATCACGTTGACCACCACCTCGCCGTGACTGCGGGCCAGAGGGTATGCGGCTGCGTCGTAGTGCAGTTCCTGGGCGACCTCGCCCGGTCCGATGTCGATCCCGATGATCGACGAGAGGGTGTGCGGCCCGATCACCCGATCGAACCCCTCGAAAGGGTTACGTCCCTGCGGAGTGTCGGCGATGAGGGGGTCGAGGGCAGCTCGGAGTGACGCCACCTCGTCCGCATCGAGGGCTCCCTCGACCACGGCGACACCCTGGGTCCCGAGGTCGGCCACCACCCGATCCACGTCAGGTGCCGACTCAGTGAGCTTCCCCGCCGCCATGGGTGCGAGCATAGGGGCCCACCCCTCCGCCGTCCCCGGCCATACTGGGCGCCCCGGTGGCTGCCGACGGAAGGATCTGCCGATGCTGCTCGACCGACTCGACGCCGACCCGATTGCGTTTGCCGATGCGAACGGGTGGGAGATCAAGCCCGAGGGGGCCTGCAAGGGCGAGGTGTGCGTGCCCCTGCCCGACACCTTCACCCTGACCGATCTTGCCGATCGCCTCGGGATGGCCGTGGTCGACGAGCCGACCCGGGACCTGTGGGCCGTCGGTCCCGAAACGGTCGGCGGCCGGGCGTTGGTGACCGCTCGAGCCCCCGACCCCGACCTGATCGACCTCGAGGGCAATCCCTTCCGCCTCTCCTCTCTGCGGGGCCCCAAGGTGGTGTTGGTCGCCTGGGCCCCCTACTGAGGGTGCCGTTTCGACCTGCCAGGTTGGCAGGCCCTGCGCACCGAACTCCGACCCCTCGGCGTCGAGGTGGTCACCGTGTCCCTGGAGCTCGATGGGGTCGAGGCCTCCCGTCCCTTCATCGAAGCCGCCCAGCCTGACCACCCGTCGCTGCTCGACCCCACCCACCAGCTCGATGCCCTGTTCGGGGTGGTCAACATTCCCAACGTGGTGTGGATCGACGAGCACGGCATGATCGTGCGACCCCCCGAGCCAGGCTGGCCTGGCCCCACCGAGTATCCACCGTCCCTGGCCGCTCGCCTGGCCGAACGGGCGCAAGCCGCCGAGGCCGAGCGGCAGCAGGCCCTCGCAGAGGGTAGGGAACCTCCGGTGGACCTGATGACCCAACTGCGTTCGGGTCAGGACCGGGAGGCCTACCCCGACGCTCTGCGGGACTGGGCCAGCCGAGGCGCCGACAGCCCCTATGCCATGAGCCCCGACCAGGTGGTGGCGGCGAGCGGCAACCGGTCCCTGGACGTCTCGGCTGCGGCCGCCCATTTCGAGCTGGCCAACCACCTGTGGCGGGCCGGCGACCGGGACACCGCGTTCGCCCACTTCAACGCCTGCCACCGGCTCCAGCCCGACAACTGGACGTACAAGCGACAGGCGTGGTCGTTGGTGGGCAACGAGCGGGTAGGTGGCGAGATGGGCCGCCTCACACAGGTGCCCCAGCCCGGCGAGGAGGCCGACTGGCCGTTCGAGTCGAACTTCGACGCCGACGTGACCCAGCTGGAGCCGGGCAGCTACTACCCGCGGACCATCTGACGCAGACCCCGGCGAGAACCGAGCCGACGGCCGCTGACTAGCATCGCGCTCATGCCGACGCCACCGACCGAAGAGACGATCCTGGGCTGGTTCGACGAACTGTCGAACTGGGGGCGGTGGGGTCCCGACGACCGGATGGGCACCCTCAACCACCTGACCCCCCAAGGCCGCACGGCGGCCGCCGGACTGGTGCGCGACGGGGTGACCGTGTCGTGCAGTTGGGACATCCGCACCGGGCGCCAGCCAGGTGCCACCGTGGAATCCCAGCGCTACATGCTTTCCACCGGACTGGGCCTCGAGGAAGAGGGTCGCAAGGCCCTGCTACCCGGTGGTCGGGCCGGTGGAGCCCAGGAGTACATCGGCATGGTGTTCCACGGGCTCGATGTGACCCACCTCGACTCCCTGGCCCACATCTTCTGGGACGGAAAGATGTACGGCGGAGAGTCCGCGTCGCTGGTGTCGGACCGCCAGGGGGCGCTCAAGCACGACGTGCTGGCCGTGGCCGACGGGGTCTTTGCCAAGGGCGTGCTCATCGACATGCCCAAACTGCGGGGCGTCGATGTCCTGGACCCTGATGATCACGTGTACCCCGAGGATCTCGAGGCAGCCGAGGAAGCCACCGGGGTGAAGGTGGAACCGGGCGACGTGTTGTTGTTGCGCACCGGTGAGGGCGGAGCCCGGATCAGGGAACGGCGGGACTACAACCCCAACAAGCCCCGCTCGGGCTACCAGGCGGCCTGCCTGCCCTGGCTCCATGAGCGCGGGGTGTCGATGATCGGTTCCGACGTGGCCCAGGACGTCACCCCGGCCGGGTACCGGACGGTGACCATGCCCATCCACATGGTGGGCATCGTGGCCATGGGCTTGTGGCTGATCGACAACTGCAACCTCGAAGACCTGGCTGCGACCTGTGAGCGCCTCGGCCGCTACGACTTCGCCTTCTCCCTGGCTCCCATCCGCTTCCAGGGGGTGACGGGATCTCCGGTGAACCCCTTGGCCATGTTCTGACCCGGTGGCCCGTATCGACACCCCATTGCTGATCACCGGGGGCGGTCCAGCGGCCGTGGTGGTGGCCCGCCTGGCCAGCGAGGCCTCGGTTGCGTCGACCCTGATCGGCCACGACGGCGTCGCCGACCCCGACCCCCAGCCCCCGCAGACGCTGGAAGCCGCAGCAGCCGGTGCCCTGGGTCCCGGGCTCGAGGTGCTCCGCCCCTACCTGGTGGTTGCCGATCCTCCGACCATCGACCCTGGGGTGTTCGAGGCCGTGCTCCGTCACCACTGCATTGCCGACATGAACGTCACCGTGTTCGACAACCTGCACCTCGAGGGCACCCTGGGGCTCGACGCGGTGGTGACCGATGGGCGGATCCGGTGGGAGGTCACGGCCGATGCCCACATCGACACCTCGGCCATGCCCACCGACATCGACGGGGCAGTGACGGCCGCCCACCGGGCAGTGGTCGGGATCCTGGGCGGCTAGGCCCCGGTCAGGCTGGGCACGATCCGCCCGGTGGCGCTCCCGAAGCCGATGCGGCGACCGTCGGGGCCCGGGGCGCTGGCCGAGATGGTGATCTCGTCCCCGTCGAGGAGGAAGAACCGCTCCTCCCCGTTGACCATGACGGGGTCACGTCCACCCCATGTCATCTCGATCAAGGCCCCCCGCTGATCGGGCGGCGCGCCCGACACGGTGCCCGATGCGAACAGATCGCCGGTGGCCACCGGGGCCCCGTTGACCGTCAGGTGGGCCAGCATCTGGGCCGGTGACCAGTACATGGTCCGGTACGGGGGACGGGAGATGACCTGGCCGTTCCATCGCACCTCGATGTCGATGTCGAGCCCCCAGGGGTCGGCCATGTCGAGGTAGCCGAGCGGGGCAGGATCCTGGGGCGGCAACGGCACCCGGGCGTGGTCGAGGGCGGCCATGGGGACCACCCAGGGGGAGATGGTCGAGGCGAACGACTTGCCCAGGTTCGGGCCGAGGGGCACGTACTCCCAGGCCTGGATGTCCCGGGCCGACCAGTCGTTGAACACGACCACCCCGAACAGGTGCTCGTCTACCTGGTCGACGTCGATCGAGCGCCCCATGGCGCTGGGGGTGCCCACCACGAACCCCATCTCGGCTTCGATGTCGAGGCGGGTCGAGGGACCCACCACCGGAGCGGGGGCATCGGGATCCTTGCGCTGCCCGGTGGGGCGGACGATGTCGGTGCCCGACACCACCACCGACCCCGCCCGGCCGTGGTAACCCACCGGCAGGTATTTCCAGTTGGGCATGAGGGGCTCGGGGTTGTCGGGGCGGAAGATCCGACCCAGGTTCGAGGCGTGGTACTCCGAGGCGTAGAAGTCGACGTAGTCGGCCACCTGGATCGGCAGGTGGAGGCTGACCTCGTCGAGGCGATGCGTAGCCCCATCGGGGATCTCCGAACCGACCAGCTCGTGGAGTCGGGCCCGCACCTCGGCCCACCGTCGGGGTCCCTGGGCCATGAATCCGTTGAGCGATGGGGCCGCGAACACGGGGTCGTCGAGGGCGTCGGCCAGATCGATCACCCACTCCCCCAGCCGGGTTGCGCAGCGGGGCGTCGACCCCAGCCGGGAGTACACCCCATAGGGCAGATTGTCAGGACCGAACTGGGTGTCGTCGTCGAACTCAGGGACCATCGGGCAACCCTAGAGCGAACCGGTCAGCGGTGGATCAGCCGGTTTGGGAGACTGCACCGATGGCCGACGAGGTGCTCTACGAAACCGACGGGCCGGTGGCCCGCATCACCATGAACCGCCCCCAGTACCGCAACGCCCAGTCGCGGACCCTGCTCGAGGGCCTCGACGACGCCCTGGCCCAGGCCATGGACGACCACGACATCCGGGTCGCCGTGCTGTTCGGGGCCGGTGAGCACTGGTCGTCGGGCCACGACATCGGCACCCCGGAGGAGATCGCCGACCGGGAGGCCCGGCCCTACCCGCCCGGCGTGTTCGGCCGTTATCGCAGGTCGTGGGACTGGAACGTCGACAACACCATGCGGTGGCGGGACCTGGCAAAGCCGACCATCGCCGCCGTTCACGGCCTGTGCATCTACGGGGGATGGATGATCGCAGCCGCCATGGACCTGATCGTGGCCAGTGAGGACGCGCAGTTCATTCCCGGGTTGTTCCAATACCCCTCGACCCCCTACGACATCGGGTTCCGCCGGGCCAAGGACCTGTTGTGGGAACAGGGCCTGCTGGGGGCCCAACAAGCCCACGACCTCGGGTTCGTGGCCAACGTGGTGTCCCGGGATCGATTGGACGACGAGGTGATGGCCAAGGCGAACCGGATCGCCCGCCTCCATCCCATGGCCGCATCGATGATCAAGCGACAGATCAACGACGCCCAGGACGCAATGGGGTTCCGCCTGGCCATCTCGACCGGGCACTCGGCGTACCTGATGTCGGACATGAGTGGGGTGAACTTCGACGCTGACCGCCCGTTCGGTTCGCGCAAGCGGATGCCCGGGGTGGACGTGGCCCGGGGCGCCGCCGCTCAGCGGGAGGAGTGACGGTGGCTCCCCGATCGGGGGCCGACCCTCAACCGGCAGCCCGCTTGTAGGCGTCGGGAGGGAAGGCGGCGGCGGCCACGCAGCGAGCCGACCAGCTGTCGAGGTCGGCGATGAGGTCGTCCACGTCGTCGCCCAGGGCGGCCACCAGCTGGGCCTGGGCTCGGTCGGTGTCGTCCTCGATGGCATCCCGGAATGCCCGACCGGCGTCGGTGAGTTGGTGCCCGTCGAGCAAGCCGCGGCCAGCGAGGGCGTCGGCCGCCCCGTGCAGGGTGGCCTCATCCCACCCCCTGCTGGCCGAGTAGGTGCCGAACTCCATCCCGACCCACAGCTCGGTGAGGATGTTCATCTCCGCCGGGTCGAGGCCTCGGGCCACGCAGGCTGCGATATGGCTGTCACCCCGATGCTCACGGATCATCTCGGCGCTCCGCCACAACCGACCCATCGGGTCGGTGGGAATCGCGATGTCGGCCAGACCGGCGTAGATGGGTCGCCCGGCCCGGTCGAGGTCGATCACTGCGTCGTGCAACCGGTCCGCAGCGGCCGCCACGTCGGCCCCGGCGAGCACCTCGGCCAGGCTGGCCGTGGTTGCTACTTCGCGGGCGGCCAGCATCTCGGTTCGCCCACAGGCCGCCCGCCCTGCTTCGTAGGCGCCGCCGATCATGCCGGGCTCGAACACGGCGAAGGTGGCAGCCACCACGCCGGGTGAGGGCTCACCGAGGGCGGCTGCTCTCGACCACGCGTAGCCCGAGAAGAAGTCGAGACCCAGGTCGGCGAGGGCTGCGTTGTTGCGTCGCGACCACACGGGATGCATGGCGATTGGTTCGATGGCATCACGTAACCGGCGGGCGATCCCGCTCCGGCGGGTGGGTTCGGGCACGGTGCCCTCGGGGGTGGGCACGAAGAACGCGGAGATGACCTCGTCGTAATCCATCGGCGGAGCGTACCTGGGGCTCTGATACCCCCTGGGCCCTGGGTCAGCCGGCCAGGGACGGAGCGGGGGCGGCCATGTTGAAGGCGTCGGCCAGCAGGTCGATGGAGGTCAGGCGCTGGCCCAGGGTGGGTGAGGGGTGGACGGTCATCAGCTCGTCGGCTCCCACCTCGGCGGCGAAGTTGGTGAGGTAGCGCTGCACGAGGTCGGTGGTGCCTGCCGCCGTGTAGTGCATCATCCGGGCAATCTGCTGACCCTGGGGCGAGTCGAGGATGCGATCTGCTTCGTCGTCGGTCAGTTCTCGGGGGTCGCGCAGGAAGCGGGCAACCCGGCGACGGCTGACCTCCCGGTGCTGGGCCTGAGCGTCTTCCTCGGTGGGTGCGGCGATGACGTTCACCCCGGCGATCACGTAGGGCTCGGCCAGGTGCTCGGACGGCCGGAATTCGGCCCGGTACTGCTCCACTGCGCTCAGCAGCAGGTCGGGCGCGAAGTGGGAGGCGAACCCGTACGGCAGACCCAACATGGCGGCCAACTGTGCCCCGAACATCGACGACCCGAGGATGTAGATCGGTACGTGGGTGCCCGCCCCGGGCACCGCCTGGACACCGGTCACCCTGCTTTCGCCGCTCAGGTACCCCTGCAGCTCGAGCACGTCCTGGGGGAACCGGTCGCTGGATCGGGGATCCACCCGCATGGCGTGCATGGTCACCTGGTCGCTGCCCGGAGCCCGCCCGAGGCCGAGATCGATCCGACCCGGGTGCAAGGTGGCGAGGGTGCCGAACTGTTCGGCGATCACCAGGGGTGAGTGGTTGGGCAGCATGATGCCGCCGGAGCCCAGTCGGATGGTCGAGGTGTGGTCGGCCACGTGGCCGATCAGCACGCTGGTCGCCGACGACGCGATCGAGGACATGTTGTGGTGCTCGGCGTACCAGACCCGGTGGAAGCCTCGTTCCTCTGCTCGCTGGGCCACCGCCACGCTGTTGGCGAAGGCGTCGGCTGCGGTCTCTCCCTTGCCCACGATGGCCAGGTCGAGGATCGACAGGGCGGGCGCTGGAAGGTAGGTCTGGTGCTCGCTCACCCCTCCAGCATGCCCGAACCGGCTGGCCGAAGCATCGGCAGATGGGACGGAGGTCACATCGACCCGACGTGTAGAACCGGGCCGGAGTGGGAATAACGGTTGCATGACTGCGATGAGCGCCCCAACAGCACCATCCACCTCGACTGGTCGTGACGAGGCTCGCCGGATGATCGCCGCGCTGCTGGCTGATCTTCCCTCGGGCATGGTGCCTCGCACACGCGTGATCGACCATCTGCTGGATCTTCGCGGCTGTCTCGAGCCGGAGGATCGGCACCTCGTCGAACGCACCCTTGCTGACACCCCTGGCATCACCCTCGTCGACCATCAGTGGTGGGTCGACTGCCTCACCGCGCTCGACCTCGACCTGGCCGGGGCTGCGGCGTCGTGACCCTGCTCTCGGCCGAGGTCCTCGACGCCGAGCCGCTCCCCGCCGTCAACCCTGATCCGGTGCGTCGCCCGGTGATGACCCAACGGTGGGACGACGTCGTGTTCCTGCACTGGCCATATGACCCTGCCGAGGTCCAGGCTCTCCTCCCCCCGGGCGTCGAGGTCGAGACCCATGGTGGTACCGCATGGGTCGGCCTCATCGGGTTCCGCATGGAGCAGCTGGGCTTTCCCGGCCTGGCCCCGCTCCCGTTGGTCGGATCGTTTCCCGAGGTGAACGTCCGCACCTACGTGCGTTCCGGAGACCGTCGGGGTGTCTGGTTCTTCTCACTCGACATCGACCGCTGGCTCCCCACCGCCGTGGCCCGGTTGGCCTACCGCCTGCCCTACTGCACAGGCCGCACCGTGCATCAGCGGGCTGGCTCCACCGTGGTGACCTCCGTCGACCGTCGATGGCCTCGTTCCGACGGGGCTGCTCGGACCGAACTAGCGGTACGGACCGGCCCACCCGCCCAGGTCGACGAACTGACTGCATTTCTCACCAACCGGTGGGGGCTGGTTGCCCAAGGCCGTGGCAACCGCCTCTACCACGGCGCAGTGGACCACCCAGCCTGGCCCCTGCACCATGGTGAGGTCGTGGATCTGGACGACCGACTGGTCGCCGCTGCCGGTCTCAGTCAGCCCGTCGGCGACCCCCACGTGGTGTGGTCGCCGGGCGTTGCCGTCCGCATCGGGCGTCCTCGGCGCCACCGCCCGGCCTGAGCGACCGGCGGCTGCCCACTGCATCGGGGACGGGCCACCGGTAGCGTCATGCGCCGTGACTCCTGGAGGAAACGTGGCCCGCGATGTCGATGAGGTGATTCGCAGCGCCGCTCGTTGGTCGGCTGAGATGACGGCCCTTCGTCCCGTCCTCGTCGACGCCGGGTTGACCGAAGCCGTCAAGTGGGGCAAGCCCTGCTACTCACACGACGGAGCCAACGTGGCGATCATGCAGCCGATGTCGCAGTTCCTGGCCCTGATGTTCTTCAAGGGGATGCTGCTCGCCGATCCATACCAGCTCCTCGAGTCACAAGGGCCGAACTCTCGCTCGGCCCGGCGGATGCGGTTCACCTCGGTGGACGAGATCACCGACCGAGCCGCCGTCATCGGCTCGTACGTCACAGCTGCGCTGGCCCTCGAAGCGGCCGGCGTGGAGGTCGGCCCGGCCCCCGAGCTCGAGCTCGTTCCCGAACTGGCCGAACGGTTGGCGGCCGACGCCACCCTGGCCGCCGGCTTCGACAGCCTCACCCCTGGACGGCAGCGGGAGTACAACCTGCACGTCGGAGGGGCCAAGCAGTCCTCCACCCGCCACACCCGTATCGACCGTCTCGCAGACAGGATCCGGTCGGGCAAGGGGATGCGGGACCGCTGACCTGCATCACCCGCCGGAGCTGGCCGTTGGCCGATATCGGTCAGCCGTACTTCTCGGTGCGCTGGCGGAGGGCCTCGTGCATCCCTCCCTCACGCACCGCCCGGAAGAACTCCACGTAGCTGGGGCTCTGGTGGAAGAACGTGTCGAGGTCGGCGGTCGAGTAGCACGAAGCCAGCAGGCCCATGTTCTCGAACCAGCGGTTGGTGGCCAGCTTCGACATCTTCAAGCCGACCGGCGCAGTACGCGCCACGTCCCGGGCCATGGCCCACGCTGCGTCGTCGAGATCCTCGGGCGGCACGGCCTGGTTCACCAACCCGATCCGCTCGGCCTCGACGCCGTCGATCAGCTTCGAGGTGAAGAGGAGCTCCTTGGTCTTGCGCATGCCGATGAGCATGGGCCAGAAGGACAGCGTCACCGGTATGCCGAGGTCACGTCCGGCCGGGTGGCCGAACCGGGCATCGGTGGCGGCCACGACGAGATCGGCCACCCCCAGCAGTTCCCCGGCCCCAGCCAGGCACACTCCTTGCACCTTGGCCACGATGGGTTTGGGGAACTTCCACAGCCGCAGCCACCGCTCGAGGATCTCGGTCACGTCCTCCCGGTCGATGACGGCATCGACGGGTCCCTCGAAATCGGCCCCGTACTGGCTGAGGATCCAGTCGTCGGGGGCCAGGTCGTACCCGGCGCAGAACGATCGACCGGCACCCTGCAACAGCGCCACCTGCACAGCCGCGTCACGTTTCGCCCTGTCGAAGCAGGCCTCGAGCTCGTCGAGCAACGAGGCGCTCATCGCATTCATCTTCTCGGGCCGATTGAGGGTGATGACGGCGATGTCATCCACCACCTCGTAGGTCACGGATGTCTGGGACACGGCTCGCCTTTCAAGTACTCGGAAGGACTGAATGGTCGAACCTAGGGGATGCGGGGTGCCCGCCGGGAACCCCGCCCGGGCATCGGGACCGCTCGCCTCGTCCTCAGGCCGGGGACAGGGCCGGCACGATCTCGGCGGCGAGGAGTTCCTTGGTCTCGGTCGAGGTGGGCACCACCACGAAGTGGGTGATGCCGTCGGTCTCGACCCGGTCGTGCAGTTCCTCCAGGGCTTGCTGGGGGGTGCCGATGAGGGCTACCGGTGATGCCTGGGCGGCCGCCAGATCCTCGAACCCCAGGTAGCTGCCCAATCGGGGGAAGGTCGGATGGTCGGGGTTCTCTGACAGGTTGGCCAGCACGAATCCCGTCAACTGGATGTCGGCCGGGTCGCGCCCCTCCTCGGCTGCGAACCGGTGCAGGGTGTCGATCCGTTGGCGCATCCGAGCCCGGTCGAACTGCGGGGTCCCCTCGGGGTCCTTGATGAAGTCCTTGCCGTGGTGGGTCGGGGGGATCAGGTTGACCTGGTCGGCGTGACGAGCCGCGATGCGCAGCAGGTGGGTACTGGATCCCCCGACCATGATCGGCGGGTGGGGGAGCTGGACGGGACGTGGCTGGCTGGAGGCATGCTCGACCCGGAAGTAGGCGCCCTCGTGGATGGGATCGTCCTGCGTCCACATGGCCTTCACCACCTCGATGGTCTCCTCGAGGCGATCAAGTCGTTCGGCTGCGTCGGGGAACGGGTACCCGTGGGCCTGGTACTCGGCCACGTTCCAGCCCGAACCGATGCCCAGCACGAAACGACCGTGGCTGATCCGGTCGATGGTGGCTGCGGCCTTGGCCAGCAGGGCCGGGGTCCGGTAGGCGGCGGCGATGACGGAGGGAACCAGGCGGATCCGCTCGGTGACCGCTGCGATCCCGGCCAGGGTCGACAGACACTCCAGCTGCGGCACGTGCTGCCCACCGTCCTGGGACACGAAGTGGTCGTTCAGCGACACGGAGTGGAAGCCGTTGTCCTCAGCCCAGCGGGCTGCGTCCACCGCGTCGTCCCAGTCGCCCGTCGGGAGGAACAGGCCGAAGGTGGCAGTGGTCATGTCGACCCTCCGATGGTGTTGCTTCGACGGCGGTCGCCGTCGCTCGTGCCGTCATCAGATCACAGATGACCAAGCCTCGCCCCGCTAGGGGGCAGGGGGTGAGTACAGCGGATGGGCGCCGAACTGGTTGCGGGTGACGGGATCACCCGTTGTCGAGTAGTGAGCCACCCCACGCACCACCCCGTCGAGGTACGGGGGGATGGCCCCGCTGATCACCTCACGCTCGTAACGCTCCCGGGTGGCCTCGCTGACGTCGGCCCGCACGTAGGAAGTGACCTCGATGCCGAACCGGCAGGTCCGCTCCCCGGTCGAAGTGATCGACCAGCGGGCGATGGCGATCTTTCCCGCTGGAGGGCCGACGGCGATGTCGTACCCGACCCCGTCGTTCCAGTCGATCATGTCCCGCTCGTAGTGCAGGCCGCTGTAGTACCGGACGTGGTCACGGGACGTCGGGCCCGGCCACCGCTCCACGTCGTTGGTCTCACAGAACGGGTGGACGTTGGTGAGGTTCCCCCGGGCGCTGATGGCGTCCCACACATCCCCGGCCGACGCCCCGACGTCGACGGTTGCCTCGATCGGCGCAGTGGCCACCATGCCCTGACTGGCGAACACGTCCCCCACGTCGTTCATCACGCTCCCCTTCGAGACGACGAGCCGTCTGGCGGTCACCCTAACCGGGTCGGCCCCATCGGCCGGCCCGACGGACGGGCTCCACCAACAGGACCCTCGCCCACTGCCCTCGTCGGCCTGCAACGCCCTAGCGTGGTCGGGTGCGTCGTCGTCGGGCCGGAGCCCTGTTGGCCAGGTCCGACCAGTCCTCACGACGAGGCGGGCAATGGCCCTTCGACCCGGCCCGGTGCACCTTCTATTACGGGTGGGTTGTGGTCGTGGTGGGCACCCTTGGCTACATCGCGTCGATTCCGGGCCAGACCGCCGGGGTCAGCGTCTTCACCGATCCCCTGACCCAGACCACGGGGCTGAGCCGGGTGGAACTGGCAATTGCGTACCTCATCGGCACAGGGTCCAGCGGGTTGCTCCTGCCCTTCGGCGGGAGATTCATCGACCGTTACGGGTCGAGGATCGTGGCCCTGGCCGCGACCGTGTTGTTGGCGGCCACGGTGGCGGGCCTCAGCTTCGTGGGACCCATGGCCACCCCGGTCGGACTGGTGGTGATGAGCGTCGGCTTCGGCTGTCTGCGGTTCAGCGGGCAGGGGCTGCTGACCCTGTCGTCGCGCACCATGATCGCCCAGTGGTTCGAGCGGCGGCGGGGGATGGTGACCGCCGTATCGAACACCTTCATGAGCTTTGCGTTCGCTGCGAGTCCGGCCTTGCTGCTCCTGCTGGTCGAGATCGACGGGTTCCGGACCGCCTGGCGGTTGATCGCAGTGTTGCTCGTGGTGGTCATGGGTTCGATGATCGTCGTGTTCTACCGGGCGACCCCTGAAGCATCGGGCTTGGTCATCGACGGGGGCACGTCGCCGAACGGTCGCTCCTCGGTGCCCATTGGACCGATCGGCTCCGACACCGACCTGACCCGCAGCCAGGCGGCCCGCGACATCCGGTTCTGGGCCATCACCGCCCCGGTCACTGCGATGTCCTCCACGGGGACCGCGCTCACCTTCCACATCCTGGACTTCGGCGCCGAGATCGGGGTGGAGAACAGCGCCATCGTGCGCATCTTCCTACCGATCGCCATGGTCGGGGTGGTGGTGACCCTGCTCGGGGGGTGGCTGATCGACCGGGTGTCGCCCATGGTGCTGGCCACCGTCATGGCCATCGCCCAGATGGTGCTGTACCTCACCATGTTCCACATCGGCAGCCCCCTGTGGGCCGCAGTGGCCGTGGTGGCCTGGGGGGTGTCCCAGGGGTGTTTCGCTCCCCTGACCTCGGCCGGTATCCCTCTGTTGTTCGGGCGCCGCCATCTCGGGGCGGTGGCCGGCCTGCAGATGAGCGCCATGGTGATCGGCAGCGCGATCGGCCCGGCCCTGTTCGCCGTGCTGAAGGCGGCGACAGGGACCTACCAGACGGCCCTGCAGGTGTCGTTGGCCTTGCCCGTCACCGGGCTGGCCCTGATCGCCAAGGCCCGGGTGAGCGCGACCCGGGCCCGCGCCGGACGCATCTAGCTCGCCTCGAGGGCGGCTCGGCAGGCCCGGTCGGAATCGTCCCGATTCTCGAACTGGGGTCGGTAGGTGAGGGGCTCGTCGTCGTTGGCCGGCACAGCCAGAATCGGCGGTTCGAGGCCGGGGATGTCGGGCCCACCGGCTTTGGTCGAGGCCCGCACGTAGTCGCCAACGAACGGGATGCCGAGGTCCTGGGCAGCGGCCGCGTGATCCTCGGGGTGGTCGGCGCACCAGGCCCGGTCCTCGTCGGTCAGGGCAGCCTCGGCGATGGCATCGGACCCATCGTCACCACACCCGACCAGCAGGCTGCTACTCGCCAGGGCAACGGCGACGACCACGGCTCTCATGGGACCGAGGATATGGAGACCTCGTCAAGTGAACACCGGGAGATCGATCAACCCACCGCAGCCGAGGCGGTCTCCCCCAGCAGGGTGACCCGGCCCGGAATGTGCCCATTGGCCACCAGGGACAGCACGTAGCCGTCGACCCCCAGGGCGAGGTCGTCACGCAGGGTCTCCCCCACTGTGTCGGGATCGCCGAACACAAACCCTGCCTCGGCTGCCGCTCGTTCGTCGTCGTCCATGGATCCGTAGTCGAGGCCTTGGCGGCCCAGGAACTCGGCCAGCTCGGTCCGGGCCTGCTCCATGGTCGGAGCGATGCAGGCCCGGCGGAGCCACGACAACTTGATCTCCGAGCGGTCCCGTTCGAGTCGGGCGCAGTGGGCGGCCAATGCATCCACCTTGCGGGGTACGTCGTCCCGGCCGCAGGTGAGGTTTCCGAAGTCGGCGTACTGGGCCACCATGCGCAGGGTCTTGCCTTCACCACTGCCCCCGACCATGACGGGGATCCGGCTCACGGGGGCCGGGTTGTTCATCGGCTGATGGGCCACGTAGAACTCGCCTTCGAAGGTGGGGCGCTCGTCACTCAACATCGGGATGATGATCTGCAGCGCCTCCTCGAGCTTGCGGAACCGCTCGCCGAAGGTGCCGAACTCGTACCCGTAATCGATGTGTTCCCGTTCGAACCAGCCCGCTCCGATGTTCAGCATCGCTCGCCCGCCGGACATGACGTCGAGGGTGGTGACGATCTTGGCCAGGTGGGCCGGATTCCGGTACGTATTGCCCGTCACCATCGCTCCCAGCAGCACCGAGCTGGTGTGCTGAGACAGGGCGGCCAGCAACCCGTAGCACTCGAACATGACCTGGTCGGGGTCGCCGAGTCCGGCCAGTTGATAGAAGTGGTCCATCACGGTGACCGCATCGAAGCCTGACTGGTCGGCTTCGATTGCCTGGGCTACCACCGACCCGAAGATGTCGGTGGCCCCCATGTCCGGGTAGGTGAAGTTCGGGATCTGGTAGCCCACAACGGTCACGGCCGCCTGCCTCTCATCGTCTGTGCGGGCGACAGCCCATCACATGGGCGTGGTCCCTGCATCCCCGGCGGCCGGGTGTGGCGCTGTCGACGCACCAGGCGGATCGGGGACCTTCGACCCTCCACAGGAGGGGCCGGAATTCCTACCGTGCACCCATGAGGCACCTCACCTGGGCGGTTCTGGTCGTGCTGGCCGCCGCAGCCTGCGCCGACGGCGACGAACCAGTTCCTGCGACCACCACCATCGTGGAGGGGTCGGAGGGTATCCCTGCGTCGATCCAGGGCCTGATCGATGGCGGCTTTTCGAGCGAGGTCGATGCCCTCGGCTTCGTGGTCGTCGATCAGGCCGGTACCCGGTTCTGTTCCGCGCTGGCCGAGTCGTTTCCCCCGCAGTGCGGCGAACCCTCGTTGCAGCTCGTCGACCTCGACACGGCGGCCCTCGAACTTCAGGCGGCGGAGGGGGTCCAGTGGACCGACGGCATGGTGGTGCTGCGAGGCCGCTACCGCGACGGGTCGTTCACGGTGACCGACACCGGTGACGACGGCGGGGTCGTGTCGAGCCAGTGTGTCGAGAACGATCCCGACTGTCAGGACACCATGGTCGACGACGGTGACGGACCGGTGGCCTCGTCCGGTGGAATGACGGTGGATGGCGGGCTGACCGTGACCGAGGCCCTGCAGGGCCAGGCGAACGGCACGAGCGGGGTGATCGCCGTCCGTGGCCACCTCTACGACGAGGGCACCGGTCCCTACCTGTGCGAGGCCCTAACCGGTGGCGGTGAGCGGTACACCTGCGGGGGCCAACTCCTGCCGTTGAGCAGCTTGAACACCGACGCCCTGGGCGACCGGGTCGTCATTCACAACGGCCTGACCTACACCGAGGAGGAGATCACCGTGCTCGGTGAGCTCGTCGACGGGGTGCTGGTCGTGGACCCCACCGTCAGCTGATCGCCGACACTCCTCAGCGGGGCATGGCGAAGCCGCCCGACACGCTGACCATCTGGCCGCTGAGTTGGCGGGCCTGGCGGGACGCGAACCAGGCCACCGCCCATCCGATGTCCACCGCCTCGGAGCGTCGACGCAGGGGGATGCCGGCCGTGATGTTGGCCACCTCTCGCTCCCCCATCCCGATGTCCTGCTGCCACAGGCTCTGTTCGCCGATATCGCCTTGTTCGGGGATCACCAGCCCGGGGCAGACCGTGTTGGCCCGGATCCCGTAGCGGCCGTACTCCTTGGCGATGATCCGCATGAACGACATCACCCCGGCCTTCATGGGGCCGTAGTCACCCATCCGGAACTCGCCGAACCCTGCGTCGCTGGAGATCGAGACGATGGAACCGTCGCGACGTTCGACCATGCCCGGCAGCACGGCCCGGGTCGCAGCGAAGGTCGGGAGCATGTTCAAGCGGTAGGCCTGCTCCCACCGTTCGGGCTCCAGGTCGAGGAAGAACGAGGCCACCCCGTTCCAGCCGACGTTGTTCACCAGGGTCAGCACCGGGCCCAGGTCGTTCTCCACCGCGGTCACCGCCGCGGCGGTGGCGTCCACGTCGGTGAGGTCGACCGGGTAGACCACGGCCTGGCCACCCTCGGCGACGATCCCGGCTGCCGTCCGGGTGGCCATGTCTTCGTCCCGATCGAAGATGGCCACCAGGGCGCCCTCGGTGGCCAGCACGGTGCTGATGGCCTTTCCGATGTTGGAGGCGCCCCCCGTCACCACCGCCACCGTTCCGGTCAATCCAAGGTCCATGGGGTCGGTCCTCCCTGTGTTGTCGGCCGCAGCGAATCTACGGTCGGCCTGGGCGACCGTCGAACGGGGTGGTCCCGGCCGCCCTCGGAGCGATGTTGGTTAGGGTTCCCACCGTCCACTCGAAGGGGAGCGACGGAGATGACCATGGCCGGTTGGCGTGAGGGCCGTTTCACCGACCGGGTCGCCGTGGTCACCGGCGGCACCACGGGCATCGGTCGGGCCGTGGTCGAACGGCTCCACGCTGAGGGGGCATCGGTGGTGCTGTGCGGGCGGCGTGCCGAGCCGGGCCAGGACGTGGTGGACGCGCTCGGCACTGATCGCACCCTGTTCGTGGTGGCCGACGTGACGGATCGCGATGCCCTCGAGGGCCTGTACCGGGCCACCGTGGAGCGCTTCGGCCGGGTCGACGTGGTGGTGAACAACGCAGGCAACGTCGTGGTGGGCCCCACCATGGACCTGACCCCGGGACAGTGGCGCCGCACCCTGGCCCTCAACCTCGATGCGGTGTTCGACAGTTGCCAGCTGGCCATTCCCCACCTGCGGAGGTCGGTGGCGTCCACCGGGGCATCGGCGGCCATCGTCAACGTGGCCTCCCTCGACTCGGTGGGGGCGGACCGGGGCTTCGCGGCCTACAACGCGGCCAAGGCCGGGGTGGTGAACTTCACCAGGTCCCTCGCCCTCGAGTTCGGACGCGAGGGCATCCGGGCCAATGCCGTGTCGCCGGGGGCCATCGACACTCCGCTGACCACCATGACCACCTCGAACGACCGGGCCCGCGACGCCTTCGAGACAGCAATCCCCGTCGGCCGGTTCGGGCGGCCCGAGGACGTAGCCCCCGCCGTGGCCTTCCTCGCTTCCCACGAAGCCGACTTCGTCAACGGGGCCAACCTGTTGGTCGACGGTGGGGTGACCGCCGGCACCGGCCATCCCGACATCCTCGACCTTTTCGGCATGACCGAACGTAGTTGAGCACCCTGCACCGACCGAGCCGATGGATGGGGTCAGCGACCGTCGGTAGGGTGCAGCACGGTCCGGCCGGGCGCCGTGGAGGAAGGTCTCGATGCGCAGAGAGCGACAGATCGAACTGTTGAGCAGGGTTGCCGAGGCCGGCGAGCGCCTCGAGGGCCTGTACGGCGAGGCGTCGATGATCAACGACGCCTCGACCTACGTCGACCCCGAGCGCTTCGCCATCGAACAGCGGGTGCTGTTCCGGGAGGGACCGGTCTTCTTCGGTATGAGCGCCGACCTGCCAGCCCCGGGTTCGTGGCGGTCGATGCGCTTCGACGGCATCCCCATCGTGGTCGTCCGCCAGGGCGACGGGTCGCTGCGGGCCCTGGTGAACATGTGCCGCCACCGGGGAGCCCCGCTGGTCGACCCCCAGGGCCAGGGGTCGGGGCTGCGGTCGTTCAGCTGCCCGTACCACGCCTGGAACTACACCCTCGACGGTGCCCTCCAGGCCAGGCCGGCGGCCCCACACGCCTTCGACGACGTGACCGCGAACTGCGACCTGTTGTCCCGGCCGGTAGCCGAGGAACACGGGTTGATCTTCGTGCGGCCGTCGGGCGACCAGCCGATCGACGTGGACGAGGTGCTGGGCGGGGCTGCCGACGACCTCGGAGCCTTCGGTCTCGGGGACTACGTGCTGATCGACTCCCGGCGCAGCGAGTGGAACATGAACTGGAAGCTCGTGTTCGACACCTTCACGGAGTCCTATCACATCCGTACCCTGCATCGAACGACGTTGGCTCCCACCTTCAACTCAGAGGCCACCATCTTCGAACCGTTCGGACGCAACCTGCTCACCGTGGGTCTGCGCTCCAACGTGGGTGAGGAGTTCACCAAGCCGCGGGAGGAGTGGAACCTCCTGCCCTACGGGACGATCCAGTATTTCCTGGTGCCTACCGGGTTGGTGGTCCACCAGCTCGACCATGTCGAGGTGTGGAACATCGAACCCGTCGATGTGGGCCGTACCCGCCTCACCACCTCGCTGTACGCCCCCACCGAGCCCCACAGCGAACGCTCACGCAACTACTTCGTGAAGAACCTCGACCTGCTGTGCCAGGTCACGGGCACCGAGGACTTCCCGATGATGGAGGACATCCACCGCAACCTCGCCTCGGGGGCCCTCGACTCGCTGGTGTACGGGAAGATCGAACCACCCCTCGCCCACTTCCACCGCGAGGTGGATCGGGCGGTGGCGGCCGGGTCGTGACCACGGCTGGCAGCCTGAGGACACACGGTGCTGGTCTTCCCTCTTGATGGCGCCAGGTCAGGGTAGGTCTGTCGGTTGACAGCAAAAAGGCTCTCGGCTGTACTCATCTTGTGACCTCAGCCCATATGAGTGCCAGTTCGTCACTTCCGCGTGGGCGTCATCCCATTGCCACCGGGTTGGGTGAGAACAAGCGGCCCGACCCGACGTGGATCTTCGTTCTTCTCGCCGCGCTGGTCATCGAGGTCATTCTCACCCTCCTCGGCGGATATGGGGCAAACCTCGGATGCGCCCTGCTCGGACTCTTTGGCGTTGCCATTCTGCTCGGGCGATTTCGAATCCGTGAAGCTGCATTACGGGCCGGTGGCCGATATTCAGACTGGAGATTCCGAGCCCGCCGCATTGCCGTCATCGTCGCTGCATCGGGCTGGATTCTCGGTTTGGTCAACGTATTCTTCGTCGCAAAGGAGTGGACCAGGTGAGGCGGCGGTTGCTCGGCGCCGTCAGTACCGCTCTCGTATTCGCTGTTACCACTCTTGGCGTTGTCAGCAGCCCGACCTCGGCACAAACATCCGTTCCTGACACGAACGGATCCGAATGTCGTGAACTCCGAGCTGGAGACCGGATCGATGCTGTCGTCCTCGTCGACGAATCGCAATCGATGAGAGAGTGGCCCAGCGTCACCGAGCAGGTCCGCAACGGCATCAGGGTGGTCATCGACCGGCTCGACGATCTCTCGGATCAGGGAATAACGGTGCGACTGTCGATCATCGGCTTTGGCAGCGAGGGAAGCGCCCGAGCCATTCTCCCCTTGTCCGATGTCGCCGCTGTTGCGCCAAGGTCTGCAGAGCTCCAGGCTGCCTACAACCCTGACAACCCCCGCACCGACTACCGGGCCGGGCTGGCCGGGGTGCAGGAACAGCTGCGGGGAAGCACGGCGAATTGTCGCATCCTCCTGTGGTTCACCGACGGCATCTTCGATGTCGGACCCAACAACAAGGACTCCCAGGATGCGCCGAGAGCTCTCGAGGGGGTCTGCGGCGGTGAGGATCCCCTTGCCGGGTGGTTCGCCCTGAACAATGTTCAGAGCTACGTCATCGTGACCAACGAATGGAACGTCGCAAAGTGGGAGAGCGAGTTCGCGAACACCTTCGGGATCCTGGCAGCCTCCCTCTCCGTCATGCAGGCTGTGACCGGCGATGATCTCAGGGACGCCACTCGCCGGGGCGAAGACGAGCGGGAAGTCTTCCAGATCGCCTCCGGGGCGAGCTATCGCATCGACCCGGCCTGTGCTCCATTCCTTGCATCCCGCAGCTCAACCGGGGAGATTCGTCTCGATCCGGGCGACCTCGACGACATCTTCGACGTGCTGATCTCCAAAGTGGTCGGCGACACGTTCGCCACTGAGAAATGCCCGGTCGAACTGTCTGGCCCCGTGGACTCCGATCCCATGCCCGATGGCCTGCTCCTCAGCTCTCTGCGGGTGTACAACCTCAACGGACCCGAAACCGACCTGACCGTCACGGCCATGGTGGACGGGCAGCCCGAGCGAGAACTCGTCCTCGACCGAACTCGGGTGGACGGTGAACAACTCCGGGATCTGCCCGGCGGCTGGCAGGTGCGGGTCGAGGGCGGAGCCAGCAAGGAAGTTTGCATCTCCTACCCCGAACCGCGGCCGATCGATAACGGCACCGTCGACCTCGAGATCGCGGGCAGCTCTCGTGAACCGTTCGAGGCCAATGCATCGACCATCAACTTCTCGATCGACTGGACCCAGGTCGACCTGTTCGCGCAAGCACAGGCAGAGGGTCGAGACCTCGGCGATCTGATCTCACAGTTCGGTCTCGAGCCGGGCGAAGGAGAAGAGGGCTGGACCACCAGTGACAACCTCGACGACGTGTCATCGCAACTGGCGCTGCGACCCACGCGGTCTGGGGACTTCGACCAGGTCGAGTTGTGGGTCGAGGTGAACACCGGTGTCGGCACGGAACGGGTTCCCGTTCTGGGTCGCATCAGCCCGCCGGTGTCGGTGAACGCACCGGCCGGCGCGCCGTCGATGACGTGCAGCAACCAAGACGGCCAGCCGGCGGCCAACCCGGCCCAGGAATATGCCTTCAATGGCGGTGAGACGCCGACGATCACCTTCGAGAGCGAGATCACCTGCATCATCGAACCACCTGATGCCGACACCGCCACGATCAGCCTGGATCCACAGGACGTGGTGAACCCCGACGACTTCGACATGTTGGGCGTCGAGCTCGTATCCGCCGACGGCGCGCCATTGGACGACATCGAACTGGAGGCGGGTGCAGCACCCATCGAGGTGCGACTGGTCATGGCCGGCCCCCTCGACAACAGAACTTGGAAGACCGGCGGCACCCTCATGCTGAACGTGAAGTGGCGAGACTTCACACAGTCACAGGCCTTTGACCTACAAGTCGATCTGGTGAAACGGTCCGACCAAGGAACGGCGCTCCTGGCCACCCTGATCATCGGTCTTCTCGCTGCCCTGGTGTCGTTGGCCGTGTTCCGTCTCATGAACTCGTTCGTGAAGATTCCCCCGCCGGACAATTTCTTCGTGCGCTCGGCCGATGTGAGGATCACCGTCGACGCTGGCGGTTCACCCGTCGTTCAATTCCTCGATCTTGACCAACTCGACAACCCGTCGATCGTTAGCGCCGAACGATCCGGCCTGGATCTGCGGGCCGATCGCTTCGCCATTCATCGCGTACTGCCGTCGTTCTTCAGACCGTTCGGGCCGGTGACCACTCGTTTGGGCGGTCCATCCGTGGTTCTCAGTTCGCCTGCAGAACGAGAAGACCGGGGCCCCGGATCGTTCTCCCAACTCATCCTGCTAGGCGCCGACGTCACTGCGGACAGTGACCTCTCGGCCATCAATGGCAGGGTGGCCATCTTGCACCCCCGCCGCTGGATTCCCGACAGCAACGACCTCCAGGAGGACACCCGGCGCATGGCTCCTCGGTTCATGCAGACGGTACGTGCCGTCCAAGAAGCCACACCCGTCTCCGAGGGAGCGAACGCCGAGCCGATCTCCAACGCACGGGAACAGGACCCTGTGGCCCCGTCTGGACCACCTCGCCGCCCAGCCGGCGGAGACCCCACTCTCCCCACACCTCCCCGACGAACGGACGCGCCCGGTCCCCCGAGGACCCCAACGACCGGGCCTGACGACAGCGACGGCCCACCAATGCCGCCGCGACGTCCGCGTTGAAATCCGCGGCAATCCAATAGCTAACGTCGCTTGGTTCGAGTCCGACAGGTCAGACAAGGTCTGTCGTGCTTGTCCTTGCCTTGGCGCAGGCCCGGAATCTGCTCTGTTTCTCAGGAACTGGCCTCGAAAGGCTCACCATGTATCGACCGTTCTTGCTCGTTGGCCTCGGCGGGTCAGGTGGAAAGACGCTGCGCTTCGCCAAACAAGAAGTTCAGAAGCGGCTCATTGAAATGGGCTGGGACGAGGGGATCCCCGCTGCTTGGCAGTTCCTCCATATCGACACACCGACCCAGGCCGACGGCAATGAACTAAATGCGCTGGTCGATCCTCTCAGCAGCGACGAATATCTGGGGCTGGTCGACGACGGGGTCACGTTCAAGGCTGTCACAGGTCAGTTGGACAGGTCGGCAGAGATCTCCCAGCAAATGGTCGGGTGGCGGATCGATCCGGCCCGCCTCGATGTACCGATCAGCATGGGAGCCGGTCAGTACCGAGCGGTCGGACGAACGATCTCGATGGTCCAAGGCAAAAGTATTCGTTCACGACTCACCTCAGCCATTGACAGGGCGACGACGGCCGCAGCGGGCGCAGAGCTTCGAGAATGCTTCACCACGACCCACCCCGACTCGAGCGGGGGAACACCGGCCGCTCCCATCGTGGTCGTGGTGTCATCGCTGGCTGGCGGTACAGGGGCCGGCATCCTCATGAACGTCTGTGACCTCCTCAAGTCGGTCATCGACCGAGACGAGGTCTTCGCTTTTCTCTACACACCCGAGGTGTTCGGAGCCCGAGGCGGTGTCGGTGACGGTGTGTTCCCCAACTCCCTCGCTGCGATCTGCGAGGTCATCAACGGCAAATGGTGGCAGGGCGAACCCGGCGGGGAACCGGGGAGCACAAAGGTGCCTCCCCGTCACAACCCCGACCTGACCCTGGCCGGGGCGGCCCGACCTCTCATGAACTCGGGACCCGATTTCCCCTTCCTGGTCGGCTTGCGCAACAAGAACGGCAGTTCGTTCTCGGGCGCTGTTGAGCTCTTCTCGGCGATCGGCGCCGGATTGGCCACCACCATCACCGATCACCGATTGCAGGATGGCCTCTTCGCGTACGAGGTCACCAACTGGGAGCTCAACGCCAAAGCCTTGACAGGGAACATCGACGTGCTCAACGCGGGTGATCCCGCAGGACCGTTCGACGGCATGGGTCACGGCATGGTCCAAGCTCTTGGCACCGCTCGGCTGAGCATCGGTCTCGATCGCTTCGAGGAGTACGCCGCACAGCGCATCGCCAAGGACGCAGCGCGTTACATGGCCAACCATCACATCGATAGCGATGAGGCCAGGCAGGTCGCTGAGCGGTACAGCACGAACGACCCCGACGAGATCGCTGGATATATCGCCGACGGGCTGCTCGACCACTTCCTTCACACGGCCGGTCTGTCCGAACGGGGCGCCGACCGCAATCAGGTGAAGGACGCATTGCGGCCCGACGAGACCTCTCTGTCGGCGATGAAATCCCAGGCCCGCAATCAGGCCACTCAGTTGAGCCAAATCGGCACAGGCGGCACGACCGACTCACGCGGCTGGGCCAGCCGAATCTCCGACGCCATCTTTCAAGCGCGCGTCCCCTTCCAGGACGCCTATCGCCAGGCGCTGCAGCAGAACGTGCACGCTTGGATCGGATCGCATCCGCAGCGGGTGCTCGCTGTGGTCGAGGACTTCATCGGCCGCCACGGCACCGAGGTGGCCGTCGCAGTCATCGAGCGCGCCGTGCACTACCTCGAAGCCGACAACGGGGTGGTTGCCGAGCTGCGAGGCGACCACGAACTCGGGCAGTATCGGCGCGGTTCAGACGACGCCTACGTCCTACAGAACCTGTCTGCGCCCCTCCAGGGTCTGGGAGCCAGTGTCGAGGCGCACCACGCGGCACTATCCGAGGCCCTCGAGGAGGGTCTCTGGTTCATGGCCTTCAGCGGCGAAGCGCTGCTGTGCGAAACAGCTGCGTACGTCCTGGAATCATTTGCATCGACCTTTTTGCAGCCCTTGGCCGCTGCGCTGCGGAGTGAAGTTCGCGCGATCGACGAGGAGCTGCGCTCGGAAGCTGCCAACTGGGCGAACTGGACCGACGCCAACGCACCACAGGAGCTCCAACCGCCGGTCAGCGAGGTGACCCTGATCGAGGGAGACGAGTTCGCCGAAACGTTCGACGCTTGCCTCCGTGATTCGTATCGGGACGTCAGCGAGCAGGAGACCCGACGTATCAACCTGCGACAAGAGATCATCTCGGGCTCGTTCCTGCGGGACGGAGAAGCCGCTCTGGACGACACCAGCCACGCCCTGACATCAGTTGCCCAGTGGACCCCAGGGGCCATGGTGGACCCCCTCGAGGTCCGACCTCAGACATCTGCGTCGTTCCGACTGGCGCTTCGTCCCACCGAGCTGAAGAAGCGGGCCCATGATTGGATGCGTCAGCCGAATGCTCCATTCGATCGGTTGCTGAGCAACACGCTGCGCACCTACCTGGGAGCCGATCCGGTGTTCGGCAGCACGGTTCCAACCGATGAGATGAAGCGGCGGCAGCGACGTTTCCAAGCAAAGCTCCAGCAGCTGTTCTCTGTAGCGGACCCGTTGGTAGGACTCGACACCACCCTCGAGGAGAGCATCAACCCTGGGCTTGGTGTCCGACGCAACCTCAGCAATCTGCCGTTCGCAAGCCACGAACTGGAGGACACGGTTGCCACCTTCCTCCGGACCGAGCTCGGTGATGGTGCCGAACGTCTACTCAACGACGACGCACACATCCGCCACATCACAGCCTTCACCCGGTTCACCGGTGCTGTCTCACCCTTGATCATCAGCTCGCTGTTCCGCCCGATCAGCGAGGACTGGGCCATCAAGTCAGCCACTCAAGTAGGCCGGGCCCATTTCTGGTCCCGGCGGCGAGCCCGTCGACTGGAAGAGTTCATTCCAGTTACCCAGGAAGCCCTGGCCGCAATGTGCCGTGGCTGGTTCATCGGTGTCGCTCTCGGGCTGATCGACCGGTCGGCAGATCCGATCCCGGTCGGCAGGCCCTCCGATCCGCCGGTGGCATTCCCCCATCCAACGCTGACCTCAACCGGTTCAGCTCGCGACCAACTGGCCGTGGTGATGGAGTCCTTGGCCCTCGCCTACGTGAACGTCAATCTGTACCAGTCTGTCGAGCCGCTCCTGCCCTACACCAGACTGCGAGATCTCGGTCGCGATGCGTTCCCCGAGTCGACGTTGTACACCTACGACGTCGATCCGTTCGACCCGAAGATGGGTACCGAAGTCGAGCACTGGATCATGCACGGCGAAGTGAAGGGCCAGCTCTCGAAGTCATTGGTCGACGGCATGACGCCAGCGGAACGGATCACCTCCATGATCGACGTGCTCGGCAAGGCGCGGTCTCAGTACGCACCAGAGCTGGAGGAGCTGAGGGAGCGATGGTCGAAGGACCCAGGGAGCCTCGGTTCGCAGCCCTACTGGCCCGGGATGGACAGCCACATTCTGGAGGCCCTGGGTGCCCTGCAACGTGCCTTCTCCACGCGGCTCGAAGGGGCATCCACATCCACCGAAGAGCTCGAATCGCTCTAGCCAACCATGTCCGCCAGCTCCCTACGATTGCTTCGCGACCTGAACGTCGTCATTGCCCACCCTGACGATGCTGTGTGCCAATCAGCCCTCACAGCCCTCGACGAGTTGGTTCGGGCCGAGGCCATCAACCCGCTGATCAGCGCGTGGTTCAGCGACGACGCGCCCGAGCAGGCCCGTGTTCTCGGGACCGACAACACTGAGTCGCACCTCACAGAACTGCTCGCCGAGATCCAGCACCTCGAACGGATCCGAATCGTCGGCCTGTACAGCCCGTTGGCAGGTCTGGATCTGGCCCCCCAGATGTCCAGAGCAGTCGATCAGGCCCGGGAACTCGTGCGGGCCACGAAGAGCCAGCTGACCGAGGTGACCGAGCTCCGGATCCAAGCCGCGACCGTTGATCGCCCCGCTCTGGCCCGAGGCGCCTTCGCCGGCTCGGCCCACGCGAACATTGCGTTGATCCCCCACGACCGCTTTTCCGACACGGCGGCCGCCCGCCTCGGCGGCAGTGATCAACCGGACCGACTGGCCTCCCACGTAGCAGTCGAACTGTGCAGTGTCCTCGGTGCCTGGACGACCATGGATGGCTCACCGTTCGACAACTGGACAACGGGCACTGTTGCCGACGACGGGTTGCCCGTCGTCTTCGTTCGCTCACTGGTGCGCAGCCTCGTCTGCCCCCCGCTGCCCCTCGACCGTATTGCCGAGGACGGGGCCCTGCCAGTGCCCCAGGGGTTCCTACCGAGCCCGAACCCAGCCGTCACGGTGAAATCGGTCGTGGACACGGTCTTTCCCGACGACTTGAAGTTCGCCGACCCAGCACAACCTGTGTTCCATCAGGAGATGAGCCTCGGAGAGGCCATCCGGCTGATCCCCCGCAGATTCGTATCGGTACTCAAGAGCCTCCCACGGGTGTACCGGGAAGGCATCTCGCGGGATCTGGAGAGTTTGCAAGGCGATGGCCTTCAGGAGCTCATCGGCGGCGAAGCAGCGTGGCTACAGATCACGTTCCGAGACCGCCGGCAGGGGGTCGATCAGCAGGACTGGGAGTCGATCGCCAGCGATGCCATCGCCGATCTCGAGGCCGCCGACGAGATGGCGTCCATCATCAGACTGCCCGATGACGTGTGGGCCCGACTCATCCGACTACCCCTTTCGGTGGCTGATGGTTCGAAACTGGCCGAGGAAGCGAGAGGCATAGCGGGCGAGCGTCGCTACCTCGTCGCCGACCCGGTTGCCTTCGCCGGGCCGAGCGCCCCGAGCAGTGAAGCTGCGATCTCCAACTTCCTGACCGCGCTGGAATCCTCGTCGTCGGGCGCGCCTCCGCCTTCCGAGGACGTCGAGGTCGAAGATCCCGCTCACAGCATCGACCACGACACCGACCTCGATCACGCAGACAGCGACGACAGCGACGACGCTCCCGAAAA
>JAYPWI010000042.1:0-25471 GCA_038135065.1 Acidimicrobiales bacterium
CCGATGCCGTGGCCACCATGCCGGCCGTGAGGGCCCCGGCTCCTGCCAACAAGACGGGCCGAGGGCCATGGCGGTCGGCCAATCGCCCGGTGAAGACGCCGATGCTGTGGTACAGGAAGGTGGCGATGGCCGGGAACCACGCAGCTGCCGCCTTGCTGATCCCGAAGTCCTCTTGGAGGTCGATGAGGATGGCTCCGAAACTGTAGGAAACGCCGAACACGGCGAACATCGACAAGAAGGCAGCCACGACCACCACCCAGCCAGTCGGACCGTCCAGGGCATCGGAGTGGGGTTCGTCCTGCACGGGCGTGACCAGAAAGGTCGTTTGCCCCACTGTGTCGACCATGGGTCCCCCACAGGCCCCGACGACGAGGTGGCCGACGGGCTCGGTATCCTGACGAGGCCCGAGCGTACCGGGGTCGCACCGCTTGGCTGACCTCGAGCTTCACCGGGGAGGACGTCCGCTCATGCTTCCGACCGAACCACACACGATCGGCGCGGCACTCGCCACCAGGGCATCGTCCGGCGAACCCCTCAGCCCCGGAGTGGGCGGCGGCACTGTCCTGGACGAACGACTCGACGACGGGCTTGGCGACGGCGACCACGAACGCTTCGCCCACTACGTCAACAAGGTCGATATGACCCGCAGCGCAGTGACGGGCGAGCCCGTCATCGCCCTGTGCGGCAAGAAGTGGGTGCCCAACCGCGATCCGCAGCGATTCCCCGTGTGCCCGGAATGCAAGAAGATCTACGAGGCCTTGAAGGCGGCAGGGCGCTGAGCGAGAGCCCGGTCGAGGTCCTGCGCCAGCGCATCGGTGGTGCTGTTCGCGGCTTGCTCACCGGTGCTGAACGGGTCGACGAGCGCGCCCTTGCCGGATTCGCCGAACCGCCCGGTGACCCCGGGCTCTTCGGGCCTGACTCGGTGGCCTGGCGGGTGCATGGCGACATCGCCGGTCTCATCGGGGGACTCCGGGCCCTGCTGCTGCAGACATTGCACCCGTTGGCAATGGCCGGGGTGGACCAGCACTCGGACTACCGGGAGGACCCGTGGGGTCGACTCCACCGAACAGCCGCCTTCATCGGGGCAACCACGTTCGGAAGTACAGCGACCGCCCATGAGGCGATGGCCGTGGTGCGCGCCGTTCACCGTGGGGTGCAGGGCACGGCCCCCGATGGGCGGCCGTATTCGGCTGATGACCCCGACCTGCTGCGATGGGTCCACGCCACCGAGGTGGACAGCTTCGTGAAGGCTGTCGCCGCATATGGAAGCACCCGTCTGTCCGGTGGTGACATCGACCGCTATCTCGACGAGATGGCCGTCGTTGCCGAAGGTTTGGGGGCCACTGCGGTCCCCAGGTCACGAGCCGACCTCCGTACCTACTGGGCCGATGTTCGACCCGAACTCGAGGCAGGGCCCTCGGCCCGGGAGACGGCACGCTTTCTCCTTCGGCCGCCTGCCCCGAGTTGGGCGCGTCCGGCCTACGGGGTGGTGACCCTGGCCGCCATCGGGCTCCTGCCCGCCTTCGTCCGATCGGGTCTCGGGTTGCCCCTGCCACCAGGTCTCGATCCGGTCGTCGTCCGGCCAGCCGCCCGGAGTCTGGTGCGCCTGCTCGGATGGTCCCTCGGGCCATCTCCCCTGCTGGAAGCCGCTCGGGCGCGAGCGACCGGCTCCCTCGAGCCGTGACTGGTAGCACCCCACCTGATCGGCTTGACTGAACCTCATGAGCACCGACGCGATCTCGTTCTACTGGCGGCCCGGCTGTGGCTTCTGCATGGCGTTGGAGCGGCAACTCTCGAATCTGGGGGTCCCCTTCGAGAAGCTGAACATCTGGGAAGACCCCGACGCAGCAAGCTTCGTGCGTGCCCACGCCGGTGGGAACGAGACGGTGCCGACGATCGAGGTCGGCTCGATCGTCATGGTGAATCCCACCCCGGACCAGGTACTCGGAGCCATGGCCGATCAGACCCCGCATCTCGTGCCCGACGATGTCGAGCGAGGCGACGACGGGTCACGGCAGGGATGGTTTCGGCGCAAGGATCGCGCCTGATCGCCGTACTGCGCGATGAACGTCGGCCAGTGAACGTCAGCCGGTCAACTCACCTTGAAGGTGAGACGTCCCGACGCCACGGTTGCCGCCCGCTCATCGTCGGTGACCACCGCTGCATCACAGAAGACGATCGACCTGCCGCGGCGAGTTACCCACGCTGCGGCAACGAGGTCCGATGTTCCCGGGTTCCCCTGGAACTGCACGTGCATGTCGATGGTGGAGTACGGGCGGGCCTCGGTGAACCCACTTCCTACCGCTGGGACGCAGGCAGTGTCGATGAGAGTGGCCAAGACGCCGCCGTGGACCGCGCCGCCTGATTGCAGGAGTTCGTCGCGGAACGGCAGGACCAGACGGCAGTAGTCGACGCGCACTTCGGCGATGCGCAGACCGACGAGGTTCACGAACAGGGGACGATCAGGGCGCCCGTAGCGGGCCCAGAGATCGGCTCGGTCGGGGTCGAGGCTGTCGAAGCGTCCTGGGTCGGGCAGGGTCACAGGTCCTCCAGGGCCGAGGGTGGTGCTCCATCATGCCCCTTCGGCCAGGATGCGGCATCAGGGGGCAGTTCGTCCCCGGTAGCGACCGCTAGCGTCGTCGCGGTGACCGACAGCTTCCCTCGTCAGCATGCCCGGACCCAGCGGTTCACCCTCGGTGCTCCCCGCAACTTCAGCGTTGCAGGCGACGGGAAGCGAGTGCTGTTCCTCCGCAGCCGTGGATCCGACGATCCCGTGACCTGTCTGTGGGCCATGGACACGGCATCGGGAGACGAGGAACTGTTGGCTGATCCCCGGGAGTTGTTGGCCGAGGGGTCCGACCCCGGCGAGTTGCCAGCTGCGGAGAGAGCCCGGCGGGAGCGGGCGCGGGAGGGTGCTGCCGGCATCGTGGCCTATGCAACCGACGCGCAGGGTTCCGCCGTGGTGTTCGCCCTTGCGGGGAGGGCCTATCTGTTGGAGCGAGGAGAGCGCCCCCGACTCCTCGAGACCGAGGAAGGGTTGTTCGACCCGCGCCTGGCTCCCGACGGCACCAAGGTCAGCTACGTCGTGGGTTCAGAGCTCCACACCGTTGGATGCCAGCCCGGAGCGCAGGGGTCGGTGCTCATCGGCGAGGGTGACCCCGACGTCAGCTGGGGCAGCGCCGAGTTCGTCGCTGCAGAGGAGATGCGGCGGACCCGTGGTCATTGGTGGTCTCCGGACAGCACCCGGCTGGTGGTGGCCCGGGTCGACGTCTCGCCGGTCGATCGCTGGTTCATCGCCGATCCGGCCCAGCCGTGGCAGGAGGCCGTGGCGATGCGGTACCCGGCTGCGGGGACGGCAAATGCAGTTGTCTCCCTCGGTGTTGTCGCTGCCGAAGCGTCCCCCGGGGAGCTGGTGCCCATCGAGTGGGACACGGCCGCATGGCCGTACCTGGTCGACGTCAGCTGGCCCGATGGCGGTCCGCTGACCATGGTGGTGGCCACACGGGACCAGCGGGCGATGGAAGTGTGGACCGTCGACCCCGATTCGGGGGGCCATCAGGTGGTTGGGCGGCTCACCGATCCGGACTGGGTGGAGATCGTCCCCGGCACTCCCCGATGGCACGAGGCCGACCTGTTGACGGTCTGCGAGGGCACTGCGACACGAGAGCTTCGCCTCGGTGACCGGGTGCTGTCACCGCCTGATCATTGGGTGAGAGACCTGGTGGGGGTCGATGACGGAACAGCGGTGTACACGGCCTCGGTCGATCCCACCGAGATTCGGCTGTTCGCCGTGCCCTTGGCGGGCGGCTCGAGCGCACGCCCCGACGTCGTGGAACTGGCCGAGCCCGGTGGGGTGGTGAGTGCCGTGGTGGGGCCGGGTGTCCGAGTCACTTCGGTGTCCGGCCTGACGTCGCCGGCGGTGTGGACCGTGCACGCAGGCGACAGACAGTGGGGTGTTCAGTCGCTGGCTGCTGCACCGCTCGTGGACCCGGTTGTGGAGGTCATGTCCGCCGGGTCCCGGGCCGTTCAGACCGCTGTGCTGTTCCCGTCCGCCCCCCATGACGAGCCCTTACCGGTACTACTCGATCCCTATGGCGGCCCCCACGCCCAACGGGTGCTTCGCTCCCGCTCGGCCTTCCTCGCCTCGCAGTGGCTGGCCGATCAGGGTTTCTGCGTCGTGGTGGCCGACGGGCGAGGGACGCCAGGGCGCGGCGATGGCTGGGAGCGCGCAGTGCGAGGAGACCTGGCCGGTCCTGTACTCGACGACCAACTGATGGCCCTCGATGCGGTGCTCGAGCGGTACCCCGAACGGCTCGACCCGGACCGAGTCGGTATCCGTGGGTGGTCCTTCGGTGGCTATCTCGCCGCCCTAGCGGTGCTTCGTCGACCTGATCGCTTCCACGCTGCAGTTGCAGGGGCTCCCGTCACCGAGTGGCGCTGGTACGACACCCACTACACCGAGCGGTATCTCGGTCACCCAGACGAGGAGCCGGAGAACTATGAACGGACCTCCTTGGTGGCCGAGGCACACCGACTCGAGCGGCCGCTGCTCCTCATCCATGGGTTGGCCGACGACAACGTCGTAGCCGCGCACAGCTTGCAACTGTCGAGCGCGCTGCTTGCGGCAGGACGACCTCACGAGGTGTTGCCCCTGTCGGGGGTGACCCACATGACTCCGCAGGAGGAGGTGGCAGAGAACCTCCTCCTGCTGCAGGTCGAGTTCCTGCATCGCCACCTCGCTGGGTCCTAGGCGGCGCCTTACAGCCGTAGGTCGTTGATTGCTCGGATCGGCACGGTGAGGTGCTGCGGCGGCTTCGCCTCGTCGAGGAGGGTGATCACGTCCGTTCCGATCGCAGCAACCGTGCCAGCCACGGCCGTGCCACTCGTCAGCGTGATCCGGGTCGGTGTCCGTTCGCTGATCGCGTCGAGCAGCAAGTGTTCCAAGGACACATCGGATGGCGAGCGTCGACCTCCCCCTTCGGGCAGGCGAGCGCCACCGCCGGACCCTGCGTGCTGCACGACCTCGATGCTGTGCACCATCACGGCAGTCGGCCGTCTCGCCGATCCCTCGGCGACGACCACCACGTCATGGCCCACCGCAAGCACGATGCCGGTGACCACCCGGGCCCTGGTCCTCATGACGGTGGCCGGCGAGCTCGACTCCCATCCCTGGCCGACGAGGTCGACGAGGGCATCGAACAACGACGTCTCCTCTGCGAGCTGCTGGCGCAACCAGTGTTCTCGCTGGCGAGCGAGGCGGTCGTGATCTGCGCGCAGGCCGGCCAGCCAGGTGGTGAGGCGCTCGAGTTCGTCGTCGTCCTCCATGCGCGGACGGTAGCCTTCCCGCAGTAGCGGCGCAGGAGTGCAGTGGCAACGACACCGGTCAGAATTCATGTCCCAGGGAACCATCTGATGATGGGAGTGCTGGGCCAGGGAGACGAGCACCTGCGCTTGGTCGAGTCGAATTTCGACGGTGCCAAGATCCATGTCCGGGGCAACGAGATAACCGTGGATGGTCCGAACGCTCCCGTCGTGGCAATGGTGTTCTCGGAGATCGTGCAGGTGCTCGAGGGTGGTCAGCGTGTGGCCTCGAGCGAGATTCTCCGCATGATCGACATGGTCAAAGCTGACGAGAAGCCCAGCGAGGTGCTCTCGACGCGGGTGTTGAAGGCGCCCAACGGACGGATCGTGCGGGTCAAGTCGGCCGGGCAGAAGGCGTACGTGGAGGCGGTCCGCGAGAACATCGTCACCTTCGCCATCGGTCCGGCCGGTACCGGCAAGACATGGTTGGCGGTGGCCCTGGCTGTCGAAGCGCTGTTGGCGAAGCAGGTTCGCCGCATCGTGCTGACCAGACCCGCGGTCGAGGCGGGGGAGCGACTGGGCTTCCTCCCTGGCGACCTGATGGCCAAGGTCGACCCTTACCTCCGTCCGCTGTACGACGCCTTGTACGACATGTTCGACACCGAAGCAGCGGAAAAGCTCTTCGAGCGGGGGACCGTCGAGGTAGCCCCGCTCGCCTTCATGAGGGGTCGCACCCTCAACGACAGCTTCATCATTCTCGACGAAGGGCAGAACACGACTCCGGAGCAGATGAAGATGTTCCTCACCCGGATCGGCTTCGGGTCGCGCGTCGTGGTGACAGGAGATGTCACGCAGATCGACGTGCCCGGCGGCAAGAGCGGCCTACGCGATGTCGAAGGCACCCTGGAGGGCATCGAGGGTGTTGCCTTCTGCCGCCTCGGAGGACGGGACATCGTCCGCCACCGGATCGTGCAGGACATCGTCTCGGCCTACGACCGTCGTGACGCCCGAGGCGGCGGCAGACCGTGAGTGCTGCGGGTCCTCCAGACCGTCGGGTTTCCCCTAGGCGGATCGGAGACCACGGCACGGTCGAGGTCTTTGTCGCAGACGAACAGACCGAACTCATTGTCGACGTGGCCCGCTATCGCGCGCTCTGCCACGAGGTGCTGCACCACGAGGGGGTCCGAGGTGATGCTCAGATGGCCTTGGTCTTCGTGGACGAAGCCACCATCGCCGAACTGAACGAAACCCACATGGGGAGTGATGGCCCGACTGATGTGTTGGCCTTTCCCATCGACGACACCTACGTGCGGGCTGGTAGGTCGCCCGATCACGCAACTCGGCGCCCGCCAGGTCGTGATCCGGTGCTGCAGGTGGGTCCGCTGTTGATCGGCGATGTGGCCGTGTGCCCGGCCGTTGCTGCTCGGAACGCGCCGGGCCATCGGGACAGCTACCCCGGCCACGACGGTTCGGCTGAGGCCGAACTCGACCTGCTCGTCGTGCACGGGATCCTGCACATCCTGGGCATGGACCACGCGCAGGACGCCGAGCGGGTGGAGATGCAGGCTGCCGAGCGTCGCCACCTACACGCCTTCCGGGGGTCGGCGGAACAGCAGGGCACCGCACCATGACGTGGCTGGGTATCGGTCTCGGACTGTTCTTGTTGTCGGTCGTGTTGTTGATGCTGCGTCTGATCGAGACCACCTACATCCGGCTCGGTAGGGCCAGGGCCATGAGCCTCGACGAGATCGATGACGCAGAGGGACGTCTCGTGCCCTTCACCCACGACCGGGAGACTGCCCTGGGCCCTGTGACCCTGCTGCGGTTGGTCTGTCAGGTCGTCATCGTGGCCGCGGTCGCCGTGCTCGCTGCCAATCGCCTATCAGGCTGGGGAGTGGGCTTGGCCGCGCTGGGCACTGTCCTGGTCCTGTTTGCCATGGGGGAAGCGGTGCCCCGGCGCTGGGCCTTGGAATCGAATGACCGAATGGCCCGGGCGCTCAGTTCACCGGTGGCCTGGTTGTCCCGGGTCGGACCTTTGCGCTGGTTGGCGTCGCCGTTCCACGCCCTTGCCCGGGTCGTGGGACCCCGGGCCGAGGAGTGGGAGGTGAGCAGCGAGGTGGTGGGTGACGAACTCGTCGCCATGGCCGAGGCAGCAGCGGAGGCCCAACTGCTCGACGGGGCGGGAGCGAACCTGATCGGATCGGTCATCGAGCTCAGCCACACGATCGTGCGGGAGGTGATGGTTCCCCGGCCCGACATGGTCACCCTGGCCGTCGACTTCACCCTCGACGAGGCGTTGCGGACTGTCGTCGACAGCGGCTTCACCCGGTTCCCCGTCGTCGGCGACAGCGTCGACGACATCGTCGGCCTGGTTCTCACCAAAGACTTGGTGGCCGCTCAGCTGTCGGGCTCACCGAGCGATGCGCTGGGACGGGATTCGGGCCTGGTTCGCGAGGTGAAGTTCATTCCGGAGAGCAAGAAGGTCGTGCAGCTCATGGGGGAGATGCAGGCCCACGCATTCCACCTCGCCGTCGTGGTCGACGAATACGGGGGAACTGCTGGGCTCGTCACCCTGGAAGACCTCATCGAGGAAGTCGTTGGAGAGATCATCGACGAATTCGACGACGAGCAAGAGTTGGTCGAAGTGGTCGAAGACGGCCGACTGTTGCTGTCGGGGCGCTATCCGGTCGGTGATCTTCCGGATCTGCTGGGCATCGCCGAGCCGAGCGGTGACATGGACACCGTCGGAGGGTTGGTCTTCGATCTTCTGGGCCGGGTGCCCGAAACGGGCGAAGCCGTCGTCTACGGGGGTTGGCGCTTCGTGGCTACCGTCGTAGAGGGGCGCCGCATTGCCGCCGTGCAGGTCGAGCGGATCGGGGCCGCCGATGACGAGGCGCTCGATTCGGACGTCGGCCTGGGAAACAGCGACTCGTGAAGTCGGGGTTCGTCACCCTGGTCGGCCGTCCCAACGCTGGGAAGTCGACCTTGCTCAACACCATCCTGGGCCAGAAGGTGAGCATCGTCTCCAACAAGCCGCAGACGACGAGGTTGAGGGTCATGGGAGTCCTGCACCGACCAGGTGCCCAGATCGTCTTCGTCGACACGCCCGGTATCCACAAGCCCGTCACCCAGCTTGGTGAGCGGCTCAACGACACGGCACGTGCGGCCCTGAAGGATGTCGATGTCGCCTGCCTGGTGGTCGATGCCACCGCCCCGCTCGGTCGGGGTGATCGGTTCGTTGCCGAGGCGCTTCCCTCGGACTCGATCGTCGTGGTGACCAAGTGTGACCGGGCCTCCAAGGCACAGATTCTCGCCCAGCTCGAAGCGGCGTCGTCGCTTGGGGCAGCTGCCTTTTTTCCCGTGTCGGGCAGAACGGGCAAGGGTGTCGGGGAACTGGTCGAGTACCTCGAGGGTCGTTTGCCCGAGGGTCCTGCCTTCTTTCCGGAGGGTCAGGTCACCGATCTTCCGGAGCCGTGGATGGTGGCCGAACTGGTACGAGAACAGCTCCTCGCCCGGTTCCGAGACGAGTTGCCCTACTCGATTGCCACCCGGGTGACCGAGTGGGAATGGCCCCGCATCCGCTGCGAGATCTTGGTGGAGCGTGAGTCACAGAAGGGCATGGTGATCGGCAAGGGCGGGTCCGTCCTCAAAGAGGTGGGCTCGGCTGTTCGTTCGCAGTTGGCCGACGGTGGGGACGGGGTGTTCCTCGAGTTGCAGGTAAAGGTCGAGCGCGACTGGCAGCGGCGTCAGGACGCGCTGGACAGACTGCTCGATGTGCAGGAACCTGAGTACGGGTCCTCCGAGGACTCCGAGTTCGACTGAGGGGGAACACCACATGCCGACGGCACGGGCCGCCATCTTCCAGGGCCAGGATCAGGGGATCGCCATCGAGGAGATCCAGGTCGACGACCCCGCACCCAACGAGGTGTTGGTGCGAACTGCAGCCTGCGGGGTCTGCCACAGCGACCTGCACTACATGCAGGGCTCCATCGCCGGGCCGCGGCCGCCGGTGGTACCCGGGCACGAGCCGGCCGGGGTGGTGGAAGCCGTGGGATCGGCTGTCACCTCGGTTGCTGTCGGTGACCATGTCATCGCCTGTACGTCGATGTTCTGTGGTTCCTGCAAGCAGTGCGTGCTCGGCCGCCCCCACCTGTGCACTGATCGGTCCTACTGCATGCGCCCCAAGGGGGCACCGCCCCGGTTGAGCCTCGGCGGAGAACCCCTGCGTCAGTTTGCGGACCTGTCGGGGTTCGCCGAGATGATGCTCCTCCACGAGCGGGCAGTGGTGAAGATTCCCGATGACATCCCGCTCGACCGGGCCGCCCTCGTCGGCTGTGCAGTGACCACCGGGGTCGGGGCTGCGCTGAACACCGCCCAGGTGACCCCTGGCTCGTCGGTGGCCGTGTTCGGCTGTGGCGGAGTCGGCGCGTCGGTCATCCAAGGTGCTCGCATCGCCGGGGCGCGGCAGATCATCGCCATCGACCGCCTGCCGGCCAAGCTCGAGTCAGCCCGGCATTTCGGGGCGACCGACACCATCTTGGCGGGCGACGGCGAGGTCCCCATGGTTCGTCAGATCAAGTCGCTCAGCGGTGGCGGTGTCGACTTCGCGTTCGACGCGGTCGGTCTTCCGGAGTTGGCTGCCGACTGTCTCTACGCCCTCGCCCCCCGGGGGAAGGCGGTCATCGTCGGCGCCATTCCGGCGGGGATGACCCTGGAACTGCAGCCTGGTCACTTCTACGTCGAGAAGACGCTGACCGGATCGATCATGGGCTCCAACCGCTTCCACATCGATGGGCCCCATTACCTCGAGCTGTATCGGCAGGGTCGACTCGATCTCGACGCGATGATCGACGCCAGGCGCCCACTCGACGAGATCGACGCAGCCCTCGAAGCGCTCGAGGCAGGCACCGTGACCCGCTCGGTCCTCACCTTCGACTGAGGACCCAGTCGGTCAAGCCGGTCCCAGCGTCTGCTCGTGCTGCCCGGTGCAGCAGACGGATCAGCCGCCGCCGGTCAGGTCCTCGAGGAAGGCAACGGCATCGGCAAGATGCCGTGTTCTGGCCATGGGAGGAAGCGCGTTCACGAGCGCCCAGCGGTAGTTGGCCTTCCCCAGACGGGGGTCGAGCACCGCTACGACCCCGCGGTCCGTCGCCGTTCGGATCAGTCGACCAGCGCCCTGGGCCAGCATCGTGGCTGCCCGGGGAAGATCGACGGTCCCGAAGGCAGAGGGCCCGGCCCGGTCACGCCGGGCTTGGAGCAACGGTTCGTCAGGTCGGGGGAACGGAATGCGGTCGATGGTGACCAACGACAGGGTCGAGCCCGGGATGTCCACCCCCTGCCAGAACCCGAGGGTGGCCATCAGCACGGTCTCGTCCGATTCGGTGAACTCCTCGATCAACCGCCCCTTAGGCAGCTCGCCCTGACGCAGGATCGGATGGTCGATCCGCTCAGCTAGAAGGTCGGCTGTCTCGCCGAGGGCACGCCACGAGGTGAACAGGGCGAGGGTGCGACCGCGGGCCGCGGTCACCAGGCTGGTCAACTCGTCCACGACGGCGTCTCGGTAGCCGGGAGCGGGGGGGTCGGGCAGATGCATGGCGCAGTACAGGAGGGCCTGCCGGTCGTAGTCGAACGGGCTGCCCACGTCGAGATGGTCGTGGTCATCGCTTGGCAGCCCCATGCGGGTGCCGAAATCGGGCGACAGGGTCGCGCTGGTCATGACCACCGGGTGCTGACCCCAGAGTTGCTCGTCGAGCAGGCCACCGACGTCGACTGGAGCGGATCGAAGGGTGGGGAAGCGGTCGCCGCCTTCGACCCAGGCCACGTGCGACGCCGGCCGGTGACGCACCAGGTCGATCGAGTCCAGCAACGCTCCCGTCCTCCCGATCAGGCGGAGGGCGGCCTGATGGTCGTCGCTCGCGTCGTCGTCGGCAGCCCGGAGCGCTGACCCCAGTGCCTCGACCCGGGACCTGGCAAGGTCCAGAGCGTCGTCGAGGTCAGGGTCGGCGTCGGCGATCCGCCGGCCGTTCAAGGGGACCAGCACCTCACCCAGTCGCTCGCCCGCATCAGCGACCGCGTTGGCGTCGTCGTCGACGGGCAGGGCGGCCCGCGCCGCGCGGGCAAGCGTCGTGAAACGACCCGGGGTGAGGGTCACTCCGGCGACGGCGGACAAGACGTCCTCGAGTTGGTGGGCCTCGTCGATCACCACCACCTCGTGTTCGGGCAAGACACCTCCATCGACCACCAGGTGGAGCCCGTACAGGTGCAGGTTCACGACGACGATCGAGGCCACGGCTGCCGCAGCGCGTGCGTCCTCGGCGAAGCATTCCTCGCCCGATGGGCAGCGGGACGCTCCCGGGCACTCGTCGCTGGTGACCGAGACGGCCGACCACACTCGCTCGTCGGGCTCGAAGGCGAGCTCGGCCCTGTCACCGGTGGTGGTCACTGCCGCCCATTCGAGAAGATCGGTGACCTGGCTGCCGAGACGGGTCGGTTCGGCCTGGGTCAGGTCCAACTGTTCGCCGCCACCATCTCGCTCCATCTCGACAAGACGCTGGCGACACAGGTAGTTGCTGCGTCCCTTGAGGACACAGTGCGAGAAGGGAACGTCGAGCGTCGCAGCCAGCATCGGCAGGTCCTTCTCCGCCAACTGGTCCTGCAGGGTTTTGGTGGCCGTTGCGATGACCGTGCGCTTGCCCGACAGGATGATCGGGACGAGATAGGCCAGCGACTTTCCTGTGCCGGTGCCTGCTTGGCAGACCAGGGGCCGTTCGGAGGAGATGGCGTCGGCTACGGCAATCGCCATCTGTCGTTGACCCTCCCGCTGTTCGCCGCCGCCCTGTAGGGCAGCCACGACCTGGTCGAGGGCGCCGAGGACGGGCCCGGCGTTCGGGTTCGCCGTCGCCTCGTTCGGAGAGTCCTCATGCGCAGGGGGCACCGGCTCCGAAGCTACCGGGTGTGGGGTAACCATCGGCGAGATGTCATCACCATGGGGTCGCTGTCGTTCTAGCCTGGCCTGCTGTGAGCACAGCTGACATCGACGCGTCGCGTATCCCCAAGCATGTGGCTTGTGTGATGGATGGCAATGGGCGTTGGGCCCAGGCTCGTGGCCTGCAGCGCACGGACGGCCATGCTGCGGGGGAGGAGGCCCTGTTCGACACCGTCGAGGGTGCGGTCGACATCGGTCTCGACTGGCTCACCGTGTACGCCTTTTCCACCGAGAACTGGAGGCGACCAAAGGACGAGGTCAGCTTCCTGATGCGCTTCAACGAGTCGTTGTTGGTGCGCCGCTCCGAAGAGTTGCACGACATGAATGTGCGCATCCGCTTCGCTGGTCGACGGAACTGGCGGGTGCCGCGGCGCCTCTTGCGGCAGATGGACACCTCGCAGGAGCTGACCCAGGACAACACGGGCCTCACCTTCACCATCGCCTTCAACTACGGGGGGAGAGCGGAGATCATCGACGCCATGCGGGCCTTGGTCGAGGACGGGGTACCGGCTGACAAAATCACCGAACGTTCGCTGCGTCGGTACTTCTACGACCCCGAGATGCCCGACGTCGACCTGATGGTGCGCACATCGGGCGAGTACCGCATCTCCAACTTCTTGCTGTGGGAGATCGCCTACAGCGAACTCGTGTTCACCGACACCCTCTGGCCAGACTTCCGTCGAGAGCATCTCTTCGACGCGATTCGCCAGTACCAGGATCGGGAACGCCGATTCGGGGGACTGGCCCCGTGACCGACTAGATGACCAAGCTGTTCCGTGACCGCGGGGTGGTGGTGCGCACCATCAAGCTCGGCGAAGCCGACCGCATCGTGACCGTCATCACGGAAGAACACGGCAAGGTGCGGGCCGTGGCCAAAGGAGTCCGCAAGACCAAGAGCCGTTACGGGGGGCGGCTCGAACCGCTCCGGCATCTGGACCTGCAGTTCTACAAGGGACGTGGCGACCTCGACATCGTCACCCAAGCCGAGACTCGGGAGCACTGGCCCACCGTGAGATCGGACCTCGACCGGTTGGGTTCTGCCCTGACCATGGCTGAAGCCGTGGAGCAGATCTCACAGGAGGGGCAGCGTGATCCGCGGCTGTATCACATGCTGGTGGGTGCCCTCCGGTCCCTCGACGAGGCGGACGCCGCCATGATGGTCGGAGCATTCCTGCTGAAGCTGCTGGCCCACGAGGGTGTGGCTCCCGTCGTCGATGCATGCGTGGTCGGCGGTGAGACCGACGATCTGGTGGCCTTCGATCCCAACCTGGGCGGGCTCACCTGTGCGCTGCACCAGCGGGGGCGCGTCGTGTCCAAACCGGCGATCGATCTCATGCGGGCGACTCTGGGCGGCGGCTTGGCCACCGTGTTGCAGGTGCAGGCCTCGCCGGCCACCCACGAGGTGACATCCTTGGCCCACCGACTCTGGGAACACCATGTCGAGCGACGTCTCCGCTCGACGGCCCTGCTCGGGTGAGCCGAGGGGCCGGGGTATGGCTCAGCCGAGAATGCTCTTCTTCTTGCCTGACCCGTAGTCCTGGAGTTTCTCGAATTTCTTCTCGGCTCGTTCGTCGGCGGTCTCTTTGCGCCAGCGGGCCGTCTGCCAGGCCCCCGCTGCGAAGGCGATGGCGCCCATGATCACCTGTGCGATGGCCACGTTGCGGCAGTCGGGGTGGTGAACCTCGAGCACCTCCCCGTCCTCCAACTCGGCCACCTCACTCCGGATCTCGTCGAGGTTGGACGGTTCGGCGAACAAGCCCAGGCTGGGCGTCGGACAGGTCCACTGGACCCGATCCTCGGGGATCCCTTCGTAGGTGGCGTCGAATGCGGCGATCGGGGCGCCCCACATCAGCGCGCCGAGCATGAGCAGCAAGCCGGCGATCGTGCTGGTCCGCAATTTCATGGGGACCAGCGTAGTGCGGCAGATACCCTCGTCGGTCATGGCTGATCCCTCCCCCTCAGCTCCCCGAGCCGACCCTGCGCCCGATCCGACCCTGTTCGACAAGGTGGTGAACCTTTGCAAGCGGCGGGGCTTCGTCTTCCCGTCGGCCGAGATCTACGGTGGGTTCCGGTCCACCTACGACTACGGGCCCCTCGGCGTTCTGCTGCTGCGCAACGTCAAGGACGCGTGGTGGCGGTCCATGGTGCAACTCCGCACCGACGTGGTCGGACTCGATGCGGCCATCCTCAGCCCGCCCCAGGTGTGGGAAGCCTCGGGGCACCTGGCCAACTTCACCGATCCCCTCGTCGACTGCACGAACTGCAAGACCCGGCATCGCGAAGACCAACTCGAGGACCCCGAGCAGTGCCCGACCTGCGGCAAGCGGGGAACCTTTACCGAGGCCCGAGCCTTCAACCTCATGTTCAAGACCCATGCCGGTCCCATCGAGGGGGCGGGGGCCGAGGTGTACCTGCGCCCGGAGACGGCTCAGGGCATGTTCATCAACTTCAAGAACATCCTCGAGACCAGCCGTAAACGGCCTCCCTTCGGCATCGCCCAGGTGGGCAAGTCGTTCCGCAACGAGATCACCCCCGGCAACTTCGTGTTCCGCACCCGGGAGTTCGAGCAGATGGAACTCGAGTTCTTCGTGCCCCCCGGCGAGGCGACCCAGTGGTACGAGTACTGGATGCAGGAGCGCTACGGGTGGTACCGGGGGCTCGGCATTCCCGAAGGCCTGCTCCGTCTGCGGGCCCACGACGCCGACGAGCTCAGCCACTACAGCTCGGGAACCTCCGACGTGGAGTTCCTGTTCCCCTGGGGGTGGGGCGAGCTCGAGGGCATCGCCAACCGGGGAGACTTCGATCTCACCCAGCACGCCGAGCACTCGGGTCAGAAGCTCGAGTACTTCGACCAGGGTTCCGGGGAGCGGTACGTGCCCCATGTCATCGAGCCTGCGGCAGGGGCGACCCGGTCGATGATGGCCTTCCTGATGGCCGCGTACGCCGAGGAGCAGGTCAATGACGACACCCGCACCGTGCTGCGCCTCCATCCCCGGCTCGCCCCCTACAAGGTGGCCGTGCTGCCGCTATCGAAGAAAGAGGAACTGCTGCCCGTGGCCGAGGAGGTGCTGGGTCTGGTCCAACCCCATTGGATGGTCGACTACGACATCACCCAGGCCATCGGGCGCCGCTACCGCCGCCAGGACGAGATCGGCACCCCGCTGTGCGTGACCGTCGACTTCGATTCGCTCGAGGACCGTGCGGTCACCGTTCGCGAGCGTGACTCCATGGAGCAGGTCAGGGTGCCCATCGACGGCTTGGTCGAGCACCTGGCCGGTGCCCTGGCCCTATAGCCCTTCTCAGCCGATGCCCAACACCTCGTCGAGGCGACGGTGGAAGTGGCGGATCCTGATCTCCTGGTAGTCGCTCAGCACGATGTGGTCGTGCCGGGCGGCCCGCAACCCCCGCTGCACCCGGGGCAGGTTGTCCATGTCCTGATCGATGACCATCCCCAGGGCCTCGAAGCCGGGGGCATGGGTCCACGACTCGCCTGGTTCCAGCCAGTGGGGGGTGGCCGTCTGCCACGAACCGTCGTCGGGGCGGGGGTGGATGAGCCACACCTCCATCAGGCACCGGTGGGGATCGTTCTCCCAGGGGCGGAAGCGGTACACGATGGGGAGGGCATAGCCACCCCACGGAGCGAAGTTGGGGAAGACCAGGTATTGGATGCTGTCGAGCAGGGCCGCTTCGGATGCCTCGGGCAGGGTGGTCTGCCATTGGCGTTCGAGTGAGGCGCGGAACCGTTCGGCCAGCCACGGCCGAGCCACGACGTCGTCGGGCACATCGCGGCGGTCGATCTTGGGCAGCATCTTCTGGATGATGCTGGCCATCTCGCTGTCGCTCACCTGCCCGATCAGGTGAGTGGCCGGTAGCGCCATGGGCTGGACGAGGCGGCTCAGGTTGGGACCGAACACGTCGTACATGCACTCGAAGTCGTTGGCGAAGCGCAGGGTGTGCTGGTGGGTGGTGGAGATGTGATAGCCCTCGAGGAAGGCTTCCTGGGTGACCTTCCAGTTGGCGTCGACCACCTGGCAGGCGTGGTGGGCCACATAGCGGTCGTCGAGCGGGTACGGAGCGAAGTGCTCGTCGAGAGGGCCTGCGAATGCGGCGAACGCATCGGCGTCTGGGTCGGGGTTGATCATGACGAAGCCGCCCCACACCGCGACCTGGGCTTCGGGTAGGCACAGGTCGCCTTGGGCCACGTGGGGGAAATCCCAGGAGGCGGGCATGCCGCGGAACGATCCGTCATGGTTCCAGGCAAAGCCATGGAAGGGGCACTTGAAGAACGAACCGTGGAAGGTGCCGGACTGGGTGTGGTCGCCACCGTCGACCAGGGTGGTGCCGCGGTGGAGGCACGAGTTGGCGAAGGCCCGCACCGCACCCGGACCCTCGGCGGCACAACGGACCACCACCCAGGACATGTCCCCGACCTCGTAGACCAGATGGTCGCCGACATCGGGAATGTGCTCGAGTCGACAGGCCATCTGCCAGACGGTGGGCCATAGGCGCTCGTTCTCGAGTTCGAGGAATTGCTGGGACACATACCGCTGCACATCGACCCGGTCGGCGTCGATCCAGTCGTAGCTCTGGGCGACCAGGGCGGCCGGTGGTGGGGTGGGGTCCTGAGCGACGACGCCCAGGTAGCCGGGACCTGGTGATCTGTGTGCTCCACGCTGGATCGCCATCGAACCCCCGGTCGTCGCTCGCCACGCCTGCGGTCCACACGCAGCCCCGCTGCAGACGATCGTAGTGGGCTGACCGGATCTGTAGCGGCGGGCCAAGCGTCGGGAAAGTACGATCACGCCAGGGGAAGGGGAGACGATGAGCGAGTACGTGATCGGTGTGGGCACCGTGGGCGCCGGGTTGTGGGTGAGCTACAACTCGGGTCAGAAGTGGCGTCACATCTTCAGGGGCCCCGAACCGGAGGGCAACGTCCGTGCCCTGGCGGTGAGCCCGCACCAGGACGGGGTGATCTGGGCCTCGCTCGACCGCCATGGGTTGTTCCGCTCCGAGGACAACGGGGGCAACTGGCTCCCGGTGGCCGAGGGATTCGAGACGGACATCTGGTCGATCGGTCTCGACCCCCACGACGCGGACCGGGTGTACGTCGGGATCCGTCCCGGGGTGGCCTGCTCCTCCGACGGAGGCGACACGTTCGAGCAGTTGAACACCTCGATCTCGCCGACCTGTCCCATCGGGGTGCCCCGCACCACCAACATCGTCGTCGACCCCCACAACGCCGACCGGGTGTGGGCGTCGGTCGAGGTGGATGGTCTGCATCGCTCAGACGATCGGGGGGCCACCTGGGCTTCGCTGGGGGAGCTCGGTCAGTCCGAGTTCTACAACGACGTCCACGGGTTCACCCTGCGCGACACCGACGAGGGGACCGAGCTGCTGGTCACCTCACCCTTCGGGCTGGGTCGCTCCGCCGACGACGGTGGGTCGTGGGACTGGCACGAGTTCGGTGGCTTCGAGGGCTCAAAGTTCGAGTTTGCCTACTGCCGCTGCGTCAGGGTCATCCCCTCGGCGTCGGGCCACGGACAGGACACCATCATCGTGTGCGTCGGGGACTACATCCCCGGCGGGGTCGGGGCCCTGGAGATCAGCGAAGACGGCGGGGCGACGTGGCGGAGGGAAGCCTTGCCCGTGACCCCGAACTCCACCATGTACTGGCTGGCCACCCACCCCGACCTCCCCGAGACCATCGTGGCCTCGTCGGTGTTCGGGCAGGTATACGTGTCCGACGACCTGGCCCGATCGTGGCGCAAGGTGGATCGGGAGTTCGGCGAGATCCGGGCGCTCAGCCTCACCCCCGCCTGACCCGAACTCAGCTGCCTGGTAGGGGGGTCGAGCGGTCCCAGCCGCCCATAGCCTGGTCCAGCAGTGCAGTGGCCTCCTCGAAGCGCCAGGTGCGGCGCAGATGGGCGGCCGAGACGGTGGGCGCCCCCGCATAGAACATCTCGTACTGGTGGTGCCGCGCTGCGAACTCCGACCCGACCACGTCCCAGGCCAGGCGGTAGAGCTTCACCCGTTCTTCTGCGCTGATCTCCGGCGACGATCCGTGGCGGACCAGGTCGGGGTGGTCGATGGCGGCCACCGACGAGGGGAGGTCGATCAACTGGCTGGAGGTGAGAGATCTCAGCAGGTGCAGGGCCCTCGGGTAGATCTCCGCCTGCCGCGACATCGCGGCGTAGAGGTACCGCTTGTCGGGCACCATCACCCCGGCCGCATCGGGCTGGGCTCCGTATTCAGCGGCCAGCACATGGGCTTCGACCCCAGCGGTCAGCGCCCCGAGTTCGGCCAGATCGGCCAGGGCGCCTGCGCTGTCCCGGGCCCCGGACACGTCGATGATCCGATGGGCGAGCCCCAGCATGAACCGCAGCTTCACGGCCAGTCGGATCTGGGCCTGGAGGTTGCCCAGTGTGTGGGCCGAGGTGTGGTGGAACTGGGCCGCGGTCGCTGCCCTGTCCCCGACGATCAGGACCTGCTCCCACGGCACCCTGACGTTGTCGAACACCACCAAGCCGTCGGTTTCGTCGAAGCGGGTGGACAGGGGAGCGTCGAAGACGGAGGTCTGGGCGCCGTAGGGATTGCGGCAGTGCAGACGAAGACCGTCGGTGGCGACGGGCACCACGAAGGACAGGGCATGGTCGTCCATGCCCTCGGCCAGGGGCGGGATACAGCTGACGAACAGCCAATCGGAGACCGCGGTGCCGGTGCCCAGGATGAGGTCACCGTCGACGACCATCCCCTCTGCGTCCTGGTCGACGACTCGGACTTGGGTGACCGGGCCTCCCTCGGCCCGGCGCGAGCGGTCGATGGACGGTGGGATGATCACGTAGCTCACGTACAGGTCGCGCTGGGCGGCCTCTCGCCACAGGTCACAGGCCACACCGGCCCGCTCACCGAACACCGACGGGTCACCGGCGAACCCGGCGAAGAACGAGGCGACGTGGTCGGGGCCGCGTCCCACGAACCCGCAGGTGCGCTCGGCGAGGCGTTCGCTGGCCCGGCGCCTGTCTGCCAGGTCGTCGCGGGTGCGGGGGGTGTGCCACCACATGGCAGCGTCGTGTTGCGACCCGGGGAGGCAGCGACGCAGGTCGGGTTGTCCACCGATCTCGACAAGGTCGCCGATGGTGTCCACGATCCCCGCGAAGAGGGGATGGCGGCCAACGTCGATCACCTCGCCGTCGAGGTACACGGCCCGTCCGTCGGCCAGGGAACTCCGGTGGTCCGATGCCGAGCGGGACATGGCGGAACCCTACAGCGCGGCCTCTACCATCGAGGTCGTTGGGGAAGGGGGGAGCCGCCATGGCCCTCGAAGTGGTGACGTCCGCCGATGTGGCCGACGCGACGCGAGCAGGCGACGAGCGCCGCTTCGGCTCCACCATCGACGGGCTGGTGATGCTGGCCGACCTGGGACTGGATGTTCCGCCGTGGTTCGCGGTGGCTGGCGGGGCCGATGCCGCTCCGGCCGAGTTGCGAGCGCGGCTCGACCGTGGCTTGCAGGAGTTGTCAGCGGCAACAGCCCGGACCTTCGACGCGGCCGCCGATCCGCTCCTGGTGTCGGTGCGGACGAGCTCGGCAGGACCCCTGCGCCACCCAGTGCCCGCCGTGCTGAACCTCGGGCCCGTCCCGCCACCGGGAGCGGCCGCTCATCGTGACCTCAGGGCGGCGTGCGCCATGATCCCCGCAGTCACCCGTGCCCTGTCGGCCGCTACCGCCGAGCAGGCAGGCCACTTCGAGGCGGTCGTGGGGAGGGCACTCGACCTGGGCGGGGTGGCCACCCTCGCCGCGCTGCCGTCCGATCTGTTGGGCTATGTCGTGCAGCGCTTTGTCGAGACGGCAGCCGAGCTGGGGGTCGACCTTCCCGCTGACCCAGTTGACCTCGTCGGCGCGGTGGTCGGGCAGACCGCGGCGGCTTTGGGTTCAGCTGGGGCCGGAGACGACGCCTGGGTCGTGGTGCAGGCCCAGGCCAACGGGCTCGGTACCGATGGTGGAACCGGTGTCGGTTGGTCCCGCGACCCCCACAGTGGTGAACCCTTGCCCGCTGTCCGCTTCCGAGCAGATGCGCAGGGCAACGACGTGCTGGGCGGCACCACACCGACCCAGGCCATGGCAGAGCTGATCGAGCAGATGCCCGGGGTGGCCACTGCCGTGACGGCCGCCCTCGGGGCGCTCGAGGACCGGCTGGGCGACATGGCCGCCGTGGAGTTCACCGTCGACGAGGGTCACCTCTGGTTCCTCCGAGCCGGAGTGGACCGGTCGCGCAGTGGCCCGGCGGCCCTGCGGGTGGCCCGCGACATGGCCCTCGACCCCGCCCACCCCTTGACCCGGCAGCAGGCCCTGCTGCGCATCGAAGCGCGACACCTCGAGGAGGTGCTCCACCCCTCGTTCGATGGGGGCGAGCGGGTCGCCCTGGCCGTAGGCCTCGGAGCCTCGCCTGGTGCAGCGGTGGGGCCGGTGGTGTTCAGTGCCGAGGCGGCCATCGCTGCGAAGGATGCGGGAGCTCCCGCCATCCTGGTCAAGGAGGAGACTTCACCGGAGGACGTGCACGGGATGGCGGCCGCAGTCGGCATCCTCACTACCCGGGGCGGGCTGGCCAGTCATGCCGCCGTGGTCGCCCGAGGCTGGGGTCTGCCCGCCGTGTGCGGCGCCGAGGCCGTCGAACTGGGTCCGGGATGGTTCGCGGTCGGCGACCAACGGGTATCGGAGGGGGACGTGATCTCCATCGACGGCTCGTCTGGGGCCGTGGTGCTCGGTGCCCTCGAGGTCCGCAGCGTCGACCCTCCGCCCGAGTTCGACGAGGTGCTCGGATGGGCCGACGAAGTGCGGGGTGAGCGGCTGGGTGTCCGAGCCAATGCAGACACCGGTCCCGATGCGGCCACCGCCCGGCGTTTCGGGGCCGAGGGCATCGGGCTGTGCCGCACCGAGCACATGTTCCTGGGTGAGGACCGCCTTCCCATCGTGCGGCAGATGATCCTGGCGGACACGCCTGCCCGGGAGAAGATGGCCATGAATCGTCTCCGGATGGCCCAGCGGGACGACTTCGTCGAGGTGCTGACCGCGATGGACGGTCTGCCCGTCACGGTTCGCCTGCTGGACCCACCCCTGCACGAGTTCCTTCCCGACCTCGACGAGCTGATCGCAGCCGAGGCCCGGGGTGACCTCGACGACGAGGGTCAGCGGCTGCTGGCCGCCGCCCTCCAGTGGCGGGAAACCAACCCCATGATCGGCACCCGGGGGGTGCGCCTGGGGTACCTCAAGCCCGGCTTGTACGCCATGCAGGTCACCGCCCTGGTGGAGGCTGTTGCAGAGCGCGTCGCAGCTGGGGGAGACCCACGGGTGGAGGTCATGATCCCCTTGACGGTCAGCGCCCCCGAACTGGCCGGGGCCCGGTCGTGGGTGACCGATGTGTTGGATCAGACGGACCTCGGTGGGGTGGAGGTCCTGGTCGGCACCATGATCGAAACGCCGCGGGCGGCCATGCAGGCCGGTGCTCTGGCCGCCCACGCCGACTTCCTGAGCTTCGGCACCAATGACCTGACCCAGCTCACCTTCGGGTTCAGCCGTGACGACGTCGAGAGTCGGATCATGTCGCTGTACCTGGGCCAGGGTCTCCTCGAGGCCAATCCCTTCGAGCAGCTCGATCGGGACGGGGTGGGGGAGTTGGTGCAGGTGGCTGCGGCCCGGGGTCGCGCCGCCAAGGCGGAACTGAAGCTCGGTGTGTGTGGCGAGCACGGGGGTGACCCGGTGAGCATCGAGTTCCTGCTGGGCGCCGGGGTCGACTACGTGTCCTGTTCGCCGTACCGGGTGCCCGTTGCCCGGATGGCGGCTGCCCAGGCCCTGGTCCGAGCCGATGTGGCCACGGAGTAGCAGGGTGGTCCACCTCGATGCGCTCCCTTGGGGAACTCGGGACCTCTCGACGGAGTCGACGGGCTAATTTTCGGACCGGGTATGGGAATCCACGACGACGACGTCCAGAGGGTCAAGGAAGAGACCGACATCACCGGCGTGATCAGCCAGTACGTGGCCCTGCGCAAGGTCGGGCGGCGGTTCGTGGGACTGTGCCCGTTCCACAACGAGAAGACGCCGTCGTTCAGCGTGAGTCCGGACGACGGCTTCTACTACTGCTTCGGATGTCAGGAGAACGGCGACGCGATCAGCTTCGTGCGAGCAATGGAGCAACTCGACTTCGTCGGCGCGGTCGAGCGCTTGGCTGACAAGGCGGGCATCCCGCTCCGATACACCAACGAGGGGGACGGCCGACGGCGGCGTGAGCGAACCGAGTTGAGCGATCTCGTCGAGCGGGCCGCCGTCTTCTACCACCAGCGCCTGCTGGAATCGCCTGATGCCGGAAAGGCGCGGGCCTACCTACGAGGTCGCGGCTACGACCGCGAGACAGTGGAGCGGTTCAGGCTCGGCTATGCGCCGGCGGGGTGGGACGAGCTCAGCCGTTACCTGAAGGCGCCGATGGCCCAGCTGGCCGCTGCGGGGTTGGCGTTCGAGAACTCGCGCGGCCGCCCGACGGACTTTTTTCGGGACCGTCTGATGTTTCCCATCCACGACCCGAACGGATCGGCCATCGCCTTCGGTGGCCGCATGCTGCCCGACGGGCAACAGCCGAAGTACAAGAACTCGGCGGCCAACGGCATCTACGACAAGAGCAAGGTGCTCTACGCCCTGAACTGGGCCAAGAAGTCGATCGTGGACGCTGGGCGGGTCGTGGTGTGCGAGGGCTACACCGACGTCATCGGCTGTCATCGGGCGGGGGTCACCCAGGCGGTGGCGACCTGTGGCACGGCGCTGACCGACGACCACGTGAAGCTGATGACCAGGTTCGCGAACAAGCTGGTGTTGGCCTTCGACGCCGACGGGGCCGGTCGGGCGGCCGCCGACCGTTTCTACAGTTGGGAGCGCAGCCACGACATCGAGGTGTTCGTTGCCGACATGCCCGATGGGGCAGACCCCGGAGAACTGGCCGAGCGCGATCCGGAGGCCCTGCGTGCGGCGCTCGACGGCGCACGGCCTTTCCTGGACTACCGCATTCGGCGGGTGCTCGACGGGGCGCAGCTCGACCGTCCGGAGGGCCGAGCCCGGGCGGCCGAGTCGGCAGCCTCGGTGATCGCCGAGCACCCGAACGAACTGGTCCGTGATCAGTACCTGGTGGAGGTTGCTGGCACCTGTCGTGTCGACGTCAGCCAGATGCGGGCGTTGGTGGCCAACCCGCCTCGCCGAGCGGCCACGCCACGCGACGAGCCACCCCCTCCTGATCCCGATGATCCCTTCTACCGCGACCTGCAGGAGCCGATCGACGACGAGGGCTACCCGGCACGGCCGCGGTCCATCGCCCCGCCGGTGGCTGAGGTCAACGTGCTCAGGGCGCTGGTGCAGCACCCGCAGGACGTGGCCCCGCTGATGGTGTCGGTCATGTTCACCCACCCCACGACCATCGCCGCATTCGATGTGGTGTCAGGCGGTGATGCAGCGGTGGACCCAGCTGCCGATTGGCGAAGTGGTTTGGATGGTCTCGACCCGGGGGTTGCCTCGCTGCTGAGGATGCTCACTGTGGAGGAGCTCGATGCTGATCCGGTGGAGCTCGTGTCGCGGGCCCTGGATCGGGTAGTAGCCCGGTGGCGAACCGAGATGTTGCACGACGCAGCAGGAGACCTCGAGCGTCTTCGTCAGTGGGGTCCGCTCGATCAGTGGCTTGCGCTGCGTCAGGAAGAGATGCATGTCGAGGTCACCCGTCCGGCCGCTGTCGTCGCCCTTGTCGAGTGGCTGCGCACCCATCCGTTCCCCGGCGAGGATGCGGCGTAGTGGTCGAGCCTGCAACGGTGAGCGATCGCATGGCGGCGTCCCGTCGGCGTCGCCGGGCCAAGCGCACCGGGTCAGGCGGCGACCCCGACGCAGTGCGTCTCTATCTCCGTGACATCGGGTCGGTGGACCTGTTGTCTGCCGAGGAGGAGGTCGAGCTGGCGCTGCGGGTGCAGGATGGGCTGCGAGCCCAAAAACAACTGGCCGAGCTCGATGCCCCGGACAGCTGCCCGATCGTGTCGGCCGAGCAACGGCGAGCGATTCGGCAGGCTGCGGCAGATGGTCAGATCGCCTTCGATCATCTGACGAGCGCGAACCTCCGCCTGGTGGTGTCGATCGCCAAGCGGTACACCCGTCAGGGGACTGATCTGCTGGATCTCGTGCAGGACGGCAACTTCGGGTTGATGCGTGCGGTCGAGAAGTTCGATCCGACCCGAGGTTTCAAGTTCTCGACCTACGCCACCTGGTGGATCCGTCAGGCCATCTCGCGCTCGGCCGCCGAGCAGCCGCGCACCATTCGGCTGCCCGGCCACCTCGTCGATCAGGTGAACCGGATCGGTCGTGTGGAGCGGGAACTGGTCCAGGAACTGGGGCGGGAACCGACCCTGGCCGAGGTGGCCGCCGTCATGGACCTGCCGATCGGTCGGCTGAGAGAGCTCCGCGACATGGCTCGGGAGCCCGTATCACTCGACGCCAGCAGGAACGACGAGGACGAGACCACCCTGTCCGATCGGATCAGCGATGACGATGCCATGGCGCCAGCGGATGTTGCGGCCACCAAGATGTTGGTGGCCGAGGTCCGCAAGGTGCTCGGCGAGCTGAACGAACGCGAGCGGGAAGTGGTCCGGATGAGGTTCGGTCTGGAGGACGGTCCACCGAAGACCCTGGAGGAGGTCGGGCGGACGCTCGGGGTCACCCGGGAACGGATCCGCCAGATCGAGGCCAAGACGCTGGCCAAGCTGCGCCACCCGGATCGAAGCCGGAGCTTGCGGGACTTCCTCGACGCCGACGGGTGAGGCGGTAGGTAGGTCGCTTGTCAGGTGGTAGGGCTCCGGGGGTGGGGCTCGAACCCACGACAAACGGATTAACAGTCCGCTGCTCTGCCAACTGAGCTACCCCGGAAGGAGTCGACCCGCCGCAGCGGGTTGCGAAGGGTGAGGATAGCAACGGCCCGCCCTGGGAAAGAACCTCAGAGCGGGGTTCCCTGCGAACCCATAGCCCGGACCGGCCGTGCCGTAGTGTCGGGACCATCGGGCCGGTAGCTCAGTGGTCAGAGCAGGCGACTCATAATCGCTCGGTCGTGGGTTCGATTCCCACCCGACCCCCCCGGGCGTTGCCCCACCGGCCCCGCTTGTGGTGGGGGGGGGG
>JAYPWI010000043.1:0-25381 GCA_038135065.1 Acidimicrobiales bacterium
ACGTGTACCCATCCCGGTTCCGTTACGAGGCACCGACCAGCCTCGAAGAAGCCATCAGCCTCCTCGGTACCCACGAGGACGCCAAGGTCCTGGCCGGTGGTCAGAGCCTGATCCCCATGATGAAGCTCAGGTTCGCCTCGCCGGCGACCCTCGTCGACATCAACAACATTCCCGGCCTGAACTATCACCGGGCAGAACCCGACGGCTCCTATCGGATCGGGGCGCTGTGTCGGCACGTCGATCTCGAGAAGTCCACCACCCTCGGTGATCACCAGCCGACGGTGGCCGCTGCTGCCCCCCTCGTCGCCGATCCGATCGTGAGGACCAGGGGGACGTTCGTCGGCTCGGTCTGTCACGCCGACCCGCAGGGTGACTGGGCGTCGGTGATGGTTGCCCTCGACGGGTCGATCGTCGCCCAAGGCCCAGGCGGGCGACGCAGCATCTCGATCCATGATTTCGTGTCCGGACCCTTCCAAACCCTGCTGGCCGCCGATGAGATCGCGGTGGAGGCGGTCATCCCCGCTGCGCAGGGCACGAGGGCCGGTGGGTACCTGAAGCTCGAACGGCGGGTCGGCGACTTCGCAACAGCCGGGGTGGCCATCGCCCTCGAACGGTCAGGGGGGACGGTTACCCGGGCCGGCATCGGCCTCACCGGGGTCGGCGCCGCGACCATCAACGCCTCCGAAGCGGCAGCCGCCCTCGTTGGCAGCTCGCTGGATCCCGACGCAGTCGAGCAGGCGGCACAGCTCGCCTCGGGGGCTGCGCAGCCCCGATCGGACCATCGGGGAAGCGCCGACTACAAGCGTCACGTGGTCGGCACTTTCGTCCGACGGATCCTGGCCCAGATCGATCGCTCAACCACCAAGGCGGCCTGACATGTCAAGTCTGTTCGAGGAGATCCCCACCAGCGCCGCTGACGACGTGCCGGTGAGAACCGTCGAGTTGACGGTGAACGGAGAGCGACGGGCGGCCAATGTCGAACCCCGCCTGCTCCTGGCCCATCTGCTGCGCAGCGGCTTCCGCTTGACGGGGACCCACACCGGTTGTGACACCACCAACTGCGGCGCCTGCACGGTGCTGTTCGATGGGCAGCCCATCAAGAGCTGCACCATGTTCGCCGTCCAGGCCAACGGCCACGAGGTGACCACGGTGGAGGGTCTTGCCACCGCCAGCGAACTCCATCCCATCCAGGAGGGGTTCAAGGACGAACACGGGCTCCAGTGCGGTTTCTGCACGCCAGGGATGATGATGAGCGCCAAGGCTCTTCTCGATGAGAACCCCAACCCCACCGAGGACGAGGTGCGCTGGGCTCTGGCCGGCAACCTCTGCCGCTGCACGGGCTACCAGAACATCGTCAAGGCCGTCTTGTGGGCTGCAGAGAAGATGCGGGGCGGCGAGGCCGCCGAAGCCGGTGCCACCGGAGAGGAGGGCTGAGATGAGTCTCGACGAGATCAAGATCGGCGGTCTGGGGGCGAGTCGCCGCCGGGTCGAGGACAACCGCTTCATCCGGGGTAAGGGCAACTACGTCGACGACGTGGTGCTGCCCGGGATGCTGCACATGGAGATCCTGCGCAGCCCCCTTGCCCACGCCCGTATCAAGAGCATCGATGTGAGCGGTGCCTGGGCCATCCCCGGTGTTCGGTTGGTCTTGACGGGCGAGATGATGGCGGCCCGCAACCTGGCGTGGATGCCCACCCTGTCCTACGACACCCAGGCCGTGCTGGCCACCGACAAGGTGCGCTTCCAGGGCCAAGAGGTGGCCTGCGTCATCGCCGACGACCCCTATATCGCCAAGGATGGCTGCGAGGCCATCGTCGTCGATTACGAGCCCCTGCCCCCGATCGTCAACCCCGAACAGGCCATGGCCGCTGACGCCCCCCTGATTCGGGACGACAAGATCAACCAGACCGACAACGTGGTGTTCGATTGGGAGGTTGGCGACCGCGACGGCACCGACCGGGCGTTCGCCGAAGCCGACGTCGTCTCGGAGATCTCCCTCCACTATCCGCGCTCTCATCCGTCACCGATCGAGGCGTGCGGGTCGATCGCCGACTTCGATCGGGCGACATCCAAGCTGACCGTCTACATGACCACCCAGGCCCCCCACATCATCCGTGCTGCGGTGGCCCTGGTCGCCGAGTTGCCCGAGCACATGATCAGGATCATCGCGCCTGACCTCGGCGGCGGTTTCGGCAACAAGGTTCCCGTCTACCCCGGGTACGTGGCGTCGATCCTTGCGTCGATCCTGCTGGAACGGCCCGTGAAGTGGATCGAAGACAAGAGCGGCAACCTGATCTCCACCGGGTTCGGCCGTGATGTCTACCTGACTGGGCAGATGGCACTGCGCAACGACGGGAAGATCCTCGGCGTGCGGATGCACACCGACTCCGATCACGGGGCCTTCTTCTCCGATGCGCAGCCCAGCAAGTTCAAAATCGGCCTGATGCATTCGGCCTTCGCCTGCTACGACATCCCGAACGCCCATCTGACGGCCCGAGGTGTGTACACGAACAAGGCCCCGGGTGGGGTGGCCTATCGGTGCTCGTTCCGGGTCACCGAGGCCATGTTCTTCCAGGAACGGATGATCCAGGCCGCAGCCGACGACCTCGGGATGGACCAGGCAGAGTTCCGTCGCCGCAACTTGGTGCGTGACGACGACTTCCCCCATCGCACACCGTTCGGGTTCCTCACTGACTCGGGGCAGTACGAGAAATGTCTCGATATCGGGCTCGAGGCCATCGGCTACCAGGACTTCTTGGCCCAGAAGGAAGAGGCAGCCAAACGCGGCCGCCTGCTCGGCATCGGCATCTCGACGATGACCGAGCCGCTGGGGGCGGGCAACAGTCGTGAGTACGACATCATCGGTATCAAGATGTTCGACTCGGCCGAGTTGCGGGTGCACATGACCGGGAAGGCCATCCTGCGGACCGGGGCCAAGACCCAGGGGCAGGGGCACGAGACCACATGGGCCCAGATCGTGGCTCACGAGCTGGGGATTCCGGCCGAGGACATCGTCGTGGAAGAGGGTGACACCGACACGGCACCGTTCGGCATGGGCACCTACGCCTCGCGGAGTACGCCGGTGGCTGGTGCTGCGGTGGCCATGGTGTCCCGCAAGATCCGTGCCAAGGCCCGCAAGATCGCGGCACACCTGCTCGAGGTGTCCGAGGAGGACGTCGAGTGGGAGCTCGGCCGGTTCCACGTCCGGGGAGCTCCTGATCGGGGGGTGACCATCCAGGAATGTGCGATGGCCGCCTACAGCAACGTCCCCGACGGCATGGAGCCGGGTCTAGAGAACAACGCCTATTACGACCCACCGAACCTGACCTGGCCGTTTGCCTGCTACATCGCGACCGTCGAGGTGGACCCCGAGACGGGGGTGTGGGATGTGCTCCGGGTGGTTGCCGTGGACGACTGCGGGGTGCGGATCAACCCCATGATCGTCGAAGGGCAGATCATGGGCGGTCTCACCGAGGCCTACGCCATGGCGAACATGCAGTTCATCACCTTCGATGAGGACGGCAACTGCGTGGGCTCCAACTACATGGACTACCTGCTGCCCACCGCGTGGGAGACACCGGGCTTCGAACTGCACGAGGTCGTGACTCCCTGTCCCCACCACCCCATCGGGGCCAAGGGAATCGGCGAGTGCGCCACTGTCGGGGGCCCGGCCGCATTCGTGAACGCAGTCATGGACGCCCTGAAGGGCCATGGAGTTCGCAACGTCGACATGCCGCTGCTGCCCGACCGGGTGTACCAGGCCATCACCACCGGCCAGGATGTGTCAGGGGCACCCCCGGTCAGGACCGGATCGTGACACCCAGCCGCGCGATCGAGGGATGGGGTGTCCTCGAACGCGCGGTCGAACTCGCCCGGCTCGGTGAAGCCTTCGTCCTGGCCACCGTCGTGTGGCGTGAAGGGCCGTCGTCGGGGCAGCAGGGTTCACGGGCGATCTATACCGCCAGCGGAGAGATCCATGGCTGGATCGGAGGGGCGTGCGCCGAACCGGTGTTCATCCGCGAGGCCATCGCCACCCTCGAAGCGGGAACGCCGCGTCTGCTAGTCCTGGGCGATAGCGAGCGCTTCGGCGACTTGCCGCAGGGAACGGCTGCCGTGGCGATGTCCTGCCAGAGCGATGGCGCACTGCAGATCTATCTGGAGCCTGTGATGTCCAACCCACATCTGGTGATCGTCGGTGACACACCGATGGCGGCCACCCTGGCCGTGCTGGCCGAGCAACTCGACTGGCACGTCGAGCAGGTGGCGGGCCCCTCGTTCGGCGAGGGCATGATCACCGAGCGGTCGGCTGTGGTGGTTGCCACCCAAGGACACGGCGACGAGGACGTGTTGATGGGGGCCCTCAAGGCCAGGCCCGGGTACCTCGGCCTGGTCGCTTCGCACCGTCGTGGAGATGCGGTCCGACAATTCCTGGTCGGGCAGGGAATCGAAGAGGACGCCCTAGCCGTGCTTCGGGCCCCTGCCGGACTCGACCTGGGTCGGACGACTCACAAAGAGGTCGCAGTGGCCATCCTGGCCGAGTTGGTTCAGCTCCGGGCTGCGGGTGTGCTTGGAGGGGTCGACAGCCCCGCCGCACTCGTCGTCACCGCCGTCGATCCGATCTGCGGCATGACGGTGAACGTCACGGCCGACAGCCACCGACTCGAGGTCGGTGGCGAGACGTTCTACTTCTGCTGCCCGGGTTGCCGGGCCGCTTATGCAACTGCTCAGGGAGTGACCTGATGGAGATCAAGAACGAGTTCGAGGTCAGCCAGCCGATCGAGACGGTGTGGGCATTCTTCGGGGACATCCCCCAAGTTGCTGCCTGCCTTCCTGGTACGGAGCTGACCGACGAACTGGGAGACGACCACTACGGCGGCACGGTGGCCATCGGCCTCGGCCCCGTGAAACTCGACTTCGACGGTCAGGCCAAGATCGCCGAACGCAACGAGGCCAGCCGGACCATCGCCGTTGACGCCAGCGGGGCGGACAAGAAGGGGCGGGGTCAGGCCGCGCTTGCCCTGACGGCAGCGCTGACCAGCGCTGGGTCCGGGACCCGGGTGGATGTCACCATGGACCTGCAGATCAGTGGCGCCGCAGCCCAGTACGGGCGAGGTCTGGTGAGCGACATCACCTCGGTGTTGCTCGACGACTTCGCAGCGAACGTCCAGAACCGGCTGACGGCCATTGCGGAGGGCCGGGATCCCAACCAGGTCGCCCAGGTCAAGGCGGCCAGCGGTCTGGCCATCGGCTTGCGGGCGGCCCGCATGGCCCTGACCCGATTGTTCCGCAGGTTCTTCCTGCCGTACCGACCCGAGTTCGTCTGAGGAGGCTGTCATGTTGTGGTGGATCGGAAATCTGATCCTGCTCCTAGCGGTGGTCCCGATCGCGGTAGCTCTGCTCAACCGGGTGCTTGCCGCCTTGGAGCGGATCCGTAAGGCCAGCGACGAGATCCTGGCCGGGGGAGTGGGCCTGATCGGGGAGGTCGACGCGGCGCCTGAGCTGCTGGCCACCACCGATCAGACGATCACCGAGGTTGCCGACGGCGCAGTTCGCTACGCCGGTTCGGTCGGAAAGCTGTTGGGGTAGGAGGTCCTGATGCCACTTGTTGCATGGGTGACCGTTGTCATCGCTGGTTTGATCATCGTGGCGGCCGCCCTCGGCCTCTTCAGGGTGGTCATGCACCTGCGGTCGGTCGACGCGACCCTCGAAGCGCTCACCGGAGGGGTCCAGGTCGTCGCCGATCGAACCTCGACGGTGCCCACGGTGCTGCCCTCGGTCAATGCGAGCTTGCAGCCGGTCCGAGATTTCTGTGAATCGATCTGAAGGGGGGAACTGAGATGATGCTCTTGGCCGAGTCCACCACCGGATGGACCATCGGATACGTCATCGGGATCGTGGTCGTGGTGGCCGTGGTCGCCCTTGTTGTGCCCATTCTCCTGCTCGCCCGATCGATCGGGAACCGGGCAGTCGCCATCAACGCAGCACTGGAGGAAGCAGTCACCAACACTGCTGCCCTCAGCGAACTGAACACCACCATCGAATCGGCTGAGGCCATCGTCGCCGGGTTGGCCCGGGGCCGGGCCCGGTTGGGAGGTTGACATGGGGATACTTGCCCTGACAGATACCCAGGAGAGCCTGTGGTGGGGGGCCATCGTCGGAGGGATCGTGGTCATAGTGGCCGTGGTCGCCCTGCTGACCATGCTCGTCATGCTCGTCCGAACCATCGAGCGTCGGGTGGAGGTCATCAAGGACACCCTCGAGCGCGCGGCGGCCAACACCGCCGACACTGCACTGATCGCCGAAACCGCGGCCAGGGTCGATGCTGTCCTGTCCGAAGGCCTGGAACACCACCTGTTCCTCGGCCGTGTTCTCGACAAGGTGCGCTCATGACAACGCTCGTCGTGCTCTCCGTCATCCTGATTGCGGTGTTGATCGCCGGTCTGGCCGGCTACCTGTTCATCGTGGGTGGCCAGCTGACCCGCATCGCCGGGCTGCTCGAGGACTGTTCGGAGATCGTTGCCAAGATCAGATCCGACGCCGAGGTGATCGGCCCCGGGGTGGAACGCATCAACAACACCGGTGGCGTCATCGCCGGAGCACTCCCGTTGCTCTACGGCATGGCCGAAGGCATTGTCACCGGGGCTACCTATGAACCAGCCCCCGAAGCCGAGCCGGTGCCTGCGGTCCCCGCGATGGGTACCCGACGCAGTCGGCTGCACGAAGGGGTGGGCTACCACCCCGAGGGCTAGCTCACCGTCCGTTGCCGGCTGGGGTCAGTCTCCGACATCGTCGGGGGCTGGCGGCTCGGCACCATCGCTTCCTGAGAGGCGGCGTCGGGTGGTCAGCGGCCCTGCGGTTGGTGCCCGGTAGCTCCCGATCCAGTCGTCGTCCCACGCCTGGTCATATTGCTGGGGCGCGCACCCTGGGTTGTAGACGGCGATGAGTTCTCGCGTGATCTGTTCGCGGTGGGAGGTGCGGCCCCCGGGCACCTCGTAGGTGCAGATGTGGAGTCCCCATTTGTCGCCGGCCCGTCGCTCCCAGCACCGGGCCCTCGGATGCCCGAACGGTAGCCCGGCCGTGGTGAGGTCATCGGCGTGATCGACGTCGAGCACTGCGTAATCGTGCGGTCGGGCTTGGGGGTCGGCTCGGTACAGGATGGCGAACACCGCACCAACGGGGGGCGGGGTAAACCCACCGAGGACCCGCGGCCCCTCGAAGGGATACCCGGCCAACGAACCGAGCCGGATCACTCGTCGAATCCCAGGTCGTCCTCGCCGATCACCTCGGCACGGGTCACGGGCCATGGCGGAAGTCCCGCGGTCGCGACTGCGTCAGCGAAGGCCGGAAGGGCGGCGTCCACGGCCGCGTCGGGGTTGTCGGCCTCGACGACGATCTGGGCCCCATAGGCCATCGCACCCACACCCGATGCAACACCGCCCAGGGGGGCCACGGCATCGGCCAGGGCCACCACCTCGTCGAGTTCTACCGGCCGATCGCCTTCGGCTTGTAGGGAGACACTCCACTTACTCATCGGTTCATCCTCCCAGGTCTGCCAGGTCGTCGGCGAACGCCTCGAGGCTGGCCATGTCGTGACCGGACACCACCACATCGATGAAGGGGCCGGCGGCCATCATGCCGAGGGTGGGCGGGGCCTGTCCTGCGTTCTCGCCGACCAGGGGATTCATCCAGACGATCCGGTGGCACAGTCGGCTGAGCCGTTCCATGGCGTCTGCCAAGTCACCGGGGCTGCCCCGGTCGAGGCCATCCGAGCAGATGATCACTGTCGACCCGCGGCTGATACCCCGTCGACCCCACCGCCGAATGAAGGCGTCGATCGACTCGCCGATCCGCGTGCCGCCGTCCCAGTCGAGTACCCGTTCGGCGGCGAGTCGCATCGCATCGTCGGGGTTGCGCCGATCCAGCACGGTGGTGATCCGGGTCAACCGAGTGCCGAAGCAGAAGACCTCTACCTTTTGGGCGGCCCGCCGCATGGAATAGGCGAATTGCAGCAGGTTGCGTGAATGGTCGGCCATGGACCCCGACACGTCCAAGATGAGGACCAGGGGTCGCGGGCGCTCCCGCCGGGTAAGGCGGTGCAGGGTGGGAGCGGGAGGAACTGCTCGCATCGCCTCTCGGGCCATCCTCCTGATGTCGATCACCGGGCCGGAAGGGTCAGGGGCTCGGCGGCGGGTTCGACGGCGCGGCGGGTTGAGCCTGGTGCGAGCCATGATCCGGCGCAGGGCAGCCAGTTCCTCCGGGGTGCACGAAGAGAAGCGCTTGGTCCGTTGAAGATCCACCCCCGAGGCCTGGAGACCGAGGACCAGGGGCTGATCGTCGCTCTGCTCGTCGCCCGGTTCGCTGTCGGGGACCTCGAGGGTGCCGGTCGACCCCTGGGGTGTCGGCCGCTCCGCCGGGTGGTCGGGCTTGGGGGCTCTGGCGGGGTGACCGAGGAGGTAGGTGCGGAAGATTTCGTCGTACAGGGGGATGTGGTCGCGACGGTGGACGAGGGTCGACCGCCCGGCCCAATACACGTCCTGCGGGTCCGACGCGGTCAACTCGGCGGTTGCGGCACAAAAGGCGAGGATGTCATCCGAGCCCACCGGGAGCCCGGCGTCACGAAGCGCGTGTCCGAAGCCCACCAGGCGTTCGACGATGCCGACGGGGGAGTCGTCGAGCTCAGCCATCGCTGACCAGGCGAGACAGGTCGCCGGTCACCGAATCGAGATCGTCCCGGTCCTTGATCACCGAACCAAGTGTGTCCGCTGCAGTTGCCTGGTCGAGCTCAGCGGCTTCCAGCACGCCGAGAGCGTCGACCCAGTCGAGGGTCTCGGCCACTCCTGGCGGCTTTGCGAGGTCCATGTCCCGTAGGCGATGAACGGCTGCCACGACCTGGGCGGCCAGGCGATCGGCGACGTCGGGGGCCCGGAGCTTGACGATGGCCAACTCCTCCTCCAGAGAGGGGTAGCCGATCCAGTGATACAGGCAGCGGCGCTTGAGCGCATCGTGGAGCTCACGGGTTCGGTTGGAGGTGAGCACGACAAGGGGACGCTGCTCTGCGACTACTGTCCCAACCTCGGGGATGGTCACCTGAAAATCCGACAGCAACTCGAGAAGGAAGGCTTCGAATTCGTCGTCGGCCCGGTCGATCTCGTCGATGAGGAGGACGGCGTTGCCGCCGGACCGTACGGCCTGGAGTAGCGGCCGTTCGAGCAGGAACTCTGACCGGTACAGGCCTCCGACCGTGGTCTCGTCGGACAGTTCCCGCTCGGACAGGGCCCGGACGTGCAGCATCTGGCGCGCGTAGTCCCACTCGTAGAGGGCCTGGTGGGTATCGATGCCCTCGTAGCACTGAAGCCGTATCAACTCGCGCCCGGTGAGTCGTGCGAGGCACTTGGCAAGTTCGGTCTTACCGACGCCGACCTCGCCTTCCAGCAGCAATGGGCGTCCGAGGCGCAAGCCGATGAAGGTGGCGGTGGCCAGGCCGCGGCCGGCCAGGTATCCCTCGCCAGCCAGCATGTCCTGCAGCTCTGCCACCCCGGTTGGAGATCCGGTCGTTGGCTGGTCGGTCATAGCGGACGGCGAGGTCAGTCTGCTGGGCCGGTGCCGAGGACGAGGTCTCGAAGGGACGCACCACCGGGTGCTGCCTTGCCCTCGGCTTCGAGCAGTCGCCGCCACGAGCCAGCGAGGTCACCGCCGTCGTCGGCGATGCCATCGAAGGTGAACTCCCGGGCGTTCCGGCACACCTTGGTCGGGCTGCAGTCAGGAGCGAAGTCGGTATCGGTGGCCTGGCCCCACACGTCGTCGAGGGCGGGGGCCCCGGTCGAGGTGGCGGGAGCGTCGGGGCTGGTCATGCGGCCAAGCCTATCGGCCGTTCAGGAGGGTGCGTCCTGTTGGGCTGCAGCGGTGTGCCGACGAGCGGCGATCATCTCTGCCACCACGGCGATGCCCACCTCGGCCGGGTCACGAGCGCCGATGTCCAGCCCGGCCGGAGCCCGCACCCGCCCGACCTCGGTGACGCCCCGGTAGGCCAGCCAGTCCTGGCGCGCCTCCAAGATTCGCGCCGGTCCGAGGGACCCGATGTAGCCGGTGCGGGAGCCCAGGGCGGCCTGCAACACCCGCCCGGTGGCCTCGATGTCGTGGCCCACCACGACCACACCGTCGATCGGTGACAGGGTGGCAACGAGCCCGATGGCCGTCTCGGGCCCTTCGCTCGCCGTCACCTGCCATCCGACGAACTCGCCGGCTGCGGCAACCCCTCGGGCCATGGGCCCGGGGCCGACCACCACGAGGTTCGGCCGAGGCGCCCACACGGTGGTGATCCGGTTCTCGTCGACGCTCGAGGACTGCTCATCGGGGTCGCTCAGCTCGCTGGCGAGGATCTCGGTGCCGTCGAGGTCGAGGGTCAATGTGACGGGTTCTCGTGCGATCAGGCGCTCCCAGAGCTCAGGTGGGAGGGCATCGGCCGGGGTGATGGCCAGACGAAGCTTGGTGCCCGGCTCGACCCCGATGAGGGGTGCTTCGTGCGGACCGAGTTGGAGGGTCAGAAGTTGACCGCGGGAGGGATGGGCGGCGGCCCACTCGATCAACCGGCTGTCCAGCGCCCCGCCCAACAAGGCACCGAGACGCCCTCCGCCGGGGGTGATGGCCACCGCATCGGCCGAATCGAAGCGTGGCGTGATGGCCGTGTCGAGGTTCCAGGCAACGTCGACCCGGGTTCCGCTGCGAAGACAGGCTGCCACGCTCACTGCGATCCCGAACACCCCTCCACGCTAGCCAGCGAGAGGCGGCCGTAACGACGCTCAGCGGGGTACGTCCCCTTTGATGGAGATGCGATGCAGGAGCCGGGTCTGTTCGCCGTAGTCATGGATGGCGTAGTGCATGGTGCACCTGTTGTCCCACATCACCACGTCGCCTGCTGACCAGCGATGGCGATAGATCCGATCGGGGTTCGTCGAATGTTCGTACAGGAAGGTGATCAGGGGAAGGCTCTCGGCGGCCGTCATGTTCTCGAACCGTCGCATGGTGTCCCCCGGATGCCCCACGTACAGGGAGCGGCGGCCTGTCTCGGGGTGGGTGCGGACCACCGGATGGAGGCTGCAGGGGATGTCGTCGGTCGACCCGACCAGGCCGGCAAGCCGGGTGCCCGCAAACTCAGCGCGAACCCCCTCGAGGAGCGCCTTCATACCCTCCGAGAGCGAGTCGTAGGCCAGGTACTGATTCGACCACATGGTGTCGCCCCCCAGAGGGACTTCCCGCGCCGACAGGATGGTGGCGGCCGGCGGGCTGGGTAAGAACGTCGAGTCGGAATGCCAGTTCTCGGTGACGGTGTGTGCCTTACCCCGGTTGGTCAGGGGGAGTACCCCGGGATGGTCGTCGAGGTAGGTCACATAGGGGCTCACCGAGAACTCGCCCCAGCGGGCACCGAACGCTTCGTGCTCCTCCACGGACAGATGCTGGTCGGGAAACACCAGGACAGAATGGGTGGCGAACGCGGCCCGGATCTCGGCGAACTGCCCGTCGCTCACGGATCCGAGGTCGAGACCGGTCACGGCAGCACCCACGTTCGGACTGACCGGCGTGATGGTCAGTGACCCCATGTCGATCCCTTTCGTTCGTGGATCCAGGACGCACCGCCCCCGAGAGCGGCCCCTTTGCCATGATCCCACGACACGACGCCCTCGTTCACGCCCAGAGCCCGCCGTTCACATGGATGGTTTGCGCAGTGATGTAGCTCGCCGCCGGTCCGGACAGGAACAGGGCGGTTGCTACGACGTCGGCTGGTCGTCCGATGCGTCCCAGCGGGATGCCAGCCACGACGGCGTCTGGGTCAAGATTGCGGGCCCGTCGTTCTCGACCGGTCCCCCCGTCGAGGAACTCGGTGTCGACCAGACCCGGGGCGACGGCGTTGACCCGAATGGTCGGGCTGCATTCGGTGGCAAGGGCACGGGTGAGGTTGATCAGCCCGGCTTTGGCCGTTGCGTAGGGGCCGTACCCCGGGTGACGGACCAGCACCCCGAAGGTGGACGAGGTGTTCACCAGGGTCGGAGCCGTTCCCTGGCGGAGCAGGGGGATGCCGTGGCGGGCCACCAGGAACGCGCTAGTGAGGCATCCGTCGATGACTTCCTGCCAGGCGTCGATCTCCATCTCCTCGACGGGCACTCGGGTGGTGGTGAACCCGACGAAGTTCACGATGTGGTCGATAGCGCCCCACTGCTGGCCTACCGATTGAAAGGCGTCGCGAACCTGTTCGGGATCGGTGGCATCGCACGCCACGGCGAGGGCGTCGTCGTCCAGCGGGTACTCCTCGAACGCCCGGGGGAGATCGATGACGGCAACCCGCAGATCGAGGGCGTTGGCGGTCTCCACCAGGGCCCTGCCCATACCGCCCCGGCCGCCGACCACGACCAGACGTGACCCCGCTGGGGGAGTCATGGTGACGAGAGGGGCTGGCTGGTGGTTCATGCGGTACCTCGCTGGCGGCTGCAGTCGAGTATCGCATTACGAGGCAACGAGGCGACCCAGGCGGTGATCGTGAGCCTTCTGTTGCTCCGCCGAGTTCGAGCGTCGCCATCCGCCGCACCCGTCGTACCTGCACCATCGAGCAACCTGGACCCCTGCGAGGCCGAGCGATCTGTGAGCGCCCCGTGGATCGAAGCGGACAACGGACGGAATTGGGCGTACAGCACGGTGGGCTCGGAGCAGGCTGCGATCGATCTCGTCGTGTCACTCAGCCCCGACGTCGAGGTCATCGACGACGCTCGCAGCGGGCAATCGGTTGGCAGCGTTGGCTTCGGCTGTGATCAGCCAGCTACCCGACGGCGGATCTCGGCGAGCAGCTCATCGGGTCGGCCGCGGAACCGAGCGATGTCGTCTGCCTCCAGAACGACCTCCCAACCGGCGGGGCCGTCGGCCACGAAACAGGGCAGACGGGGGGCTGCGGCCAACTGTTCGGCGGTCGCCTCGTCACGATGGACCACACGCACGTCGAAGCCGCAGGCTCGTCGGGCAGACCTCCACGATGACTTGCCCCGCGGATTCCAGCCGTGGGTGATGTCACAGAGGGCGCAGTCGTTTCGCCCGACCAGTTTGGCCAGCGTGTAGCGCAGCTCACCCGAGAGTGAGCCGTCTGCGTTGTAGATACCGATGACCGGTGCCATGTGACCAGCCTAGGGAACGTCGTTCCAGCTCCTGCGAGAGCCCCGCCGAGATCAGTGACAGATGTCGACGACCAAACGCGGCGGCCCTGAGAGGGTGAATACGTTGAACGGGGTCTGGGAGTCGGCGGACACGAACCAGGTGACATAGCCCTCGTAGTCCCCGGCCATCTCGGCCTCGACAAGGTTGACGGCACCGATGGAGGCTCCCGAGAACTCCTGGGGTCCGCTGTACCACTCTGCAGGGTCCGCAATCGCCCAGCCCGCAGAGCCGAGGAAGCGAACCTCCAGGAAGGCGCTGCCAGCGATGTCGACGGGCTCTCCACTGCCGTCGTGGAGGGGCGTTCCGCTGATCCATCCGATGCTCCAGCCGGCGGGCACCCTGCCCGTTTCCTCGAACTCGACCACGAAGCGGTCGTAGCCCGGATGGGTGCCGATGCGAACTTCCTGCTGCAGGGCCCGACCCGGGGCCGACGACGCGGCACCGGGCCATCCGGCGGTCACATTGGCCGCCGTGGACCACGACGGATCACACGATGGCACCGTGGTGGTCGGGGCGGCCGTGGTCGGGGCCGCCGTGGTCGGGGCGGCCGTGGTGGGCGCAGCCGTGGTGGCCGCGGGCGCAGCCGTGGTGGTGGGGGTGGGCGCGCTGGTCGGGGTGGTGCCATCGGCTGCGACGGTGGTGGTGCCACCGTCCTCGGCCACGGACACGTCCTTGTCGGACGAACCGCCACAGGCCGCAGCGAGGAGGGCGAAGGTAGCAAGAAGTACGAAACGCATACGGGTCCTGTCGGCGGGAACGTCGAAGTGTTGATCGGTAGCATCGTCAGTGAGCCAGATGACGGGAGATCTGCCATGAGCGAGGCCGCACAGCGGGAACACCACGAGGTGATCGTCCTCGGCGCCGGGGTGTCGGGTATCTACCAGATCAAATGCCTGACCGATATCGGGGTCGATGCGCTGGTGCTCGAGGCCGACGACGACCTCGGGGGCACCTGGTACCGCAACCGCTACCCGGGGGCCCGATTCGACTCGGAGAGCTATACCTACGGCTACTCGTTCTCCCGAGAGCTGCTGGACGAGTGGCACTGGAAGGAACGGTTCTCGGCCCAACCGGAGAACCTGCGCTACCTGAACTATGTGGCCGACAAGTTCGATCTCCGCCGGCACATGCGCTTCGGGTGCCGGGTCAGTTCGATGCGCTGGGTGGAGGAGGAGCGCATCTGGCACCTCGACCTGGTGGATGGACCTGCATTCAGCGCCCGTTTCGTGATCACCAGCGTGGGACCCCTCTCCATGCCTACCCTGCCGTCGTACCCGGGGATGGACGAGTTCGCCGGGGAGGCCTTCCATACCTACTTCTGGCCCAAGGAGCCGGTCGATCTGGCCGGCAAGCGGGTCGGCGTGATCGGCACGGGGGCCACAGGGATCCAGGTCATCGCGGAGATCGCCGACAAGGTGGGGGAGCTCACCGTGTTCCAGCGCCGTCCGAACTGGAGCACCCCGCTCAACAATGCTCCGATCGACGACGATGAGATGGCTGCGATCCGGGACAGGTACGACGAGATCTTCGCCAACTGCGCCGCCTCACCGGGTGGGTTCGAACACGTACCCCGGTGGGGCTTCTGGGATATGTCCGCCGAGGAGCGCAAGGAGCTGTGGGACCAGCTCTACCAGGAGCCTGGGTTCGCGATCCTGGCCGGAAACTTCGGTGAGATCTTCTTCGACGAGGCCGCCAACCAGGAGCTGTCGAACTACATCGCCGACCGGATCAGGGGCCGGGTGAACGATCCGGAGCTGGCCGAGAAGCTCATTCCCCGCGACCACGGCTTCGGCCTGCAGCGTCTGCCCCTCGAGACCCGCTATTTCGAGGCGTACAACCGGGACAACGTGCAGCTCGTGGATCTCCAGTCCACCCCCATCGAGCGGTTCACCTCGACGGGCATCACCACCACGGCAGGCCATCACGAGCTGGACCTGATCGTGTACGCCACGGGCTTCGACGCGATCACCGGGGGATATGACCGGCTCCACATCGAGGGTGTCGGTGGTCAGACCCTGAAGGAGAAGTGGCAGAGCGGCCCGAGCACCTACCTCGGTGTGATGTCACACGGCTTCCCGAACCTGCTCATGGTCGCCGGGCCCCAGAGCGTGTCGGGATCCACCAACTTCCCCCGCGCCATCGAGACGGGGGTGAACTGGCTCACCGAGTTGATTCGTCACGCCCGCGACAACGACCTCACCCGTATCGAAGCTGGCGACGAGGCCGAGCGGGGATGGGTGGACGAGGTGGTCAGGGCCCACGAGCGGTTGCTGTTCCGGCGGAGTCAGGGATGGTTCACCGGCTACAACTCGAACGTGTCGGGCCACCAGGTCGGCACCGTGCGCTATCAGGCCTACTTCGGTGGGGCCCCGCGGTACACGGCCGTCATCGACAGCGAAGCCGAGGCGGGCTACCCGGCCTTCGAGATGGCCTGACCGGCCGGGCAAGCCGCCCCAGCTGCCCGCATCGTTCTGCACTGTCGACGAATCCCGACTGGCAGCGCCAGATCGGAGCGGTTACCCCACACGCTGCCCGGCCAGCCGGGCTCCCTCCACCAGGCTGTCCAGCTTGGCCCAGGCCACGTCGCCGGCCACGTTGCCAAACCCGGCGGAGGTGTCGAAGCCACAGTCGGTGCAGGCCACCACCCTCGTTGGGTCACCGATCGCCCCGACCACCCGCTCGATACGGTCGGCCACCACCTCGGGGTGTTCGACGTAGTTGGTCGTCGTGTCGATGACTCCGGTGGCCAGGTGCCAATGCTCGGGCAGGGGCTGGCTCATGAACTCCTTGTATTCGTGTTCGTGGCGTGGGTTGGCGCCCGACAGTAGGAGCCCACCGACGTTCGCCCGGTACAGGTGGGGGAGCAGGTCGGTGAGTGGGATGTCGTGGGTGTGCGGTCCTCCGTAGTTGCCCCAGCACACGTGGAGCCGCACCATGGCCGGGTCGATGCCGGACAGGGCTTGGTTCGTGACGTCGATGACCCGGTCCACGAAGGACAGGAACTCTCCTGTCGAGCTCTCGGCAAACCTGCCGTGGCGTTCCATGGCCAGGTCGGGGGCGTCGATCTGGAGCAGGAGACCGGCATCGACGATGCGCCGGTACTCGACCCCGAGCGCTGCCCCGACTGCGTCGAGGTAGGCATCGTCATCGGGGTAGTGGCGGTTGGCCATGGCTGCGGCCACGATGCCAGGCGAGGCAGAGGTCATGAAGCCGCTGACCCCGTGGTGGCTGCCGATCGAGCCCAGCAGGCGGGCGCAGTCTTCGTCGACTGCGGTGGTGTCGGCATAGCTCACCGCCCCGATGGCCTGGGGGGGGACGAACGAGGCTGACCTGTTCGCGGGCACTGCGCTGAGCCCGGCGGATCTCGGCGAACCCAGGGAAGTCGTCCACGTCCCGCCAGCGGCGGGGCACGATGTCACCCCCGGGGGCGAATCCCGTCATGCGGTGCTGCACGTAGGTGAAGAAGCTTTCCCGGCCTTGTTCGCCATCGTTGACGATGTCGAGGCCTGCGGCGATCTGGCGGGCGATGACGTCCCGGACGGCGTCATCGGTGGCCGCCCGTAGTCCTTCAGCATCGACCGATTCGCCCCTGGCCAGCTGGGCCAGGAGCGATGTCAGGCGCTCGGGTCGGGGAAGGCTTCCGGCATGGGAGGTGCGGATGACGGGCATGGCCGGACACTACTCGGGGGGCCATCAGTGAGGTCCGGCCCGATGAATGGCCGATGGCGGGTTCGCTATCGTTGTCCGGGCAGCGGGACTATCTGGAAGGGGTCGACCGGGGTGACACACGAGGCGACAGAGTTTCCGCTGCACGCTCCCGCTCCACCGACCATGGTCGACGGCGATCGGGTCAACGGGCTCGCCTACGTCGACGATCAGGTCTTCGACGCTGAGATGGAGCGGATCTTTTGCGACGGGTGGGTGTTCGTGGGCCACATCAGCGAGGTCCCTGCCCCCGGGGACGTGGTGTGCCGCAACCTCGGCGGTGACCCCTACCTGCTCATCCGTGGACGGGACGACGAGGTCCGGGTACTGGCCAACCGCTGCTCGCACCGGGGCACCAAGCTGATCCAGCGCCCCAGGGATTCGGTGCGGTCGATGCAGTGCATCTTCCACGGTTGGACATTCGGGCTCGATGGCGGGTTGCGTGGGGTCACCCAGCCCGGTGGGATGGTGGTCGATCGGGCCGACTGTGATCTGGCCCGTCCAGGCCAGGTCGACACCTACCGGGGCTTCGTGTTCGCCAACCTGAGCGGCACGGCTGGGTCACTCGACGATCACCTGGGAGAGGGAGGCCGCTACCTCCTCGACTGGGCCTGTGATCTGTCCCCGGTGGGCGAACTGGACATCTCGGCGGGGTGGTTGGGCCAACGCTCCACGTCGAACTGGAAGATGTGGGCCGAGAGTGATCTCGACGGTTACCACCTCGGCATCCTCCACTCGTCGCTGTGGCGGGCTGCTCCCGGTTCGCAGTACGAAACGGCCGTGTTCGCCGGGGAGAACGTGGTCACCTCGACCACCCGGGATCGAGGCAATGGCCACGTCGAGCTGGAGTTCTGGCGGGGGTACGACCGGGAACTGGCCTGGCTGGGGGTTCCCAGAGAACGGGTGGCCGACTACGTGGCCGACCTCACCGCCGCCCGGGGCCCCGAACGAGCAGAGGAACTGCTGTGGCAGGGCCCGCCTCATGCCCTGATCTTCCCGAACCTGTTCCTAGGGGAGATGAACCTGGCCATCATCGAACCAGTGGCGGCCGGGGCAACCGTGCACCACCACACGCCCCTGACCCTGGCTGGGGTCGCCCCGTCGTTCAATCAGCGGGTGCTGCGCCAATCAGAGGCGGCCATGGGTCCGGCCGGCTTCCTGCTGCCTGACGATGCTGCTGCCTCCGAGCGGGTGCAGGCTGCGTTCGGTCGAACCGGGGGCTGGATGGACATCAGTCGGGGACGGGATCGAGAGGTGGTCGAGGAGAACGGCGACATCGTCGGCCATGTCAGCGACGAGGTGCCCAACCGGGGTTTCTGGCAGCGCTGGCACGAGCTCATGTCATGACCGATCTCGAGCAGGTGGTGCTGCATCACGAGGTGGCCCAGTTCCTCTATCTGGAGGCTCGTCTGGCTGACGAGTCTCGCTACGACGAATGGTTGGCCCTGTTCGACGAGCAGGTCACCTATTGGGTGCCAAGGGGTGCGGCCACCTACGACCCGACCACCACGGTGTCGTACATCAACGACAACCGGACCCGTCTCGAGACCAGGGTTCGGCAACTCCAGACCGGTGTGCGCTGGGCCCAGACCCCGGCGTCGGTGATGCGACGGGCGGTGACCAACATCGAGCTGCTCGCCGTCGAGGGGGACGAGCTCCGGGTCGGATCGAACCTGTTCATCCGGGAGTACGCAGCCCAGGCCGCCGAGGAGACCAGGACCTGGGCCGGCCGGGTTACCCACCATCTGGTCCGGGTCGACGGAGCCTTGCTGATCAGGGCCAAGACGGTCGAGTTGGTGGACAGCGAACAGTCCCTGCCCACCCTGGCCTTCCTGCTGTGAACGACCCGAGGATCGAGGAGACACCATGAGGTACCGACGACTGGGGACCACGGGGGTCCGGGTGTCGGAGTTGGCCCTGGGCACCATGCACTTCGGGGGACCGACCTCCGAAGACGAAGCGGGCGCCATGGTGGCCCGGTGCCTCGAGGCGGGGGTGAACCACTTCGACACAGCCAACGTCTACTGCGGTGGCCGGTCCGAGGAGATCCTCGGTCGCCTGCTGGCCCCCGTGCGTGACGAGGTGGTGCTGGCCACCAAGTGCGGATTCCCCATCGGCGGAGGGCCCAACGACCACGGCGCGTCGGCGTACCACGTGCGCCGGGCCGTCGAGGGCAGTCTCGAGCGCCTGGGTACCGACCGTATCGACCTGCTGTACCTCCACCGGTTCGACAACCGTCCGACCATCGAGGCCACCCTCGATGCCCTCGATCGGGTGGTGCGGGACGGCAAGGTGCTCTACGTCGGTGTGTCCAATTGGGCCGCCTGGCAGATCGCCGCGGCCCTCGGAGCAGCGGCCCTGACCGGAACGACAGCGCCGGTGGCCCTGCAGCCCATGTACAACCTGGCCAAGCGGCAGGCCGAGGTGGAGATCCTGCCCCTGGCCGGGCACGCCGACCTGGCCGTGTTCACCTACAGCCCGCTCGGCGGTGGGCTGTTCACCGGCCGCTACACCCCCGAGGGGGTTGACGCCGCCGGGCGGATCTCCACCGACGACCGCTATCGGACCCGCTACGCCACGGAGGGCAATTTCTCGGCTGCGGCCGAGGTTGCCGCCATCGCCCGCGAGGTGGGCCTGCACCCCGTCACCCTGGCCATGGCCTGGGTGGGCAGCCACCCTCAGGTCACCGCCCCGCTCATCGGGGCCCGGAGCGTCGAACAACTCGAACCGGCCCTCGATGCGGCTGATGTCGACCTGGCCCCCGAGATTCGGGACCGGTTGTCTGCTCTCACCCCGACCCCGCCACCGGCTCACGACCGGAACGAGGAACAGACCTGACCGACCCTGACGGGGTACTGGCTAGAGGATGGCCACCGCGTTGCCCGGCGAGCCCAGGGCGTCGGGAACGTGCAGGGGGGCCGCCACGAAGAAGAACGTCCAGTCGCCCCGCTCACGACATGCGGCGGCCAACTCGTCGAACACGAACATCTCGCCCAGAGTGAGGCCCTGAGCGGCCAGGACCCGTCGGTGCAACGAACCCACCGACGGATCACCCGGAATGGACTCCACGGCGGGATTGTCGGCGCACAGGGCCGCTGGGTGGTGGTTCCACAGGAATCGGGCCATCTCCTCGCTCCCGTCGAGGCCGCTGTGACTGACGTCCGCGGCATAGGCCGCTCGCCCGGCCTGATCGAGGGCCAGGTATGCCGTGGTCCACCCGAAGCGCAGGCACAGGATGTCCCCGGGGGCCAGTTCGGTGCCCTGGGCATCCAGGGCGGCTTCGAGGTCCTCCACATGGAACTGCCGTCCACCGAGCGGGTGGTTGTCCCCTTCGACCCCGACATGACCGGCCAGATCGATCAGGACGCCCCGTCCGGCCACCCCGTGGCGGGTCAGATGATGGATGCCGAGGCCGTTCGGTCCGTCGGTCGGGTCACCCGTGCGGCCGCCGTAGTACCCGAATTCTCGGCACCTGACATGGTTGAGGGCGTCCCATTGGGTCGACCGCTGCGGGTGGAAGCCATCCAACCGGTCGTCCATCTCGTTGCGGCTCAGTGGGAACACGGTGTGGGTATACGGCCCCCTTCCGAACAGGGGTGGGTCGGGCAGGTTCAGGGGCAGGTCCAGGCTGATGCGCTGGCCGGACCTGATCAGACGGGCGGCAGCCGCGACCCGTTCGTCGGTGATCAGGTTCAGGGTTCCCAGTGCGTCGTCGGGCCCCCACACCTCCCACGAATGGCGAATACCCAGACCCTCGAGCACTGGCAGGTCGTCGAAGTCGGGCAGGTGCTCGGTGGCCATGGCGGATGCTCCTCGGATCGGGGGTCGTCGCAGGCACATTACGCCCCCTGCCCGGTGCCGATCTCAGGCGTCGGGGACGAAGACTCCATGTACCGGAGGGATCTCGGGCGACTCGCCGGCCATCGTCTGCAGCAGCGGCTCGACGTCCCCGAAACCGGCGATCTGCCGGGGCACCTCGGCGAAGGGATAGGCCCCTGAGACCAACATGTCGAGGGCGGCCCGGTACGCCGTGACATCGACCCCCAAGGCGCCGATGATGCGCAGTTCCTTGTACACGATGTGGTCGGGATCGAAGCCCGGGGTGTCGGTCGACCCTCGGACCCCGGCCAGCACCACGGTGCCACCGGGCCGGGCCAGGGCCACCGCTTGGCCGAGTGCGCTGGGGGCTTTGGCCGTCACGTCGACCACGATGTCGGCCTTGGTGCCGATGGCGTGCCGCAAGGCTTGGTTGGGATCGGTCGTCGCAACGTCCACGGCCAGGTCCACCCCGAAGGCGGGGGCCAGGGCCAGGCGCTCGGCGTCCCGCGGGCCGAGACCGGTCATCATCACGAAGCTCGCTCCTGCCTCCTTGGCCGCAGCAGCCGCGCAGAGGCCACGGATGCCGGGACCCAGCACTGCCACCACGTCACCAGGGCCCGTGCCGGGCACCTCGACCCCCCAACGGATACCGGCCCCGAGTGGGTTGAACAGGGTGGCCGTTGTCGGGTCGAGTTGGTCGGGTACGGGCAGGAGCATGGCGTCGGGCCCGAGGAACAGATGGGTGGCGTACCCACCACCGAGCCCAGGCGGGGTGTCAGCATCGGTGAACCCGATCATGGTGGCGATGCCGTTGCGTTCGCAGCGCCGGTACACACCAGCCCGGCATGCCGCACAGTCCCGACACGACTGGAACACCTCCACGGCCACTCGTTGCCCGGCCTGTACCCCCCACCGTTCGGCCGCCCGGTCGCCGACCGACTCCACCACCCCCACCACCTCGTGGCCGGGGATGAAAGCGTGACGATGGGCCAGATCGCCCGTGTACTGCTCATGGTCGGTACCGCACAGCCCGCAGGCCTCGACCCGCAGGACGCCATGGTCGGGCCCCTCCTCGGGCAGGGGAAAGCTCCGTGTCTCGAACTGGCGGGGTGCGGTGAGCACCAAACCGGTCGGGTCGGTCATAGGAGGCCTCCAGGTCGGCTGATGGGGTCGGCTGATGGGGTCGGCTGGTCTGTCAGGGCCCGGAGTCGGCCGGGCGGATGGCGTTGAGGTACGTGTACAGGGTGGCCCGAGTGACCCCCATCCGGGCGGCTACCTCCTCGACCGCCCCACGGAGGCGGAATGCTCCTTGCTCGTCGAGGCGGCGCACGGCGACCTGCTTCTGGGAGCGGTCCATATCCGTACAGGGCCGACCCAACTCGGTCTCCACCGCGGCGATCAATCGGTCGAGGGCGTCGTGGAGGTCGGGAGGCCGCACGTACAGGGCGACCTGGCCGTCCCATCGCACGGGGAGGTCGCCCGGTCGGCGCTCGGCTGGGCTCACGATGGTGCCGCCGAGGGCATCGACCACCGGAGTGAGGGCGCGCACCATCTCCACCGCGTCGCCACCCATCAGGCGGGCTCGACCCTGATCTGGACGGCGGTGGCGCCAGCGGCGACGGCGGCCGTGATGACGTCGCCTACCGCGCCGGCCACGTTGTCGAGATCGCCGTCGGCCGATGTAGCGAAGGGCCCCATGTCGGGGGTGAGTCCCGCTGCGATGAAGGCATCGACGACGGCCTGCACGTGGGGACCAGGAGCACCCTCCCGGAACGGTTCGGCCAGTACCTCCACCCGGACCCTGCTCATGACGCGATCCTACTCATGGGTGACGAGCCCGCTCCGGGGCCGATCAAGAGCGACAGCCGCGCTGAACCGAGCACTAGGGTGCCGCGATGGCTGAGGAGGTCCGATGGTGACTGGGCATGACATCACCACCCTCGACGGACTGCGGGGTCTGTACCGGGAGCCGTCGGCGTTGGTGCAGGCCAAGAAGGTGGGTCGGATCGACGAGGTGACCCGTGAGGTGCTGGAGAGATCGCCCTTCTTCCTGCTGGCCACGTCAGGGTCCGATGGGAGCTGCGACGTGTCGCCCCGGGGCGGACCGCCGGGACAGTTGGTGGTACTGGACCACGAGACCCTGGCCTTCCCTGATCTCAACGGCAACAACCTGGTCGACTCCCTGACCAATATCGTGGCCAACCCGCACGTGGGCCTTCTGGTCATCACTCCGGGGACCGACGAGACCCTGCGGGTGGATGGCACGGCCACCATCACCACAGACCCCGACCTGCTCGGTCGGTGGGAGGGCCTGCTCCGACGTCCCAAGGTGGCGGTGCGGGTGACCGTCGAGCACGCCTTCCTGCACTGCGCCAAGGCCTTTCGGCGGGCCGAACTGTGGGACCCCGCCTCGTGGACGGGGGCACGGGGCACCGGAGTCGCCCCCGACCCCGTCGACATGCTCCATTCCCAACTGGGCATGGAGAGCGACCCCGCAGCCACCCGCCGCCGGCTCGAGGGCAGCTACGAGGAAGGGCTGGCCGCCGATCGGCCCGAGTGAGCTGACGGCACCGGCTTGTTCGGTCAGGTGGCGGTCAGTCGATGATCAACGGCAGGTCGTCGCTGGGCGGGTCCCCTGAGTCGGCGCTGCGGGCCAGCTTGCTGTGGGCCTTCCAGTCGACGTCGCTGGGGAGGATGACCGACGCAGCGCGGACCCGATCCCAGCTGACGTCGTCGACGTTGGCCGGCAGGGTGCCCGTGTCGCGTAGTCCCTTGACGGCAGCGAGCAATTGGGCCCGGACCGCGATGATGAAGGCATCGGTGGACCCGAGGTGCTCCTGGGTGCGGTCGTAGAGGGGGTTGCCCTCGGCATCGCACATCAGCTCGGTCATGGCCCGGTCCTGGAGGTTGAGGACGAAGGGGATGCCACAGTGCATCAGGGTCTTCTCCACCTCGAGGTCGCGGGCGTAGTCGTTGGTCTTGTTGGCCTTGGTCACGAAGTACGAGCGCGGGTCGTTGGTTCGTTCCTCGTAGCCGCCGACCTCGCCGAAGGGATCGGTTTCCCGGTACCCCAACTCCTCGGGCATCGGGCCGGCGGGATTACCCGAGTGGCTGATCAGCATCATGTGGTGATCGTCGAGGGGCACGAAGGATCGAAGGTTCACGATCGATCCCACGCTGATCATGGTGTGGAACGGGAAGATGAACTGGTTGATCCGGTGCCAGGTCTGGTCGTCCTGCCACAGGCGCTGGCTGCTGTAGTAGGCCCCGTACTCGGTCCGCTCCACATCGAGGGCGGGTGGCTCGGGGTCCGGGCTCCAGAAGCCTCGCATGCCCAGGGGTGGGGCCGGGGAGTCGGCCTCGAGGCGGCGATGCAGCCAGTTGAGATGGACCGAGTCGAGGTCACCCTCCATGTTCTGCAGCCAGTTGGCCTCCTCCATCATGATGGCCGGGTGCTGCACCTGCTCGGCGGGCAGGGTGTTGATCTCGAAGGTGGGGAACGGCGGCGGCGTTTCGCGGCTGCCCATGTACACCCACACCATGTGGTTGACCTCGTGGCAGGGGTACGCCTTGATGGTCACCGTCTGCTTGAAGTGGGCCTCGGCCCGGCTACCCGACCGCTCGGTGGGGATGTCGACCAGGGTGCCTTCCCGATCGAACTTCCAGCCGTGGTATTGGCAGCGGAGGCCGCAGTCCTCGTTGCGGGCGAAGTACATGCTGGCCCCGCGATGAGGGCACGCCTCGGCTACCGCACCCATCTCACCGTTCGAGTCGCGGAACATCACGAACGACTCACCCAACAGCATCATTCGCTTGGCCGGACCATCGGGCTCGGGGAATTCCGAGGAGGGAAGGCACGGGATCCAGTACTGGCGCATCAACTCGCCCATCGGGGTGCCGGGTCCCACCCGGCACAGCAGTTCGTTGTCCTCTCGGCTCAGCATCGACGTACCCCCTGATCGGCTCGTGCCTCGATGGGTACAGTCTGTCATGTCCAGACCGCTGCGAACCGGGGCTCGAGCGGCGACAGGTCAGGGGATCGGCTGATGGTGCTGACTGCCGAACAGAACGAACGACTGACCCGGGTCGGTCCGGGCACCCCGATGGGCGACCTGCTGCGCAGGTACTGGCAGCCCATCGCCGCCGAGTCCCAGTTCGTGGACGCGGCAGGCAGCCCGGTCGGCCCTCAGACGATGGCCGTGCGTCTGCTGGGGGAGAACCTGGTCCTGTACCGCACTGGCGACGGCCGCTACGGGTTGGTGGAACCCCACTGTCCCCATCGACGGGCCGGGCTCGTCCACGGCTATGCAGAGCAGGACGGCATCCGGTGCAGCTACCACGGTTGGAAGTTCGGCCTCGACGGGCAGTGTGTCCACCAGCCCTACGAGGACATGGTGGCCGAGGGTGGCCGGTTCAAGGAGCGAATCAGAGCCATCGCGTATCCGGCCCAGGCCCGGTTCGGCATGGTGTGGGCCTACCTCGGGCCCGCGCCTGCCCCCCTCATCCCGGCGTGGGAGCCCCTGGTCGCCCCCAACTGTTTCCGCCAGATCGTGTTCCACGTCGTGGACTGCAACTGGTTGCAGTGCCAGGAGAACTCGATCGATCCCGTCCACTTCGAATGGCTCCACAACAACTGGGAAGCCGGCCGACGTGGTGATGC
>JAYPWI010000044.1:0-2922 GCA_038135065.1 Acidimicrobiales bacterium
CGGCCGGACGCCACCTGCTTGATGGCCGAACGGCGGAGGTCCCCGTTAGGGTCGGGGGTGAAGCGGTCTGGATCCTCGCCCCCCTCGCCGGTGTTGGACTTGCCGCCGATGCGGTTCATGGCGATGGCCAGGGTCTCGTGGGCCTCGGCCGAGATGGAGCCGTAGCTCATCGCTCCCGTGCTGAAGCGTCGGAAGATCTCGCTGGCTGGTTCCACCTCGTCGATGGGGATCGGGCCTCCGTCGGCGGGCTTGAGCTTGAACAGCCCGCGGAGTGTCGCCAGATGGGCGGCCTGGTCGTCGATGAGGCGGGTGTACTCCTTGAACACCTCGTAGCGCCCGGACCTGGTGGAGTGCTGGAGCTTGTAGACGGTCTCGGGGTTGAAGAGGTGGTACTCACCCTCCCGTCGCCACTGGTACTCGCCGCCGGCCCACAGGTCGCGATGGGCGTCCTCGCTGGGGTTGTCCAGATAGGCGTAGCGGTGGCGCATGGCCACTTCTTCGGCGAGCACGTCCAGGCCCACCCCGCCCAGCTTGGAGGTGGTGCCGGTGAAGAACTCGGCGATGGTCGCGGCGTCGAGGCCGACGCACTCGAACACCTGGGCTCCGGTGTAGGACGCCACCGTGGAGATGCCCATCTTGGACATGATCTTCAGCACGCCCTTGGAGCACGCTTTCACGAAGTTGCGGTGGGCGGTTCGCTCGTCGACATCGGTGATGACCCCTTGGCGGATGAGATCGCCGATGGTCTCGAAGGCCAAGTAGGGGTTGATGGCCCCGGCTCCGAAGCCCAGGAGCAGGGCCATGTGGTGCACCTCGCGGGCGTCGCCGCACTCCACGACCAGGCCCACCTTGGTGCGGGTCTTGTTCCGGACCAGATGGTGGTGCACGGCCCCGGTGAGCAACAGGGACGGGATCGGGGCCATCTCCGCATTGCTGTAGCGGTCGGAGAGCACGATGACGGTGGCCCCGCCGTCGATGGCTTCGGAGACCTTGGCCCGGATGTCGTCGAGGGCTCGGGCCATGCCGGCCCCCCCTTCGGCGACGGGGTACAGCCCGTCGATGGCGAAGGTGGTGAACTGCGGGTGGTCACCGGCCTCGTTGAGGTAGAGGATCTTGGCCAGCTCCTCGTTGGTGAGCACCGGATAGGGCACCACGATCTGCCGACATGACTCGGGCCCCGGGGCAAGCAGGTTGCCTTCGGGTCCGATCACCGAGGCGGTCGAGGTCACGAGCTCCTCGCGAATGGCGTCGAGGGGCGGGTTGGTGACCTGCGCGAACAACTGGCTGAAGTAGTCGAACAGAAGTCGGCTGCGATTCGAGAGCACGGCGATCGGGGTGTCGGTGCCCATCGACCCAATGGGCTCGGCTCCCGAGCGGGCCATGGGGGCCAGCAGGATCCTGATCTCTTCGAGGGTGTAGCCGAACGTCCGCTGTTGCTGGACCACGGATGCGTGCTGGGGGGTCAGTAGGAAGCGGGGAGCGAGATCGTCGAGGTGGAGCAGGCCGTCTCGCAGCCAGGTCCCGTAGGGGGCGGTGTCTGCCAGGCCCTGCTTGATCTCCTCGTCCTCGACGATGCGGCCCTCGTCGGTGTCGACGAGGAACATGCGGCCGGGCTGAAGGCGTCCCTTGCGGACCACCCGCTCCTGGTCGATCGGGAGCACGCCGACCTCGGATGCCATGACGACCAGTCCGTCGTCCGTCACCCAATACCGGGAAGGGCGGAGACCGTTGCGGTCGAGCACTGCGCCGATGACGGTCCCGTCGGTGAAGGCGATGGACGCCGGGCCATCCCAGGGCTCCATCAGGGAGGCGTGGAACTCGTAGAAGTCACGCTTCCAGTCGGGGATGCTCTCGTGGTTCTCCCACGCCTCGGGGATCATCATCAGCACTGCGTGGGGAAGAGACCGTCCGGCCAGGTGGAGCAACTCGAGGGCCTCGTCAAAGCTGGCTGTGTCGGAGGCGTCGGGGGTCATGATCGGGTACGCCCGTTCGAGACGATCACCGAAGGTGGGGGAGGCGAACGATCCCTCACGAGCCCGCATCCAGTTGCGGTTTCCCATCACCGTGTTGATCTCGCCGTTGTGGGCGATCAGGCGGTACGGATGGGCCAGGGGCCAGGAGGGGAACGTGTTGGTGCTGAAGCGACTGTGGACCAGGGCCAGGGCACTGGTCAGGCGGGGGTCGGTCAGGTCGGGGAAGAACTCCGGTACCTGATCGCAGGTCAGCATCCCCTTGTAGACCATGGTTCGGCTGCTCAGGGACGGGAAATAGACCCCTGGGTCGACCTCGTGTTCGATCCGCTTGCGGAGGACGAAGGCCCGGCGTTCGAGGTCGAGGCCGGTCAGTTCGCCCTCGTCGGCGGAACCGGCGACCACCAGGGTCCGGAAGACGGGCATGGCATCGGTGGCAAAACTGCCGAGGCTGGCCGGATCGGTGGGAACGGGCCGCCATCCCACGGTTCGAAGGCCCTCGGCGCTGACGATGGCCTCGATGGCGGCCGCGGCCCCATCGGGGTCATCGGCGGGCAGGAACGCGATGCCCGCGGCGTAGGTCCCGGGCGCTGGGAGCTCGAAGTCGCACACGGCTCGCAGGAACTCATCGGGAAGTTGGATGAGCATCCCTGCGCCGTCGCCCACGTTGGCCTCTGCGCCGGTGGCCCCCCGATGATCGAGGTTGTACAGGCACTGCAGTCCGCGCTGGACCATCTCGTGTGACTTGCGCCCATGCATGTCGACCACGAAGGCGACGCCGCAGGCGTCGTGTTCGGACGCAGGGTCGTAGAGCCCTTGGGCGATCGGCCGACCGTCGCCCGGCGAACGACGGGCAGGCAGGTCGACGGGCACAGCTTGATGAGAATGAGTCACGGGCGACGTCCCTCGAACTCGAACGGAGGCCCTCTGGGGCCGGCGGACGGGTGGTGGC
>JAYPWI010000044.1:2932-14384 GCA_038135065.1 Acidimicrobiales bacterium
CCGAATCGGCCGTATCAGCGGGACGTCGTTGGCCCGCCAGGGGACAAGGTAGCGCTCCGGGCGGTCCCGATGACAATCATGGGTCCACCTTCGCACCGTGTCGGCGGCTCCACCCAAGCGTCGAGGCGCTGATGAGGATCGAGGCCACCATGATGCCAATCCCTACACCGTGACCACCGGTTGCGTCGGCCAGGGCACCAGCGCCCAGCGGGCCGAGTCCCCCGGCGATCGAGAACACAGTGTGTTGGACCCCCATCAGCATGCCGAGGTCATCGGGATCGAAGAGCTCCTGTGCGTAGATGGCCTGCAGGGGGCTGGTCGCCCCGAGGGCTACCCCGACGAGCACGGCATACACGACGGCGGCCCCGATCGATCCGACCCATAGCAAGGCGATCCCGCCGGCCGTAGCCAGATACGCGACCAGGAGCGAGGTACGTGCACCGCGCCGGGCCACTGTCGCAATCAAGCCGACCCGTCCGAAGATCTGGCAGCCGCCGCGCAGTCCGGCCAGGGTCGCCGCCGTTCCTGCGGTGATGCCTGCGGCCTGCATGATGGGGACCTGGAAGACCAGGACGCTGGAGTACGCAGCGCCGGCAAAGAAATAGGCGACGAGCATCCAGCGAATCGTCGGGTCCGAGAGTGCTTGTCGCATCGCTGTGAAGGGGTTGGCGCTGGGCTTCCGGCCGGCCGGTGTTGCTCCGCCCGGGACCAACAGGGCGGCGACCAGGGCCCCTGCGATGGCGCTGATGGCAAAGATGCGGGCGGCGGGGCGCCACCCGTACGCATCGATCAGGAACTGGCCGACCGGGAGGTAGATCGGGCTGCAAAATGCTCCGATCGCTGTGAGGACCGTGATGCCGGCTGCTGAGTTGGTGGGGCTCACCCGAGCGGCTGCCGCCGTCGTGACGTGGTAGAAGCCGGTCGTTCCAACGATCCCGGCCCCCAGGGCGTAGCCGAGAGCGAACACCCACTGGCGCGACGCCCACGCGCTGGCGAGCAGAATGACCGCTCCGACCGCTTGGACACCGAACAGTGCGGTGCCTCCCCAGCGGTCGAGGATGCGACCGCCAGCCGAGGCTGCCAGGCCGTTGACGATCTGAGCGCCAGCGAACACCCCACCGAGCGAGGCCAGGGACCATCCCTGGTCGGCATTGATGGGGCCGACCAGGATGCCGAACGCATAGAACGAGCTGCCGTAGGCAGTGATGGTGACCACGCCGAGGGCGACCACCGACATCCATCCACGGATCTTGGTGTGTGACGGCACGGTCGTGGGCACTGATCGGTCAGCCTATGACGGGGTCGCAGTGCCGTGCGGTGGATCGCTTCCATAGCGGGTGCGACCCGGCGGGCTCACGGCAACGATCGGTCTCGACATGGGTCGGGTTGTTCGTCGCCATTGACGCCGTAGCGACAGATGACGGTCGACGTCACGGCCCGAAGTTGCCATCCTCCAGCGATCCCTGCAGCGCTGATCTGCAGCCTGGCACCCATCACGGGTAGCTCGTCGAGCGCAAGGACATCGACGCCGACGGTGCCGACGATCCCGTCGACCGGCGCTTGGGTGATCCGGGCTCTCGTGTTCCCCGTCGATCCGACGAGGTCGCCTGTCACCTCCGCGAGTTCGGTGAGTGTCGTGGCGGAGAGGGATCCGCCAGCGGCGAGAAGTACCTCTTCGGTTCGATCCTCAGTTCTCCCGAGGTAACCCAGAAACGAGGAACTGGCCCAGCCGGTGATTGCCCCTACCTCGAGCTCGATCCACCTACTGGAGCCGACCCGTTCCTCGTTGCCGGTCGGAGCGAGAGATGAGGTGCCGGGCGTGATGGCAAGGAGTACTTCTCCGCGAGTCCCCGGGGCGTCGCGCAGGTTCAGATGGGCGCTGTAGCCCACGCCCACGAGTTCGAGTTCGGAGGTGGCTGCAATCGAGACGGCTGCCGGCTCGAGGCTGGTGGTCGAGTTCGGCACCTCGGTCACCGCGGCGGCGGTCGCGGCAGTGCTCGGGGGGGTGGGAACGGCTGCCGGCGGGGTGCGAGAGGCGGTGACGACGGGTGCCGCCGACGTCGGTTGGGCCATCCTCGCCCCGCCGCCCAACACCACCAGGGAGCTCACCTCGGGCTCGGAGGCCTCGGCGCATGCCCCGGCGAGCGCCAGACCAACGGTCCAGGACAGGACAAGGGGCAACCTTGCGCGTCGAGAGGTTCTTCGTCGAACGTCGTCCATATGCCCCTGCCCCTCTGCCCGGTAGGACGGGTCGCCGATGCGGCGCCCGAGCAAGCTACTCCGTTCCGCAGCGGTGCGTCTCAGCGGAAGGAGAACACGGGGGCGTCAGCGTTGTCGGGCAGATGCAGGAGGCCTCGCTGGGCAAGGATGGGAAACACCCCCTCGGCGAACCAGTAGGCCTCCTCGAGATGTGGATAGCCGCTGAGAACGAACTCCTCGAAGCCGATCTCGTGATACTCGGCGATCCGATCGGCCACCTCGGCGAAGGACCCGACCAGGGCCGTGCCGGCCCCGCCCCGAACCAAGCCGATACCGGCCCAGACATTGGGGTGAACCTCGAGGTCGGTGCGTCGTCCCTGATGGAGGCTGGCCATGCGCCGTTGTCCTTCGGACATGGTGGCTGCGAATTCCGTCTGGGCTGCCGCGATCGCCTGGTCGTCGATGGCGGCGAGCAGGGCCTCGGCTTCGGTCCAGGCCTGGTGGCTCGTCGGCCTGGCGATCACGTGGAAGCGGACACCGAAGCGGATACCCCTGCCCTGGTCGGCGGCCAGGGCGCGGACCCGTTGGATGCGCTCCCTCACCATGTCGGGTGGTTCTCCCCAGGCCAGGTACACGTCCACGTGGCGGGCGGCTACGTCCTCCGCGCCTGGCGAGGCCCCGCCGAAATAGATCTCGGGCCGGGGATCTGGGGCCGCGCGCGTGGTGGCCCCAGCGACGGTGAAGTGCTCGCCCTCGAAGTCGTATGGAGTTTCGTTCCACGCGTGGCGCATGATCTGCAGGAATTCGCCGGTCCTTCGGTAGCGGTCCTCCTTGTCGAGCCAGTCCCCGAACCGGTTGAGCTCCCGAGGCTCGGCGCCGGTGACAATGTTGACCAGGAGGCGGCCATCAGACATGCGCTGGTATGTCGAGGCCATCTGGGCGGCCAGGGTGGGGGACAGCAGGCCGGGTCGGAAGGCGACCAGGAACTTGATCCGCCGGGTGAGTGGTATCAGCGACGCAGTGGACAACCAGGCGTCCTCGCAGCCGGTTCCACAGGGTGTGAGGAGGCCCTCGTAGCCAAGGGCGTCGCACGCTTGGGCGATCTGGGCCAGGTACTGGTGGGTGGGCGCCCGCCGATGGGCCTCCGGGCCCTGGGGGAGCACCTCCCTGGAGTCCCCGCCGGTGGGCAGAAACCAGTGGATCTTCATCGGTCACCCCCGTCAACTGTGCAGACCGCGCGGTCCTCACAATCTCATGCATTCGAGTGAATAGTCTTGCAGTTCTGTGGTGGTCCTGTATCCTCACCACCCATGTCCAGTGTCGCACCGACAACCTCAGGCCACTGTTCGGGTTCCCTCAGGGTCGGCATCGTCGGCGCGTCGGGCTTCACTGGTGCCGAGTTGCTTCGACTGATCGCCGGTCATCCCACGTTCGATCTTGTGGTGGCAACTGGCGACTCCCAAGCGGGCGCCAGGGTCAAGGACCTGTACCCGAGTCTTGCCGCCGCCTACGGCGATCTTGCTTACGCCGCCTACGATCCGATCGAATTCGAGGGCCTCGACGCCGTGTTCCTCGGTCTTCCTCACATGGCGAGTCAGCCCGTTGTCGCTGATTTGTTCGGCCGGGTGGGGTGCATCCTGGACCTGGGCAGTGACTTCCGGCTGAACGACCCCGAGCTGTATCCGCAGTGGTACGGGGCGGAGCACACCATGCCCGAGTTGCTCGGGTCGTTCGTGTACGGGCTTCCCGAACTCCATCGGAGTGAGTTGGTTGGAGCGAAGGGTGTCGCAGTGCCCGGTTGCTATCCCACGACGGCCTCTCTCGCCCTGGTCCCCTTCGCCCGAGAAGGGTTGATCGAAACGACCGGGGTGATCGTCGATGCGGCGAGTGGGGTCAGTGGGGCAGGACGGGCGCCCAAACCGAACACCACCTTTTCTGCCGTAGACGAGAACTTCAACGCCTACGGTCTGCTCGATCATCGCCACACCCCCGAGATAGAGCAGGTCACGGGCTGTCAGGTGCTCTTCACCCCACACTTGGCCCCCATGATCAGGGGCATTCTTGCCACCTGTTACGCCCGTCCCGTCGATCCGGCCATGTCGACCGAGGACGCCCTCGCCGTGCTCGAGGCCTTCTACGCCGACGAGCCGTTCGTCGTCGTGGACGAGGCGCCGCCGTCCACCAAGGCCACCACGGGCGCGAACACGGTGCACCTCACCGCCCGGGTCGACCCACGAACTGGCTGGCTCATCGTTCTCAGCGCGCTCGACAACCTCGTCAAGGGGGCCTCGGGAGGGGCCATCCAGAGCGCCAATGTGGTGTTTGGCCTCGATGAGACGGCCGGCCTGCCGACCACGGGGTTGATGCCATGAGTGCCGCCCAGTCGCCGCAGCGTTCCATGGGCGAGCATCTGGTCAATGCCGAACTGCTCGTCGAGATGCTGCCCTACATCCAGCGGTGGCGAGGCCGAGTCGTGGTCGTCAAGTACGGGGGGAACGCGATGACCGACCCATCGCTGGCCGCCCGCTTCGCCGAGGATGTCGTGTTACTCCGTCAGGTCGGTCTGCTGCCTGTGGTGGTCCATGGGGGCGGCCCTCAGATCGGCGAGTTGATGGACCGGTTGGGCAAGGTCCCAGAGTTCCGGGACGGGCTGCGGGTCACCGACGCCGAGACCCTCGACATCGCACGTATGGTGCTCGTCGGCAAGGTCAATCGGGACATCGTCGGGGCCATCAACGTGCACGGCCCGTTGGCCGTCGGGCTGAGCGGCGAGGACGGTGGACTCATCACGGCCAGCCCTCGCAACCCCGAACTGGGGTACGTGGGCGACGTGACCGAGGTGAACCCCACCCTCGTGCACCGATTGCTGTCCGAGGGTCTCATTCCCGTGATCTCGACCATCGGAGCCGATGTCCACGGTCAGGCCTACAACATCAACGCCGACACTGTGGCCGGCGCGCTGGCCGAGGCCCTCGAGGCAGAGAAAATCATCTACCTGACCGACGTTGCCGGGTTGCTCGAGGACGTCGAGGACCCAGAGAGCCTCATTCGTCAGACAACGGTGGCCGAACTGCAGGCCAAGCTCGATCAGGGAAGCCTGGAGGGCGGGATGATCCCCAAGATCGAAGCCTGTGTGCATGCAGTGCAGGGACGGGTGACCAGCGCGCACCTGCTGGATGGCCGCATCCCCCACGTGGTCCTTCTCGAGATCTTCACCGATGCCGGGGTCGGCACGATGATCACGAAGGCATGAGATCGCAGCACTGACGTTTCCGACCGCACGGCGCCGCGGGCACCGTCGACCTTGTTCCCGGGAGGGATCATGAACCAACACGCAAGCGCAATGGGGGCTGTGGGCCTCGATCATTGTCCCCTGATGCCGACCTACGGTCCGCCCGCCGTGCAGTTCGTGCGGGGGAGTGGCACCGAATTGTTCGATCGAGAGGGTCGGCGCTACCTCGATTTCCTCTGCGGGCTCGCCGTAACCTCGCTGGGACACAGTCACCCGGCCGTTGCCGAGGCTCTTGCTGAGCAAGCTCGGACCCTGCTGCATGTCTCCAACCTCTTCGGCACCGAACCCGGCGTCGAGGTCGCGCTCACCATCGACCGCCTCCAAGGAGGGGGTGGGCAGGTCTTCTTCTGCAACAGCGGCGCCGAATCGCTCGAAGGTGCCATCAAGCTGGCGCGAAAGTGGGGCGGGCGGGGTCGTCACACGGTGGTCAGTGCCCTGCGGTCGTTCCACGGGCGCACCCTGGCCACCCTCCATGCGACTGGTCAGCCTGAGAAGCACGAGACCTTCCAGCCGTTGCCCGAGGGATTCCGCCATGTGCCGTACAACGACATCGAGGCTCTCGAGGCTGCGTTGGATCCATCCTGCTCTGCGGTCCTGCTCGAGGTGGTGCAGGGTGAGGGTGGGGTGAACGTCGGCGACAGGGAGTACTTCCACGCAGTGCGTCGCCTGTGCGACGAGCGCAACATGCTCCTCATGTTCGACGAGGTGCAGACCGGTCTGGCCCGAACGGGCGAGTGGTTTGCCTGGCAGCACCATTTCGATCCCCACGGGGACGTCCGACCAGACGTGGTGACGATGGCCAAGGCTCTCGGAAACGGGGTTCCCATCGGAGCCGTCTGGGCGAAGCGCGAGGTCGCGTCGGCGTTCCAGCCGGGTGACCACGCGACGACCTACGGCGGTCAGCCACTTGCCACGTCGGCGGCCCGGGCCGTCCTCCGGACGATGGAGGCCATCGACGCGCCAGGTCTGGCCAGGATGCGCGGCGACGAACTCCAGGGGAAGCTCGTAGGGCTCGACCGGGTGCTCGACACCAGGGGATTGGGCCTGCTCATCGCCGCGGAGCTCGATACCGAGTCCATCGGCATGACTGGGCCCGAGATCGCCGCAGCGTGTCTGCAGGCGGGTTTGGTGGTCAACGGGATCAGTCCCACAGCCATTCGCTTCGCTCCGCCGGTCACCGTCTCCTCTGAGGAGATCGACGAGGGTCTCGGCATCTTCGCCTCGGTGATCGGTGCGTCGTGAGGCACCTGCTGGAGATCGACGATCTCTCTGTCGTCGAGCTCGACCAAGTGTTGACCCTGGCGAGCAGGGACGATGTACCCACCCCGCTGGCCGGTCGGGGGGTGGCCTTGGTGTTCGAGAAGCCGTCGGCGCGGACTCGCAATTCGATGGAGTTGGCCACCGTCCAACTCGGGGGTCATCCGGTGTACATCCGGCCCGAGGAAGTGGGAATCGAAACCCGGGAGACAGCCGAGGACGTGATCAGGACACTGGGGTGCTACCACGAGGTGGTTGCCGCACGGGTGTTCTCCCACGGAGTGCTGGAGCGAATGGCCGCCGTCGACGTGGTCCCCGTGGTCAACCTCCTGTCCGACGAGGCCCATCCCATGCAGGCCCTTGCTGATCTGCTCACCATTCGTCAGATCTTCGGCGACGTCTCGGACCTGACGGTCACCTATGTGGGGGACGCAAATAACGTCTGGCGCTCCCTGGCCATCGGCTGTGCCATGACCGGTATTTCGTCCAGGGTCAGCAGTCCGCCGGGCTACGGCGCGACCGAGCAGGACCTGGCCCGGATCGCACGGTGGGGCCCGCCGGCCCAGGTCGTCGACGACCCGCACGAAGCAGTGGCGGGGGCCCACGTCGTCTACACGGATGTATGGACGTCGATGGGCCAGGAGACCGAACGCGCCGAGCGCCTGGCCGCCTTCGAAGGGTTCGGCGTCGACGGTCCGATGATGGCCAGAGCGGCCGAGGGTGCCGTGTTCCTGCATTGTCTTCCCGCACATCGGGGTGAGGAAGTGACCGACGAGGTGCTCGAGGGGCCGTCCAGCCGGGTCTGGCAGCAGGCCGAGAACCGTATGCACGCGGCGCGCGGTCTGTTGTGGCTGTTGGCCGAGGCAGCCCGATGAGCGGAAAGCCGGTTCGCCAGCACGCCATCGAGCGGCTGTTGTCCGAGCACAGCGTGACCTCCCAGACCCAGTTGGTGGATCTCTTGGCCGCGATGGGCATCGAGGCTGCCCAGGCCACGGTGTCCCGGGATCTCGACGACCTGGGTGCGGTCAAGATGCGAGCGGGTGGCCAGACCGTGTACGCCATCCCCGAGATCCCCGCCCAGCGGTCGGTTCCCCTCGACGCTCTCCGTCGGGTGTTCGGGGACTGGCTGGTGAACGTGGCGTGGTCGGGGCCGATCGTGGTCCTGCGCACCCCGCCCGGGAGTGCCCACGTGGTTGCCTCGGCCGTGGATCGAAGCGAACTCGACGGTGTGATCGGCACGGTTGCGGGGGATGACACGGTCTTGGTCGTGGCCGGTGCCGATCTCGGTGGCGAGGCCTTGGCGGAACGTTTCCGAGAGCTGAGCGGTAGGTGAACGATGGACAGCGAACAGAACTCCACCACGCTGTGGCACGGCAGGTTCGCCGGAGGTCCTGCTGAGGCGCTGCAGGCTCTCAACGACTCACTGCCCTTCGACCGACGACTGTTCCGTGAGGACATCGCAGGGTCGCGGGCGCATGTTCGGATGCTCGCTGAGGTCGGCCTGCTCACCGGGGCCGAGCGGGACGAGATCCTCGGTGCACTCGACGTAGTCGAAGTCGAGATCACCGAAGGATCGATGGCCTGGGCGCCGACCGACGAGGACATCCACACCGCGGTGGAACGACGAGCCACCGAGTTGGCGCCAGCTGCGGCCAAGATGCACACCGGGCGGAGCCGCAACGACCAGGTGGCCACCGATCTTCGTCTGTGGTGTCGGTCCGAGATCGACGACCTCTCGGACATTCTCCGGGCTCTGGTGTCCACCCTGGCCAGGCGGGCAAGGGAGGCTCTGGACGAGGGGATCTACCTGCCTGGCTACACGCACCTTCAGCAAGCGCAGCCCGTGTCGCTGGCCCACCACTTGGCCGCCCATTGCTGGATGCTCCTGCGGGATCTCGACCGATTGCGTACCGCCCGGAGTCGGGCCAATGTGTCCGTGCTAGGGGCCGGGGCCCTCGCCGGATCCTCCCTCCCGATCGATCCGCAGTTCACCGCCCGCGAGCTCGGCTTCGATGCCGTGTTCGAGAACTCGTTGGACGCGGTCGCCGATCGAGATTTCGTGGCTGACACCCTGTACGCCCTGACGATGTTGGCCGTGCACCTGTCTCGACTCGGTGAGGAGATGATCCTCTGGTCCTCGGCCGAGTTCGGCTTCGTCACCCTCGACGACGGGTTCTCGACCGGGTCCTCGATGATGCCGCAGAAAAAGAACCCCGACATCGCAGAGTTGGCACGGGGCAAGGCCGGTCGAGTCATCGGCCACCTGGCCGGCTTCCTGGCCACGCAGAAGGGCCTGCCCCTCGCGTACAACAAGGACCTCCAGGAGGACAAGGAGCCCCTCTTCGACGCGTGCGACACGATGAGGCTGGTCATGCTCGCTCTGGATGGGATGATGGCGACGGTCGTATTCGAGCCGGAGGCCATGGCAGCGGGAGCCGATGTTCCGTACATGGCGGCCACCGACCTGGCCGAGTTCCTCGTCGCCTCCGGCATGCCGTTCCGGGCGGCCCACGCAGTGGTGGGAGCGTTGGTGCGGCGGTCCCTCGGAGGTGAGGGAGCGCTGGCCGACCTTGTTGCCGTCCACCCCGATCTGGGCCCCGAGGCAGCAGCACTCCTGCAACCCGGGGCAGGCTACCTACGCCGGACGACCCCAGGGGCCGGCGGACCGTCGGCCGTCGCACGACAGTTGGAGCGACTAGATGACACCCTCTCCGCCAGTCAGACGGCATGAACCTTCGGTAGAGATCGAGGGTGCGGTTGGGGCGGGGTGTCTGCTGCGCCCCGACTTCTGCGAGCGTCCGGCACCAGAAGTTGCCCCTGATCTGCTGGGCTGGGAACTGTGGGGCGACGACGGCGCCCTGCGGGCCAGGGTGGTCGAGGTAGAGGCCTACACGGAGTCCGACGCGGCGTCGCATTCTCATCGTGGTCGTACCCGGCGCAACGAGGCGATGTACGGAGCACCTGGAAGCCTTTACGTGTATTTCGTCTACGGCATGCATTGGTGCGCCAACGTCGTGTGTGGCTCGGAGGGGGTTGGGGAAGCCGTCCTGCTTCGAGCGGTGGCTCCGCTGGCCGGTCGATCCACCATGGCGATGCGGCGGGGCCGCACTGCGACCAGCCTCGATCTGTGTAACGGGCCGGCGAAGTTGTGCCAGTCGTTCGGGATGAACGGATCGCACGACGGTTCGACGCTGTGCGGTGGTGGGATGTTCGACCTGCGCCGGGGTCCGGGTGGGCCGGGACCGGTGGCGAAGGGTCCGCGAGTGGGGATTTCGCGTGCGCGTGACGTGCCGTGGCGCTGGTATGTGACCGGCGATCCCCACGTCAGTCGGTAGGGGCGTTGCGGTGTGAACTCGCGGGGGCGGCCGGGGTACGGTGCTCTGCGTGGCAGGTGCATGGTGTCGGGCGGGCGACGATCGGTTGGCCTCGACCGACGACCTCGACGCGGCCCGCTCCGTCGTGGCCCGCTTCGAGGCAGAAGACGATGCGCAGCGTGCGGCCCGCAGCGAGATCTTGCGCTTCGTGGACGAGCATCCCGACGCATTGCATCGCAGTTGCCTGCAAGGCCATCTCACCGGCTCGGCCTGGGTGGTCGATGCTCATGGGCACCGTGGGCTGGTGCTGCTGCACGCAAAGGTCGGCCGCTGGCTGCAGCCGGGTGGCCATGCGGACGGAGATGGCTGCCTGGCCGCAGTGGCGTTGCGGGAAGCATCCGAGGAGACCGGGATCGAAGGTCTCGAGGTCTGGTCGGAACCGGTCGATGTGGACGTGCACCTCTTCGTCAATCGACGGAAGCGGGAGCCTGATCATCTCCACCTCGACGTGAGGTACGTGGTCCGAGCCCCCCATGAGGCCGTGGTCAGGGGCAACCACGAGAGTGAGGGTCTGCGCTGGGTCGGGACCGAGGACCTCGACGACCCCGAACTGGCCCTCGACGCCAGTACCCGGCGTTTGGCCCGATACGGCTTCGAGGCTGCTCGGCGAGAGGTGCGCTGACGTCATCCTCCTGTACCGTCGCGTCATGGAGTGGCTCAGGTATTCCCTGGAAAATATGGTGCTCCTGGGCTGTGGGCTGATCGTCGGGTGGGTCGGCGTCGCATGGGCTCCCCGGTGGTGGGGCCCCGTGGTGGCTGCGACCGTGCTCTTGGCGCTGGCTGGGCGGTTCCTCTTCGACGGGACGTTCCAGTGGTTGGGGCTCGGGATGGCAATCACCACCCTGGCAACGGTCGGGTTCTACCTGCGAGATCTGGTGGCGCTGCCGGGATGAGCATCGGGGCGCTCGACGGCGCTCGGCCGCCGATAGGGTGACCGGGTGCTGGAAAGTCCATTGTTCTGGGCGCTGGTCGCCATCGATGTCATGGTCCGGCTCTACGGGGTCTGGTCAGCTCTGGCCGTCTCTCCCGACGCGTGGACAGCAACTGGTCGTAATCGGGTCGCCTGGATCTGGTTGATGATCGGGTTCGGTCCGCTGGGAGTGCTGCTGTTCTTCGGCACTGTGCGCAAGGAGTTGCTCGGAACGGCCGTCGCTGACAACGGCTTGCCCGTGGCCGTCAGCGATCGGGGTTGACCCAGATGGTCACGGAATGTCCGGGCTCGATCGCTCGGTCTCTTGGTTCCGACGCTTTCCAGACCAAGCCCGCTGCGTCGGGCTCTGCGCCGGTGTCTTGCTCGGTGACCACCTCGACGGAATAGCCGGCGTGCTCC
>JAYPWI010000044.1:14394-18682 GCA_038135065.1 Acidimicrobiales bacterium
GCTCCAGGGCGCGCCGGGCCGAGGCAGCGGTCCGGCCGAGAAGCAGGGGAACCCGCCCTACGTCCTCGCCGCTGGCGGTGAGGACCACGACGGCTGACCCTCCCGCTGCGAGGGTGCCGGCCGCCGGGAGGGTACCGATGACATACCCGGCCGGGTACTGATCACTGGGGACAGCATCAATCTCCACCACGAAGCCCGCTCGGGTGAGGAGTTCGGAGGCGAGTTGTTCCGGTAGACCGACCGTGTCGACCACGTTCTGGCCGATCGGTGGGTGGGTGGCCCCGTCCGGTGAGGTCGGTGGTGGGACTCGGAAGTCCTCGATCGGCGCTTCGGCCAGGGCTGCCGTCATGTACAGCTGCCAGATGTCGACCGGCCAGCTCCCCCCCGTCACCCGGATACGGGTGCGCGGCGGCTCCATCGGGATGTGCGCCTCGGCGAAGCCGACCCACACCCCGGTGACCAAGCTCGGCGTGTAGCCCACGAACCAGGCATCTGCCCAATTCTGTCCGGTTCCCGTCTTGCCTGCGACGGGCCGACCGATGCGGGCGTGGATTGCGGTTCCCCGCTGCACAACCTGTTGGAGCACGCCGGTCACCGCGTCCGCTGTCGCCTCACTCACTGCTCGGGTGCCAGCCGCACGATGTTCGTAGAGGATCTTGCCGTCCGCCGCGGACACCCGGGTCACGAAGGTCGGGGTGTGGCGGATGCCGCCGTTGGCCAGTGTCGCGTAGGCGGTTGTCATGTCGAGTGGGGTCACGTCGTTGGCGCCGAGCACTGCCGACGGCACGGCCAATAGGGGGGATTGGACGCCGAGCGCTCGGGCCGTGGCCATGGCATCGGACGGGCCGACGTTCATGATCAGTTGCGCGTACACCGTGTTGTAGGAGTGCACGGTCGCATCGATGAGATCGACCCTCCCGCCGTCGGTCCCTGCATAGTTCTCGACTGCCCAAGTACCGCCGGTGATCGGGACGTCGAGTTGGGACGGTGCCGTGTAGATGGCGTCGAGAGAGGTTCCCTCCTCGAGCGCAGCCGCAAGGACCAGTGGCTTGAAGGCCGATGCAGCGGGGCGTCTGCCCTGGGTGGCCAGGTTGAACTTGGCTTGGGGGTCCTCGCCGAAGAAGTCCCTACCTCCGACGAGGGCCAGTACGTGACCATTTGCCGGGTCGATGGTCACCACCGCGACGTCGGGGTCGCCCTCGGGGTCGATCAGGACTCGGTCGATGGCCCTCTCGGCTTCCCGTTGCAGTTGTGGGTCGAGGGTGGTCTCGATGGTGAGGCCCCCCGAGAACAGCAGGTTCACCCGCTCCTGTCTCGTCGCTCCGAAGGCGTCGTTATCGAAGATGAACCGTTTGACCTCTTCGACGAAGTAGGCGGCGGGGTACGAGCGGTCGGCATCGGGGGCGCGCAGATGGATCGGGGTGCCGGCGATCAGGTCGGCTGCGGTGGCATCGAGACGACCGTTCGACACCATCGCATCCAGCACCAGGCGCCGACGCCCCATTGCAGCGTCCGGGTAGCGGTACGGGTCGTAGGAGGCCGGGGCCTTGATGAGGCCGGCGAGGAGGGCCGATTCGGCGGGTAGGAGCTCGTCCACGTCCTTGCCGAAGTAGGTCTGACTGGCTGCCTGGACACCGTAGGCCCCGGCACCGAAGTACACGGTGTTGAGGTAGAACTCCAGGATTTCGTCCTTGGAGTACGCCCGCTCCACCTGCAAGGCGAGCGAGGCCTCGTGGATCTTCCTGTCCAGGGTTCGGTCGGTGAGCATCATCACGTTCTTCACGTACTGCTGCGTGATGGTCGAACCGCCCTCGCTGATGGTCCCGTCGTCGACGTTGCGCAGGGTGGCGCGGATAATTGCTCGGAGGTCGACGCCGCCATGTTGGAAGAACCGACGGTCCTCGATCGAGACGATCGCATCGACGAAGTGGTTCGGCACCGCCTCGAGCGGTACTTCGACACGATCCTCTATCCCGTGCAGGACGGTCAGGGTCGTGCCGTCGGCTGCCAGAAGGACCGATGACTGCGCGTTCGGTGGCAGGGTGGGAGAGAGATCGATGGTCTGGTACGTGCAGGCGGAACCGACGACGCCGAGCACGCCGCAGAGAGCCATCAGGGCACAGAACCTCCTCATCGAGGCTCCTGTCGTCCGGTTCGTTCGCCCGCTAAGGGGGCGTGGCCCCTCTGTCGCACGGCCAATTCGGGCAGCGGAGTGCCGTTCCCGGCGTGCGGCGCGACACACTGGGGGTGTGGACATTCTTTCCGACCTCGAGCTGCGTGGCCTTCTGCACGACACGACCGACCGGGCTGCCTTGGCCCGCCGTCTCGACGATGGCCCGATCGTGCTCTACTGCGGATTCGACCCCACAGCCGACAGCCTCCACGTGGGCAACCTGGTCGGCCTACTGACCCTCCGCCGGTTCCAGGAGGCCGGGCACATACCGATCACCCTCGCCGGCGGGGCAACCGGCATGGTGGGGGATCCCAGTGGCCGCTCCGCCGAGCGAAACCTCCTGGGCGACGACGATCTTGCCCGGAACCTCGAAGGCATCGTTCCCCAACTCCGCCAGTTCCTCGATTTCGAACCTGGACCCGTGCAGGCCCGACTCCTCGACAATCGGGCCTGGACGGTTGGCGTCGGGGTCCTCGACTTCCTGCGTGATGTCGGCAAGCACGTCACGGTGAATCAGATGTTGGGCAAGGAGTCGGTCAAGAATCGCCTCGGCTCGGGCGACGGGCTTTCCTTCACCGAATTCAGCTACATGCTCCTCCAGGGCTACGACTACCTGTGGCTGGCCGAGCATCAGCACTGTGAGCTGCAGATTGGTGGATCCGATCAGTGGGGGAACATCGTGCTGGGAGTGGATCTCATCAGGCGCAAGCTTGGCTCGACGGCCCATGCCCTCACGTTTCCCCTTCTGACCCGGTCGGACGGGTCCAAGTACGGAAAAACGGCGGGCGGGGACACCCTGTGGCTGGACCCCGCCAAGATGAGTCCGTATCGCTTCTATCAAGCCTGGATCCCGGTCGAGGATGATGAGGTGGGCAAGCTCCTACGCCAGTTGACCTTCCTCGGTCTCGGGGAGATCGATGCCATCCTCGAGGCCCATGGGTCTGACCCGGGCGCTCGCCTCGCCCAGCGCACCCTGGCTCGGGAATTGACGACGATCGTCCACGGCGCCGACGCAGCCGAAGCAGCACTCCAGGCCAGCGGGGTGCTCTTCGGAACTGGGTCCGAGCCCGCCGATGCCTCGCCCGCCGCCCTGGAGTTCCTGGCTGGTGAGGTACCGACCAGCGTGCTGGGCCCAGAGGTGGCCAGCGTGCTCGATGCGGTGGTGGATGTGGGCCTCGTGAAGAGCCGGGCGGAGGGCAAGCGGGCGATCGCCGAGGGAAGCGTCTACGTCAACGGGCAGCGAGTGGGTGACGTCGAAGCGATCATCGAACCTGCTTCGTTCCTCCACGGCCGCTACCTCCTGCTCCGTCGGGGCAAGCGTCAATGGCACGTGGCGACTCGACCCTGAGAAATTTCCCGGTGCAGGTTGACGCTGGACCTGGGGCTGGATAGATTAACTCCTCGCCCCGATGTGCCGGTTTGCCGGCCACGCGGGTCTGACACCTCCGGCGAGGTCACCTCGACCGTGTGTCACTCGGTCCTATTTCTGACGACCGCAGTGCTCCTTGACAACAGAACAGAGGACGACAAACGCCAGTGCGGGCAAGTGGCCACTGCTTCGGCAGTCGCTGCTTGAACCACACAATCGTGTCGCTGGGCGTATCTCACGCCGGCGACGCACAACCTCGCAACGTCCATCCCGTCCAGCTCGCTGGATCCGGGGTTGGCGATGCAACAATTTCAAGCCAGCCGTTTCCTGAGAGGGATATTCCCCCTCGTTGAAGGAAACGGGGGCTCTTCGATCGCCGGCCACTTTCGAGTGGCCGAAGATCTTGACGGAGAGTTTGATCCTGGCTCAGGACGAACGCTGGCGGCGTGCTTAACACATGCAAGTCGAACGAGGTCCATCCGATCTTCGGATTGGTGAAGACCTAGTGGCGAACGGGTGCGTAACACGTGAGAAACCTGCCCCGGTCTCTGGGATAACAGTTGGAAACGACTGCTAATACCGGATGCCGTCGGACCGTCGCATGGCGGACCGACGAAAGGGTTACCGGATCGGGAGGGTCTCGCGGCCTATCAGCTTGTTGGTGAGGTAACGGCTCACCAAGGCATCGACGGGTAGCTGGTCTGAGAGGACGATCAGCCACACTGGGACTGAGACACGGCCCAGAC
>JAYPWI010000045.1:0-17924 GCA_038135065.1 Acidimicrobiales bacterium
TGAACCCGTTGGGAAGCGGGCTTCCCAGCAACGACAGGGCGGGGGCGTTCCCGAGCAAACCCGCCAGCCACTGTCCCATCACTCCGTCGGGTTGGTGCTCTGCGTCGGCAAACAGACCCACCCCGGCCCGGCTCAGGCTGCTGTGTACGTGCATCCCACTGCCGGACTGCTCGGCCCATGGCTTGGGCATGAAGGTCGCCCCGAGACCGTGTTGTTGAGCGATCTCCTTCACCAGGCTCTTGTACAGGGCCGTGTTGTGGGCCGTCGTCATGGGGTCGGCGGGAGCGACGTTGATCTCGATCTGGCCCGGCCCGTACTCGAAATTCGATGACTCGACCGGAATGCCGGCCCCCAACAAGCCCGATCGCATGTCGGCCAGCACCACCTCGACATCGGGCCGGTCGGTGAGCGACGAGTATTGGACGTGGTCCTGGATGAACCCCCCGTCGGGGTTCGTCAGGAAGAACTCCAACTCGGTGGCCACGACCGGGTCCAGCCCTGCCTGTTCGCACCTTGCGACCTGTTCAGCAAGCACGGTCACTGGGGCGAGGGGGTGTGGCCGGTGATCGGGGTCGTAGCTGTCGGCGAACACCACGGCGTAGCCCGGACGGTGGGAGAAGATCCGGAGGGTCTCCAAGCGGGGAACGAGGTGGGTGTCGAGGAACCCGAGCCCCATGTTCACGTATGGGCTGTCGACCAGGTCGTTGGCCATGTCGAAGATGTAGATGGCGTCGGCGATGTGGCAGCCGCTCTCTGCGATCTTCGACACGAAATGGGAGACGGGCACCCGCTTCCCCCTGAGGTGACCGTAGGTGTCCACCACCGCCACCTCGACCGTGTGCACCTGATGCTCTTCGAGACGGGCCGCGATCCCGTGGACGTCGACGTTGTTGTTCATATGGCCCCCAGCGCTCAGCAGACCCTCATACTGCCACCCGCCCAGGGGCCCGCCCGTGTCTGCGATCAGGACGGCTCGGCTCCACCCAAGTAGGCCCGCTGCACCAGGGGATTGGCCTTGACCTCGGCGGGAGTTCCCTGAGCGATCACCCGGCCCTGGTCGAGGCAATACACCCGATCGCAGATGGAGGTGATGAAGTTCAGGTCGTGGTCGATCACCACGACGCCGGCACCCACCAAAGCCGCCATCCGACGCACCTGCTGGACCATGGCCAGTGATTCGGCATCGTTCATCCCCGAGGTGGGTTCGTCCAAGAAGAGGAAGTCGGGGGCCGCAGCGGCGGCCCGGGCGAGTTCGAGCCGACGCGAGTTCCCGTAGTCCAGTTCTCTGGCTCGGCGATCTGCGTGCTCCCACAACCCGGCAGCGACAATGAGGTCGTCGACCCCTGGCACGGCCCGGTCGTCGTTGCGGTCGCGGAGGCCGGCCCGAGCTGCCAGGGCCGCTCCCTCAACGTTCTCCCGCACGGTGAGAGCCGAGAAGAGACGAAGGTTCTGGAAGGTTCTGACCAGGCCGGCGCGGGCCACGTGATGGGGTGGACGACCGGTGAGATCCAGGTCCCCGAGGATCACCGTGCCGCTATCGGGTGCTACGACGCCCGTGACGACGTTGAGCAGGGTGGTCTTCCCTGCCCCATTGGGACCAATGATGCCCACTACCTCGCTGGTCGTGGCCTCGATCCCGGCTCGATCCAGGGCCCTGAACCCGCCGAAGGCCACCTCGACGTCCCGCACGACGAGCACCCGGTCTCGGGGCGACTGGGGGGCGGGATCGTCCGGTGGATCGCCCGCATCCCCCGCCCTGGTTCGTCCCAGCCAGCGGTCGAGTTCCCAATCGTCGAGCAATCCGCCAGGACGCCACAGCATGAACCCGAGCATGGCCACCCCCAGGACCACAGTCTGGAGGTTCTCCCTGAACACCCAGTCCAGCGGGGGCCCGTCCAGCCCCACGCCGAACACCTCGAAGCCATCCTGTCCCAGTCGCCGGGCCAGCTCCCGGGCTGCCGTGATCACGGCCACCCCGACGATGGCCCCGGTCACGCTGTTGCGACCTCCGACAATGAGCATCACCAGGGTCAGGAGGGTGTAGGAGAAGAAGAAGTTCCCCGGAAGGATCGAGCCGTCCTCGTAGACCCGCAGTGATGCGCCGATGCTGACCACGGCGACCGACAGGAGCAGGGCAATCATCTGCTGGACGAGTGGGTTCACCCCCATGGCACGGGCTGCCAGGTTGTCCTCCCGAGCCACGATGGCCAGTCGCCCGCTCCTGCTGGTGGCGAACAGCCTGGCCACCACCACAGCACCGGCCAAGCAGACGACCACGGGTATCCGGCTGTCCAGGGCGCCGCCGATGGTGAAGAAGAGACCGGCCCGCTCGCCCCCGGTGAGGTCCGGCCAGTTCCGGGCTACTTCGTGGGTCACGAACAACAGGGCGAGGGTGATGACTGTGGCGGCCACAGCACCCGATTCAGCGCCCGAGCGGGCCAGCCCGACCCCGATCACGGCAGCCACCGCCACCGTCACCAGGACGGCGATCACCACGGCCCCCCATGGACCGACCGACACCTCGGCCAAGCCGAAGGGAGCGTCTGGGATGCGCTTCAGTTTCTCGGTTGGGGCGATGGCGAACAGGGCGAAGGTGTACCCGGCGATGCTCCCGAAGCCGATATGCCCGAACGAAAGGATCCCGGTGTTCCCTACGTAGATGCCGATCCCCAACACGACGATCGCGTCGATGAACATGACGGTCACCAACCGTTCGGCGGCTCCGCCGGCAACCATCTCGTAGAGGAGTCCGCCGCCGACGAACACGACCCACAGGACGGCTGCGCCGAGCAGGGGCAGCGCTACATCGCGTCGACGGTCGGGGAACATCAGACTCGCTCCGCCCGGGCCACGGACACCAACCCTTGGGGACGGAAGATGAACAGGAGGGCGATGAGCACGAACACCACCCCCTCGGTCAGCCCGGCAATGCCGTCGGGCAGGCGGGACCGCAGCACCACCTCGGCAATGCCCAGAACAAATCCTCCAGCGACCGCACCTCGCAGGCTCCCGAGCCCACCGATCAGGGCAGCCAGCACGCCCTTCAACATGGGATCGATACCAGCAGACGGCACCGTGCTTCCCGCCCGCATCAGCCAGAAGATCCCGGCAATACCGGCCAGGAGACCTGACAGGGCGAAGGCACCGCGGATCACGGTGTCGGAGCGGACTCCCATCAGGCGCGCCGTATCGAAGTCGGCCGCAGCCGCCCGCAACGAGAGACCGAACATGGTCCTGTTGAGGAGCAACGACGTCCCCAGCAAGGTGACTACGGCCGTGGTGATGACCACCGTGTCGAACACCTCGACCCGCAGGGGGCCCACTGCGTAGGTGTCGGCCACCCACCCCGGCCGGTCGAAGGTCTTCACGGACGCCGACACGTACAGCAGGAACATGGCGGACACCACGAAGTGGACGCCGAACGAGGTGAGCAGGAGGGTGAAGTCAGAGCTCCCCCTGACCCTGCTGAACGCGACTCGCTCGATGACGAGAGAGGTCACCACCGCACCGACCAGGACCAGGGGAGCGGCCACCCACCACGACCAGCCCTGAAGCGCTGTCCAGTAGGTCAGGTAGCCGCCAACCGTGATCATCTCACCATGGGCGAAGTTCAGCAGGTGCATCACCCCGAAGACGATGGCCACCCCCAGGGCAAGCAGGGCGTAGATACTCCCCCGCCCCAGCCCGTCGATCAGATTCTGGGTCAGTTCCGTCACGGCGACTCCCCGTCGACGCTCGGTCCCACATACGCGTCGAACAGATCGGCTCGGGCCGCCAACTGCTCTCCCGTTCCCGTGGCCACGATCTCTCCGCTGCGCAGCACATAGGCCCGGTCGGCGACAGCCAGGAGCCGGCTGGCGTTCTGTTCTACGACCAACAGCGACGTCCCCTCGGCCCGCAGTTCGTCGATGAGGTCGAAGACCAGATCCACGAGCACGGGAGCCAAGCCGAGGGACGGCTCGTCCATCATCAGCAACCTCGGTCGGGACACCAGGGCCCGTGCAATGGCCAGCTGCTGAGCCTCACCGCCCGACAGGTACCCGGCCGGCGTGTCCCACTTGTCAGCGAGGACCTCGAACCGCTCCCCCATCTCCGCAAGTCGCTGAGCCCGCTGGGGCCCCGGCACGGTCACCCCGCCGATCCGCAGGTTCTCCGCCACCGTCAGGTCCACGAAGATCCGCCGATGTTCGGGCACCAGAGCGAGCCCCGACCGCACAAGGCGTTCGGGCGCCCACCCTGTCACCTCCTCACCATCGAAGGACACCGTGCCCCCGGCCGGTGAAACCAACCCGGCGATGCAGTTGAGCAGTGTCGTCTTCCCAGCACCGTTGGGCCCGATGAGGCCGATGACCTCACCGGACCCGACACGCAGTTCGGCGTCGCGAAGGGCGGCGATGGCGCCGTAGCGAGCGGTGAGCCCAGCTACCTCGAGCACGGCGCGATCACTCGCCGATCAGTGCAACCTGGGTGTCGACTCCATCGACGATGCGATTGATGGGAACGGCCTTGGGCGGGATGCCGTTGGTTCCTGCGAACGTGATCTCACCGGACAGGCCTTGGAACCCGCTCAGCGCCCGAACCGCCGCTCCAATGCCCTCGGAGTCGTCACAACCGCAGTCAAGGATCCCCTGGATCCCGATGAACATCGAGTCCACGTACAGCGCCATGAAGCCACGGCTCTCGAGCGCCGAACCTTCCCGCGCCTCGTACAGGGCCAGCAGGTTGTCGATGCGGTCGCCGGGCGAGATGCTGGTATGGGGGGTGTGGGCGATGCCCTCGTTGTTCTCCTCGAACTGGATCCCCGTCGCATCCAACGCGTCAGTACCCACGTAGGTCAAGCCGTCCAGGCCCTGGCCCTCGAGTTGGCCTCGCAGTGCGGTGACCTGGAAGCCCAGCGCAGCGGAGAACACCACCTCGTTGTTCTCCGAGATACCAGCGATCTCATTGACCTGCGCCGAGAAGTCCGTATCAGCAGCCCACACATAGGTCTGCACTGACACGACCTCGCCACCAAGGGCTTCGAACTCGGCCATGAAGGCGTCAGGATTCACCCCCGTGTACGGCACACCCTCACCCTCGGTGAACACGATGGCCCGGGTGATGCCCTCGTCGATAGCCCAACGAGCGGCCGCGGCCGACATCTGGTTGTCGTCGAAGGTCACCAGATAGGAGTTGATGGTCGCATCAGCCAGCGTGGGCTCAGTCGATGCCGCCACGAAGAGGGGCACCTTGCCCTCGGTGGTCTGCAGGATGGGCAGAGCGAAGTCAGCGAACGGGGGGCCGATGATGAACTGAGCACCCCACTCGAGCAGTTCCGTGGTAGCCAGAGCGGCATCGTCGCCCACCTCGGCGACCCGGACCTCCACTGGGCGGCCGCCGATGCCGCCAGCGCAATTGGCCAGCTCGGCCACGAAGGGCACGAGCAGCGAGCCGGGGATGTCGACGAATCCGACCACATCGCTGAAGTCCATGGCCATGCCGACACGGATGGGTTCACCCTCGGGGGCGGGTGCACAGTTGTCCAGATCAGCAGCGAGGATGGCATCGATGTCGAGCTCAGCCGGCGAGTCGGCCTGGCTCGAGTCGGCCTGGTCTCCTCCCCCCGCCTGATCAGTGGCGTCGTCCCCGTCGCCACCGCCACATGCGGCAGCCAGGAGGCCCAACACCCCGACCAGGACCAACAAGAAACGAACCTTCACGGGAACCCCCTCTGCGTCGACATATCAACACTACTCACCAACCGGGCCGGGGGATTCAGCCGAGATTCCAGCGTGGGAACACCCTCGGGTTCGGGGCCTAACCTCTGGGCATGACCGAGGCAGCACAGGTCGATGTGACCACGCCCGCCCTGTACTCGACGGGTATCCCCCACGACCGCTTCGCAGCGATGCGGGCAACCCCCGGCCTCGTCTGGCATCCCTACGAGGACGACGGATTCTGGGCGGTGACCCGCCACGGGGACATCCGAGACGTCTCTCGTCAGCCCGCGATCTACTCCTCGGGTCTCGGTCACACCAACCTGTGGGATCTCGAGCCCGATGCCCTCGAAGCCCGGCGAGCCATCCTCGACACCGACGCTCCCGATCACACTCGCCTCCGCCGCCTGGTCGCCACGGCGTTCACCCCGAAGACCATCAGGTCGTGGGAGCATCTGACCCGCCAGTTCGCCGCCGACCTCCTCGACAGCTTCGTCGACCAGGGGCAGGGCGACTGGGTGGCAGCGGTGGCTGCCCCGCTGCCGATCAGGGTGATCCTGTCGATCCTCGGGGTTCCCATTTCCGACGCCGACCTGCTGGTCGAACTGTCCAACCATCTGGTGGAAGGAACCAGCGACCATCAGTCCCTTCCACCCGACGCATACGGCAACACGACCGAGTTGCGCCTGCTCCCCTTCGGCAGCCCGGCCAGCCACGCCCTGTTCGAATACGGTGAACGCCTCGGCGAGCTGCGCCGGGCCGAGCCGACCGACGACCTCGTCAGCTTGTTGGTCCAGGCCCACGATGATGGCGACCGACTCACTGCGAACGAGTTCAAGAACTTCTTCCACACCCTGGTATTCGCTGGCAACGAGACCACCCGCACTGCGATGACCCATGGCGCCATGGCCCTCGCAGCCGCACCCGACCAATGGGACCGGCTCGTGGCAAACCCTTCACTGATCCCCAACGCAGTAGAGGAGATCCTTCGGTGGGCCACCCCCGTGCTGCACATGCGGCGAACGGCCGCGCAGGACACCGAGTTGGCCGGGACCCCGATCGCAGCCGGGGACAAGGTGGTCATGTGGTACTGCTCAGCCAACTTCGACGAGGCCGTGTACGACGATCCCCTGACCTTCGACGTCAGCCGGCAGGACAATCCTCACATGGCCTTCGGCGGAGGCGGGCCCCACTATTGCCTCGGCGCCTTCCTGGCCCGCATGGAACTGTCGGTCCTCCTCGAGGAGATGCTCGAGCGGGACATGAGGCTCCAACCGATCGGCGAAGCAGTTCACACCGCCTCGAACTTCGTCCACGGAATCGTCTCGGTGGACATGGGGATCGAACGCTCATGAGGGGCCGGGCCCCTCAGACCGGCCACGACCTGTCCGACCCCGAGCTCTACGACGACGGCATTCCCCACCACGCCTTCGCGCCGCTGCGGTCGAGTCCCGAGCTGCCGTGGAACCCGCTGGGAGACTCCGGCTTCTGGGCGGTAACCCGCCAGGCCGAGCTGATCGAGGTCAGCCGGGACAGCGAGACCTATTCCTCCGCAGTAGGCCACATCCAGCTCTACGACATCGACAGCGACGCCCTCGATGCCCGAGCTTCGATGATCGACATGGACCCGCCCGTCCACACCAGACTGCGCCGCCTGGTCAGCTCAGCCTTCACCCCTCGCCATGTGGCCAGCTACCGGGCCTCGCTGGCTGCGCGCACCACCCGTCTGATCGATCGACTCGTTGCCCAGGGGGGCGGAGACTGGGTGCAGCAGATAGCGGCGCCAATTCCCATCGGAGCGATCTGCGACATCCTGGGGGTACCCGACAGCGACCACGCCTACCTGATCGAGTTGTCGGACCATCTGGTTGCCGGCACCTCGAACCGCCCGCTCGACCCCGGTGCCTACGGCAACACCACCGACCTCCGCCTTCTGCCCTTCGAAAGCCCGGCTGCCTTCGCAATGAGCGAGTACGCACATCGCCTCGGAAACCTGCGTCGCTCCGATCCCCAGGATGATCTGGTGACCCTGCTGGTCCATGCCGAGGTCGACGGAGAGCGACTCACCGACGCAGAGTTCGCAAACTTCTTCCGCCTGATGATCTTTGCCGGCAACGAGACGACCCGATCGGCGATCGCCCACCTGGCCATGCATCTCGATGACGCTCGGGACCAGTTCGAGCGAGTGGCTGCTGACCCGTCGCTGATCAGCGGGGCGGTGGAGGAGGTCGTCCGCTACAGCTCACCCATCCTGTACTTCCGACGCACGGCCACCAGGGACACCGAGCTCGGGGGAACAGCCATTGCGGCGGGGGACAAGGTGGTCATGTGGTACTGCTCGGCCAACTTCGACGAGGCCGTGTACGACGATCCTCTGACCTTCGACGTAGGCCGCCCACCACGACCCACTCATATGGCCTACGGAGGTGGGGGTGCCCACTATTGCCTCGGCGCTCCCCTGGCCCGCCTCGAGTTGGCCGTGCTCATCGAGCAGGTGGCCGAGCGCCAGCTCAACGTGACCACTACCAGCACCCCCCATTACGTCCGATCCAACTTCGTGAACGGCATCACCCACCTCGAGGTTGCCGTCACGTGAAAGGCTGAACCCATGACCGACACCCTCTCCGCTGATCAGCTGACCATCCGGGACCGGGCCAGAGCGCTGGCCACCGAGGTCATCGCGCCACGAGCCGCCGAGGTGGATCGCACTGAGGAGTACCCCTGGGACAACGTGGCCGCCCTGCGCGAAGCGGGCTTCACCGGCATGACCATCCCAACCGAGCTCGGCGGCCCGGGCCGGTCCTTCCTCGACGCAGTCCTGGTCATCGAGGAGATGGCCAAGGTGTGCGGGGTCAGTGGGCGAATCGCGGTCGAATGCAACATGGGGGCGATCTCGGCCGTCATGGCGTACGGCACCGACGAGCAGCGCAAGCTGGCTGCCGATCTCGTCCTGTCAGGCGACAAACCGGCCATCTGCATCACCGAACCCGACGCGGGCAGCGCTGCGTCGGAGATGACGACCCGGGCCGACCAGCGGGGCTCGTCCTATGTACTCAACGGCACGAAGCACTGGATCACCGGCGGCGGGGTGTCACGGTTGCACCTCGTGTTCGCCCGGGTGTTCGACGAAGCGGGCGAAGAGCAGGGCATCGGCGGCTTCCTGGCCATCCGGGACGAAACCCCGGGCCTCGTGTACGGCCTGCGCGAGCCCACCCTGGGGCTGCGAGGCATTCCCGAACGGGAGGTGATCTTCGAGGACATGGTCGTCGAATCGGACATGGTCCTGCTCCCTCCGTCGGGGTTCCGCCGAGGATTCGCCGATCTGATGAACGCGTACAACTCGCAGCGGGTCGGGGCAGGGACCGTGGCGCTGGGGCTGGCGGCCGGCGCCTACGAACTGGCCCTCGACTTCGTGAAAGAGCGCGAACAGTTCGGCCGACCCATCGCCGAGTTCCAGGGCCTGCAGTGGATGCTGGCCGACATGTCGGTGAAGCTCGAAGCAGCCCGCTCGCTCACCCATCGAGCCGCTGCCTCGCGGGGCCCAAATGGCAGCCCCTTCCCCGATCCGACCCTGGCCGCCCAAGCCAAGATCTTCACCGCCGAGCGAGCCATCGAAGTGGTCAACGATGCCCTCCAGCTGTTCGGAGCAGCCGGGTACAGCCGCAGGAACCCCCTCGAGCGAATGCTGCGGGACGTCAGGATGTTCACCATCGGGGGTGGCACCGCGCAGATCCTGCGCACGGTGGTGGCCTCCCGGATCCTGGACATGAAGCTCCCCCAACACCGGGGTGGTTTCCTGCCCCGAGGCGACTGAACGCCGGGCCGGAACAGGGCAGCGCCCCACTAACGTGCAGCCATGACCGGCACTGCGGCTTCCCTCTCAGTCGAGCCCTACGTCGACCAGGGCGGGCCCGACGATGCCGACATCAGCGACCACGACGTCTGGGCCCGCGACGTGCCCCACGCAACGTTCACCCGACTGCGGCGCGAGGAACCCGTGGCGTGGATCGAGGAGCGAGACGGTGGTCGGGGCTACTGGGCCGTGACCCGGTACGCCGATGCCATTGCCGTCAGCAGGGACACCGAGACCTTCACCTCGGCTGACGGCATCCGCCTCGAGGACATGGACCCCGAGGAGACGGAAGCCCGGCGGACCATGATGGAAACCGACCCGCCCGACCACACCCGTTTCCGTCGCTTGGTCAGCAGGGGGTTCACCCCCCGGGTGGTCGCCACCTACGAGGCTGCCATTCGTGGCCTGGCCGCCGACGTCCTCGACCAAGCCGTCCCCAAGGGCCGGTTCGACGTCGTGGAGGAGGTGGCCAAAGAACTCCCCATGCGCATGTTGGGGCGCATGCTGGGCACCAGCGACGACGACGGCCACCGCCTCGTGCACTGGGGTGATGCCCTCCTCGGCAACACCGACCCCGAGTTCACCGATCACGTGGTCGACCAGGTCGACACCGACGCCTTCCGGATGATGCCCTTCCGTAGCCCGGCAGCGATCGAGATCTTCGAGTACGCCGAGCGCATGGCGGCCGAACGTCGCGCCAATCCGACCGATGACGTGATCTCCCAACTCCTCGCACCGACCAGCACGGGCGAGCCCCTGAGCGACCTCGAGTTCAAGAACTTCTTCACCCTGGTCATCGCCGCTGGCAACGACACCACCCGGTACTCGATCACCCACGGACTGTGGGTGCTACTCCACCACCCCCACCTCGTCACAGCGTGGCGCGATGCCCATCTCGCCGGCCACGCAGAGCTCACCCTCTCCGCGGTCGAGGAGGTCCTCCGCACCGGCTCGGTCACCACCCACTTCCGCCGGACGGCCACCCGTGACACCACCCTGGGCGGACAGCAGATCAAGGCGGGCGACAAGGTGGTGATCTACTTCCTCAGCGCCAACCACGACGAGGACCAGTTCCCCCACCCCTTCCGCTTCGATCTGGCCCGCACGGGCAACGACCACATGGCCTTCGGTCTCCGGGGACCCCACCTGTGCCTCGGCGCCTGGCTGGCCCGCATGGAGCTGAAGGTGGTCTTCGAGGAGCTGCTGTCACGGGTCGTCCGAGTCGAACAGGACGGGCCGATCGAGCGCCTGCGGTCGAACTTCATCTCCGGTATCAAGCACCTACCGATCAAGATCCTCGAGACGGCATGACCCATCCCGACCGGACCCTTCGAGCACTCGTCATCTGCCACGAGGACGTGGTCGGGGCGGGCTTCGTGGAGGAGCGCCTCATCGAGCGCGGCCTCGAGGTCACCCGCCATACGGTGGTGCCCGACATCGAACGGCCCGACCTACCCAGCTCCTTCCCTGAGCTCGATGGGTACGACGTGGTGATCCCCATGGGCTCCTACTTCTCGGTGTACGACCGAGCCACCATCGGCGCGTGGATCGACGAGGAGATCGAGTTGCTGGCCAACGCCCACCGCCAGGGGGTGCCCGTGTTGGGGATCTGCTTCGGGGGCCAGGCCCTGGCCGCCGCCCTCGGCGGCAATGTGGAAGCGGCCGAGAGGACCGAACTGGGGTGGTACGAAATCGAACCCCTGGTCGCCGATCTCCCCGTCGCCGTCGGACCCTGGCTCGAATGGCACCACGATCGCTTCTCCGTCCCACCAGGGGCACAGTTGCTGGCCCGCACCGAGACAGCTCCGCAACTGTTCCGGTCAGGCACCAGTGTGGGCACCCAGTTCCACCCTGAGATCTCGGTGGAGTTGATGCAGGCATGGCTGGAGCAGGCTGAGGACGAGTACCTGGCCACCTACCAGGTCACCCGCGAGCAACTCCTGCGGGACGTGCAGGATCACGAGATGAGCAATCGGGCAAACTGCTACGACCTCGTCGACTGGTTCCTCGCCGACGTGGCCGGGCTCATGCCCCGACGTGAGGGCGACGAGGCCGCCGGGAGGGAAGGACACCCGTGAAACGACCACTCATCGGGTTGCCGGGCCGCCGCAAGAAGGGCAGCCAGATCGTCGACTGGGTTCGAGCCCTGGACCACATCGACGTGGATCTGTACATCGCGGACTACGCAACCGCAGTGCTGGCCGCCGGTGGCCTCCCCGTCCACATCCCCATGGACGTCGACCCCGCCGACATCGCCGGCGAGCTCGACGGGTTGGTCCTGACCGGTGGCGCCGACATCGATCCCCACCTCTACGGCGCTGAGCCCCAGACCGAGGATTTTCCACCCGAAGTCGACAGGGACACCCTCGAGTTGGCCCTCATCGAGCAGGCCGCCGACCTGGGCGCCCCGATCCTGGGTATCTGTCGCGGCCTCCAGATCATCAACGTCGCCCATGGGGGCACCTTGAACCAGCACGACGAGGCCCATGCCGGCTTCGACCTGCCGCCGGAAACCGAACTCCACGAGGTCCACATCGCCGAGGGATCGGCCCTGCACGGCATGTACGGCCCACGCCGAGCAGTCAACTCACTGCATCACCAGACCATCGATGTCGTGGGATCAGGGCTGCGGGTGGCCGCCGCTGCGCCCGACGGGGTGGTGGAGGCCATCGAGGGGACGGATCGCCCCGTCGTTGCCGTGCAATGGCATCCCGAAATGATGAGCACGGCCCACGGTGACCCAGTGTTCGCCTGGATCGTCGAGCAGGCTGCCGCCTTCCGGGCACGCCGCCTGAAGTTCCCCGAGTAGTCGCAGGGGTCCACTTCCTGGCAAGCTGTCGGCCTGTCCGAAAGGTGACCGATGGCGAATGACGGCGACACCCGCAAGGTCAACGAGTCCGTGCTCAAGGATCCAGCTGCAAAGTGGATCCCCATGGAGCAGTTCCGAAGCTTCAGCCGGGCCGACCAGATCTGGGTGATCATCGGGCTAGCCATCCTCGTGATCACCCTCAACCTCGTGTTCGGGCTCGGCAACGGGGAGCCCACCCCGTAAATCAGCCAACGCCCACGGACCCGGTCGGTATCGTTGAAGCGTCCCGTAGCAGGGGCACGCTCCCGCCGGGAAGGTTCACCACATGAGTTCAGAGGTCGTTGTCGTACTGCCCGATGGCAGTGAGCGGACCCTGCCTGAGGGAGCGACGGGTGCCGATCTCGCGTCGTCGCTCGGCAAGCGTGCCGCTCGTGATGCCTTGATTGCGGTTGCCGACGGCGAGCAGTTGGACCTCAACCGCCAACTCCGTTCCGGTGCATCGGTGTCATTGGTGTTCCCCGACTCGCCCGACGGCCTCGAGGTGCTACGACACTCCACCGCCCACGTCCTCGCTCAGGCCGTGCTGAACCTGTATCCCGGAGCGACCTTCTCCATCGGTCCACCGATCGAGGACGGCTTCTACTACGACTTCGATCTGCCCGACGGCGCGACCTTCAGTGACGACGACCTGGCCCGGATCGAATCGAAGATGAAGGAGATCGTCGGCCGGCGTCAGCCATTCGTTCGCAGCGAGGTCGACCGGGCCGAAGCCGATCGCCTCTTCGCCACCCATCCCTACAAGCTCGAGATTCTCGACGGGGAAGCCGACGACCCCTCTTCGGGCCCCGAGGGCGGGGTCATCACGACATACCGCAACACCGACGAGTTCGTCGACCTGTGCCGAGGGCCCCACGTGCCCGATACGGGCTATCTGGGCCACTTCAAGCTCATGCGGGTGGCCGGTGCGTACTGGCGAGGAGACGAGAAGCGTCAGATGCTGCAACGCATCTACGGCACGGCCTGGGCATCCAAGGCCGATCTCGAAGCCCACCTACACCGCCTCGAGGAGGCGGCGCAGCGCGACCACCGCCGCCTGGCTACCGAACTCGACCTGTTGAGCTTCCCGCCCGAACTCGGTGGTGGCCTGGCCGTGTGGCACCCCAGGGGCGCCATCATCCGCAAGATCATGGAGGACTACAGCCGCGAACGGCACGACGCAGCCGGGTACCAGTTCGTCTACACACCCCATCTGGCCAACGAGCGCCTGTTCCAGACCTCGGGTCATCTCGACTTCTACGCGGACGGGATGTACCCGCCCATGGAGATGGACAACGGCACGTACTACCCGAAGCCGATGAACTGTCCCATGCACTGCCTCATCTTCGGTACGGGACAGCGCAGCTACAAGGAGTTACCACTCCGTCTGTTCGAGTTGGGCACCGTCTACCGCTACGAGCGGTCGGGAACCCTGCACGGGCTGATGCGAATCCGGGGATTCACCCAGGACGACAGCCACCTGTACGTGGCTCCTGAGCAGTTGGCCGACGAGATCGCCTCACTCCTGGACTTCGTACTGTCGGTGCTGCGGGCCTTCGGCTTCGAAGACTTCACCTTCAACCTGTCGACCAAGGATCCCGAGAAGTACGTGGGATCCGACGAGATCTGGGTCGAAGCCACAGCCGCCCTGCGCGAAGCGCTGGACCGTCACGGTCTCGAGTACGCCATCAAGGAGGGCGACGCTGCCTTCTACGGCCCCAAGATCGACATCGACGTCCGCGACGCAATCGGTCGATCCTGGCAGCTCTCCACCATCCAGGCCGACTTCAACCTGCCCGAACGGTTCGACCTGCACTACGTAGGCTCGGACGGGCAGCGACACCGTCCGATCATGTTGCACCGGGCCCTGTTCGGGTCGATCGAGCGCTTCTTCGGAGTGCTGGTGGAGCACTATGGCGGAGCCTTTCCTTCGTGGCTGGCCCCCGTCCAGGTACAGGTACTCGGTGTGCGCGCCGACCACGACGACGCCGTCCGGTCGATCGTGGATCGCCTTGGGGCCGAGGGGTTCCGGGCCAACATGGTCGAGGCCGACGACCCACTGGGGGCCCGCATCCGCAAGGGCAAGCTCGAGAAGATCCCCTACATCCTGGTGATCGGCGACGACGACGTGGCCGGTGGCACCGCAGGGGTCAACCCTCGCGGAGGCCAGGTGGAGCGCGGGGTTCCCATCGACGCCTTCATCACCCGACTCCGCGAGGACGTCGACACCAAGCAGGCCGCCCCCACGACCTGACATCTTCGGCCGGAGAGCCTGCTGCCTTGGGACCACGGCGGGCGCCCCACTACGCTCCGAACGTCACCGAGGGAAGGCCGCTTCGTGTCCCGCCGTCTAGGCCTCGCAGCACTGTTGATGGCCGTAGTGATCAGCGCGCCCTGGCCCTCCCTGGCCCAGGAGCGCCCTGAGGACACCATCCGGGACGCCCGGGAAGCAGCTGAGGCCAACCAGCAAGCCCAAGCCGACTTGGCTGGCGAACTCGACGTCCTCGAAGCCGAGGAAACCGAGTTGCTCCAGGCACTGGTCACCATCAACGAGCGGGTCGAGGCACAAGAGATCCGGGTGACCGAAGCCCAGGCAGAACTGGACCGCATCGGTGACGAGATCGGCACCCTGTTGGACAACGTGGTGCTGACCCGACAGCGGTCAGAGATCGTGCGCCAGCAGACGGTGGCCCGGGTCGTGCGGACCTACACCCAACCCGACGAGCCGTTGTCCTCAGCCCTGCTGAACAGCAGCTCGGTCCACGACGGGACCAGGCGTCAGGTGCTGCTGCGCTTTGCCACCCTCAGCGACATCGACCTGCGTGACGAACTGAGGGGGGTCGACGATGACCTCCTGACCCTGGAGGCCGAGGCGGAAGCAGCCAAAGCATCGGCCATCGAACAGGAGGCCGTCCTCGCCGCCGAACTCCTCGAACTCGAGGAGGCCCAGGCTATTCAGGAACGGCTCAGGGCCGCCCTGTCGGACCAGATCGCCACCATCGAAGACGAGCTGGCCGAGATGGAACGCCAGGAACGTCAGTTGGCGACCATCATCCGCCAGGCCCAGGCGGAGATCAGGGCCCGGGATGCCCGGGAGGCAGCTGAACGGGCTCGCAACGCACCACCGGACCTGGGCAACCGATCACCTGAGGGGTTCATCCTGCCGACCGGGGGGTGGATCACCTCTGGGTTCGGCCCTCGCCGTCACCCGATCCTCGGTACGGTCCGGAACCACGCAGGCGTCGATTTCAGCGGAGCGATCGGCAACCCCGTGTGGGCCGTCCAGAGCGGGGTGGTGATCACGGCCACCAACCTGGGCGGATACGGCAACACGGTGATCATCGACCATGGCGGGTACACGACCCTCTACGCCCACATGCACCAGATCCGGGTATCGGCTGGCCAGCAGGTCGCCCAGGGCACGCGGGTGGGGGACATCGGATCGACCGGACTGTCCACGGGCCCGCACCTGCACTTCGAGGTTCGCATCGGTGGTGTGGCAGACAACCCGGCCAAGTACCTTCCCTGATCATGGAAGCGCTGCAGTTCCCTCGCAAAGAGGCCCGCTACGCCGCTGCGATGGCCGCGTCCCGGCTGCGGCCAGGGGCGGGGGCCACCTACGGTCCGCTCCGCCTCACCGATCTCGAGCCTCCCGCGCTGCCCGGGCCGGGTTGGGAGCACGTACGCACCCGCCTGGCAGGTATCTGCGGTTCGGACCTGGCAACCATCGACGGCCGGGCGTCCCGCTACTTCGAGCATCTCGCATCGTTTCCTTTCGTGCCGGGCCACGAGGTGGTCGCCGATCGAGCTGACGGCACCAGGGTGGTCCTGGAACCCGTGCTGGGGCCGGCCACCCGTGGCGAGGTACCAGCCTGGCCCGGGGCTGCGCAGGCCGACGGCACCGACTACGGACACCTGGTGTCGGGCTATCTGGAGCCAGGGCTGCAAACAGGGTCGTGCGCGTCCACGGGTGGTGGATGGTCGGAGTGCTTTGCGGCTCATTCCAGCCAACTCCACACGGTTGACGATGACCTGAGCGACGAAGCCGCAGTCATGATCGAGCCCACCGCGGCCGGTGTCCACGCCGTCTTGCGAGCACACGTCCCCGACGGGGGCACCGCCGTGGTGTTGGGTGCCGGCACCATGGGCCTGACTGCCATCGCCGCCCTTCGGCGATTCACCCAGGTCGATGCCGTGGTCGTGGGTGCCCGCTACCCGCACCAGCGAAGGCTGGCCCAGGAGTTCGGGGCCGACCTGGTGGTCGATCCCGACGAGATACCCCGGGCAGTGCGCCGTGCGGCAGGGACTCGGGTGATCGGCAACAGCCTCGGCACCGGAGCTGATGTCACCATCGATGCCGTCGGGTCGTCGTCGTCCATCACCGACGCCGTCAACGTGACCAGGCCCCGAGGGCGGGTCGTGCTCCTGGGCATGCCAGCCGAGGTATCGCTCAACCTCACCGCCCTCTGGCACCGAGAGACCGAACTGGTTGGGGCCTACTGCTACGGCACCGAGCACGACCACGGTGGTGAGCACACGTTCTCCCTCGCCGTCGACCTCGTCCGGGAGTGCGACCTCGGTCGACTGGTTACCCAGGTCTACCGACTGGCGGACTATCGGTCAGCAATCGAACATGCCGCGCAAGCCGGACCCAGGGGTGCCGTCAAGATCGCATTCGACCTTCGCGACATCGAAGAGTAGGCCTGACCCGGCCGCCGCCCCTACGTCACCGATGGGGGTGGGTCACCCGGGACAGGGCCATGGCCAGCACGGCACCGACCAGTTGCGCGATCACGAAGGGAAGCACCCGGGACGGGGCGATCCCGGCGAAGGTGTCGCTGAAGGCCCGGGCGACGGTGACCGCCGGGTTGGCAAAGCTGGTCGAAGAGGTGAAGAAGTAGGCCCCACCGATGTACGCAGCCACTGCGACTGCCACCAGTCGCTCCTGTCGAGATCGGACCATGCCGATCACCACGAACACCAGACCGAAGGTGGCCACCCCCTCGGAGAACAGCACGGCGGACCCCGGCCGGGTAGCGGTCGACCAGCTGACCGCATCGAGGCCGAACATCAGGTTCGCCACGATCACCCCGGTGATGCCACCGGCTGTCTGGACCGCCACGTAGCCGATGGCCAGACCGGAACTCAACTGTCCTTCGGTGCGAGCCCACAGGGTGACGACGGGGTTGAAATGAGCTCCCGACGCCGGGCCGAACAACCAGATCAACCACACGAGGGCGGCTGCGGTCGCCAACGAGTTCTCGAGCAACTGCAGGCCCACGTCGGTGGGGCTCAGGCGCTGGGCCGCGATACCTGAACCGACCACGGCAATCAGGAGGAAGCCGGTCCCCACGAACTCCGCAGTAAGAGATCGGAGCGTGGAGCTGCGCACGGTTACTGCAGCGCCTCGGCGATCTCGCGCGTCAAGTAGGTCAGGATCATGTCGGCCCCCGCCCGTTTGATGGCCGTGAGGTGCTCGAAGGCGGTGGCGTCGCCGTCGATCCAGCCGTTGGCCGCAGCGGCCTTGAGC
>JAYPWI010000046.1:0-16072 GCA_038135065.1 Acidimicrobiales bacterium
CCGGACGGGGTCCTCGAGTCGGAAGATGGCCAGCGACCCCTCAGCCTGCCGGTGGGCCTTCACACCCTCGAAAATGGCGCTGCCGTAGTGGAGCACATGGGCGGCCGGGCTCATGGTGAACGGCCCGTAGGGCTCCACCTCTCCCCCGTACTCGTATGGACCCCCGCTCGACCGCGCAGTGGTCATGAAATCGCAGAAAACCGTGCCGAAGGGCACCGTCATCGGGTCCGGCTTGTCGCTCACGTGGTGCTCCCTTTCCGGCCGCGCATCCTACACATGCGCCACCCCCTGGCAGAGTCCGAACACGGTCTCGTCGCTGCCGAACCCCTAGTCTCGCACCATGACACAGATCACCGAGTCGGTCCGCCTCGAACGTCGAGACGACATCGCCGTCGTCATCGTGGACAACCCCCCGGTCAACGCCCTGAGCCACCACGTCCGTCAGGGCATCCTCGACGGGGTGACCGCAGCGGAGGCCAGTGACGCGACCGCCATCGTCCTCGTCTGCGACGGACGAACCTTTATCGCCGGGGCCGATATCACCGAATTCAGCGGCCCGCCGAAGCCTCCGTCACTCCAGGCCGCCCAAAACGCCATGGAGAACTGCTCGAAGCCGGTCGTGGCCGCCATCCACGGCACCGCCCTCGGGGGTGGCCTGGAGGTGGCACTGTGCGCCCACTACCGAGTTGCCGTGAGCAGCGCCCAATTCGGCCTGCCCGAGGTCAAGCTGGGCCTGCTCCCAGGAGCCGGCGGCACCCAGCGCCTTCCTCGGGTGACCGGGGTACCCAAGGCCCTCGAGATGATGACCACTGGAGATCCCATCGGGGCCGAGGAGGCACTCATCTGTGGTCTGATCGACGAGATCGTCGAGGATCTCGAGGCGGGGGCCGTCACCTTCGCCCGGCGGGCGGTCGCCGAGAACCTGCCCCTGCGCCGGATCCGCGATCGGAACGACCGCCTCGAGGGGGTCGGTCCCGACACCTTCGCAGAGTTCCGAGCCTCCATCGCCCGCAAGACCCGCGGGTTCATCGCCCCCGAACGCAACATCCAGTGCATCGAGGCAGCCGTCACCCAGCCGTTCGACGAGGGCATCGCCACCGAGCAGCGTCTGTTCGCCGAGGTGATGTCCGGCACCCAGAGCAAGGCCCAGCAGTACTACTTCTTCGCCGAGCGGGCGGCCAACAAGGTGCCCGACGTACCCCGCGACACCCCACTGATCCCCGTGGAGCGAGTCGGCGTCCTCGGGGCGGGAACGATGGGTGGTGGCATCGCCATGAACTTCGCGAACGCCGGCATTCCCGTGGTCCTCGTGGAACGGGACGAGGCCGCCCTGCAACGGGGCCTCGGGGTGGTCCGCTCCAACTACGAACGCACCGCCCGGCGAGGCGGCATCACCTCCGACCAGGTCGAACAGCGGATGGGCATGATCACTGGGTCGCTCGACATGGGCGACTTTGCCGAGGTCGACATGGTGGTCGAAGCGGTGTTCGAGAACATGGACCTCAAGAAGTCGGTGTTCCGTGACCTCGACGGGATCTGCAAGCCGGGCGCCATCATGGCCAGCAATACCTCTGCCCTGAACGTGAACGAGATCGCCGAGGTCACCACCCGTCCGGAGAGCGTCATCGGCACCCACTTCTTCTCGCCGGCCAACGTGATGAAGCTGCTCGAAGTCGTACGGGGAGACGCCACCGCGCACGACGTGATCGCCACCGTGATGAGCCTGGCCAAGACCATCGGCAAGATCCCCGTGCTCTGCGGGGTGTGCCACGGATTCATCGGCAACCGAATGCTGTTCATGCGGGGTATCGAGGCCGAGAAGATGCTGCTCGAGGGGGCCACCCCCGCCCGAATCGACCAGGTGATCTACGACTACGGCTTCCCCATGGGCCCCTTCGCCATGTCCGACCTCGCAGGTCTCGACATCGGGTGGAACGAGGCGACGTCGTCGTCGTCCACCGTTCGTGAGGTCCTGTGCGAGTCGGGTCGGCGCGGCCAGAAGAACGGCCGGGGCTACTACACCTACGATCCTGACACCCGGGCATCGACCCCCGACCCCGAGGTGGAACAGATGATCCGCGACTTCGGCGCCCAGCGGGGGGTGGAACAGCGGGAGATCACCGATCAGGAGATCCTCGAGCGCTGCCTGTACCCAATGGTGAACGAGGGAGCCAAGATCCTCGAGGAAGGCATCGCCATCCGGGGCAGCGACATCGACGTCGTGTGGATCAACGGCTACGGCTGGCCCATGTACACCGGCGGACCCATGTTCTGGGCCGACTCGATCGGCCTGGCCGAGGTGGCCGACACGATCCGCTCGTACGGCGATCGCTTCGGCGGCGCCCACTGGGAGCTGTCGCCCCTGTTGGCGCGGCTGGCCGACGAAGGCGCCTCGCTCAGCGGCTTCACAGGCTGAACGCTCGATGACTGCCGTCGAACCCGCCACGCTGCTGGCTGATGCCCGGGCCTTCGTCCCCGAGCTGCGCGAGCGAGGGCGTGAGATCGACGACCTCCGCCAACTCCCCCAGGACCTGGCCCAGCGCATGGCCGACCGGGGCTTCTACCGGCTGTGCGCGCCGGCGTCCCTCGGCGGTACCGACACGGGCCCGGCGACGATGGCCGAGGTGTGCGAGATCCTGGCCACGGGCAACGGATCAGCCGCCTGGTGCGTGTTCATCGGTTCGACGTCGCAGTACACCCTCGTCAACCTCGGCGAGGAACAGCTGTCCGAGATCCTGGCCACCCCGAACGTGCTGACCAGCGGGGTGTTCGCCTCCACCGGCCAGGCTCGGCCCGCCACCCAGGACGGTGAGCCGGGTTGGCTGGTCGACGGCACCTGGGCGTGGGGGTCAGGCTGTCACAACGCATCCTGGATCTCGGGCGGGGTCATGGTGCAGCCTGACGACGGCGACCCCTACGACGCTCGGGCCTACTTCCGACCCGATGAGCTCGACATCGACGACGACTGGCACACGAGCGGGATGCGGGGCAGCGGCTCCAGCACCTTCCATGCCCGCGGGGTGTGGCTTCCCCACCGGCGCATTACCGACCCCAGGCGCCGGTCCCCTCACGCCGATCACCCCATCTACCGCTTTCCGCAGTTCGCGATCCTGTGCGTGTCCATCGGTTCGATCTGCTTGGGGATGGCCCGGGCCAGCATCGACGAGGCGGTGGCCGTGGCCCGGGACAAGACCCCGATGGGAAGCAACCGCTCGCTGTCCCAGCGACCACACCTCCACGGCGAGTTGGCACGAGCCGACACCACCCTGCGGGCCGCCCGAGCGCTGCTGTACGGGGAGATCGGGTCGGCGTGGGACACCGCAGCCACCGACCGCCCCGATCTCGATGCCCGGCGCCGTCTGCGCACCGCCGTCGTCCATTCGGTGACCACGTCCGTCGAGGTCATCGACGCCATGTACACCGCGGTCGGTGGGAGTTCGGTGTACGAGGACTCGCCCCTGCAACGCCACCTGCGCGACGTGCACGTGGCCACCCAACACATGATGGTGGGAGCCCCGGTGATGGAATTGGCGGGCCGGGTCCTCGTCGGCATCGACGATCGAGCCCCGGGATTGTGACCACATGAACCACCCGCCTCTGTCCCCCAACTCGGTCCCCGAGATCGATTCGGATCCGACCATCGAGCGGTACCGGCGCCGCCAACAGGCCGCCCTCGGGTACCGGATCATGGCGTCGTGGGGTTGGGGAGCCGACGGGTCGGGCCACATCACAGCCCGCGATCCACTGCGGAACGACTGTTTCTGGCTGCTCCGCTACGGGGTGCCCTTCGGGGAGGCCACGGTGGACGACCTGGTCCTGGTGGACCCCTCGGGTTCGGTAGTGGATGGCAGCGGGGAGATCAATCGGGCCGCCTATTTCATCCATCACCCCATCCACGCAGCCCGCCCCGACGTCATCGCCGCCGTTCACATGCACACCCCCTACGGCACCCCGTTCTCCGCCCGGGTCGCCCCGCTCCCCATGTCGAGCCAGGAGGCCTGCCCCTTCGTCGACCGCCAAGGGGTGTTCGACGGGGTCGAGTTGAACGTCACCGATCTCGACACGGGTCACCGACTGGCCGCCTGCCTGGGACAGGGAAGCCTTCTCTGGTTGGCGAACCACGGACCCCTCACGGTCGCAAGGACGGTGGCGGGCGCGGTCGGACTGTTCCTGCTGGCCGAGCGGGCCGCCGAGGTGGCCGTGAAGGTCCCCGACGGTCGCGTCATTGCCGATGCGGAAGCCCGCGACGTAGCCGCCTCCATGGACCCCGACACCACGGGCTGGCACGTCTTCGAGTTTCTCGTCCGGAGCCGCCTCGGAGACCGCTCACAGGCTGGCTGATCCCACCCCCGGCCCCCGGCCGAGCAGGACCTTCTAGCGGGTGAAGCCAAACCGCGAGTAGCGGCCGAGCGGTAGGTACCAGAACGCAAAGATGCGGGCCTCAGATCGAACCCGACCGGGGGACCCCCGGCCCGTCATCGGGTACCCCACAGGCCGGAGCGGTAGTCTCGGGTCCTCCGAGCACCCGACGGGAGAAGGCACCCCATCACGATGTCGAAGATCATTTACACCCACACCGACGAAGCCCCCGCCCTGGCCACGTATTCGTTCCTGCCGATCATCCAGGCGTTCGCCCGGGCGGCAGGGGTCGAGGTCGAGACCCGGGACATCAGCCTTGCCGGTCGGGTGGTTGCCACCTTCCCCGAGAACCTCTCCGAGGACCAGCGCATCGACGACCACTTGGCCGAGCTCGGCCAGCTGACCCAAGATCCGCTGGCCAACATCATCAAGCTCCCGAACATCTCTGCATCGGTGCCCCAACTCAAGGCCACCATTGCCGAACTGCAGGCCAAGGGCTACGACATCCCCGACTACCCCGACGAGCCCTCCACCCCCGCCGAGGTGGAGATCCAGGCCCGCTACGACAGCGTCAAGGGCTCGGCTGTCAACCCCGTACTGCGAGAAGGCAACAGCGACCGCCGGGCACCACGCGCGGTGAAGGAATACGCCCGCAAGAACCCCCACACGATGGGGGCCTGGGCCAGCGACAGTGGCACCCATGTGGCCACCATGGGCCAGAACGACTTCCGATCGAACGAGCAGTCCGTCACCATCGATGCTGATGGCACCGTAGCCATCGAGCACGTGGGCACCGACGGCACGGTGTCGGTGTTGAAGAAGGTCGACGTCATGGCCGGCGAGATCGCCGACTCCACGTTCATGAGCGTCGCCGCCCTCCGGTCATTCCTCGATCGCGAGATCGCCGATGCCAAGGAACGGGGCGTCCTGTTCAGCCTCCACATGAAGGCCACGATGATGAAGGTCAGCGACCCCATCATCTTCGGGCACTGCGTCAAGGCCTTCTTCGCCAACGTCTTCGACGCCCACGGTGACCTGCTCGACGAACTCGGGGTGAACGTCAACAACGGGCTGGGCAACCTGCTCAGCGCCCTGGAGTCGGCTACCCCCGAGCAGCGTGCGGCGGTGGAGGCCTCGTTGGCCGCGGCCTACGAGGCCGGTCCCGACCTGGCCATGGTCGACTCCGATCGGGGTATCACCAACCTCCACGTCCCGAGCGACATCATCGTCGACGCGTCGATGCCGGCCATGATCCGCGACTCCGGCAAGATGTGGAACCCAGCCGGCGAACAGCAGGACTGCAAGGCCGTGATCCCCGACTCGAGTTACGCCGGGGTGTACCAGACGGTCATCGAGGACTGCATAACCAATGGGGCCTACGACCCCGTCACCATGGGCTCGGTCCCCAACGTGGGGCTCATGGCGCAGAAGGCCGAGGAGTACGGCAGCCACGACAAGACGTTCGAGGTGGATGCGCCCGGCATCATGCGGGTCGTCGACGGAGACGGCAACGTGCTGATGAGTCATCAGGTCGAGGTGGGCGATATCTGGCGGATGGGCACCGTGAAGGACATCCCGGTGCAGGACTGGGTGAAGCTGGCCGTTACCCGGGCAAAGGCGTCGGGAGCGCCTGCCGTGTTCTGGCTCGACGCGGAACGGGCCCACGACGCCCAACTCATCGAGAAGGTCAACCGGTACCTCGCCGACCACGACCTCGAGGGCGTGGAGACCCACATCCTCTCCCCCGTGGAGGCAACCCGCCTCAGCCTGGAGCGCATCCGCCGGGGCGAGGACACCATCTCGGTGACGGGCAACGTCCTGCGTGACTACAACACCGACCTGTTCCCCATCCTCGAGCTCAACACCTCGGCCAAGATGCTGTCCGTCGTGCCCCTGCTCAACGGGGGCGGGTTGTTCGAGACAGGGGCCGGGGGTTCGGCACCCAAGCACGTCCAGCAGTTCGAGCGGGAGAACCACCTCCGCTGGGACAGCCTCGGCGAGTTCCTCGCCCTGGCTGTCAGCTTCGAGCACCTGGGAACGGCCGCCAACAACCCCACAGCCACCCTGCTCGGCGACGCCTTGGACAGAGCCACCGGGACCTTCCTCGATGCGGCCAAGAGCCCGAGTCGGCGGGTCAACGAGATCGACAACCGGGGCAGCCACTATTACTTGGCCACCTACTGGGCCCAGGCCATGGCCGACCAGGACACCGATCCGGCGTTGGCCGCGGCCTTCGCTCCCCTGGCCGACGCGTTGGCCGGGGCGGAAGAGGCGATTACTGCCGAACTGATCGATTGCCAGGGCGTTCCCATGGACGTTGGCGGGTACTACTCCCCCGATCCGGCTCTGGCGGCCGCAGCCATGCGACCCTCGACCACCCTCAACGCAATCATCGATGGGTTCGCCAACTGAGTTTGCTGGCGGTGGTGTCCCTTCCTCGGTTGGGACACCGCTCGACCGGCTACCTTCGCTCGAGGCTGATCTAGGGAGCGCCGTGGCCAACATCGATTCGTCGTCGACGTTTCTCAACAGCCGCAGTGGGCGACAGTTGTCCGAGGATCCGCGTCAGCAGATCATCGACGCTCGGGCCGATGCCTGGGCCGGATGCCCACGGGCGAGACCCCGGATCGAGGGCCTGGTCGACCCCGGGTCCTTCGTCGAGTACGGCCTGCTGGCAGGTCGGACCTCCGACGTGGACGACGACGGTCCGTCCGACGGCCTGGTCGGCGGGGTGGGCGAGATCGACGGCCACCCCGTGGTGACCGCGGCCCTCGACGCCACCGTGGTCGAGGGCACCCTCAGCGAACGCAATCAACGCAAGCTCGGCAAGCTGTTGTACCTGGCCATCACCAACCGCTGGCCAGTGGTGCTGTTCGTCGAGGGTGCTGGCGCTCGCCGGGACGACCCGCTCCCGCCGCCACCGATCGTGCAGTACACCAGGGCGCGCTGGGATGTCCTCGACGGCCTGGCTGAGTTATCCGGCTGGGCCCCCACGGTGGCCGTGGTTACGGGCGACACCCTCGACGCAGGGGTCGCCATGGCCGTGGCCTGTGACACCGTGGTGGGGGTTGCCGGTGCCTCGCTGGGGGGCACCCCCGAGGGAGGCGGCCAGTCGGCCCTGCGACCCGTCGAGGATCACGCGCTTCGGGGTGACGTGGACGCGGTCGTGGACGACGACGGGGCCGCCATCAGCTGGGTGCAGACCTACCTCCACCATTGGTTCGGGACCCCGGGCGATGGCCGGACCTCGGACCGTCACGACACCGTGGCGTCGATCGTCCCCGACAATCGCCGTCGCCCCTACGACATGGCCCGAGTGGTCGAAGCCGTCGCCGACGCAGACAGCCTCCTCGAACTCGGGGCCCGGCGGGCCAAGGGGATGCTGACCTACCTCGGGCGGCTCGGGGGCATTCCGGTCGGGTTCTTCGCCAACCAGCCCCGCTCCCCCCGGGCGGGAGCCATCGATGCCGCCGCAGCCGACAAGGCCGCCCGCTTCGTGGAACTGTGCGATGCCTACGAACTTCCCCTGGTGAGCTTCGTGGACAACCCCGGCTACATGGTCGGCCCAGATGCCGAACGGGAGGGCATTGCCCGACACCACGCCCGTCCGCTGTCGGCCCTGCACCATCGGACCGTGCCGTTGTACACGGTGCAGATCCGCAAGGCCTACGGACTCGGTCCCTTCGCCATGTCCGGCTACGGTTCGTCCCGAGGGATGCCCACCCTGCGCCTCAGCTGGCCATCGGTTGAATCGGGCGGGATGTCGCTCGAAGGTGCCGCCTACCTGGTGAAACGGCGCGAGATCCGAGAAGCGTCCAGCCCCGAGGAGGCACGCCGTATCCGAGACGACTACGCCGAGGACATGCGCGACGTCGCCTCCGGCGTGAGGGCAGGGCGCACCTACTCCTTCGACGACGTGGTACTCCCAGAGGAGACCCGGGAGCGGATCATCTCGATGCTGCGCCGCTGGCATCGAGTCCTCCCGGACAGCAAAAAGCACCCGGTGGACGGACGATGAACGAGCAGAAGGTCAACGAGCTCAACGCCGTGAAAGCGCGGCAACTCGACGCAGCACGGCCCGACGCGGTGGCCAAGGTGCACGGGGGCGGCAAGCTGACGGCCCGGGAGCGGATCGCCCAACTCCTCGACCCCGACAGTGAGGTCGAATACGGATCCATCGCCGCCGTGGACCCCGACGGCATGGGTCGGGGATGGATCGCCGAACAGGGTGGCGTCGACTTCGTCGGCACGGTGGACGGCCATACCGTCATCGCGTCCTCCACCGACTACACGGATCGCGGCGGAGGTTACGGCGCAGCACGGCTCGAGCGTCTGATCGGTCTCGCCTACCAGCACCGCTGGCCGATGGTGCTCTTCGTCGACGGAGGAGGCTCCCGGGCTCGCCACCCCAGAGTCGGATTGGGTCACATCGAGACGAGCGGGCCGATCGGGCGCTTCCAGCTGTTCGACGGCATGGCCGAACTGTCGGGTTGGACACCCACCGTGGCCATCGTGTCCGGGCCCAGCTACGCCGGGCACGCCTCCATCGCCGCGTTCTCCGATTTCGTGATCTCCACTCCTGGCTCCTCGATCGGCATGGGGGGACCGCCCATGGTGGAGGCCGCGCTCGGTATTACGGTCACCCCCAACGAGTTGGCCGGAGCCGAGATGCACGAGGTCACGGGAGGCATCGACCTCCTGGCCGCCGATGAGCACGAGGCCATTGCCGCAGCTCGCCGGTATCTCTCCTATCTGCACGACACCGATCCAGGGCCGGCCCACCCCGAGGCCGCGGCCATCGCCGGGTTGGTGTCCGACGAGGGTCCCTACGACATGGTCCCCGTCATCGAGGCATTGCTGGACCATGACACGTTCATGGAGTTGCGCACCGCGTTCGCTCGGTCCGTACTCACCGGCTTCGGTCGTATCGACGGGCGCTCAGTGGGGGTCGTGGCTTCTCAGCCCCTCGTCGAAGGCGGCCGCATCGACGAGTCCGCTGCGGTGAAGATCAACCGCTTCGTCGAATTGTGCGACAGCTACCACATCCCGCTGGTGATCTTGGTGGACAGCGAGGGGTGCGTGACCTCCTGGCCGAACCCTGACGAGCTCGATGGCTCGGCGATTGTGGAGCCGGGGGTCAACCGGTACCACCAGCGGGTCGTCACCACCCACCAGCATCGCAGGGTCGATGCCGTGGTGGTCGAGATCGGCAAGGCACGGGGCATGACCCTGCACGTGATGGCTGGCTCGCTCAACGCCCGAACGATTCCCCTGCAGCATCTGGCGTGGCCGACCAAGGAGATCGGTCACGTCGACGGCTACAGCAATCTGCGGAACGTGAACGCCGTCGACGACGTCATCGACCCAGCCGAGACCCGTACCCGGATCGCCCGGCTGCTCGCCCACCTCCCCGACCGGGTCGCCGTCCGGGCAAGTGAGACAGCCAAGCGGCACCCGGTCGACACCTGGTAGCAGCCCGCCGGGCCGCCGCCACCCGATCAGACGGTCAGGCTCCGCCGAGGGCCTGGCGAGCCAAGAGGCTGGCACCGCGGGCGCCGGCCGCCTCCCCAGCCGCAGCGGGCTCGATGCGGACGGCGTCCCGATGCGCCGAGCCGAACAGGAGCGCGCCGGTGTGGTGACGGACACCGGACCCGAACAGGTCCCACTCCGACACCAGACCACCCCCCACCACGACCACCTCGGGATCGAACAGGGTCACACAGTTGGCGATGCCTACTGCGACCCACCACGAGAACTCGTCGAGCACTCCCAGGGCATCAGGATCGCCCGATCGAGCAGCCTGCGTGACGTGTTCGCCGCGCAGTGCGCTCGAGTCACCGGCCACGAGCGCTTCGAACTGACCGAGGCGGCCGTCGGCGATGGCCTGGCGCGCCAGGTGGGCGAGACCTGCCCCGCTCCCGTAACGCTCCCAACAGCCCCGCAGGCCGCAGACGCAGAGTGGCCCCTGCGGGTCGACCATCATGTGACCTGGCTCCCCCGCCATGCCGCCGGCCCCACGCACCACGTTGCCATCACATACCAGGGCGCCCCCGATCCCGGTGCCGAGGGTGACCAGGAGCCCGTGGCTGATGCCCTGGAGAGCCCCACCATCGACCTCGGCCCGAGCCGCGCAGTTCGCATCGTTGTCCACGAGCACCGGCATGCCGAGCCGGGCGGCCAGCATGGGGCCCACTGGGAAGTCGTCGGCCTCGACGAGATTCGGAGACCGCCGTACCCGGCCGTCGAGGTCGACCAACCCGGCTATCCCGAGCCCCACGGCCCCAATCTCCGCGGCGGCCGAGGAGGCGAGCTGTTCGACCAACGATTCGAGGGTGTCGATCAGCGAGTCGACCCCGACTGGGGTCGGCCGACGGTGCTGGGCAAGGGTCGCTCCCTCCCCGTCGTGTACCACCCCGAGGGCCTTGGTGCCGCCGATGTCGATGCCGATGACAGCAAGTGGCGTGGATCCCTCGGGCGCCGCCATGTCAGGCAGCCGTGCCGTGGCAGGACGGCCGACCCCCGGTCATCCCTCGGCCTCGCCGCTCCCCAGCTCCCACAGGCCACCCTCGGCCAACACCCCGGCCGTGCGATACAGCCCCAACTTGGCCCTGCTGTCGTCGATGTCGAGGTTGCGCATCGTGAGTTGGCCGATCCGATCGAGGGGCCCGAACGCCTGGTCGTCGACCCGCTCCATCGAGAGGCGATCGGGCTCATAGGTCAGGCCCGGACCGGTGGTGTCCAGCAGGGAATAGTCCTCGCCCCGGCGCAGGCGCAGCGTCACCTCGCCAGTGACCATGGAACCCACCCACCGCAAGAGCGGCTCGCGCAACATCAGGCTCTGGGGATCGAACCAGCGGCCCTCGTACAGCAGACGCCCCAACCGACGTCCCATCGTGCGGTAGTTCTCGATGGTGTTCTCGTTGTGGATCGCAGTCACGAGTCGTTCGTAGGCGATGTGCAACAAGGCCAAGGCCGGACCCTCGTAGATCCCCCGGGACTTGGCCTCGATGATCCGGTTCTCGATCTGATCACTCATCCCGAGCCCGTGCCGACCTCCGATGGCGTTCGCCTCGAGCACCAGCTCGACCTCGTCGGCGAACGTTCGGCCGTTGATGGCGACCGGCCACCCCTCTTCGAAGGAGACCGTGACGTCCTCGGGTTCGATGGCCACCGCCTGGTCCCAGTGGGCAACGCCCATGATGGGCACGACGATCTCCATCCCGGTGTCGAGTTCCTCGAGGGCCTTGGCTTCGTGGGTGGCCCCCCAGATGTTGGCGTCGGTGCTGTAGGCCTTCTCGACCGGGTCCCGATAGGGCAGGTCCCGAGAGGTGAGGAACTCACTCATCCCCGTCCGACCCCCGAGTTCGTCCACGAACTCCTGGTCGAGCCACGGTTTGTAGATCCGCAGATTCGGGTTGGCCATCAACCCGTACCGGTAGAACCGCTCGATGTCATTGCCCTTGTACGTCGAACCGTCGCCCCAGATGTCGACTCCGTCCTCTTTCATGGCCGCCACCAGCATGGTGCCCGTCACGGCCCGACCCAGGGGTGTGGTGTTGAAGTAGGTCCGACCGGCGGTGGTGATGTGGAACGCCCCGCACTGCAGGGCCATGAGGCCTTCACGAACCAGTTCGGCCCGGCAGTCGACCAAGCGAGCAGCCTCGGCCCCGTATTGCAGGGCCCGGGCGGGAACCCCGCTGAGGTCGGGCTCGTCGTACTGACCGAGATCGGCGGTGTAGGCATAGGGCACTGCACCGCGGTCCCGCATCCAGGCCACCGCAGCCGAGGTGTCCAACCCACCGGAAAAGGCGATCCCGACCCGTTCACCCACCGGTAGCGACATGAGTACCTTCGACATGGCCTCCAACGCTACCGATCCGACCGCCCACCAGGGAATCCTTCATCTTCTAGGATGACCACTCAGGCCCCCGCAGGGCCGACAAAGGGGGCCTAGATGACGTCCGAGCTGACGGCACTCGAACTCGCAGAACGGGTCGGCGAGCTCGTCCGCATTCCGAGCGTGAACCCCGGCCACGCAGGACCCGTGTCGGGCGACGATGGCGAACGCCCCATGTCGGCGTGGATGGCCGAGCGTGCAGCCGACCTGGGAGCCGACGTCACGGTGCACGACGTCGAGGATGGCCGGTGCAACGTGTACGCCCGCTTCGAGGGCCAATCGGATCGAGCCATCGTGGTGGATGTGCACCTCGACACGGTGGGTGTCGAGCACATGACCGACGATCCGTTCGACGGTCGGATCGAGGACGGCCGGGTGTACGGCCGGGGTTCGGTCGACACCAAGGCCACCCTGGCCCTGGTGCTCGGTGTACTGCAGGAGATGCAGGCGTCGGGCGAACGGCCAGTGCCGACGGTGAACGTGGTGGGGACGATTTCCGAGGAGTTCGGCGGCCTGCTCGGCGCCACGGCCTATCGGGACTGGTTGCTCGAGCGGGGACAGCGCATCGATCAGATGATGGTGGCCGAGCCGACCATGTGTGCCCCCGTGCACGGCCACAAAGGTGGCCTCGGTCTCGAGGTGACCGTGCACGGTCACGCCGCACATTCCTCGAAGCCCCACCTGGGCAAGAACGCCATCTCGGCGGCCGCTCGCATCATCATGGCTATCGACGCCGAACAGGAGCGGTTGGCCGCCCAGACACCGACCACCGCGGTGGGCAACGGCACCATCTCGTGCAACGAGATCGGTGGTGGGGTGGCTCGCAACATCATCCCCGATGCCTGTTCGCTGTACGTCGGGCGCCGGTCGGCCCCCGGTGAGATCCCCGAGGAGCTGTTCGACCAACTGTCCGCACTCATCAGCGGCGCGGCGGCGCCCCTCACCACCACCATCGAGCTGGCCAACGGGTTCGGGAGCGGCGCCTTCTACCAGGACCCCGACTCCCCCCTCGTCCGAGCCCTCTCCGCTCTCGCCGACACCCAACCCGACACCGCCGACTACGGGACCAACGCCCTCCGCTACGGGGAGGTCGCCGACGAGATCGTGGTCTACGGCCCTGGCTCGATCGACCAGGCCCACCAAGCGGTGGAATGGGTCGACATCTCCCAACTCCAGCGGGCGGCCGATGTCTACCGGCGCCTGCTACGCCAGGGCTGAGAATCAGCCGGCGGCGACGGCAACCTCGAGGGCGTAGGTGATCATCTCGTCGAGCGTGCTCTGACGTTCCTCTGCGCTGAGGTGCTCTCCCCTGATGAGGTGGTCGGTGGTCGTCACCACGCTCAGGGCACGACGACCCTCTGCCCGAGCGATGGCGTACAGCCCCGCCGTTTCCATCTCGACGGCGAGCACACCGTCGTCGACCATGCGCTGATCGAGATCGGGGTCGGGCTCGTAGAAGATGTCCGACGTGAACACCTCGCCTTCGGCCACGTCCAGGGTCATCCGGTCGGCGACCCCACGGGCCACCTCGAGGAGGTCAGCCGACGGGGTCAGGAGGTCCTGCCAGCCGTCGCCCAGTAGTTGGGCAGGGACTGCGGAGTTCGTCCGGCACCGAGTGGGGACGACGATGGTACGCAGGTCCATGGCGGGATCGAACACCCCAGCGGTGCCGACCCGAATGATGGTCTGCACGTCGTAGAACCGGTAGAGCTCGGTGATGTAGATGGCTGCGGATGGAATGCCCATCCCTGAGGGGATCACCGACACGGGCACCGATCGGTACGTACCCGTGTAGCCAGAGCAGTTCCGGATGTTGTTGACCAGCCGGGCCCCCTCGAGATGTTGTTCGGCGATGTAGGCAGCCCGGAGGGGATCACCGGGCATGAGCACGACCGGGGCGATCTCACCCGCTTCGGCCGCAATGTGGGGTGTGGGCATCAGACCTCCTCTGCCTCGTCAAGCCCGTCCTCCTCGGACGGTGGCATGTCGTGACTGATCGGCTCGTCAGGCAGTGGTTTGACCGATGGTCGAGCCCGGCGCCGGCGGCGCTCGGGCACCAGGTCTCGCATGTTCTCCAGCTTGCCGAAGCACAACAGACGGTCGTCGGGCTCGAGCACCCGAGACGAGCGTGGGTTGGGGATCACCCGGGTACCGCGGGTGAGGGTCAGCACGGTGATATCCCGTTCAGCCAGGCCTGATTCCGCAATGGTCGAGCCGACGGACGGCCAGGACTCGCCGATCGCCAGCTCGGCACCCCCGTAGCCGGTGCTGACCGACAACCGTTGCCGCACGTCGAGTTCGGGGAACGCAACCTGGCTTTCAATGAAGTCGACGATGGCGCCAGCGACGTCGAGGCTGGTTGCCCGTTCGATGCCCTCGAGTCCCGGCGACGAGTTGACCTCCATCACCAGAGGGCCCCGATCGGATTCCAGCATGTCCACACCGGCCACCCGCAACCCCATGATCTGGGCTGCTCGTACCGCTGTGTTCGCCGCCTCGTCGTCGATGTCGACCGGTTCGACGGTGCCTCCACGATGAACGTTGGAACGGAACTCCTCGCCGCCCGCTCGGCGGCGCATCGCAGCCACGACCCGGTCACCCACCACCAGCGCTCGCAGGTCGGTTCCCCGGCTCTCCGCAATGAACTCCTGCAGCAACACGTTTTGACGGGTGGACTGCAGGGTTTGGATCACGGCCTCTGCCACCTTGCGCTCAGGGGCGAGGATGACACCGATGCCCTGGGTGCCCTCCAGCAGCTTGATGACGACTGGAGCGCCGCCCACTCGCTCGATGGCCGGGAGCACGTCCTTTCGGTCCCGGGCGAAGGTCGTGCGGGGAATGCCGATGCCATGGCGGGCCAGGATCTGCATCGCCCGCAACTTGTCCCGGGAGTTCGCGATGCCATTGGCGGTGTTGGGGGTGTAGACGTCCATCTGCTCGAACTGGCGCACCACGGCCATGCCGAAGAAGGTGATCGAGGCCCCGATCCGAGGGAAGACGGCGTCGTACTCAGACAGAGGTTTACCCCGGTACTGCAGATCGGGTTGCGCTTCGGAGAGGTCGATGGCGAACCGGAGTGTGTTCAGCACCCGGACATCGTGACCTCGCTCGAGAGCAGCCGATCGCAACCTCTGGGTGGAGTATGAGTTCGGCGCCCTCGACAGCACGGCGAGCTTCATCGGTGGCCTCCTTCGTCGTGCTGCGGATCAACGAGGAAGGACCGACCCGCGTCGACGAGGAAACGTCGGCGCAGGGCCTGCCTCCCGATGAGGATCGGAAATCCCATGTCACTCCGATCGGTGAGGGTCATCTCGATGGTGAACCGGCGCCCGCCCAACACGATGGCGGTGCGAATGACGATGCGTTCCTCGACCTGGCCGTTGGAACTCTTCACCCTCCGCACGTCATGGATCGGCGAACGAACCCGCAACAAGCGAGCTGGACGACTGGAGTCTCGAACGTCGAAGCTCACCACATCCAGCTGGTCCTCGACAGCACTGTGGTGCACGACGATGCCCGTCGCATTGAGGGCCGAGGTGCGAGCTCCGGTGTCCATCTTGGCGACGACGCCCTCGAGGCCCAACTCTGGGAGCGACAGCCGCTCCCGCCAACCGATGACCCGCGTCGACACGATCGCCACGGCCAAAGTGTCGCGCATCGGCACCGTGCAACCCCCTTTCGGACTACTAGCCTCGTGAAGCGATCACAGGCCCGGCCGGCCGGGCCCACAATGGGTGCACGGCACGAGAGCGGCCGAGGCATGGAGGAGGACGAAGGGTGGCTGACCGAGGAGATGATGGTCCTCTGGGATCGGGA
>JAYPWI010000047.1:0-15804 GCA_038135065.1 Acidimicrobiales bacterium
GCGATTCGTGAGGGTGGTCGGACGGTTGGTGCGGGCCGTGTGACCAAGATCCTCGCCTGAGCCCAGACCTCGTTCGAGCCCGTCGCCGGTGGTGAGGGGACGGGCTCGAACTGTCGGGGGGCCGTCGGCTCGTGCTGGCCGGGCGAGGGTTTGCCCGAGGCCCCCTGCTATCGTTTCCAATGGCCCCTGAGCCTGAAGAACCGCGCCCTCGGGCACGGACTTCTCGAAGGGCAGTAGCTCAATTTGGTAGAGCACCGGTCTCCAAAACCGAAGGTTGGGGGTTCAAGTCCCTCCTGCCCTGCTGACACGCACTCGTGCGTCCTACTCTCGTTCTCGACGAACCGAGGCCTTCCATGGCGATGAATCGACGAACCCGCCGCCATCTGCAGAAGCAGGGCGAGATGAACTCCGAGGGGGGTCCTGTTCGTCGCGACCGCCGTGCTGCTCCTACGACACCGCCTGACAAGCAGCGGTCGTCGCCGGGGGAGTTCGTGCGAGAGGTTCGGGCCGAGCTGCGCCGTGTGGTGTGGCCGTCCCGGGAAGATCTCGTCAACTACTCGATCGTCGTCCTCGTGTTCATCGTGATCCTCACCACGGTGATTGCCGGGCTCGACTACCTAGCGGGCGAAGGGGTACTACGCCTCTTCGATGTGAACTGATGTCTGATATCACCGAACCAGTTGATCCCATGGCTGCTGCTCGTCGGCTCCTGGGCGCCGAACCAGCGGCAGCGCCCGAGGTCGAGACGAACAGCGCTCCTGCTGGCGATGCTGCGGAGCCCGAGGGTCAGGTCGACCCTGTCGGTTCTGCCTCTGGCGAGCCGGCCAGGAATGTCGATCCCGAGACGGGTGAGATCATCGAGGGGGATGCTGGAACCCCGGAGGTCCTCGACGAGGACGATCTCCTTGTTGGGTCCGAGGAGGAGCTTTCCCCCTACGACCGCCCGGGTCGTTGGTTCGTGGTGCACACGCAGTCCGGCTACGAGAAGAAGGTCAAGCAGAACATCGAGGCCCGGGTGCAGTCCTTCGACATGGAGGACAAGATCTTCGAGGTAGCCGTCCCGATGGAGGACGTGGTCGAATTCCGCAACGGCCGCAAGGTGGTCGTCCCCAAGAAGATGTTCCCCGGCTACCTGTTGATCCGTTGCCGTCGCAACGACGATGTTCATCACATGATCCGGAACACTCCCGGAGTGACGGGCTTCGCCGGGCCTGGGGGCAAACCCTCCCCGTTGCGTCGCCGCGAGGTGGAGAACTTTCTGCAGTCCAAGACCGACGGGGACGAGCCACAGCGCCGCTCGAAGCCCCGGATGCTCTACGAGGTGGACGAAACCGTCCGCATCAAGGAAGGGCCGTTCGCTGATTTCCAGGGCCAGGTCGTGGAGATCAACGAGGAGCAGTTGAAGGTCAAGGTCCTCGTCAACATTTTCGGCCGGGAGACGCCGGTCGAACTCGATTTCGCCCAGGTGGCGAAGCTCTGATCCCCCTGCCGACCGTGCTCGGTTGGCATCGAACCGCCTCTGGCGGGCACCATATTCATTCTTGCTTCGGGTTCTGAGGGTCCGAAGCCCACCCCTACGGAGAAACATCCATGGCCAAGAAGAAGGTCAGCGCCGTCGTCAGGATCCAGATCCCAGCCGGCCAGGCATCGCCCGCCCCGCCGGTGGGTACTGCTCTGGGGCCGCACGGCGTCGCCATCATGGATTTCTGCAAGGCCTACAACGCGCAGACGGAGTCCCAACGAGGGACCGTGGTTCCTGCTGAGATCACCATCTTCGAGGACAGGTCGTTCACCTTCATCACCAAGACCCCACCGACTTCGGTGTTGCTGCGAGAGGCGGCTCGACTCGACCGGGCGGCCACCAATCCGGGCCGGGAGACGGTGGCTCGCATCTCCGACGCGCAGTTGACCGAGATCGCCAACACCAAGATGCCCGATCTCAACGCGAACGATCTCGAAGCGGCCAAGCTCCAAGTGGCGGGCACCGCTCGCTCGATGGGCATCGAGGTCGAGGGGTACTGATCTCCGAGCTCTGACCGAGCCGTCGGGGTTCGGTCGCCATGGACCACCGGGAGGACCTCGCCTGGTGCGTCGGCACGACGAGGTAGCTGAAAGGCGATGTCATGAGTGGCAAGAAGTACAAGGACGCAGTCCGCCGGTTCGACCGCTCCGAGATACACGAAGTGGGCCAGGCCATGGACTTGGTCAAGTCCTTGGCCAGTGCCAACTTCGACGAATCGGTCGAGCTGGCCGTGCGTCTCGGGGTGGACCCCCGCAAGGCCGACCAGATGGTGCGGGGCACCGTGGCTCTGCCATCGGGTACCGGAAGCGATGTCCGGGTCGCCGTGTTCGCCCAGGGCGATGCAGCAGCCGAGGCGCAAGCGGCTGGTGCCGACGTGGTCGGGGGCGATGATCTTGCCGAGCGTGTCGAGGGCGGATTCCTCGACTTCGACCTGGCGATCGCCACCCCGGAGATGATGCCCGTGGTCGGCAAGCTGGGGCGGGTGCTCGGCCCACGCGGTCTCATGCCCAACCCAAAGTCGGGGACGGTGACCACCGACGTGGGCAAGGCAGTGGGGGAGTTCAAAGGCGGCAAGGTCGAATACCGCACCGACCGCTACGGCAATGTGGCACTCGCCATCGGCAAGGTCAGCTTCGATGGCGCTGCCCTGGTCGAGAACCTTCGGGCGGTCATGGACGAACTCAATCGGGCCCGGCCCGCCTCGGCGAAAGGCCGGTACGTCAAGAAGGTGTCGGTGAGCTCCACCATGGGCCCGTCGGTGCGCATCGACCCTGCCGAACTGGACTGACCGTCCCGCTGCGGGATTGGGAGCACGGCTCCACCCCCGGTAGCCTAACGGCACAACCGAATTCAACGCTCGCCGTAGACCTCCGGTGGCCAATGGCCTGAAAGGGTGGCTCAGCCCACCCGCCTGATGAGGCGGACCCTGTTTCCCGAGCCCGCTGGGCCCCGGGTGCTGGTGTTCGCTCAGCGAGCACCGAGCATCCGAGAGGAGGTGAAACATGGAACGAGAACCGCGAGCGGACAAGGCAGCCGTGGTGGAAGAGGTGCGAGAGCGCTTCGATGCCGCAGATGCCGTCCTGGTAACCGAATACCGGGGTCTCGATGTCGGTCAGATGGCCGAGCTGCGACGTGCGCTGCGCGACGCTGGCACGACCTACAAGATCTTCAAGAACACCCTGGTCCGAAGGGCTGTGCTCGATGCCGTTCCCGAAGGGTTCGAGGATCTGCTGCTCGGGCCTACCGGGCTGGCCTTCGTCGAGGCCGATCCTTCGGCAGCCGCAAAGGCCCTCAAGCAATTTGCCGCAGCCCACGACCAACTGGTCATCAAGGGTGGTGTGTTGTCAGGGTCATTGCTCGACCCCGCCCAGGTACGTGAGCTGGCAGAGCTCCCGTCACGCGACGAGGTGCTGGCGCAACTTGCCGGTGGATTCGCGGCACCGCTGCAGCAGTTGGTGTCGATGATGAACAACCTGATGTCCGAGATGGCGGGCTTGATCCAAGCCCTGTCTGACAAGGGTGGCGCCGGCGTCGCCCCGACGTCCGCCGACGAACCCGCCGAGTCGGAGCCCGAAGTGGCTCCGCCGGCCGAAGACCCCGTTGCCGCTGACGGCGACGACGAACCCGCAGAAGAAGCAGCCGCCGAAGAATCGGCGTCTGAGGATTGATTTCTAGGAGAACAAACGAAATGACTACTGACGAGATTCTCGATGCGATCGGCAACATGACCGTCCTCGAGCTGGTCGAACTGAAGAAGGCGTTCGAGGAGCGCTTCGATGTCACTGCAGCCGCAGCGGCCCCGATGATGGTTGCAGCTGCGGCCGGAGGTGGGGCAGACGGTGGTGGCGAGGCCGAGGAAAAGGACGAGTTCGATGTCGTCCTCACCGCAGCCGGCGACAAGAAGATCCAGGTCATCAAGGAGGTCCGTGGGCTGACCAGCCTCGGGCTCAAGGAGGCCAAGGATCTTGTCGACGGGGCTCCTCAGACCGTCCTCGAGGGTGTATCCAAGGAAGACGCAGAGAAGGCCAAGGAAGCCCTGGAAGGGGCTGGTGCCTCGGTCGAACTCAAGTAGCGGCCACGCGCTGTCGAGTCGATGCCCCGGTCGCTGGCCGGGGCATCGTCGCGTCTGCACTCTTTACAACCATCGGCGGTGTCTCTATCGTTCGGGGCCAATCGAGCGCGGCACCACGTGGTGCGGTTGTGGCGCGGGCCTGTCTGGGGCTAGCATGGGTCTGTCGTGGCTCTGGTCTGGCGTCCTTTCCAAACTGACCTGAGTTGTGGCGCGCCCCAACATTCTCCGTCCGTGGCCAGCGGTCGGTCGTAGATCCCTCGAGGAGAACCGGTGCCCTCTCGCGCTGCCCGCGAACGCTATTCCTTCGCCAACCTGGAGGAAGTCCTCGAACTGCCCGACCTGATCGCCGTTCAGCGATCGAGTTTCGAGCGGTTCCTCGATGTCGGGCTTGCGGAGACGTTCGCCGACATCAGCCCGATCAGCGACTTCAGCGGCTCGCTGAAGCTGGAGCTGGAGTTCGATCCCCACGACGAGGATCTCAGGCCACCACCGAAATTCTCGGTCGAGGAGTGCAAGGAGAAGGACATCACCTTCTCGGCGCCGATTTTCGTTCGGGCCCGGTTCATGAACTCCGGGACCGGAGAGATCAAGGAACAAACGGTCTTCATGGGGGATTTCCCGATGATGACCGACAAGGGAACGTTCATCATCAACGGCACCGAGCGGGTCGTGGTGAGCCAACTCGTTCGCAGCCCCGGGGTCATCTTCCAGCCCGGTGAGCGGTACCGGCTGCGCAACATGGCCAAGCATCAGCTCGTCACCGGAACCATCCATCCCTACCGAGGCGAGTGGATCGAGTTCGACGTCGAGCACAAGCCGGGCAAGGACGTCACGGCCGGTGCCCGCGTGGCTCGCAAGCGTCGTCTGGGCATCTTCACCCTGTTGCGAGCCCTCGGGTTCGACGAGGAGAACGAGCCAGGCTTCCTCGATCGCTTCGTGCAGCATTTCGACTTCCTCGAGGGTCAGTGGGAAAAGGAGCAGCATGTCGCTCCGACCTGCGAGGAGTCGCTGGTCGAGATCTACAAGCGTGCGCGGCCCGGTGAGCCCCCGACGGTCGAAGCTGCCACCAACTACTTCAACAATGCCTTCTTCGAGGAGCGCCGCTACTCGCTGTCAAAGGTCGGTCGCTACAAGCTCAACAAGAAGCTGGGGCCCGAGCTCGACCGTCTCGAGGAGGTGTTCGGCCTCAGGCTCGACCGTCCCGACCCTGAATCGTCGGTGCTCTCGCGGGCCGAGGTCCTGGCCGCCGTCAGTTATCTCCTCCATCTTGCCGATGCTCAGCCGGGCTACCGGCTCGACGACCAGGACCACTTCGCCAATCGGCGGATCCGTAGCGTCGGCGAGTTGATCCAGAACCAGGTTCGTATCGGGCTGTCACGGATGGAGCGTGTCGTGCGGGAGCGCATGACCACCCAGGACGTCGAGGCCATCACCCCGACCACGCTCATCAACATCAGGCCCGTCGTTGCGGCTATCAAGGAGTTCTTCGGCACCTCGCAGTTGAGCCAGTTCATGGACCAGGTCAATCCACTGTCGGGTTTGACCCATCGGCGCCGTCTGTCTGCCCTGGGACCCGGTGGCTTGTACAGGGAGCGGGCCGGCTTCGAGGTTCGGGACGTCCACTTCAGCCACTACGGCCGCATGTGTCCGATCGAGACACCGGAGGGCCCCAACATCGGCCTGATCGGTGGTCTTGCCACCTTCGCACGGGTCAACGAGTTCGGGTTCATCGAGTCGCCGTACCGTGTCGTGGCCGACGGCAAGGTGACGGACGAGATCCGCTACCTCACGGCCGACGAGGAGGAGGAGTACGTGGTCGCCCAGGCCAATGCTCCCCTGAACCCCGACCGGACGTTCCGTAACCCGAGGGTGCTCGTTCGCAAGAGCCCGCAGGGTGCGAGCCTCGCAGACCTGAAGCTCCAGATGGAGCGGGACACGTACTTTGCCGCTACGACGGAAATCAGCTTCGTGCCTGCTGCCGAAGTCCAGTTGATGGACGTGTCGCCGAAGCAGATCATCTCGGTGGCGACGGGTCTGATCCCCTTCCTGGAGCACGACGATGCAAACCGCGCCCTGATGGGGGCGAACATGCAGCGTCAGGCCGTGCCGCTGCTGCGGGCCGAAGCGCCGTGCATCGGCACGGGGATCGAGGGGCGGGCAGCCCGCGACGCAGCCGACATGGTGCTGGCGACCGAAGCCGGCACGGTGGCCGAGGTCACCGGCGAGCACATCGTCGTGGAGTACAAGAACCTGGGCCGCCAGTTCCACCGCCTGCAGAAGTTCCGTCGCTCGAATCAAGACACCTGCATCAACCAGAAGGCCCTCGTGGCCGAGGGTGACCGGGTCAAGGCGGGCGACATTCTGGCCGATGGCCCCTCGACCGATCACGGCGAGCTGGCACTCGGCAAGAACCTCCTCGTGGCCTACATGGTGTGGGAGGGCTACAACTTCGAGGACGCCATCATCCTGTCGGAGCGCTTGGTCAAGGACGATGTTCTGACCTCGATCCACATCCACGAATACGAGATCGATGCCCGAGACACGAAGCTGGGCCCTGAAGAGATCACCCGCGATATTCCCAACCTCAGCGAGGAGGTCCTGGCCAACCTCGACGAACGGGGCATCATCCGGGTAGGCGCCGAGGTCGGCCCCGGCGACGTGCTCGTGGGCAAGGTGACCCCCAAGGGGGAAACCGAGCTGACTCCCGAAGAACGCTTGCTCCGAGCCATCTTCGGCGAGAAGGCTCGCGAAGTGCGGGACACCAGCCTCAAGGTTCCGCATGGAGAGAACGGCGTTGTCACCGACATCAAGGTGTTCGACCGCGACGAGGAGCACGAGCTTCCTCCCGGAGTCAACCGCCTCGTGAAGGTCCACGTCGCCCAGAAGCGCAAGATCAGCGTGGGTGACAAGCTCGCCGGCCGTCACGGCAACAAGGGCGTCATCAGCAAGATTCTTCCGGTGGAAGACATGCCGTACTTGGCCGACGGCACCCCTGTGGACATCATCCTGAGCCCGCTCGGTGTGCCGAGCCGGATGAACGTCGGTCAGGTGCTCGAAGCTCACCTCGGCTACGCAGCCAGGTGGGGTTGGGAGCACCAGGGTGACATGGTCGGTTCGGAACCGATCGGCAACGGCGAGCGCAAGACCCGGCCCCGCACGGAACCATCGGTGTTCATCTCGACCCCCGTGTTCGACGGTGCGAGCTGGGACGATGCCGAAGCCTCGGGTGTCCACCCGACCATCCAAGCTGCCCTGACCAACATCCGGCCCGAGGCGGTCACCGGTGATCGTCTCATGACCTCTGCTGGCAAGGCCGTGCTCTACAACGGCCGAACGGGCGAGGCATACGACCAGCCGATCATGGTGGGCTACAGCTACATCCTGAAGTTGGCCCACCTGGTCGACGACAAGATCCATGCCCGGTCCACTGGTCCGTATTCGATGATCACCCAGCAGCCGCTGGGCGGTAAGGCCCAGTTCGGCGGCCAGCGATTCGGCGAGATGGAAGTGTGGGCTCTGGAGGCCTATGGCGCTGCCTACTGCCTACAGGAGCTGCTCACCATCAAGTCCGACGACACCCTCGGCCGGGTGCGGGTCTACGAGGCCATCGTCAAGGGCGACAACATCCCAGAGCCAGGTATCCCCGAGAGCTTCAAGGTCCTGATCAAGGAGATGCAGGCCCTTTGCCTCAACGTCGAGGTGATGAGCCTTGCTGGCGACAAGATCGACATGCAGGGGCTCGACGAGGACGTGTTCCAAGCCGAGAGTTCCTTGGGCGTCGACATCAGCCGCCCAGAACGGGGCACCGACGAAGAAGACGAACTGCGGAGGCAGCGGGTGTAGGGCTTCCCACCACATCCACTGCAACCGGCCACCACGAGGAAAGAGCACCAGCACCACATGATCGACGTCAACGAGTTCTCCGACATCCGCATCGGCCTGGCAACAGCCGACGCCATCCGGACCTGGTCCAATGGGGAAGTCAAGAAGCCCGAGACCATCAACTACCGGACACTCAAGCCGGAGAAGGACGGGCTGTTCTGCGAGAAGATCTTCGGTCCCACCAAGGATTGGGAGTGCGCCTGCGGCAAGTACAAGCGGGTCCGCTTCAAGGGGATCATCTGCGAGCGATGTGGCGTCGAAGTGACGCGCAACAAGGTGCGTCGCGAGCGGATGGGGCATATCGAGTTGGCCGCCCCCGTGGTGCACATCTGGTACCTCAGGGGAACCAGGAGTTGGCTTGCCTACCTGCTGACCGGGCTCGAGATCAAGGAAGAACTCAAGGCCAAGCAGCTCGAGCGCGTGATCTACTTCGCCGCCAATCTCGTGACCTGGGTCGACGAGGATCGGCGCCACGAGGACATGCCACGTCTCGAGGCTGAACTGGCCGAGGAGATGGACGAGATCCGCAAGGAATGTGAGATCGAGATCGAACGGCGCTTCCAGGAACTCGAGGCCGAACTGGCCGAGCTGGAGGCCGAAGGGGCAGCGGACAAGGACCTCAAGGCCCGGCGTCGAGAGGCCGAGCGCGATGTGGCCGACCTTCGTGAGGAGTACGACAACGAGCTCGAAATGGTCAAGCGGGCCATGGACGAGTTCGGATCGCTGCACGGTCGCAAGATCATCGAAGACGAAGAACTCTGGCGAGAGCTCGAGGATCGGTACGGCGACTACTTCGAAGGCGGAATGGGCGCAGAAGCCATCGCTCAGCTGATGGGTCGCATCGACTTCGTCGAGGAAGAGGTGCAGCTTCGCGATGCCATCGAGGCCGCCGACGGCCGCAAGCCGCTGTCCGCACAGCGTAAGCAGAAGGCCATCAAGCGACTGAAGATCCTGTCGGCGTTCAACCGTCAAGAGAACGGCCGTCAGGTGAACGAGCCGAGGGCCATGATCCTCGACGCCGTTCCCGTCATTCCGCCAGACCTCCGGCCCATGGTGCAACTCGACGGTGGTCGCTTTGCCACCTCGGACCTCAATGACCTGTACCGACGCGTCATCAACCGCAACAACCGGCTCAAGCGCCTGCTCGATCTCGGAGCTCCCGAGATCATCGTGAACAACGAGAAGCGGATGCTCCAAGAAGCCGTGGACGCCCTCTTCGACAACGGTCGGCGCGGCCGTCCGGTGAGCGGGCCGGGCAATCGACCCCTGAAGTCGCTGTCGGACATGCTCAAGGGCAAGCAGGGCCGGTTCCGTCAGAACCTCCTGGGGAAGCGGGTGGACTACTCGGGCCGTTCGGTCATCGTGGTGGGCCCGACCCTGCGCCTGCACCAGTGCGGTCTGCCCAAGCAGATGGCCCTGGAGCTCTTCAAGCCCTTCGTCATGAAGCGTCTCGTGGATCAGGAGATCGCTCAGAACATCAAGTCGGCCAAGCGAATGGTCGAGCGCCGTCGTGGCCAGGTCTGGGATGTGCTCGAGGAGGTCATCAAGGAGCATCCGGTCCTGCTCAACCGAGCTCCCACCCTGCACCGTCTCGGTATCCAGGCCTTCGAGCCGGTTCTGGTCGAGGGCAAGGCCATCCAGATCCATCCGCTGGTCTGTGCCGCGTTCAACGCTGACTTCGACGGTGACCAGATGGCGGTTCATCTGCCGCTGTCCGCTGAGGCCCAGGCAGAAGCCCGGGTGCTGATGCTGTCTGCCAACAACATCCTGTCCCCGGCGGATGGGCGCCCCATGACCGTGCCCAGTCAGGACCTCATTATCGGCGGCTTCTACCTGACTGAGATGCGGCCGGCTGCCGACGACGGGCCGACGCCCGTGTTCCGGCACCTGCATCAGATCGACAAGGCCCTGAACCTGGGTCAGGTCCAACTGCACCAGCCGATCATCTGGCGAACCGAGGAACTGGCCACCGATGAGGGATACAGCGAGACGACCCCCGGTCGAGCGCTGTTCAACGCAGCATTGCCCGACGACTTCCCCTATGTGAACACTGCGGTGAAAAAGGGTGACTTCGGCCGCATCGTGCGCGACCTCAGTGACGACTACCCGACCAGTGAGGTGGCCGCCAGTCTCGACCGGGTCAAGAACCTCTGCTACCAGTTCGCCAGTCGCTCGGGTCTGACCATCTCCATCGACGATGTGCGTACTCCCCCCGACAAGGCCGACATTCTGGAGCGGTACGAGGGAGAAGCCGAGCGGGTCGAGACCCAGTTCCGACGGGGCATCATCACCGACGGCGAACGGCGTCAGAAAGAGGTCGAGATCTGGACCTCAGCCACCGAGGAGGTCCGTGCGTCCCTCGAGAAGGAACTCAAGGCAACCCAGTTCAACCCGATCGAGATGATGGTCGGCTCGGGTGCTCGGGGCAACATGATGCAGGTCCGCCAGATTGCGGCCATCCGTGGTTTGGTGGCGAACCCACGCGGCGACATCATCCCCCGACCCATCAAGTCCTCGTACCGCGAGGGGCTTTCCATGCTCGAGTACTTCATCTCGACGCCGGGGGCCCGTAAGGGGCTGGTCGACACTGCATTGCGGACTGCCGACTCGGGTTACCTGACTCGGCGCCTGGTCGATGTTGCCCAGGAGTTGATCATCAATGAGGAGGACCCCTTCGAACGAGGCGGTCCTGTGCGTGGGCTGTGGCTGGAGGACATCGGTCCTGACTCCCCCGAACGCCGGACGTATCTCGAGACCCGCTTGTTCAGCCGATGCCTGGCCGACGATGTGACCCTCTCCACGGGCGAGGTGTTGGCTGCGGGGACCCTGGTCGGCGAGGAAGAGATGTTCTTGCTGCGCGACGACCCCGATGTCACCCGGGTCAGGGTGCTGTCACCCCTCACCGACGATTCGGAGTTCGGTGTTTCGGCGAAGGCCTATGGAGGTTCGTTGGCCACGGGCAAGCTGATCGAGGTCGGCGAAGCCGTCGGCGTGATCGCTGCGCAGTCCATCGGCGAACCGGGTACCCAGCTCACCATGCGGACCTTCCACACCGGTGGTGTGGCGGGCAGCGACATCGCAGGCGGTCTGCCTCGTGTCGTGGAGTTGTTCGAGGCTCGAAGCCCGAAGGGTAAGGCTGTCCTGACTCCCCGCAGCGGTGTGGTCCGGATCGGTGACGACGACGGACGTGGCCGGACCATCGAGGTCATCGGCGACGACGGCGAAGAAGAGGCGTTCATCGTCCCGTCGATCGCCCGACTGGCCGTGACCGATGGGCAGGAGGTCCGGGCCGGTGATCCGTTGGTCGATGGCCCCCGGGATCCCAAGGAGCTGCTGGACATTCGCGGCGTCCGTGAGACGCAGCAGTACCTGGTCGAAGAGGTGCAGAAGGTGTACCGGGAGCAGGGCGTCTCGATTCACGACAAGCACATCGAGCTCATCGTCCGTCAGATGACCCGCCGCGTCGAGGTCTCCGACCCGGGCGAGTCGGAGTTCCTCCCTGGCGAACAGGTGGATCAGCGCAACTACGCAGAGTCGAACCGTCACCTGGTGAGCGAGGGCAAACGCCCGTCGGAGGCGCGTCCCGTCATCATGGGGATCACGAAGGCATCACTTGCCACGGACTCGTGGCTTTCGGCAGCTTCGTTCCAGGAGACGACTCGGGTGCTCACCGAGGCGGCCATCGAATCTCGCAGAGACGACCTCAAGGGTCTCAAGGAGAACATCATCATCGGCAAGCTCATCCCGGCGGGTACTGGTCAGGGTCGCTATCGCAACCTCGATGTGGTCGCTCCCGACTACGAACCGATGGACTTCTACAGCTCCGAGGACGATCCGGCCGAATGGCTTGCCACCATCGGGGCAGAAGCCGATGCCAGCGGCGGGAACGGGGTCGCCGACGTCGACCTGGGTGACGCAGGCTGAGACAGTCCTCGCCGGTGCGGCACGGTGGACGACTCGGTCGGGCAGTGCTGCTCGCCCTGGTCGGGACCGCGCTGGTGACTGTCAACGCCTGCCGTGCGGTACCTGCCGCGCCCTCGTCGTCCACTTCACCAGCGGACGTCCAGACGGAGGACACGGCGTCGGCCCAGGCGACCGATCGGGCGGAGACCCCCCTGGGTCCCGATCCCCAGATGTTCGTCGGCGGCTTGTCGTGGCCCGAATCCTTCGCGGTCCGCACCCTGTCCGGCGATGCGACCCGGCAGTTGCTGGTCGAGTTGACCGAGGACCCACGAGTTGCCCCGTTCGTCGTGGACGCAGCCGCAGTCGCTGTGGGACGCAACGAAGCGGCGGTCGGGGTCGTGCTCGCCGTTCGCCTCGTGCCCGAGGCCGCGACTGACCCCGACTTTCGCACGAGTTTGGCGATCGCGCTCGCCGGTGTGGCTCCGATGACCGGCGACCGCCTGTGGATGGGTGGAGCGGTGGCAGTGTGGTGGGTCGATTCCACCTTCGTCGTCCTCGAGGCCCCCGATGACGAGGTGCGGGAGGCCTTGCTGGCTGTGATCGCTGCCGGAACGGCCTGAGCCGAGTTGCCGTCACGGCCCTGTACTCGTACCATTACCGCTTGGTCTTCGGCCGGCCCCTCCAGCGCGGCCGCCCCACGTGTTGAAGACCATCATCCGCCTCCACCGCCAGTTTCCGAGGTACCAGGTGCCCACCATTCAGCAGTTGGTCCGCAAGGGCCGCCAATCCAAGCCTGCAAAGGGGAAGACCCCGGCGCTCAAAGGTTCGCCCCAACGCCGTGGAGTGTGCACCCGCGTGTACACCCACACACCTAAGAAGCCGAACAGTGCGCTCCGCAAGGTCGCCCGCGTTCGGCTCACCTCGGGGGTCGAGGTCACCGCGTACATCCCCGGTGAGGGGCACAACTTGCAGGAGCACAGCATCGTGCTGGTTCGCGGAGGCCGTGTGAAGGACCTTCCCGGCGTGCGGTACAAGATCATCCGTGGCGCGTTGGATGCAAGTGGCGTGTCGTCTCGTAAGCAGGCCCGTTCGCGCTACGGCGCCAAGAAGGAGAGCTGACATGCCTCGTCGTGGTGCGGCCCCTCGCCGTGATCTTCTCGCCGATCCGGTCTACGACTCGACCCTGGTCACCCAGGTCATCAACAAGGTTCTCCAGCGTGGAAAGCGCTCGACGGCCGAACGCATCGTGTACGACGCGCTCGACATCGTGTCGGAAAAGACTGGTGGTGAACCGCTCAGCGTGCTGAAGCGCGCGGTGGACAACACGAAGCCACAAGTCGAGGTCAAGAGCCGTCGTGTCGGTGGCGCGACCTATCAGGTGCCCGTCGAGGTTCGTCCCCGTCGAGCCAACACCCTGGCCATCCGGTGGATCGTCGGGTTCGCTCGCGATCGCCGCGAGCGCACCATGGCCGAGCGGTTGGCCAACGAGGTGCTCGACGCGTCCAACGGCACCGGTTCTACCGCCAAACACCGTGACGACACGCACCGAATGGCCGAAACCAACAAAGCGTTCGCCCACTATCGCTGGTAGTGATCGATCGTGTCGGTATCCCGGTGGAGCACCGGCAGCCTGTCGTTTGATCGCCTCGACCTCCTCCCAACCCTGATCGACTTCCCAACCCCCCACCCCTGACAGACCCGAAGGCAGCCTTTCCATGTCACGGAACCACCCTCTCGACCGCGTCCGAAACATCGGCATCATGGCCCACATCGACGCGGGAAAGACCACGACGACCGAGCGGATCCTCTACTACACCGGCGTGAACTACAAGATCGGTGAAGTTCACGACGGCGCAGCGACCATGGACTGGATGGAGCAGGAGCAGGAGCGTGGGATCACCATCACCTCCGCCGCCACCACCTGCATGTGGAATGACCACCAGATCAACATCATCGACACCCCGGGACACGTCGACTTCACTGTCGAAGTGGAGCGCTCGCTGAGGGTCCTCGACGGCGCAGTCGCCGTATTCGACGGCGTCGCTGGCGTCGAGCCTCAGACGGAGACCGTCTGGCGACAGGCTGACAAGTACCGGGTCCCCCGGATGTGCTTCATCAACAAGTTGGACCGCACGGGAGCCTCCTTCTACAGCAGCTTGGCATCCATCGAGGAGCGCCTCGAGGCCCAGACGGCGGTGATTCAGCTCCCCATCGGTATCGAGGCTGATTTCCAGGGCGTCGTCGATCTTGTCGCCATGAAGGCCATTATTTGGTCGGGTGAAGAACTGGGTGCGGCCTACGACATCGTCGACATCCCCGACGACATGGTCGAGCAGGCGGGCGAGTACCGGACGAAGCTGCTCGAAACCCTGGCCGACGTGGACGAGGACATCATGCTCGCCTACCTCGAAGGTGAGGACATCGACGAGGACACCATCCACAACGCGCTGCGTGCCGGGACGGTGAGCAACCAGATCGTCCCCGTCCTGACGGGTACTGCGTTCAAGAACAAGGGTGTCCAACCTCTGCTCGACGCCGTGACCCGCTACCTGCCGTCGCCGCTCGACGTCGGGTCGATCAAGGGAACGGATCTTCGGGGCGAGGAGCCGCTGACTCGTGCCCCGAGTGACAATGAGCCCTTCGCTGCGCTCGCCTTCAAGATCATGACCGATCCTCACGTAGGCAAACTCACCTACTTCCGGGTGTACAGCGGCAGCCTCGAAAAGGGAGACCAGGTTCTCAACGCGACCTCGGGTAACCGCGAGCGCATCGGCCGCATCCTGCAGATGCACGCGAACAACCGGGCCGACCGTGACGATATTTTCGCCGGTGACATCGTGGCCGGAATCGGACTGAAGAACACCCGTACTGGTGACACCCTCTGCGATCCCAACAACCCGATCATCCTCGAGCAACTGGTGTTCCCCGAACCCGTCGTCCACGTGGCCGTCGAGCCCCGCTCGAAGGGAGATCAGGACAAGCTCTCGAAGGCTCTGACTGCCCTGAGCGAAGAGGACCCGACCTTCCGGGTGCGCACCGACGAGGAGACCGGTCAGACGGTCATCTCCGGGATGGGGGAGTTGCACCTCGAGGTGCTTGTCGACCGAATGATGCGTGAGTTCCGGGTGGACGCCACAGTTGGCAAGCCGCAGGTTGCGTACCGTGAAGCGCTCACCAAGCCGGTGATGGGGTTCGAGTACCGCCACATCAAGCAAACGGGTGGCTCGGGCCAGTACGCCGTAGTGGTGGTCAACGTCCATCCTGGTGACGCCGGCACCGGATTCACGTTTGACGATCAGATCAAGGGTGGCGCGATTCCTCGCGAGTACATCGGCTCGGTGGCTTCGGGTCTCGAGTCGTCCATGGATGCCGGCCCCCTGGCGGGGTATCCATTGGAAGACGTCTTCGTCGAACTCGTCGACGGGAAGAGCCACGACACGGACTCGTCCGAGATGGCCTTCAAGATTGCCGGCACCATGGCCATGCGGGAGGCGGCCCGGAAGGCGTCGCCGGCCCTGCTCGAGCCGATCATGGCCGTCGAGGTGGTCACCCCCGAGGACTACATGGGTGACGTGATCGGCGACCTCAACTCACGTCGCGGTCGAGTCGGGCAGATGGAGAGCCGGGGCTCGGCCCAGGTCATCGACGCTCAGGTACCGCTGTCGGAGATGTTCGGATACGCTAACGATCTCCGATCCAAGACCCAAGGCCGAGCGACCTACTCCATGCAGTTCGACTCGTACCAGCAGGTCCCACCGCAGATCGCGGAAGAGATCGTCAAGCGGGTTCGCGGCGAGTAGTCGCTGCCGGCCCATCCCTGTAGTTCTTACTGTCCCTACCAACACAAACCACCACACCGGAGAAGTACGACCCATGGCCAAGGAGAAGTTCGAGCGGACCAAGCCTCATGTGAATGTGGGGACGA
>JAYPWI010000048.1:0-14849 GCA_038135065.1 Acidimicrobiales bacterium
TAGATCTGACACTCATCCGCTTTTAGAGCTGCAGCCAGTGCTACACCGGTAGTATGAGTGGGTGCGCGTGCTGGGGGTGTGGTGTGGGGGTCGGCGGGCGTGCGGTGGGGGGGTGTGCGCCGTCCGCGCCGCCCCCCGGCGGGCCCCCCACGACCCTGGCAGAGCACGCCCGCTACATGCTGGCATCCGAGGAACTCGAACCGGGTCACGGGTGGGACTACGAAGTGCTGCGGGCCATCGTTCAACACCCCGACACGGACGTCCCAGAACTGGGGAGCATCCTCATCGAGGGATACCGCACCCAGGCCGCAGAGAACGGGGACGACGAGGAGATCACCCTGTCGTTGATCGACCTGGCACGGATGGATGAAGTCTCGGCCTCCCTGACCGACATGGCGGCTCCCCTGCTGGCCGAGCCGAACCGATACGCAGCCGCCCTGGCGCAGGCGCGCCGCGAATCCCTGGCCTTCGGATCGAACCCAGACCCCGAACTGGACCCTCAACTGGTCGATCTCGGGTCCTTGGTGGTCAACCTCGGTGAGGCCGACGACACCTTCGCAACCAGCGCAGATGCCGTGCTCACAGCCCTGAACTCGGCCGTCGTGGCTCGGGTGGACGGGCCTGCTACGAGGTCGGCGACGGGACTGAGCATCTACTTCCCTCTGTTCGAGCGGCATTTCAGCCAGGGCTACCTGTACCTCCCCGACGTGCGCACATGGCCCGATGTGCTCACCGCCTACTACGGAGCAGGGGCCGCCATCCCAGTGGACGAACAGGCGTCGTTCGTCGACGCGACCGACGACGCCGAGTACTTCTTCGACGAGGACGGGCTCAACATCTACGGCTACTTCGACCTCGCCGCCACTGGCAACGTCATCGGGGCCGAGATCTACTACGGCGTTCTGGACGAGACCGACAACTCGATCATCTTCATCGGTGAGGAGCCCGGAGAAGTGGCGACCGACGGCTCCGGCCTGGTTGCCGCCATCTACGACCTCACGGTCCTGACCATCTCGGACGGGGTCGACACCGATTACGCCTACCTCGACCTCGAGGTCGACCTGGAAAGTGAACTGCTGTTCATAGATGTCCCCCTCTGGTACGTGCCCCCGGAGGAGTTCGACACCGATGATCCGTTCCACGACGTGATCCTCAGTCTGATCGTCGACTTCGAAGGCACCATCGTCTCGGAGGTGTATTACGAGATCGGCGACGACGGCACCTTTGGCGAGCTCGACGCGGACCCCGACGGCCTCATCTACCCCATCGTGCTGAACGAGTATCCCGACGGTTCCACCGAGTGGATCACCCTCAGCGAACAAGGGCTCTGGGCGAACCTGGCCGAGCTGCAGTACGAGCTTCTGCCTCTCCCCGCGGGCACGGGGCTGTACGCCGAGCTCGTCATCTTCGATTACGGCGGCAACGTCGACAGTGTCGCCATGTTCGACCTCATCCCCAACTAGGTCACCGGATGCGGTTGGGCGAACGCCTGGGGTGGTGATCGTTGAGTACTGAATGGTCGTTCAGTAATCTGGGACAAGGCGCCTGCACCCTGCAGGTGCCTCCTAGAGGGGACAGAGGGGGTACCGGCACATGATGTCGACCATTCTCACGTTGATCATCATCGGGATGATCTTCCAAGGCGTCGTCGCAGTTCTGGACAGCGTGCTCGAGACCGTGAAGGTCAAGAGCGTGCTCGACGGGATTCCCGTGGTCGGCGCGCACCTGAACCTGGTGTGGGCCTACCTGGTCGTGCTGCTGACCCAGGTCAACGACGGCGGAGCCGGCCTCGCATACGGGGCCAGCACCGAACTGTTGTCGCTGGGCCGCTTCGGCATGGACGTGGCGACAGCCCTGGCCATCCTGGCCTTCATCCCGGTGAAGGACGCGGCGCTCGAGGCCCTGCGCAAGGGCATCGGCGGCAGTCGGGACTGATCATCACCCGAACATGACACACGGCCGCCCTGCCTCCGGGCAGGGCGGCTGCGCGTCCAGGGCCGGTTCGATCAGGCCAACAGTTCTCGGTCGAACATGACCCTCGCCCGGTCGTAGGACCGATCGGCGGCTGCCTGGTGGTGGGCGGGGCCGAACACCCCGAACCCATGATCGGCCCCGTCGTGGATCTCGGCCTCACCCTTGTCGAGCGCGTTCGTCGCATCGATGAGGGCTGTGTTGGCAGAGGCGGGTTGCATGGTGTCCTCCGAGCCGAACCCGAGGTACAGCGAACCGGTGTACGACGGCACCGACAGGTGTGGCGAGTCCGGGTCGTCGGTGGTGCAGAACGAGGGATGCAACCCGATCCCAGCCCGGAAGGTGTCCCCCCGATCCCGCAGCGTGCACAGCACCGAACGGGCGCCGATGCAATAGCCGATGCAGCCCATCGACCCACTCCGGGCTGCGGCGTCGGACGGCAGCCACTCGAGCAGGGCGGTCAGGTCCTCGGCCACCTGGTCCTCGGTGGTGCCCAGGACGAGGCCGAACATCTTCTTCATCTCGGCATCGTCCCATCCAGCCATCTGGTACCAGGGCTCCTCGCGGTGGTACCGGTCATGGGACACCACGTAGTAGCCCCACTCGGCGATCCGGGCCATGGTCTGCTTCGAGCCCTCCTCGAGCCCGGGACCATGGTGGTAGAAGACCACGACAGGGAAGGGTCCGTCCCCGTCGGGGCGCACCACGTGGACACCCATCGGACCGGTGGGCGAGGTGATCGTGTCGGTGTAGCTCTGCATCGGACAATGATTGCAGGCCCGCACACCGTCCGGGGCTCCGATCGGGCAACTGCTCGCTCAGACCTCCAGGGCCGCAGCCAGACCTTCCTCGGCGAAGGTCACCACCGCCTCCTCGGGTCGGCCCATCCGCAGGGCGGCCGTGTTGACCAGCACCCGACTGACACCGTGGTCGCGGTAGACCTCCAAGCCCTCCACCCCTTCGCGGTGGAAGTTCCAGTACGCAGTCAACTCCAGCTCGGAGGGGTCGCGGCCCTGGCGGTCGCATTCGGCATGCAGCCGGTCGACATGGCTGCGGAACTCGTCGAGATCCTTGTGGATCACGTACCAGCCATCGCCCCGAGCCACCAGGCGGCGAATAGCTGCGTCCGTCGTACCGCCGATCAGCACTGGCAGGCTCGGCCGCTGCGCCGGGGTGGGCAACATGCGAAAGCCGCGCCAGTCGAGAAACTCACCCTGATGTTCGACGAGTTCTCCGCTCCAGCAGGCCCGCATGGCGTCGATGTACTCATCGGCTCGAGGCCCCCGGCGTTCGAAGGGCACGCCGAGAGCGTGGAACTCCTCGGCCAACCACCCGACGCCCACTCCGAGCATGAAGCGGCCGCCGGAGAGGTGGTCCAAACTCGATGCCTGCTTGGCCAGGTACAGGGCATTGACCTGGCTCAGGATGTTCACCCCCGTGCCCAGCCGGAGGCGCTCGGTGCAGCTCGCCACATAGGTGAGGGCGATCAATGGGTCGGTGAAGCCTTGATCGGTGGGGATGGCCAGCTTGCCTGTCGGGCTGTAGGGGTAGGCAGAGTCGTAGTTCTCGGGGATGATGACGTGCTCGAACGTCCACACCGACTCATAACCGAGGCCTTCGATCTGCTGCGCGAAGTCCCGGAGGTAGCCCGGGTCGAGATATGCCGCTGAGTTGATGGGAGTGATGCCGACGTCCATCCCCTCATCCTGCCCCATCGCGACCTCGGCCTGCCGCTCTGTCCCAGCCCGGGGCACGGGGCTCAGGGCATGGGGCTCAGGGCGACGACCGGTGAGCTCGGGGGGTCGCCGCCCAGGGAGCCCTCGAACAGGCGGTTGCTGAAGTTGAACACCCCCCCGTCCCCGCCGACCATGACGTAGCCGTTGCCGTACGGCACCATGCCCACGATCGGGGCGTTTGGCACCGCCCCGGGTCCGAGCACCCCAGGAAGCGAACCCCGGAACGGGACGGAGCCGAACCCGAACACCCCACCGTCGGCGGCCACCATCCAATAGCCGAGCCCATCGGGGTCTGGGGTGATACCTACCACGGGTGAGGCCAGCCATTGCTCGGCTGTCAGTCCTGGACTGATCCGAGCCACCAACTCCGGCAAGGAACCCTCGTAGGCAGCGGCGAAGGCGAACAGGCCACCATCAGCGGACACCATCCAGTAGCCGACCCCGTCGGGATCGACCTTGGCGTCGATGACCGGCGAGTTCAGGCGGTACGGCAGAAGGTTGCCTGCGGCCGCTGCATCGCCCAGCACCACCACCCGGCCACGATTGGTGAACACCAGTAGCCCCTCACCCGACTGGCTCGGGACCATCGACACCATCACCTCGGGCTGGTCAGGGGCGACGGCGAAGTCGACCATGTCCTCGAAGATCGACACGTCGACGGGGCCGAGGGCGACCGCGTCGCCATAGGTGTGCAGGTTCCCGCCAGAATCGAGCACCCAGTACCCGTCGCCCGACGGGGTCAACTCGATATCGACCACGGTCACTCCGGGAGCGAGGGTGATGTCACCGCCCACCACGACGTCGCCGAAACCGTAGATGCCGCCGGTCGCATCAGCCATGACATACCCGGTGCGGGTGAGCTGTGGGGCCACCGGAGTCGACACCGACGAGAATGGTCCGAATCCCACTGCGTTCCCGGCTCGGACCGAGAAGGTGTACGAGACGCCGTTGGTCAACCCCTCGATCACGCAGGCCGTCGCGCCCTCCGTGACGCAGGAGCCCGCCGGGACACCGACCACCTCGTAGGAGGTGATCGCCGCGGCGCCGTCGTCGGCAGGAGCCTCCCACGACACCGCCACCTCACCGTCGCCGGCAGCCACCTCGACCGACCCAGGAGGGCCTGGCGCTTCAGGGCGAACATAGAACCGGACGAGCCCTACATTCGAGGCCACCTCGCTGTTGAACGGCGCGCCTACCGCCAGGAAACGACCGTCGGCCGATAGGGCAACTGCAGCTCCGAGCCCGTCGCCCGCTGCGTCTCCCTCGAAGTCACCGCCCACCTGGACCCAAGCCGCCCCGTCCCAGTCGAACACTCGGACAAGGCCGCTGCCCGAGCCAGGACCGCCGCCGCCCGCCGCCAACCGCAGCCCGTCAGCGGACATGGCGACCGAGTCGCCGAACCAGCCAGCACTCGCCACCCCCGGCAGTGCGTCGCCCATCTGCGTCCAAGCGTCGCCATCCCAGGCGTACGCCCAGACGACCCCCGTTCCAGCTGGCGAACCCATGGATCCGGGCTGCGTGGCGCCGACGGCGATGTACGCCCCAGTGTCCGCCATTGCCACCGATGCGCCCAATTGATCGTATATCGATCCGATCAGATCGTCGCCCATCTGCGCCCACGCTGACCCGTCCCACTCGAACACCCGAGCCAACCCGGCGTCCCTCCCACCGGTGTCATCCATAAAGTCGCTCGCCACCACGCGAGTTCCATCGCCAGACGCGGCGACCGACCGTCCCACCCCAGCCATGTCGCCACCCACTTGCAACCAGGCCGCCCCGTCCCAGTCGAACACCCGGGTCGCAACGTTCGATCCGACCACCAGCCGAGTGCCATCGTCGGCCAAGGAGACAGAGATGCCGAAGTGCTCGGCAGGCGTTACACCCGTGAGATCGACTCCCATCTGCTGCCAGGTGGTTCCGTCCCACTCGAACACCTGAACCCGACCAGCGCTCGCTTCCTCGGCATCGGCTCCATACGCACCGACGGCAATCCGTGATCCGCCGGGCGAAATGGCAACCGCCCGGCCCGCCCAATCACCAATCTCCTCACCTCGGACATCGGCGCCTACCTGCGCCCACTGCATCCCGTCCCAGTCGAACACCCGGGCCCGACCCTTGGCGTGGGACGACCCGTCGTTCTCGAAGATCGGACTACCCACGATCATCCGGCTACCGTCGTCGCTGATCGCAACAGCCGAACCGAATGATTCGGGGGAGACCTCACCGAAGAGGCCACTCCCCCGCTCCTGCCAGGAGTCAACGGCCCCGGCGGAGCCCATCAACAGAATGAATCCGAGCGCGACAGCGAGGCCGGCAACCACCACTCGTTGACATCGGCGCAACCACCACATCGACGGTCTGATCGGTACTACGGTGCCCAAAATCCACCCTTCGGAACCGATTGGGCCCCGGGCGACGGCGCCAGACACAACATGAGTGGCAAGCAATGAGCGGACTGTCTGGCATCAGGGTGATGGAAATCGGCGGCGGGGTGGCCGTCGCCTACGCCGGCAAGTTGTTCGCCGACCTCGGCGCCGACGTCATCCGCCTCGAATCCACGAGCGACGCAGTTCGCCGGCGGCCACACGACGTGCACCGATGGCTCAACACCAACAAACGGTCGATGACCGACCGACCCGCCACCGTCGAGCGCCTGCTCCCCGGTGCCCACCTGGTGCTCCACGACCTCGACGACACCACGGCCGACATTCGAGGACTGGGCCCAGCTCGGGTGGCTGACAGCGATTTCGAAGGAGTGGTCTGCTCGCTCACCCCTTGGGGCCCGACCGGCCCCTACGCCGGGTACCGGGCAGAGGAGCTCTCCGTGATCCACGGGTCCAGCTGGGGCTTCCTCTCCCCGGGGGCCGCAACCCACGTCGACCTGCCACCCCTCAAGGCACCCGGACACCATGCCAGCATCAACGTGGCCACTGGGGCTGCCACCGCGGCCCTGGCCGCCCTCGACCGGAGGGAACGAACCGGATTCGGCGAGTACATCGCCGTCTCGATGTTCGCAGCAGCGGCCAAGATGACGGAGTTCGCCCCGGCCACCGTCAGCTTCCTAGGTTTCAACCCGTCACGTTTGGGGACCAAATCGGTAGTGCCGTGGGGCACCTACCGGTGCCGCGACGGCCTCATCCAAATCACCTGCCCCGAGGAGAACCAGTGGCAGGCCCTGGTCACCCTGATGGGCGAACCCGACTGGGCCTCCGTGGAGGTCCTGGCCACGGCCGAAGGACGTCGCAGGAATCCCGATCTGGTCGACATCTACCTAGCCGAGTGGTGCGCCGAGCAGCAGCTCGACGACCTGACCAGGGAGGGCCAGCGCCTTGGCATCTGTGTCACACCCGTGAACACGGTGGCCGATCTCGCCGCCAACGAACACCTGGCCGCCCGCGGGTTCATCGCCACCGATCCGGCCGGGGTGGTGATGCCGGGCCCGGCCGCACAGACCGATCAGGGGTGGTGGGCCCTGAGAGCCGAGGCCCCCGCTCCGGGAGCTCATGACGGCGAAGATTGGCACCCGGCCCCGATCCTCGCTGCGGCCGGCGCGGCGGCCGGCCAACCTGGACGGCCCCTCGAGGGCATCAGGGTCATCGACTTCTCGTGGGTGTGGGCTGGGCCGTTCTGCACCCAACAGCTCGCCCACCTGGGGGCTGATGTCATCCGTCTCGAGTCACCGCATCGCCCGGACATCTTCCGACGCATGCCCTTCACTCCCAAGGGCATCCCCCGCACCCTGGACACGTCGGGCCCCTTCCAGCTCTACAACAGTGACAAACGCAGCATCGCCGTGGATCTGACCAGTGCAGCCGGGCGTGATCTGGTGCTCGAGCTGGTTGCGGCAGCCGACGTGGTGGTGGACAACTTCAGCGTGGGGACCATGGACCAGTTGGGATTCGGGGTCGAGGACCTGCGCCGGGTCAACCCATCGGTCATCGTCGCGTCGATGTCGGGCTACGGGCAGACCGGGCCGTCGTCGTCGTTCACCGCCTATGGGCCCGCCGGTGGTGCGATGGCTGGGCTGTACGCGGCCAACGGGTACAGCGGCGGCGAAACCGCCGAGACGGGGATCGCGGTGGGTGACCCGGGGCTCGGACTAGCCACTGCGTGGGCCATCGTGGCGGCTCTAGTGGCCCGCCGTCGACACGGTGACGTTGCCCGGATCGACGCGGCGATGATCGAAGCCGTTGCGGCCACCACCGGTGAGCTCTGGATGGAGTGGGTGGCAACCGGCCACCCGCCACCGAGGAGAGGCAATCGGGACCCCGGCTGGGCCCCCCACAACTGCTATCCGTGCGAAGGCCAGGACCAGTGGGTGACCATCGCCTGCACCGACGATGCAGAGTGGCGGGCCCTGGCCGACATCATCGGTCTCGGGGACGAGAACGCCGAGGACTTCGCCTCGGCAGCCCTTCGCCAGGCCCACGAGGATCGACTCGACCAGCTCATCGGCGCGTGGACCGGATCTCGCGACAAGTGGGAGGTCACCCGGGCGCTGCAAGCGGACGGGGTGGCCGCGTTTCCCTCGCTATCCCCTGCCGAGCTGTGGAATGGCGATCCTCAACTCGACGCCCTGGGCATGCTGGAGCGGCCAGAGCATCCGGCGACCGGCCCGCGGGTGATCCCCGGCATCCCGTGGAGGCTGACCAACGGCCCCAATGGGCTTCGCCGTCCGGCTCCCCTGCTCGGACAGCACACCGCCGAGGTCTTAGCCGAGGTGCTCGGGTACGGCGACGACGACATCGAACATCTCGTGAGGACCGGGGCCATTCCGCTCAACGAATGACTGCTGTGCCCAGGACCGACGACCGCCCACGGAGGGACAGATGACCGACCACCCCGATGCCGCATACCTGGCCCGAGCGTGTCTGGACAGGTGGGGGCCCTCGACCTCGATGGCCTGCGCGACCTCTTCGCCGACGACGCAGCGTGGGAGTTGGCCTACGGCCTGGACGGGGTGAGCGGCGATCAGCAAACCGTGCGGGGCAGGGACACCATCTCGACCTTCCACCAGATGTTGCTGTCGGGTATTGCTGAGGTTGGGTTCTTCGACATCGAAGTACATCCGGTGCACGATGGCCTGGCCTTCGTCCAGTTCCGGTCGCAAGCGACGACCACCAAGGGCCAGCCCTACGGCAACCGCTACGTGGCCCGCTGCGATGCTCGCGATGGCCGGATCACCCACTGGCTCGAGTTCTTCGATCCCAGACCGGCCGAGATGGTACGAGCCGACATGGCCGAGACCCTGGCCCAGCGGAACCGCCGCTGACACCGAGTCAGGGAGGCCGGTCAGTCGATTCCGAGGCTGGCCGTGAGAGCAACAAGGTCGGCCCGGAGCCGGTCGATGGCGTCGTCAGCCATCTGGGTCCGACAACGCAGCTCTTCCTGCACCTCGGCGGCCCGCTGGGCCAGCCGGCTGCCCTCAGGCGTGAGCACTACGTTGACGACCCGTCCGTCGTCGGGGTCGGGGCTGCGGGTGGCGTAGCCGGTCGACGATCGGAGAGACGGCATGGGGGCCAACTGCAACTGCTCTGCGATGTGACCCAGCCGCTGCGCAAACCGGACCTGGGTAGCGCAACTACGCTCAGCCGATGGCTCAGCCCCTCCGCTTCGGCATCGTCCACGACTTCCGCTGCCCTCCGGGGTGCGAGATCCCCATGCCCCGGGTGTACGCCGAAACCTTCGAGCAGATCGCCCTGGCCGAGCAGGTCGGTCTCGAACTGTGCTGGTTCACCGAACACCACTTCCTCGACGACGGTTACCTCCCCAACTTCGTCCCCGTGGCCGGCGCCGCCGCGGCCCGCACCTCCACGATGCGGTTCTCCACTGACATCTGCCTGATGCCCTTTCGCAATCCGATTCGGCTGGCCGAGGACCTGGCCATCCTCGACAACATCTCCGACGGGCGCATGGAACTGGGGGCCGGCATGGGCTACGCCGCCCACGAGTTCGCCGGGTTCGGCCTACCCATCAGCCGCCGAGTCTCCCTCACCGAGGAGGCCATCGAGGTCCTGCGTCTGGCATGGTCGGGCGAACCGTTCACCTACGAGGGCAAGCGCTACAGCTACCGAGATCTGCGGGTGACCCCCGACCCAGTCCAGCAGGGTGGCCCACCGCTGTGGATTGCGGCGACCTCCCTTGCCGGAGCGGAGCGGGCAGCCCGGTACGACACCCACCTACTCCCTCAGGGCCCGAAGGCCTCTGTCCTCGACCCCTGGCAGGCGGCGCTGCGAGCCGACGGCCGTGACCCGGGCGACAAACGGGTCGGCCTGATCCGGGGGGTCTTCGTGACCGATGACCCTGAGCGCGACTGGCCCCCCATCGCCGAGGCCGAGCGCTATCGCCGCAACGTCTACGTGAAGATGATCAAGGCCAGCACCGACCACAAGGACAGCCCCCGCGCCTCGGACAGCCCCCGCGAACAGCGGCCTCCCGACCCCCTCAACCCCCTCGTGTGGACCGTCGGCGACGTCGACCACTGCGTTGCCGAGCTCAGTGCCCTGATGACCGACCACGGCCTCACCGACCTCGTCACCTGGGGCGGTCCTCCGGGCCTCGCCCCCTCGATCATGAACGCATCCATCGAGCGGTTCGCCACGGAGGTGGTGCCCCGCATCCGGGCGTCCATGACGGCCTGACCTCGGGCCACCCACATCTACTCATCGATGTCCTTACTCTTCGGGATGTTCGTCCGACGGGAATCCGGTCTGTCGGACGCGCGTGTGCGTCGCGACGAGTCGGAAGGCATCCAATGTCGAAACTCAGCTCCCGAGCGGCTATCGCTGCGGCCCTCCTCCTGATCGCCGCCGCATGCGGGGGGTCCAGCGACTCCGACAGCCAAGGATCCACCACCACGGTGGCCGAGCGGACCACCACAACCGAGGCAGCAGCCACGACAACCACCACAACCGAGGCTGCATCCGCTACGACCACCGAACCCGCGCCCTCATCGACAGCGATGCCCGGCGACTTGGACATCAGTGTTGCGGCGAGCTTTGGTGACTTGGCCCTGGATCCGGGCTTCTCCCCGGACCCCTCCGAGGTCGACGTCGTCTCAGGCGGCATGGTCGACGTCAGCTACATCGCCGGCTGCACGGGATGGGCAGCCTCGGCTCCCGATCTCGAACTGGTCTACGGCGCTGGCGGCAGCTACCTCCGCATCTACTTCGAGGCCGATGCCACCGGCGACGACGCCACCATCATCATCAACGGCCCCGACGGCGAGTGGTACTGCAACGACGACTTCAGCGGCGTCGACCCCGCCATCGAATTCCTCGACCCACAAGCCGGCATCTACGACATCTGGATCGGCTCCTACAGCGAAGGCGAGTACCTCGACGGCACCATCGGCATCACCGAATTCAGCCCTGCCGCAGAGGAAGTCCTGGGCGGTTCGCTCTCCTTCTCCGAGACCGCGAGCTTTGGTGACTTGGCCCTGGATCCAGGCTTCTCCCCGGACCCCTCCGAGGTCGACGTCGTCTCAGGCGGCATGGTCGACGTCAGCTACATCGCCGGCTGCACGGGATGGGCAGCCTCGGCTCCCGATCTCGAACTGGTCTACGGCGCTGGCGGCAGCTACCTCCGCATCTACTTCGAGGCCGATGCCACCGGCGACGACGCCACCATCATCATCAACGGCCCCGACGGCGAGTGGTACTGCAACGACGACTTCAGCGGCGTCGACCCCGCCATCGAATTCCTCGACCCACAAGCCGGCATCTACGACATCTGGATCGGCTCCTACAGCGAAGGCGAGTACCTCCAGGGCGCCATCGGCATCACCGAATTCGCCTTCTGAGGGCTGCGGGGTAACGCCGGTACCCCTGATGGGGCGTCGCAGCAACGTTCGAAGCATGAGCGCCGAGCACCAAGGCGACCGACGGCCCTAGGACGTCCTTCGCTCGCTGTAGAGCCGAGCAACAGCGCAGTTATGCGGTCAACGGATACCCGTGTCGTAGCGCAACTCCAGATGAACCGACCCACCCTCGATCACCGTGACAACCACGGAGTCGGGCACCCCGACAAGGCCGTCGACCGGATCGGCCGAGACCTCGTAGGAGCCGGGCTGAAGCGTTACCTCGAAGTACCCATCTGCGTCGCTGAACACTCGAATAGCCGTGCGGCCATCGAAGGCACTCACCCGGACGTGGGCACCCTCGACGGGCCTAGGGGCACATGCCGTGTGCTCGTTGACGGTCGCGCCGTCGTTCGACGACACGGCGACAGGGCAGGTTGGGCCTGCGGTCACCGTGCCGCTCAACACCGCGTCCGCTGTTGAGGGGCCACCGTCGGCGCCGGAGCACGCAGCGGCCACAACGACCGCTGCGATGATCATCCCCGCCGATCGACGGATCGGCCACCAACTGGCTCGACCCCTCCTCAGAGGGGCCGAATGTTGGGTCCGCTCAGATGGCCCGAACGTTGTGGGCTTCGTTGCCCTTGCGCCCGGGAGCAACATCGAACTCGACTCGCTGACCTTCGTCGAGCGAACGGTAGCCCTCGCCGACGATGTTCGAGAAGTGGACGAACACATCGTCACCCTCCTCGACGGAAATGAAGCCATAGCCCTTCGAGCTGTTGAAGAACTTCACGGTTCCCTGCATTGCATTGCCTCTCTTTTTCTTCGAGCGGTCGCCAGCCCGTCGGGCCGTATGCGACGTCGCACGATCTTTTGTTTGCGGTCCCCGGCGTCGTGACCGGGCCGGTTCCGATGATCCACCCCGCCGCGGTTGCGCTGCGGGAACCATCTCGACATCCACCTTCACATCTGCACATCGCTGCTGCACGGCCTCACCGGAGGACAGGCGGGCCGAATCCGGAGCCCCAACCGTGACGTCGAGTCCGACATCTTTGAACAGGCGGCGGGCAGCCGACCGTTGGTCGGCACCCACGAGGGAGACCACGATCCCGCGACGGCCGCCACGGGCCGTCCTGCCGGATCGATGCAGATACGCCTTGGAGTCAGCGGCCAGGTCGAAGTGCACCACGGTCTTCACCCCGTCCACATGGATGCCCCGGGCTGCGACGTCGGTGGCAACCAGAGCGGGAGCCGTTCCGGTGGAGAAGGCTGCGAGCGCCCGGTTTCGTTGCCCTTGTGAGTGGCCGCCGTGGAGGGCAACAGCGGGAACCCCAGCCCGACCGAGCTGTTGTTTGACACGATCAGCTCCGTGCCGGGTGCGGCAGAACACGATGGTGGAACCCGTGGCTGCGATGGCATCGGCAAGAACCGAAACACGCTGCGAACGATCGACCAACCAGGCGTAGTGGTCCATCGACGTCACGTCAGGCGCCACCTCTCCAACCTCGTGACGCACCGGGTCACGCTGGTAACGGCGGGTCAGCTCGGCGACATCGCCGTCGAGCGTCGCCGAGAACAGCAACGTCTGCCGGCGCTCGGCTGTTGCGTCGAGGATGCGCCGCACGGCCGGCATGAAGCCCATGTCGGCCATCCGATCCGCTTCGTCGACGACGACCATGTCCACCTCGCCGAGATGTACGTCACCCGACGCAACCAGATCTTCGAGGCGACCCGGGCAGGCGACCAGCACGTCGACCCCGCGCCGAAGTGCCCCTTTTTGACGGCCATAGGCCACCCCGCCGTACACCGCAGCGAGACTGACCCTGCCCGCAAATGTCTTCATCTCGGCACAGATCTGATCAGCGAGTTCCCGGGTAGGGACCAGGACCAGACCGCGAGGCCACTTGGGCTCGGCCGGGGCGACCATGGCGACCAGGGGGATGCCGAAGGCCAGGGTCTTGCCCGAGCCGGTGGGAGCGCGACCGCAGATGTCGCGCCCTGCGAGGGTGTCGGCGATGGTCGCGGCTTGGATCTCGAACGGATCGGTGATGCCCCGGCCAGCCAGGGCACGACAGATGTGATCGGGAACGCCCAGGTGGGCGAACGACATGAAGGCTCTCCTTGGCGACCCGCAGGCCGCAGGGGCTCGGTACGCAATCAGCAGTGAGTTGGGGGTGGTCAGCTGTGAGGTCGGGATGGCTCACGGGACTGGAAGAACCACGCCGGTCTGCGAACCCATCGGGCGGATGACCCACCACGACGATCATGAGCGTACCGGTCCTGCGGCACAACGCCACGATGCACTTCGGGAAGCGCGACCGAATCCCGCAGGCCGCCGCCAGCAACGGTCTCCTACTGCACGCAGCCGTAGTGGGCGGTCGACACGTTCCTGGCATAGCGACGCAACACCGAGCCCTGCCCGATGCTGACTGGCACCTCGCGGGGACCGATCGAGGCCATGCGGCCAGCCAGCTCGGCATCGTCGAGGACGACGTCGAGCCGGCGGGCGACGGGGTCGATCACGATGGTGTCGCCATCGACGACGGCGGCCAACGGCCCACCCTCGGCCGCTTCGGGGCAGATGTGGCCGATGAGAATGCCGTGCGACACCCCCGAGAAGCGTCCGTCGGTGATGAGTGCGACGTCCTTGCCCAGGCCCCGGCCTTGCAGTTCGACGGTGAGCATCACCATCTCGGGCATTCCCGGTCCACCGCGAGGCCCGACGTTGCGGACGACCACCACGTCGCCGGGAACGATCGATCCCGACTGGATTGCCGTCATGGCATCGGGCTCGGAATCGAACACTCGAGCCCGACCGCGAAACTCGCCTGTCTCGAGCGTCTTGCCGCTGAGCTTGAGCACACAGCTCTGAGGGGCCAGGTTGCCGCTGAGGACCGAGATGTGGTTGTTGGGCTGGGCAACCGGATCACCGACCGGACGTACCAGGTCCTGGTCGCCCAACTCGCTCAACGACGCCACGCCGGCCAGGTTCTCAGCGACCGTGCGGCCGGTCACCGTCATGGCGTCTCCGTGGAGGAAGCCGTTGTCCAGCAGCTCCTTCATCACCACCGGCACCCCGCCCAACTCGTGCAGCGCCACCATCGAGTAGGGGCCGTGGGGCTGGAGGTTCGCGATGAGGGGTACCCGCTCCCCCACCGCCTGGATGTGGTCGATGGTGAGGGGCACCTCGGCGTCGCGGGCCAGGGCGAGCAGGTGCAGGTACATGTTGGTCGAGCCGCCCATGGCGTAGGCGACGGTGATGGCGTTCTCGAAGCCTTGCATGGTCATGATGTCTCGGGGACGGATACCGGCCTCCACCAGGCGGTACAGGGCGTCCACGG
>JAYPWI010000049.1:0-14572 GCA_038135065.1 Acidimicrobiales bacterium
CCACGAACCGGCGCAGCGGATCAGGAAGATAACCCAGCAGGCGATATGCAGCGGGCAGCACGGCAGCCACGGTCAGGACCCTGTCTGGGTGGCCACCAGGGCCTGACACAGCTCGGCGGTGGCGCCGGCCACCGGTCCGCGCCGGGCTCGGTGGTCGAGATGAATGAGGGGACGGCCCCGCAGTTCGGCCACCGAGGCTCCCGCCTCGCCACAGATGAGCACCCCGGCCGCGTAATCCCACACCCCGTGGTGGGCGATCGGGTCGATGTACCCGTCGAGACGGCCGCAGGCCACCGCGCACAGGTCGAGGGCGGCCGCGCCGAAAGACCTGAACTGTCCGGGGCGCACCGGGCGGGACGGCCAACCGGCCAACCCCACGATGGCCTGGCCGACAGAAGTGCAGTTCGTCGCCGTGATGGGTGACCCGTCACGGAACGCTCCCCCACCCCGCACGGCGCTGAACTCCTCACCGGTCGCCAGGTTGGTCACGAGGGCCACCGACGGGCCGTCATCGTCGACCACGCACAGGCTGGTGCAGTAATAGGGGATGCGGCGCGACGCATTGGTCGAGCCGTCGACCGGATCGATGATCACGACCGGCCCCTCATCACCACCGGACACCCCCGACTCCTCGGACAGCACCCGCACCCCGGCGTCGGACAGCACGGCCAGGGCCCGAGCGTCGGCCACCTTGTCGAGGGCGTACTGATCGGGTCGGTCACCACCATCGGCCCAGCGGTCGAACCCCTCGAGGCTGTCGCGCACCTCGGCCGTCGTGCGGCGCAGCAGGTCCATCCAGTCGGCGGTGTCCACGACGATGACCGTACCGGTCCGACCGACCCAAGCCCCGCCACCGTCGCCGACCGACCAGCCAACCGTTACCCTCCTCGTTCGGGAGGATCGACGGTTCATGGCGGTCATCGACATGTCGGGCTATGTGGCCGACCTCAAGGAACACGCCGCCGAGCACGGCTTCCACATCCACGACGAACGGCACTTCCTCGAGACGTACAGCATGCGCCAGGCCTGGGAGGTCGACCTGCACCCAGAGGAAGCATGCGGGGGCCCACTCGACCTCCACCTCACCCTCGAGGCCGACCCCCGCACCATGCTCACCCTCGAGGACGTGCTGCTCAGCCTTCCCGAGGACGAGCTCCCGCCGGACGAGTTCTGGGCGCCCCTCACCTTCACGTGGGCCCTGCCCCCGCTCGACAACGGACCTGACCTGCTGGTGTTGGCCACCGACCTCGCCGGGATCGGGGGCACCGACCTGCCCGTGGAGGTGTCGGCCATCGACTCGTTCCCCTCGGTCACCGACCCCGCCCAGCGCACCCTCACCATCGTTGCCCGACTGGACCTCTCCCTGCGGGGGCTGCTGGACGGCCAGGACGGTATGTGCGACATCCTCGACCGCTGCCGCGACATCTGCGGCTACCTGCTCGACCGGGCCCCCGTCTGGTACGACTGCGCCGGTCGCCCCGCTGGGTCAGCCGCCGATCTCGCCGATCACCACGCCGGTCTCGCTGACCCTGCCCTCGGCGATGTTGCGCTCCAGAGCGGCCTTGCCCTCGTCGGACCCCACCGGGAAGAAGCACCGGAACTGGTGCTCGGGGCTGCCCGCGGCCACCAGGGGTGGCTCTTCGGTCGAACACTGCTCGCTGGCGTAGCGGCACCGGGCTGCGAACTTGCAGCCCGACGGCGGGTTGATCATGTCGGGCGGGCTGCCAGGGATGATGTCCAACCGGGTGTGGCTGGCGTACTCGATCTTGGGGATCGATCGCAGGAGGGCCTCGGTATAGGGGTGGCGCATCTCGGAGAACAGCACCGACGTCGGGGCCGTTTCCACGATGCGACCGGCGTACATCACGATGATGTGATCGGTCCGGCCTGCCACCACCCCAAGATCGTGGGTGATCAGGATCAGCGACATTTCCCGGCTCTGCCGTTCGGCCTGGATCAGATCGAGAATCTGGGCCTGCACCGTCACGTCGAGGGCCGTGGTGGGTTCGTCGGCGATCAGCAGCTTGGGGCTGCAGGCCAGGGCGATGGCGATCACCACCCGCTGACGCATCCCCCCTGACAGCTGATGGGGGTATTCGTCGAGGCGGCGCTGTGGTTCGGGGATCCCCACCTCGCGCAGGAGGTTCAGCGCCGTGGACCTGGCCTCTTTCTTCGATACCCCGAGGTGGACCCGCAGGCCCTCGGCGACCTGGCGACCGATGGTCATCACCGGGTTCAGCGAACCGAGCGGGTCCTGGAAGACCATGGAGATCTCCGGCCCCCACAGCTCGCGCAGCTCCTTGGGGCCGAGGCTCATCAGGTCGGTGCCGTCGAAGTTCACCGTGCCCGTCGAGGACACGTTGCTCTTGGGAAGCAGGCGCATGATGGACCGGGACATCACGCTCTTGCCTGAGCCCGACTCCCCCACCACGCCCAGCGCCCGACCCCGTTCGAGGGTGAAGCTGACCCCATCGACCGCGGTCAACGCCCCGGCCGGTGTGGCGAACTGGGTGCGCAGATCGGCGACCTCGAGCATCGACGTGCTGGAACCCGTCATGCTCCCTCCTCCCCCACCAGCGGGAAATGGCAGGCCACGAACTGACCAGGGGAGATCTCGCGGAGCATGGGTTCCTCGGCTGCGCAGCGCTCGGCGGCATGTGGGCACCGTGTCCTGAACCGGCAACCCGACGGCGGGTCCATGGGCGACGGCAACTCTCCGTCGAGTCGGTCCAAACCCATCGGGTCGATCGAAGGATCGGGGTGTGGGATGGCCGACAGGAGCAACTGGGTGTAGGGATGGGCGGGAGCCTCGTAGAGGCGATCGGGGTCGCCCACCTCGCACATCTTGCCCAGGTACATCACCGCGACCCGATCGGACACGTTTTTCACGACGGCCAAGTCGTGGGCGATGAACACCAGGGTCAGGCCGTACTCCCGCTTCATCTCCTCCAGCAGGTTCAGGATCTGGGCCTGCACCGACACGTCGAGGGCGGACACGGGTTCGTCGCAGATGATCACCTTGGGGTTCATGATGAGGGCCCGGGCGATGGAGATCCGCTGCGCCTGCCCACCAGAGAACTCGTAGGGACGTCGGTCGAGGGCATTGTCGGGGTTGATCCCCACCGTCTCGAGCACCCGCCGCACCTCGGGCTCCACCCGGTCACGCACCGCGGCCCGTTGCTCGGCCAGGCGCCGCCGGACCACCCTGATGATGACGAGATCGACGGCCACCGCAGCGACCAGCACCAGGAGCTTGCCCGGTCGCTCCGAACCCAGCCCTAGGAATCCGTCCCCTGCGTCACCCCACAGGGTGCCGTCCTGAGAGGCGATGTAGCGAAGTTGGAGCAGCACGAATGCGGCCAGGGCTGCGGCTACCCCCGACGCCCCGGCCCGCTCGGGCTTCATGACCGCGGCCACCAGCCAGATCGCCAGCACAGCAGCGAGAACGACCAGCAGTCCCGTGGTCAACCAGTGGGCCAGTCGCCCGAACGAACTCCGGGTCACTGCGAACTGGTACACGGCGATGGCCAACGCGAAGGCAACACCGGCCACCCCGACGCCTGCTGACACCGAGCCGACGAGGCGCGACACGGCGCCGAAGGGCACCATGGCTGCGGCCAACAACCACACCAGGCCAAGGACCCCCAAGGCCCCAAGGGCAATGACGAGGATGGCCAACACGGGGAACCCGACGATGCGGGCGGGGATGTCCAGCCAGGCCAGGGCACCTTCCAGCGCCCGGTCTTCCACGGCCTCCGATGCCACCCACAGCACCATGGCCAACGCAGCCAAGGGCGCCACCATGCGGACCGGGCGCAGCAAGACGGCGGCCACCGACTGGAACAGGGCCCCGATCTTCTCGAACCAGATCGATGTCGGTGGTCTGCCCTCTTCTTCCTCCCACCAGATGTAGCGGGGCTCGGCCACCACATCGAGGATCGAACGGCGCGGGTTCAGTGAGCTGATCGGGTCCTGGAAGATCATCTGCAGCGCAGACCGAGTCCGCCGCATGGCCTCGGGGCCCAGGGTGGTCAACTCCACCCCGTCGAGTTGGATGGACCCGCTGGTGGGGGCCGGCACCTGCAGCACCGCCTTGCCCGTGGTGCTCTTGCCACATCCCGATTCCCCGACCAGGCCGAGGGTCTCCCCCTCGAGTAGGTCGAACGAGATGCCGCTCACTGCGTGCACGGTCCGCCCGCCGGTGCCGGCGAAGTTGACGACCATGTCCTCGACCCGCAGCAGGGGCTGTTGATCATCGCGCAGATGAGCCGAGCCGCTACCCGCCATGTGTGCCCCCTTCCGATGGTCGATGGGACCGGTCCGTCACAGCACCGACTCCCTCGTGTCGAAGCGTTCCTGGAGCTTGTCCCCGATGAAGTTCAGCGACAGCACGGTCAGGAACATCATCAGGGCCGGCATCAGGCTGATGTGGGCAGCCACTTCCAGACTGTTTCGTCCCTTGTTGATCATGTCGCCCCAGGTCGGGGTGGGTGGTGGAACGCTGAGCCCGAGGAAGGCCACCGCGCCCTCGACCACGATGAGCTGCGCCATCACGATCAGCGAGTAGCTGATGAGGCTGGGGGCAACATTGGGCAGCCCCTCGCGGACCATTATGCGCCCGCACCGAGCCCCCCGGGGGCGCGCCGCCAACACGATGTCGCGTTCTGCCCCGGTGTGGTGTGCGGCGCGCACCACCCTCGAGATCGGCGCGATCGACAGCAGCACGAAGGAGAAGATCAGTACGGGGATCCGGTACCTCACGCTGGGGTCGAGGAACAGGATCAGGGCGATGAACAGGATCAGCCCCGGGATGACCAACGTGGCGTTGAGGAACGACGTCACGTACTGGTCGACCTTGCCCCGGAAGTAGCCGGACGCCAACCCGATCAACCCACCGAGGGTGAGGGCCAGGGTCGTGCCGACGGCCGAGATGAGCAGCGACACCTGGGCCCCGTAGATGACCCGACTGAAGATGTCCCGGCCGTTGTTGTCGTTACCGAACCAGTGGCTGAGGCTGGGGCCGTTCTTGGACATGCCCCGGAAGGACTGGGAAGGATCCTTCAGGGGCAGCAGATCGGCGAACACTGCTGCGAACAGCAGCAAGCTCAGGAAGGTCACCGCGGCCCAGAACACTGGACCCAGCGGCTTACGGGCCCGTGCCCCGATCGACTCTTCACCCGGGCGGTCGGTGTCTGGGGTCGTGTCAGCGGTGTGTGTCGTGTCGGCCATCGCTCAGTCCCGTTCCGATCGCAGGCGGGGGTCGAGGGCCAGGTAGAGGAAGTCCGACATCGTCAGCAGGGTGATGAACAGGGCCGAGATCACCAACACACCGCCTTGGACGGCGATGTAGTCCCGTTGCCCGACCCCTTGGAAGATGTAGTTCCCCACTCCGGGAAGGGTGAAGATGGCCTCGATGATCAGGGTGCCGCCCAACAGCGCCCCCAGGGTCAGCCCCACCACCGTCAACAGAGTGAAGCTCGAGGGCCGCAGCGCATGCCGCCACAGGATCCTCGACGTGGCCACCCCCTTGCTGCGGGCCAGGTCGATGAAGGGCAAGCGCAGGGTGAGGATCATGTCCGATCTCAGGAGGCGCATGAACACGGCTGCCTGGGGCATCGCCAGCGCGACTGCCGGGAGCAGCATGTGTTTGAAGTGGAGGAACCAGTCGTCGCCGAGCGGCACGTATCGGGCCGCAGGCAGAATCTTCCAGCCCACATCGAACCCGAACACGCTGATGCCTCCCACCGAGAAGAACAACACGAGCACCACGGCGAGCACGAAGTTGGGAGCGGCCAGGAACCCCAGCATCGTGTAGTTGCTGACCCGGTCGGCCATCCTCCCTTGCCGGTAGGCCGACAACACACCGAGGGGAAGAGCCAGTACCAAGGCCAACACGAACGAGTAGAACGCCAACTGCAACGTGGGGGTCATCGCCTTGGACATCCCCATTGCGATGGCCTCGCGTCGCTGCACCGACGTGCCCAGATCGCCGACGACGGCATCGCCGAGCCAACCCCCGTAACGGGCGAAGAAGGGCTCGTCGAGGCCGAGTTCGGCACGGACCTGAGCGACTGCGTCAGGGGTGGCCGACGGTCCGAGAATGTTGATCGCCGGATCCCCGGGCAGGCTGTTCATCAGGGCAAACACGATGAACGAGACCAACACGAGGATGGGAATCACCGCAGCGAGACGCCGCGCTGCATAGCGAGCGTCGGTGAGGAACGCCCCGAGGCAGCCCACCAGCACCACGAGCCCGAAGGTCCACGAGACAGGCGGACGGCCGAACCAGCCGTAGGCGAGCACGGCCACCAAGAGGACAACGACCGTCCGTGCGACGTTGTCCCTGATCATCTGCACCACTACTCATCCCCCATGTGACGTAGCGACGACCCTCGTAACCGTAGCGATTCCAGCACTGCCCGGGCGAACCCCGGGCCCAACGGCAGGCCCCCGCTCGCTGCGATGAGCGAGCGGGGGCCGAGTGTGCCGTGGTCGGGATCGTTACGACCCCGATCGGTCAGGTGATCAGCCCTGGCAATCGCCGTCGGTGCACCAGATCTGTGTCATGTGGTGCTTGCCGGCGATGACCGGGAACGTGGTCGAACCCTGGTCGGGGATGTCGAGGGCCGTGAGGTTGTTGAGCCTCGGGTTGGCCATGATGCCCCACACCGTCCAGACGGACCAGAAGTTCCACACGTTCTCGGCGAACTGGCGGTTCACCGTCTCGGCTGCTTCGCGGCGGGCGTCGGGGTCGGGGTTCTGACGGATGGTGTTGAACGCAGCGTCCATCACCGGGTCCTGGAACCGACCGAAGTTCAGTGCCAGCTCGGGCACCGACGGGTTGATCGGGCTCGACGTGGCCGAGTTCCACCAGTACCACTGCTCGGTCGGATCAACACCGGCGTGGTTACGCCAGCCCTGCGCCTGGAACACACCGGCCAGAGCGAGGCCGATGTACTGGCCCTGCTCGATCGGAGCGATCGACACGCTGATCTCGTCACCGAAGGCCTCACTCCACATCGAGGCCACCAACTCGTTGGTCTCGACGTTGAACGGGTCGTTCGTGGTGTTGAAGGTGAACGTCACCGGGTTCTGGCCCGAGTCGGCCTTGCACTGCTCGAAGTTCTCGGCAGCAGCGTCGAGGTCGTACTCCGGATACCCCGTGTCCTCGAGGTAACCGATGCTGCCCGGCGGGAACGGGCCATTGGCCACGTTCGCGATACCTGCCCAGCGCTCGTCGGCCAGACGCTGCCGGTCGACTGCGTGGGCGAAGGCCCGGCGGCAGCTGAGGTTGACCAGCGGGTTGGCTGCGTTGAGGCCGCCCGGGTCCATCTCGAGGCTGTCGAGACCACGCACGAAGGCCAGGACGGGGTTCTGCCCGGCACCGACGTTGATCAGCGTGTAGCTGGTCTCGCCGAAGTCGTTGGCCTGCAGCAGGGTGAAGTCGTCATCGCCGATGTACTTGCTGATCTCGTCGGCGTTGGCCGTGTGGATGATGTCGAACTGACCGGAACGCAGACCATTGCTGCGACCCTGGATGTCGACCGCCACCACGAACTCGATCTCGTCGAGGTACGGCAGGCCCTCACCGGTCACCGAGTTCGGGCCGTCACCCCGCCAGTAGTCGGGGTTGCGAGTGGCCACGAAGCTGTTGCCGTTACCCGGCGTGTAGCTCTGGAACACGAACGCGCCCACGCCCACCGGAGCGGCGGGATCGCCGGTCAGGTCAGCCTTCTCCTCGTCGCTGAGGCCAGCGTTGAGGGGGTTGTTGGCCAGGGTGGACATCCACGTCGGCGAGAGCATGAACCCACACACCTCGGCCCGCAGCGCGGCTGGCCCGAGGGCTTCTGGCTGGCTGTAGGTCAGGGTGACCGTCTGGCCCTCGGCCTGCACATCGGCCAGGCCCAGGAAGGCCGGCCCGGTCAGCGGGCTGAACCGGCAGGTGTCGATGTTGTACTTGACCGCCGCCCCGTCGAGGGGGGTGCCGTCGTGGAAGGAGATGCCATCACGGATGGTCATCGTCCACACCGTGTAGTCCTCGTTCGGCTCGGCCCCTTCAGCCAGGTACGGAACGATGGTGCCGTCGGCGTTGGTGATGAAGAGGCTGTCCGAGATCGCACGGAGGATCATCCGGCAGCTGATGGAACACGAGGTCGCGTAGTGGGTCCATGGGTTGGCCGAGTCAGCCTCGATGCCGTAGACGACCTTGCCGCCGTGCACGGGGCCCTCGTCGACATCCCGGGTGTCCTCACCCGTCGCATCGTTGTCCTCGACGTCGGTCTGGACCTCGTCGTCATCGGTGCTCGGCGCCGCAGTGTCGTCTGACCCACCGTCGTCCCCGCCACTGTCTGAATCGCTGCCACCACAGGCGGCGGCGATCATCGAGAAGGCGAACAGGACGGCGAGCAACTTCAACAGCGTCATTCGACGTTGTGTCACGTTTTCTCCCCCTTACCGGAGCCGGACCCTTGCCCAGCTAAACGGACGCTAGGGGTGTCTGCCCGGAACGTCAATGACCGCAGCATGACGATTGCGCTGCAGGTCCGGTGTCCAGCGAAGGTCACCGTCATCGGGGCTCGACCTCCGCTGTCACACCCACCGCCTAGGGTTCGGGATGCACTCGTTCGCCGCAAAAGACCTGGAGCACACGACCAAACATGAGGATGCTGCACACCAGCGACTGGCACCTCGGGCGCTCCTTCGGCCCCTCCTCCCTGAGAGGCCCACAGGAGGCCTTCTGTGATCGTCTCGTCGAGATCACGACCGACGAGGGGATCGGCCTCGTGGTCGTCGCCGGCGACATCTTCGACCGGGCCATCGCCCCCGTCGAATCCATCGAACTCTTCCGAGACACCCTCGCCAGGCTGCGATCCACGGGAGCCGTCGTGGCGGCGATCACCGGCAACCACGACGGAGCCGACCGGGTCGCCCCCTACGGCGACCTGGCCGACCTGGCTGGTGTGTTCATCCGGGGCGGTTACGACGGGCTCCGACGCCCGGTCTCCGTTGACTTCCCCGACGGCCCGCTGCAGCTGGTGCTGATCCCCTTCCTCGAGCCGCAGGCCGCGCCGTCGTCATTCGGCGAAACCGCTGACCTGGCGACAGCGGCTCCCGAGGACGAGAGCGCGCGGCGGCGACGTCGCACCCATCACGAAGTACTGGAGATCGCCGTGGCCCAGGCCCGGTCTCAGCTGGGTTCTCAGCGGTCCGTGGCGGTGGCCCACGCCTTCGTCACCGGTGGCGCGGTGACCGACTCCGAGCGGCAACTCGAGGTGGGAGGCACCGGTGAGGTCAGTGCAGAGTTGTTCGACGGCTTCTCCTACACAGCCCTGGGTCACCTCCATCGCCCGCAAGATGTCGGACGGCCCACCCTTCGCTACTGCGGCACGCCCATGGCGTACTCATTCAGCGAGACCCATCAGAAGTCCCTCACCCTGGTGGACATGGATGCGGCCGGCGCGTGCAGGGTCGAGGAGATTCCCCTCGGGGTGGGGCGACCGGTCTCGATCCTCAGGGGCCAGATCGACGAACTGCTCGACCCCGACCATGCTCCGGAAGCCCACGACCACTTCGTTCGGGCCGATCTCACCGATCCGGGCACCGTGCTCGACGCCAAGGCTCGCCTCGAGCGGGTGTACCCCCACATCATCGAGATCCGGCTGAGCGGAACCACCCCCGAGCAGACCCACGATCCGGTCCTCGACGGTCGATCGAGTGACCCCGGCACCGCCACGTTGGAGTTCTGGTCGAGCGTCGAGGGCGTCGAGGCCGATGACGACACCGTGCACGTGTTGCACCGGGCCGTGGCCACTGCGTTGGCGGAGCGATCATGAAGCCTCGTTCGGTCAGCTTCTCGGCCTTCGGTTCGTATCCCGATGCGACCACGGTCGACTTCGACCAGTTGGCCGCCCGGGGCCTGTTCGTGGTGAGCGGCGATACCGGGACGGGCAAGACCACCATCTTCGACGCCATGACGTTCGCCCTGTTCGGCGACGTCCCGGGCAAGGACGCTCGCTACCTGCGAAGCCACCATGCGGCACCGGACACTGCGACCGAGGTGAGCTTCACCTTCGACGTCGGGGGGGTCACCTACACGGCCCACCGGTCACCCACCTACGAACGCCCGGCCAAGCGGGGTGGCGGTACGACCACCCAGAACGCAACCGCCCTGCTCGAACGGCACGAAACCGACGGCACGACAACGGCCCTGGCCACCAAGGCCCGCGAGATGAGACAGCAGGTCGAGGAGCTGATCGGCCTCTCGGTCGAGCAGTTCCAGCGGGTGATGGTGCTCCCCCAAGGGGAGGTGAACAGGTTCCTCACCGACAGTTCGGCCGATCGTGAAACCCTGCTCAGCAACCTGTTCGGCGGTGATGTGTACGAACGGGTCACCGCGGCGCTCGAGGCCGAAGCGAGCCAGCTCGGGGCCCAGGTCGAGACGGTCGACGAGGAGCTTCGCCACCACCTGCTCAACGCTCAGAAGAACCTCGTGCAGTTGTTCGAACGGCTCGAGCAGCCCGCGCCCGAGGAGCCGGAATCTCTCGATGCGGACGAGATCGGCCAGCACGCCGAAACCGCCGCACCCGTCATCGAGCAGCTGAAGATCGATGCCACCGCAGCTGCCGAGGCGGCGCGGCTCGCCGAACAACAACGCACCGAGGGCCAAGCGGCTGCCCAGCGATTCGCCGACGCAGAGCGGCTGCGTGCCCAGCTACGCCAGCTCGACCTCGACGAACCATCGGTACGCACCGCCGCAGTAGCGGCAGAACGCTCGCAGCTGGCTCGGCCGGTCGTCACTGCGGCAGCCGACGCCACCAGCGCCGAGCAGGCAGGCGCAGCCGCCAGGCAACGGGTCAGCGACACGACCAGCGAGATCGTTCGTATCGCGGCCGACAACGGCATCGACCTGCCGTCGCACACAGGCGCCGTGGTCAGCGCTGCGATCGAGGGCGCACGCCGCAGCGTCGGCACCGACCGAGCGCTGCTCGAAGAGCTCGCCACGGCCACCGCCGCCCTGACCGCGGTCACGAACAAGCGGGCCGCCGTCGACGAGCAACTCAGGGCCGCACAGGCTCGCAACGCCGCGGCGGAGGCCGAGCTCGCCGAACTCAGCGAGCGCCTCGATGGCTTGGGCCCACCGTCAGACGACCTCGCCAAGATCGAGCCAGAACTCGAACGCCTTACCGACGCACTCGACAGCGCCGGACAACGCGACAACGCCCTCGTGGCTGCCAGCACGGCATCAGACGCCGCGGCGGAGGCTCAACGCACCTATGAGGGCGTGTTGCTCGACTTCATCGAAACCCAAGCCCCTCGGCTTGCCGCCCAACTGTCGCACGGAGACCCCTGCCCGGTGTGTGGTTCGGCCGAGCACCCGCACCCGGCCACCGGAGCCGGCCAGGCGGTCTCCATCGACGACCTGAGCGAAGCCCAACGCAACGCTGCGGAAGCTGCCGACACCGCCAGAGCGACTGGCGCCCGGGTCAGCAACATCCGGGTCGCACTCGGCGATCTGGCCGACGTCGCCGTCGAGGACATCGCAGCCCGCCTCGGGGACCGGCAAGCCCGAGCCGCAGCGGTCCGCGACCACGCAGCAGCCGTCGCTGATCTCACCGCCACGGTCGAGGGTGCGAGCGACCGCCAAAGGGAGCTCGCGGCCACCGTGTCAGACGTCGCCGTCAACCAGGCGACGCTCGATGGTCAGGTCAGCACGCTGACCGAACGAGCGAGCACGGCGCGGGAGGCCGCCGCCCATGTCGACCCCGATCGCCTGCAGTCCGTCGAAGCAGCGCTCGTTGAGCTGTCACCCCTCGTGCAGGCGCTACCCAAACTCGAAGCCGCCGCCGCCAGCGCCGACGGTGAAGCGGTCAGCAGCCGCAGGGCGGCGAACAGCGCGTTGGCCGACAGCGACTTCGAGACCGCCGAGGATGCCACCGCCGCCCTCATCGACCCCGACACAGAGACGAGGGCCATCGCCGCACTCGACACCCTCAAAGAGGATCGAGCCCGTGACACCGGCGCCCTCGGCGAACTGGAGCGCCAGGGCATCCCCGACCAGGCCCCCGACGTCGATGCGCTCATCGCAGCGGCCACCCAAGCCTCCGAAGCCGCCCGCCAGGCAGCTGCCCGTTTCACCACCGCCACCAACAGCGCGGAGGAGATCCAACGAGCCCTGGCCGACTACCGCCGCATCGGGCAAGAGTCAGCCGAGGTTCGACGACGGGCCGCGGTGGCCCGCCATGCCCACGAGGTGTGCCGAGGCCGGGGTCGCATCCGGATCAGCCTTCGACGGTGGGTACTCGGCCTCGAGTTGGAACGAGTCACCGCAGCAGCATCGGAACACCTCCGGGCCATGACGTCGGGTCGCTACAGCCTGCGACGCACCACCGAGCACCTCGGGGGTAACGCAACCCGCGGCCTCGACATCGACGTCCTCGATGCGTTCACGGGCCGGCCACGCAGCCCCGCCTCATTGTCGGGCGGAGAGCAGTTCCAAGCCTCCCTCGCCCTCGCCCTCGGCCTTGCCGATGTGGTCAGTCGAGGCGGGTCGGCAGCCGGGCATCGTCTCGAGGCCCTGTTCATCGACGAAGGGTTCGGCTCGCTCGACGCCCAAGCCCTCGACGACGCCATCGAAACCCTCCACATGTTGCAGTCCACAGGTCGCCTGGTGGGCGCGATCACCCACGTCGCGGCCATGAAGGAACGCCTGCACGCCGGCATCGTTGTTCGCCGCCTCCCCGACGGCCGAGGGTCCACCCTGACGGTCCACCCCTGACCGGGCGACCCTGACGGGCATCCCGGGCCCGACCCGTCCACCGACGCGGCCTCGACCCCCGCTGGCGACGACGGGGGCCGAGTTACCGGGAGGGCAACCGGCCAGTGGCGGACTCGACCGGTGCACCACCATGCTGCCCATCCAAGGTGACCACCGAGGATCGCAACGGTGAGCATTCGGTAACGATGCCGGAAACAGGTGCGAGCGACCGACACGAACCCCACGCCAGGCGGGCGGGCCCTCGGCCCTGTCGGGCCCGATCAGTCCGAACGAGTCGGCACGTCGAGGGCCCCACCGAGACCGGAGGTGCCGGCGTTGGGCCGAACCGCCTCGATGGGGTCGTCCATGTCGCCCCAGTAGCCGATGGCGTAGGACCCTCGGGAGTACCCGACGAGCCGTTGCAGATCCTCGGGAAGATCCCTGGCCACCTCGACGGGGACGCAGAGGTACTGGTTTTCGTGCTGACGCAACCACCCACGGGTGTAGGAGATGATCATCCCCACCCGCTGCTCGTCGCTGTGGTTGGCACCAGCACCGTGCATCACGGACCCCGTGTAGAACAGCACCGAACCAGCGGTCATGTCGGCGACCTCGAGGTCGTGATCCTCGAAACGGGGGCGACCCTCGGTGGTGTGGCTGCCGACGGCCACCCGGGTGGCCCCGTTCTCACTGGTGAAGTCGGTGAGCGCCCACATGGTCGACACCTCCACCTCGTATCCGACGGGCCATGGGAAGTGATCCCACGCCCACTGGTCACGATGCAAGGGTTGGCGGGCCTCCCCACTCGAAAGGGCCACCACCTGGGTGGCGTTGAGCTGCACCGTGGTGGCATCTGCGAAGACATCGGCGACGGCTGCCAGCACAAGCGGGCTGGTGATCAACGGCCGAACGGCCGGCACCCTGGCCACCAGCGACCCCAGCCGCTTGGTGGACGTTCCCTCGAAGCGGTCCGTGCCGTGCTCTCGCGCATCGAGGTGAGGTCGTACCCCACCCAGCACCTCAGCCACCGCGTCGGGATCGATGAGCCCTTCCACCACTACGGCGCCGTCCCGACGCAGCACATCGGCAACGTCGGATCCGTTGGCCGTCGCCGCTTGCAGTCGTTCCAACCCCATGGCGTCTCAGATCACCTCTGGTGCGGGCTCGACAGGGGTTTCCTCGTTCATAGCCACGAGGTCGGCGGGAAGGTCGGCTGGATCGATTGAACTGACCTGGTCGCCGACCGCGATCTCCCCGCCGATCAGCACCCGCGCATTGAGCCCCGAGCGGTGGACCAGTGGGCGGAACACTCGCTTGCCGACGAGGTCCTGGAGGTACGAACACGGAACGTTGAGCCGGCCCCCGTAGAGCACGCACTCCCCCACCGAGAAGTACTGCCCGACGAGGTGGTTGACCGGCACCCCCGACGTCGTCAGGTTGCGTCGGTGCTCCTCCGGCAGCAACTCCACCCGATGGTCACGACGCAAGGCGTGCAACACCTCCGCCTCGATCAACGTCACCTGACGGTCCAGGTGGTGAAGGGAGGAATAGTGGCCGGTGCGGGTCGCGTACCGGTCACCGTCGATGCCGCTCCCGGCCACCAAGCGCACCGAGTCGTGTCCCACCATCGGCGCCGACCCCTCGGGAGCCGTGTGAATCGACTCGAGCCGCCCAACGAACCCCATGTGGGCCACCCTAGTGCGGACCTGCCCCCAGACCCGGGGTGCGAACCATCACCGCGCCTGCACGCCGCTCGACATGGTGGGCCGGGTGGGGATCGACATGGCGGGCCGGGTGGGGATCGACATGGCGGGCCGG
>JAYPWI010000050.1:0-9439 GCA_038135065.1 Acidimicrobiales bacterium
ATGTGGGCCACCGTCGTGCCCCACCTTGTCCCCCACTTCTCGTGCCATGGCCTCGACTTCCGGGGTCACGGGGCATCCCGGCCTACCCAGCAGGGATTCTCGGTCGATCGAGGCAACCTGGTCAGCGAGGTCCTCATGGCCGTCGAGATGCTCGGCGGGCCGGTGCGAGCAGTCGGACACTCTCTTGGCGGCGCAACCATCGTGCGCACCGAGATCGAACACCCGGGGACGTTCTCATCGATCTGGTTGTTCGAGCCCGTCATCGTGCCGCCCGGGCGCCCGACCCCAGATCACGAACACCCGCTGGTCACGGCGGCCCGCAAACGGCGTACCCACTTCGACTCGGTCGAAGACGCAGTCACCCGGTTCTGCAGCAAGCCTCCCTTCAACGCCTGCGAACGGGCGGCCGTCGAGGCCTATGTGGAACTGGGCACGACGCCGGCTGCGTCGGGTGGCGTCGATCTGACCTGCTGGGGAGACACCGAAGCCCGCATCTTCACATCGGGAACGCCGACCGACTTCTCCACCCTGGCCGCCATCACCTGTCCCGCCGTGGTGGCCCGCGGTGAGGCCGTCTCAGGGGGCAACGAACTTCCACCGCAGATGGCGGCGCCGGTCGCCGAAGCGCTCGGGAACGGCCGCCTTCTCCCTATGGAGGGCCTGACCCACTTCGGCCCGATGGAAGACGGCCGTGCGGTAGCTCAGGCCATCCTGGAGCACTTCCTGCACTGATCAGCGGGCCCCGATCAGTGCACCAGCGGGGCGGGCCGGTCAGACCGGCAGGGCGGCCGGATCGATGTCGTAGAGATCCAGAACGTTGCTCCAGACCATCTTCTCCCGCTCATCTGCGGGGACATCGGCCAGGATGTCGTCGAGAATCGGACGCGAGTTGGGCCAGATCGAGTCGTGGTGGGGGTAGTCGTTGCCCCACAGGAGGTTGTCGACCCCGATGCTGTGCCGAGTCTGGATCCCGTGGATGTCGTCCTCGAACGTCACCCAGAAGTTCCGGTCGAAGTACTGACTCGGCTTCATGGTCAGCTCGTCGCTGAGTTCCCACGGTGTGCGATAGGCAGCATGGTCCAGGCGTTGCAGGGTATGCCCGACCCAGCCCGTCTCGTACTCGGCACACACGAATTTCAGTCCGGGGAAACGTTCGACGACACCGCCGCAGATCAGGTCGATCATGGTGTTCACGATGGTGGTGTGCGACAGGGTGTATCCCTTGAGGTGACCACCGGGAGTACCCCAATGCTCGGGCATACCGCCCTCGAGGCTCTCCCCGGTGAAGATGTGCATGGTCAGAGGCACCCCGAACTCCTGGGCCCGGGCCCAGAACGGGTCGAAGTCAGGGTGGCTGTAGGGCTTCTTGGGATCGACGTGGGCGGGGATGGCGAACCCACGCACCCCGCGGCTGGCCGAGCGTTCCATCTCGGCGATGGCCCGGTCGATGTCGGGGAGTGGCAGGCACCCAATGCCGATGAGACGGTCCCGGTCGACCGAGCAGTAGTCGAGGACCCAGTCGTTGTGGTTGCGGAAGGCCGCATCGCGGACCTCGTGGTCCTTCACCGCAAAGGTGAACATCGACAGGCTCGGGTACATGACCTCACCGACGATCCCGTCCTGGGTCTGTTCGGCAAGTCGGGCCGACGGGTCCATGACCCCCGGATTGAAGCCGTCGTAGCCCATGGCGATCCGCTCGTGGGTGGCAGGGTCGTCGAGGCTGGCACCAGCAATGCCCAAGCGGCCCACCGTCACGGCCCGCATCCCGTCAGGAAGCACAACCCAGGTTCCGGGCTTTCCCAGATGATCCTTCTCGATATACGGGGCCCGATCCCCGAACCGTTCCCGGAGCCCGGCGTAGATCTCTGCTGCTTCCACCACGTGTGAGTCGCAGGAGTAGTAGCGCATGGTGTCCCCTCGTGTCCTCGCGTTCGCTGCACAGCGTATCGGCGGAGCAGCGGTCGTGTCGGGTTTGCCAACAGGCTCGTCCGACTACCGTGCAACGATGCGCGCTGTCGAGATTCAATCCCTCACTGGCCCGGCCGGGGTGGCCGTCGTCGATGCCCCCGAACCCTCCGATGATCCGTCTCGAGTCGTGGTGGACATCGTGTGTGGGGGTGTGTCGTTCCCCGACCTCCTCCAGAGCCAGGGCCTCTATCAGATCCGGCCCGAGCCTCCCTTCCGACCGGGGATCGAAGCCAGCGGGGTGGTGCGCTCCGCCCCGCCGGATTCCGGCTTCGCACCGGGCGACCGGGTCGCGGTGTGGACCGGGGCATGCCTAGCCGAGGTAGCCAGCGCCAAACCCGCAGACGTCTTCCACCTGCCCGAAGAGCTGTCGTTCGAAGAGGGCGCGGCCCTCGTCATGAACTACCAGACGGCCGTGTTCTGCATGATCGACCGGGGCCGACTGGCCGCAGGCGAATCGGTGCTGATCCTCGGCGCAGCTGGCGGGGTCGGCACCTCGGGCATCCAGGTGGCCAAGGCCGTCGGCGCCGCACAGGTCATCGGTCTCGTGTCGACCGAGGAGAAAGCCGAGATCGCACGGGCAGCTGGAGCGGACGAGGTGGTGGTCATCTCCGACAGCTGGAAGGACGAGGTGATGGCGCTGACCGGCGGTCGGGGCGTCGACATGACCTACGACCCCGTCGGAGGGGATCGCTTCCTCGACGGAATCCGGGCGTTGGCCCGGTTCGGGCGGCTCGTGGTGGTGGGCTTCGCCGCCGGCGACATCCCGACCGTGAAGGTCAACAGACTGCTGTTGCGCAACGTGTCCCTCGTCGGAGCAGCCTGGGGCGAAGCGGTGGCCGCCGACCCCACCATTCCCGCCGACATCCATCGGCGGCTCGTCCCCATGATCGAATCGGGGGCCATCCGCCCGCCCATCGGACAGGTCCTCCCCCTCGAGGAGGCAGCAGAGGCCTACCGCCTCCTCGACGAACGCGAAGCGGTGGCCAAGGTGCTGCTGCGGATGCGTCCGGACCCGAGCTGACTGGCTACCGTGCGCCCATGACCGACACCCTGCTGTACGAGGTGCGCGACCAGGTCGGCCTCATCACCTTCAACCGGCCCGAGCGGATGAACACCATCAGCATTCCCATGCTGAACGCCCTGTCCGACCGCCTCCTCGAGGCCGATCACGATCCAGCCGTGCGAGTCATCGTCATCACCGGCCAGGGCCGGGCATGGTGCGCCGGGCTGGACATCGCAGCTGCCAATGAGGGCTCGGGCATTTCGGCCGAGTCGGCGGCGGGAGCAACAGGCGAGTTCGACCTCCGCGGCGCGCCCCCCGTCGTGCTCCACAAGATCGACACCCCGACCATCGCGGCCCTCAACGGTGGGGCAGCCGGGTACGGCATGGACCTCGCCCTCGGGTGTGACCTGCGCATCGCTGCATCGACGGCCAAGCTGTCGGCCGCCTACACGGCTCGGGGTCTGATCCCCGAGTCCGGCGGCACCTGGCTGCTTCCCCGGATCGTCGGCTGGTCCCGGGCCGCCGAACTGCTCTTCACCGGAGCCACCCTGAGCGCCCACGAGGCCCTCGAAGCCGGTCTGGTGAGCAGGGTCGTCGAACCCGCTGACCTGCTGAACGAGGCCCTCGACCTGGCGGGCCGTATCGCTGCGAATGCGCCACTTGCCGTGCGGGCCGCAAAGCGACTCATGCGCCACGCCCAGACCGAGGACCTCGAGGACCATGTAGCCCGCCAGTACCTGGCCCTCCTGCCCCTGTTCGGGACCAACGATTTCGCCGAGGGGTTGACCGCCTACCTCGAGAAGCGTCCACCCCGCTTCGAGGGATCCTGACCACCCTGGCCACGCTCACCCTGACCCCCACGGAGGAGGATCCAATGACCCTGTACGAACGCCGCACCTACGACGTGACCGTCGGACAGATGGGCGAAGTCGTGCGCTTGTATCGGGACGAGGGCTTTCCCGCCCTGCAGGCCGGCGGGTTCGACGAACACCTGGTCGGATACTTCCTGTCCGACACGGGGCCGCTGCACCAGCTGATCCACGTCTGGCGCTTCGACGACGACGCAGACCGCCGGGACTTCTGGTCCCGCTTGTTCGCCGACGAGCCGTTCATGGCTTTCGCCGCCCAACTCCGGCCGTTGTTGGCCCGTCAGGAAATCCAGCTGATGCAGCCAGCCCCCTGGGGGCCCAACCCCTGAACTCGATCAGGACCAGTCGGCCACCAGCCGGGCCATCTGCACCGCAACCAGTGCTGCTTCCTCGCCGACGTTGTGGCCGCCCGGCCCCTCGCTACGGGCCAGGGCCTGCTCGTCGTTCTCCACGGTAACCAGACCGAACGCAATGGGTACCCCCGTGTCGAGCTGGACCCGTTGGACCCCAGTCGCTGCCCCTTCCGAGACCAACTCGTAGTGGGTGGTTTCTCCTCGGATCACCGCCCCGATGGTCACGATGGCGTCGGCTCGACCCGACACGGCGACAGCCCGGCAGGCCATGGGGATCTCGAAGCAGCCGGGCACCGCCACCTGCTCGACATCGGACACCCCGAGCGCAACCAGGCCACGGTCCACTCCGTCAGCCAGCCGGCCCACGATGACCTCGTTCCACGACGCCCGCACCACGACCACCCGCAGGCCGCGCCCGTCCAGTCCTTCGGGTGCCGCCGCTCGTTCGTCTCCACTGGCCATGCCTCGACGCTACCGGGCCGCCCCGGTTCGGACGAGACCAACCCACTGTGGCAGGCTCGCCGCGCACCCATGGCCGGGCCTGACCGGCCCCAGTCATCCGGAGAGGTCGATGCTGCTCACCCCCGAACAACAGGCCATCCGCGACACAGCCCGAGCCTTCGCCCGCGCTGAGATCGCCCCCCATGCCCAGCGCTGGGAGGACGAGGGGGGAGCCCCCCGGGACCTGTACCGCAGGATGGGCGAGGTCGGGCTCATGGGCATGCTCGTGGACCAGCAGCACGGCGGCCAGGGTGCCGATTTCGTGAGCTACGCCCTGGCCATCGAAGAGATCTCAGCAGCCGACGGTGGGGTCAGCAACGTGATGGCGGCCAACAACTCGCCCGTCTCGCTCGCCGTGCAGACCTACGGCACCACAGAACAGCAAGATCGCTACCTGCCCCGCCTGGTCACCGGTGAGTGGCTGGGGTGCATCCACCTCACCGAACCCCACACCGGCTCGGATGCAGCGGCCATCACCACCCGGGCCCGCCGGGATGGTGACGACTGGGTGCTCGACGGTCACAAGGCGTTCATCACTGCGGGGTCCACCGCTGAGGTGGCCATGATCATCGCGGTGACCGACCCCGGCGCAGGCAAGCGGGGCATCTCGGCCTTCCTCACCACCACGGACAACCCCGGCTACCAGGTCATCTCCCGCGAACGGAAGCTCGGCCACCGCACCAACGACACCTGCCAGATCTCCTTCGACCAGATGCGCATCCCGGCCGATGCGGTGCTCGGTGAGATCGGCCGGGGCCTGGGCATCGCCCTGGGCAGCCTCGTACTGGGCCGCATCGGGGTGGCCGCCCAGGCCACCGGGGCAGCCCGAGCCGCCCTGGCGGCCGCCCACGCCTATTCCAAGGAACGGGTGACCTTCGGCGCCCCCATCGCCAGCCACCAGGGTGTCGCGTTCAAGCTGGCCGAGTTGGCGACCGAGGTCGAGGCGGCCCGACAGCTGTACCTGCATGCTGCGGTGCTGCGCGATGCCGGCCAGGACTGCACCCGGGAGGCGTCCATGGCGAAGCTCTTCGCGTCGGAGATGGCCGAACGGGTCTGCTCGGGGGCCATCCAGGTCCTGGGCGGGTACGGCTTCCTGACCGACCACGGGGTGGAGAAGATCTATCGGGACGCTCGGGTGTACCAGATCTACGAAGGCACCTCCGAGGTGCAGAAGATCTTGATCCACCGCCTGCTGGACGGGGCCGACGGGTTCGACCACCCCCTTGGCGGGGGTCGCGCCTAGCCTGCCCGAATGGCCGACATCCGCCTCGCCGCCGACATCGGCGGAACCTTCACCGACGTCGCCCTGGCCGTGGACCGCCTCTTGTTCACGGCCAAGGTGCTGACCACTCCCCGCGAGCCGGCGGCCGCCGTGCTGGACGGGATCGCCAAGGTCACCACCATGGCCGGCGTCGTCCCCGCCGACGTCGACGTGTTCATCCACGGCACCACCCTGGCCACCAACGCTCTCATCGAGCGCCGGGGAGCGGTGACTGCGATGTTGACCACGGCAGGGGTTCGGGATGCCGTGGAAATGGCGCACGAGAATCGGTTCGAGCAGTACGACCTGGCCATGCGGCGTCCCGAGCCCCTGGTCCCCCGCCACCGACGTGTCGGCATTCCTGAGCGGGTGGCCGCTGACGGCACCGTGCTCCTCCCCCTCGATGAGCAGGCCGTGCGGGAGGCAGCCGACGAGCTGCGCGAACAAGGGGTGCAGAGTGTGGCGGTCGGCTTCCTGCACAGCTACCGATTCGACACCCACGAACGCCAAGCCCGAGACATCTTGGCCGAGGTCTGGCCCGAGGTTCCCGTGACCCTGTCGAGCGACGTCTGCCCCGAGATCCGGGAGTACGAGCGCTTCTCGACGGCGTCGGCCAACGCCTATGTCCAACCCCTGATGCGCCGCTACCTCCTCGACCTCGAAGACCGTCGACGCGACCTGGGGATGACCTGCCAGATGTTCCTCATGCAGTCGGGAGGCGGCCTGGGGACCCTCGAGGAAGCCCTCGTGCACCCCGTCCGCCTGATCGAGAGCGGGCCTGCTGGGGGTGCCCTGCTGGCCGCACAGATCGCCAGCGAGCTGGGCGCTGACACTGTCCTCAGCTTCGACATGGGCGGGACCACGGCCAAGCTCTGCATCGTCGAAGAGGGCGAGCCCCACACCAGCAGGGAGTTCGAGGTCGGGCGCGAATACCGCTTCCTCCCCGGTAGCGGCCTCCCCCTCCGCCTGCCCGTCATCGACATGGTGGAGATCGGGGCCGGTGGTTCCTCCATCGCCCGGCGGGACGAGCTGGGGCGGATCGCCGTCGGGCCTCGCAGTGCAGGGAGCGAGCCCGGACCGGCCGCCTACGGCCGAGGGGGCACGGAACCCACGGTGACCGACGCAGACATCGTCCTGGGTCGGATCCTGCCGGAGCGCTTCGCCGGGGGCGAACTCGACCTCGACGTCGAGGCCGCAGCGACCGCTCTGGCTACAGGCATTGCCGATCCGGCCGGCATGGATCTCGGGGTCGCGGCGGTCGGGGTGAGCGAGATCGTCGACGAGAACATGGCCAATGCGGGGCGCGTGCACGCCATCGAACAAGGGGTCGACGTCACCGGGGGCACCATGATCGCCTTCGGCGGGGCCGCCCCCCTTCACGCCACCCGGGTTGCCGCCAAGCTCGGGATCGACGACATCGTCGTGCCAGCCGGGGCCGGGGTCGGCTCGGCCATCGGGTTCCTGCGGGCACCCGCGGCCCACGAATCGGTGCGCACCTGGCACCAGCGGATCGAGCACCTGCGGGGCGAGGATCTCGCCACCCTCCTGGCCGAGATGCGTGACGAAGCAGCGGCCATCGTGGGGGGCGCAGCACCCGGAGCACCAACCGTGGCCACCGCCCGGGCCTTCATGCGCTACCGGGGCCAGGGACACGAGATCACGGTCCCCTTGGACCTCGAGGAGCTGACCGGATCGGATCGCCCCGGCGACCACGTCATTCGACGGACCTTGGAAAGTCGCTTCGTGGAGGCCTACCGGGACCTCTACACCCGCGACATCCCCGGGCTCGAGATCGAGGCATTGACCTGGTTGCTGACCGTACGAACCCTGGTCGGCGCAGATCCGTGGTCAGAGACGCCGTCCACCACCGGCCCGAGCGGAACCACCCGACCAACGGCCGACGTCATCGACGTGGCTCTGGGCATACCGATCGAGCACCGGGTGGTGCCACGAAGCGAACTGGACGAGCGGCCCCTCGCTGGGCCCGCCCTGGTGACCGAGGATCAGACGACCACCGTCGTCCCCGAGGGGTACACCGTGCAGGTGGTTGGCGGCGGTCACCTCCGGATCCGGCGTAGCATCGACCCCGAGGGGGCACCGTCATGACCGTCACCGACACCAGCGCCACCGGCCTCGACGAGGTTCGCCGGAACATCATGTGGAACCGGTTGATCTCGGTGGTCGAGGAGCAGGCCACCACCCTCGTTCGGGCTGCGTTCAGCACCTCGACCCGGGAGGCCGGCGACCTGTCGGCCGGGGTGTTCGACCCTCGGGGACGGATGCTGGCCCAATCGGTCACGGGCACTCCCGGGCACGTCAACTCGATGGCCTCCTCGGTGCTCCACTTCCTCGACGAATTCCCCCTGGCCACCATGGAACCGGGTGACATCTTCCTCACCAACGACCCGTGGCGAGGCACTGGCCACCTGTTCGACATCGTGGTGGTCACCCCCGTGTTCCGAGACGGGCGGGTGGTGGCCCTGTTCGCCTGCACCAGCCATGTCGTGGACATCGGCGGGGTGGGGTTCACCACCACCTCCAAGGAGATCTACCACGAGGGGTTGTTCCTCCCCCTGATGCGGTTCGCCCGCGGCGGCGTCTTCGACCCCAACGTGGTCTCCATCATCGAGGCCAACGTGCGGGACAAGGTGCAGGTCATCGGGGACATCCACTCCCTGTGCGCCTGCAACGACATCGGCGCTCGACGCCTGCTGTCGATGATGGACGAGTACGCCCTCGACGACCTCGACGACCTCGGGGACCACATCATCAACGCCTCCCGCCAGGCCATGCTCGACGCCGTTCGGGAACTGCCCCAAGGCACGTGGACGTCCACCATGCGGGTCGACGGATTGGCCGACCCCATCGACATCGTGGCCACCCTGACCACCTCCCACGATGGGATCGACGTCGACTTCACCGGTACCGGCGCCCAGGTGGCGGCGGGGATCAACGTCCCCATGGCCTACACCGACGCCTACACCTCGTTCGGGGTGCGGTGCATCGTGGGACCCGCCATTCCCAACAACACCGGCTCTCTCGAGGTGGTGCGGGTCACGGCCCCCGAGGGGTGCATCCTCAACGCCCCCCACCCGGCTGCCGTCAACGTCCGCCACGTCATGGGGCAGATGCTGCCCGACGCGGTGTTCGGCTGCCTCGCCCAGGCTGTGCCCGAACGGGTTCCCGCCGAGGGCACCTCGTCACTGTGGAACCTGCTGGCCACCGGGCCTTGGACACCGGGACCCGACGAGCCCGATGCCTCGTTCATCATGATGAGCTTCCACTCCGGAGGAGCAGGAGCCCGACCCGACCAGGACGGCCTCAACGCCACCGCCTTCCCCAGCGGGGTGCGGAACATGCCGGTGGAAATCAACGAGCTCGTATCTCCCCTGGTGTTCTGGCGCAAGGAGTTCCGGTCCGACTCCGGCGGTGAGGGCACCTTCCGAGGCGGCCTGGGACAGGTCATCGAACTGCAGAATCGCCA
>JAYPWI010000050.1:9539-14526 GCA_038135065.1 Acidimicrobiales bacterium
GGGTCAGTTCCCCGCCACCAGGTGCATGCGCAGGCCGTTGATCACCAGGGTGTGCCCGTGGACCTCGATCCCTGCGGCTCGGGCCCGAGTGACGGCCCCGGCCACGTCATCGGTAGCCAGGTCGATGGCGCCCAGGCCCTCCGGACGCCCGTCGGTGCAGTGAACGAAGCGGATCACCGCATCATCGACCGCCACCGTGGGAACGCCGTCCACGTCGTCGACGGCGAGGTCCAGCACGTCGGCCCACCGGCCGGCCAGCACCACCGGGTCGTCGGTCTGGATCTCAGCCCCACAGATCCCCGACACCACCTCGGTACGGCGATGGTCCCGCCAGTCCCGCTCCACCGGCCACCAATCCCCGTCGGCCGCGTCCTCGTTCTCGCACCACCGCAGTTCGGCGATACAGCCGGGGAGATCCTTGGGGTGGAGGTGGATGGCCCCGGTGCCGTCGGCCTCGATCTCCTCGGCGGCGACGATTCGCACGCCGAGGGCCTCGATCCGCTGCCGATGTCCGGCGAAGGCCCCCTCGGGCACCTGGAACAGCAACATGTACCCGCCCGGCCCGCCTCGCCGTTCGATGTAGCGACCACCGGCGGTGTCGGGCTGATCGGCGAGGGGACATACCAGTTCGAGGAACTGATTGCCTACGGCCATCACGAAGTTGCGCAGTCCGAAGATGCTGACCCCTGCCTCGTGGGCGGGCCGGTGGCCCGGATCCCGGTAGGCGACGCCCAGGCCCAACCCGTCGCGGAGTTGGGCCTCCACCTCGTGGTAGTCGGTTCCCACCATTGCCACCTGGCGCAGCCGCATGCTCATCGCGGCGACCGTACACCGTGGCGGGACCACCGGTGAGGTGTCAGGCTGACCCCATGCGGGTGCTGCTCACCGGAGCGTCTGGACTCCTCGGTACCTGGATGCTCCGGCACCGACCACCAGACATCGAAGTGCTGGCCACCCGTCACCGATCCGAGTTGGCCACAGAGGTAGCCCGATCGCCCGAGCGGGTCGTCGATGTCGACCTGACCGACGAGGTGGCGGTGGCCCGATGCCTCGAACAGACGATGCCTGATGTGATCGTGCACCTCGCCGGGAGCCAGGGGGGTCGGCCAGGGATCGTCGGCACGACCGCCAACCTCGTACGCAGGGGCTGCCCGGTGGTGTACGCATCGTCCGACAACGTGTTCTGTGGCGACGGACGGCCGCTACCCGAGACCACGGTGCCCGATCCCATCATCGACTACGGGCGTCTCAAGGCAGAGGCAGAGAGCCTCGTGGCAACCGGGGAAGGATCGGGCATCGTCCGACTCCCTCTTCTGATCTCGTTCGACCCGGTGGATGCGTTCTCCGGCCTCGTTCTCGGCGCCGGCGACAGCACCGAGATCCCCCGGTGGTACCGACACGAGTACCGAACTCCGGCCCTGGCCGAGGACGCGGCACGGGCCATGTGGTCGATCACCATGCGGTCGGATCGGGCCGGATGGTGGCACCTTCCAGGGCCCCAACGGCTGAGCCGACCGGAGTTGGCGGCGGCCCTGGCCCAGGCAGCCGGTGTTGCCGATCGGGGGCGCATCAGCGAGGGACCGGCAGCGGACCAGCGGCCTCGTGACCTGGTGATGACCGCCGACCGAGCCAAGCGCAGCCTCGGCTGGTCTCCTCGCCCGGTGGGCGAGGTCTCTGGCGGGGCCAACGGACCCCGCGATGGTCAGTCCAGATCGGGGTAGTCGCCCGGATCGAGCAGCCAGCCCCCCTCGTGGGCCCGCAGGTGCCCGCACGACGGGCCACCGAAGTGGGTACCCAGGATGAGGGTGTGGTCGTCGCAGTACTTCGACGCGAATTGGCGCCGCATGGCGATGGCAGCGGCCTTGTCCACATCGGGCTCACTCGACCATTCCGGATGCTGGAATTGCACCGGGTGGTGGCACAGGTCGCCGGTGATCACCGCATCCTCACCATTGGAGGAGATGTGCACGCTGTGGTGCCCCGGGGTGTGCCCAGGGGTCGGTTCGAGCCACACGAGATCGTTGAGCCGAAGGTCACTCTCGACCAGATCGGCCAGCCCGGCATCGATGCAGGGTTGGATGCTGTCCCCCACCACATCACCGTAGACCTGCGGTTCGACCCGCCAGTGGGCCCATTCCCGCTCCCCGAAGAGGTATCGGGCCTTGGGGAACGTCGGCTTCCACGTGTCGCCGACGAGGTGGGTGTTCCAACCGACATGGTCGACGTGGAGATGGGTGCAGATGACGGCAGTCACGTCGTCGGGTCCGAACCCAGCCTCGGTCATCTGGTCGAGGAAGTCGGTCTGCAAGCCGGCCAGTCCCTCGAAGTTGGGGCGCACCTTGTCGTTGCCTGCGCAGGTGTCGACGACGATCTTCTCGTCGCCCACCTCGATGCAAAAGGCGTGAAAGCTGAGCCTGATCCTGCCCGACGCCGGATCGGCGAAGGGGCCGAGCAGCCAATCGTGGCCGAGGATGGCCTCGGGAGAGGCCTGGGGGATGACGGCGAACCCCGGCCACGCCTGTTCCATCTCGACGACCTTTGTGATGGTGGCCTCTCCGACCTGCCATGTCTGCATGTGCACAACCCCCTAGACGGCGTCGGCCCGCAACGGGGCCATGACCTGTTCGATGAACCGTAGAGCCTCGTCAGCTGTCTCGGGGTTTCCGAAGTCCATGACGAAATGACTGAAGCCCTCTTCCACGAGCCCACCCAGGAGCTCCAGCAGTTCGGCCGACTCCTCATCGGAGGTGGGCAGCGGGTGCTCGACGGTGAGGGCGAACTCGACGTCCTCCCGGGCTCGTCCGGCCAGCTCCATGTGATGTTCGACGATGTCGCGTTTACGGCGCAGCCCCTCGAGGTCCCGACGCCAGACCGTGTTCCAGATGTCGGCCCGACGAGCTGCCAGCGGAAGGCCGAGCTGTTCACCAGATGCCCCCACACAGATCGGGGGGACCACCTCGGGCAGCGGCGGCGCGGCGGCGCCGGAGATCGAGTAGTGGCGGCCCTCGAAGGACGGGTTGTCCTCGGTCCACATCAGGCGGCAGATCTCGAGCACCTCCTCGAGTTGGGCGAACCGCACGGCCGGACGGGGGAAGTCGTAGCCGTAGGCCTCGTATTCCTCACCCCGCCATCCGGCCCCGATACCCAGGATGAAGCGATTGCCGCTCAGGTACTGCAGGGTGGCCGCCATCTTGGCCGTCAGGGCCGGTGGCCGGTAACCGTGGCCCAGCACGTGATGGCAGAGGTGCACGTCAGGCAAGCGGGCCGCGCACCAGGTCAGGGTGGTCCAGGCCTCGAGGAAGGGGTCGGTACGAGCATCAAAGCCGTAGAAATGATCGGCAATCCACACCGTGTCGAAGTGCTCGGTGAGCGAAGGGAGGACGTGCTCCACCTGGTAGGCCACGATGGGTTTGTGGTCACTCCAGCGGTTCCCGATACAGGGTGACAGCCATCCGAATCGCAACGACCTGTCCATCCGTCCTCCCATCGTGCGGCGCCATCACACGTTCCGGGCACCAGCAACCCGCACGGTAGCGCCCATCTCGGACCTGACGGGTGGTCTGGCGAACACCGGGTACCGATCTCACGGCTCGCCCTGGGAATTGGCGCTCCCCGAAAGCGCCTCTGGCCAACCCGGCATCCGAGCACAGCATTGCCAGACCGACCCGTTGCGGGCAAACGGCCGGGCACGACCATCTCGGTCGAGTGCGAACTAGTCGTTCGCCCCGAGGATCTTCGCCTTTGCGAGAGCGAACTCGTCCTCACTCAGGACACCTTCGTCGCGGAGCCGGGCCAGTTCCGACAACTGCTGCAGCAAGGCCTCAGCGGCATCGCTCCCTGTTTCCTTCGGCCCCAACGCGCGTGTCCCACCGCGCCCCGTTCGGTTGGAGGATGCAGCGTCGGCCGCGACATCCTTCGACACGATTTCCCCCGTCGAAAGCCGTCGTACCCGTCGAGCGTTCGCTGACTCCTCCTGCAGATCATTGACGCGCTTGGCGGCCTCCTGGGCTTCACGAATCTGCCGTTCTGCCATCTCGGTCTGCTCGGCCAAGAGCCGGTTCTGCTGGGCGAGCAGCGCATTGGCTTGCCGTTGGTATTTCCTGGCCCGCTCGCGGCTCGTCGTGGGCCGCACAGGAATACCCGAAAGCAACGCAAGCGATTTGATCAAGCCCATATCACGAACTCCCCGGCTGAACTGCGACGACGCTGCTACACAGGGTAGGCCAGCGACCACCCAGTGTGGTCAGCCGGCGATCTGAGTACGCCAGCCGTGGGGATCGTCGGCGTGACCTCCGGCGATGTCGACCAAGGCCTGGCGCAACTTCATCGTGTTGGGGCCAGGCTGGCCATCACCGACAGTGTGGGTCTGACCGTCCACGAGGATGGTTCCCACCGGAGCAAGCACGGCCGCCGTCCCTGACAGGAAGGCCTCCCCCCGGGAGGCCCAGTCGGCGAGCTCGTCGATGGCGATGGCCCGCTCCTCGACCTCGTATCCCATGTCTGCAGCCAGCTGGATCACCGAGGCCCGAGTGACCCCGTGCAGGAACGACGCGTCCAGATGGCGGGTGACCACCCGCTCGCCGTCGCACAGGAAGAAGTTCGAGGCCCCCGTCTCGGTGATATCGCCGCCGGTGGCGAACAGGATCTGGTCGATGGCCGGGTTCTCGGCCATGGCGTCGAGGGTGGGAGCGAGGGCCATGGCGTAGTTGGCCCCCGATTTCACCATGCCGAACTGGGGAGTCGTCCTCGGGATCCGGTTCTCGACCAGCAGGGTCAGGGGGCGCACCCCGCCCTTGAAGTAGTCACCCACAGGGCAGTTCACCACGTACAGCAGGGCGCTCGAACTCGGCGTGGCTGCCGCTCCGATGTTCGGTTCGGTCCCGATGATGGTCGGCCGGATGTACAGGCTCCCCGGCGGGGCCGGCACCTCTGCTGCGTTGGCCTCGCAGGCGTCGATGATCATGCGGCGAAGGGTGTCGGGATCGGG
>JAYPWI010000051.1:0-14059 GCA_038135065.1 Acidimicrobiales bacterium
TCGTCCCCACATTCACATGAGGCTTGGTCCGCTCGAACTTCTCCTTGGCCATGGGCCCTTCTCCTATTTCAGCCCTGCATGGTGCGGGACGCGGCAGCGACACCACTCCATGTGGTGCCGATAACCCCGGGGGGGTCCGGGGGTGGTAGCGGGACCGGGGATCGAACCCGGGACCTCACGATTATGAGCCGTGCGCTCTGACCAGCTGAGCTATCCCGCCTTGCGCGAACGCGAGCCCCGTGCCGGAATCGAACCGGCGACACCAGCCTTACCATGGCTGTGCTCTACCGACTGAGCTAACGAGGCAGTCCTGCACGGGGAGGCCCCGGGCAGAAGAAACAGCATAGCGACCCACCAACCCGGCCTGACAATCCGAGGCGCCCTGCGTCCGCGCCATGGGCGACGCTACCGTTGGCCGGATGGAGGTCCGCCTTGCCGCTCTGACCGACGCTGCCGCAATCGCCGAGATCTACAACCACGCCGTGACCACCTCGGTGGCGACCTTCGACCTGGTACCAAGGACCCTGGAGGAACAGCAGGAGTGGCTCCGGGCCCACGAAGGGGCATATCCCTGCGTGGTGGCCTGCGACAGGGACCAGATCACCGGTTGGGCCGGGGTCGGCGCCTATCGGCCGCGACCCGCCTATGCGACGAGTGTCGAGGACAGCATCTACGTTCATCCCGACCATGTCGGACAGGGTGTCGGCAACCTCCTGCTCGGCGACCTGGTGCGGCGCTGTGATCAGCACGGGTTCCATGCAGTCTTCGCCCGCATCGCCGGCGACAACCCTGCCTCGGTCGCCCTGCACCGCAACCACGGCTTCGAATTGGTCGGTGTCGAACGGGAGGTGGGCCGCAAGTTCGGACGCTGGCTCGATGTCACCGTGTTGCAGCGACGCACTCCAGTCGGTTCGGCGCACCCTTGAGTCTGCGCTCAACTCGGCAGGGTCACCACGGACACCAGGGTCGGATCCACCGTCACGGTGACAGGCGCACCGACCCCTAACTGCACGAGGGGGCCCGTGGACACCCGCACGATGGTCGATGAGATGTCCACGTCCCAGACCATGTGGTCACCGGTGAACCGTTGACCGACGACGACCCCCGTCACCTGACCGTCATCGGTCAGAGCGACAGCGGCCCCGGGCACGACCAGTGCGACCCGAGTCCCGTCCTCGAACTCCGTGGGGAGGTCCACCACCGCAGTATGTGCCCACCCATCGATCACGGTTGCCTCCAAGACCGCACCCGTAGCCAGGAACCTTGCGACGAAGGCGTCAGCGGGCCGATGCCACACCTCGCTGGGTGTTCCCACCTGTGCAATCCGTCCGACGTTCATCACGGCCAGGCGATCACCCATCAACAGTGCCTCTTCTCGATCGTGGGTGACGTACAGCACGGTGGTCCCCAGGGTCGAGAAGAGGGCTCGAAGTTCGGGCAGCAACCGGTCCCGCAGGCTTCGGTCAAGGGCACCAAGGGGTTCGTCCAGCAACACAAGTCGCGGATCGGGGGCGAGGGCCCGAGCAAGTGCCACCCTTTGCTGCTCGCCGCCTGACAACTCGTCGACTCCGCGAGCCCCAAGGCCTTCCAGGCCGACCAGTTCGAGCAACTCACCGACTCGTCGCTCCCGCTGTGAGACACCCATCCCCGCCATACGCAACCCGAAGGCGACGTTGCCTGCCACCGTCAGGTGAGGGAACAAGGCATGTTCCTGGAACATCAAGCCGAAACGGCGCCGGTGAACGGCGACGCCGCCGAGATCCTCACCGTCCCAACTGACCGAACCCGACAGCACGGGCACGAGTCCGGTGACTGCACCGAGCAGGGTCGACTTGCCGCACCCGCTGGGCCCGAGCACGCAGAGCACCTCACCGGGTGCCACATCGAGACTGACCTCGTCAAGGGCGATGACCTCACCGTGGCGCACCGTCAGGTCGCGCACCGACAACCCGGTAGTCACCACTGCCCCACCTCACCGGAGCGCCAACGATCGGCGACGAGCACCACGGCCCCGGTGAGAACCATCAGGATCACGCTCATCGCCATGGCCTGGCCCAGGTTGGCCGCTCCGGGCTGACCGAGGAAGCGGAAGATGGCCGTCGGGATCGTCGGGCGATCGGGGCGTGCGATGAACATGGTCGCGCCGAACTCTCCGAGCGACACGACGAAGGCAAAGCTCGCAGCCACCACGGCGGCCCGGCCGACTACCGGAAGATCGACCTCCCGCAACACCCGGATCGGCGAGGCCCCTAGTACCCGAGCGGCTGACCGCAGCCGGTCATCGACCGCTCGAATCGCTGGCACCATCACCCTCACCACGAAGGGGACCCCGATCAGACTGTGGGCCAAGGGCACCAACCACACAGAACCCCGCAGATCGAGTGGCGGACGGTCGAGGGTGATCAGGAACCCGAAGCCAACAGTGGCGGCGGAGGTGCCGAGCGGCAACATCAGCCCAGTGTCCAACAAGCGGGCTATCTGCCCTTGGCCACGAGCGATAGCCAGGGCAGCCAACCCTCCCACCACGACAGCGATGAACGCAGCAGCCGCGCCGAACAAGAGGGAGTTCATCACCGCCTCGCCGGGATCGACGAACGACGTACTTCCACGGCGGCTGCCCGACAGAGCCAGGAAGTTGCCCAGCCCGATCCCGCCTGCAGTGTCGACCGAACGCCAGAGGAGCACGACCAGAGGGGCGGCCACCAAGATCGTGATGAACCCCACCACCCCGTTAACGATCAACCGCTGTCGCCACGTGGCGGGAATCCGACGACGACTGGCCGGCGCCTGGAAACGCTGGCCCTGCTCGTACCGCTCGCTCAGTCGACGCTGGACGGCCAAGAGCAGGATCACCGACACCAACTGCACCAGGGCCAAGGCAGCTGCGACGTCCAAATTCAGATAGCGCACGGTCTGGAAGTACGTCTCCGATTCGAGGGTCGACAACCGAGGCCCGCCGAGCACCAACACCACCCCGAACGAGGTGAAGGTGAACAGGAAGACGATGGACACGGCGGCCCCCAGAGCGGGAACGAGACGGGGCAGGGTGATCTCCCACCAGGTCCGCAGCGGCCCGGCCCCGAGCACCCGGCTGGCCTGCTCCGGCCCCGGGTGCAATTGACCCCACGCGCCACCAACGATCCGGACGACCACGGCAACGTTGAAGAACACATGGGCAGCGAGCACGGCCCACACCGTGTGGCGTAGATCCCAGCCCAACGGACTGCTCGGGCCCAACAGAACGAGGAAGGCGGTCCCGACGACGACGGTCGGCATCACGAAGGGAACGGCGACCGCCGCTGTGAACAACCGTCGCCCCCGGAACTCGAACGTGCTCACGACATAGGCCCCGGCCAAGCCGATGACAACGGTCAACAGGGTCGACACGACGGCCTGCCACAGGGTGAACCAGGCCACCCCTCGCAACCGGGGATCGCTGAGAACCTCGAACAGCGCCGACAGGTCAGGACGTCCGTCGGGGGCCAGGCCTCGCCACAGGATCGACCCGACGGGCCACACAAACAACACCCCGAAGAACACCGCGGGAACAAGGGCCACCAACAGGGTGGCCCTCCCCGACATCACACCGGTTGGGGAGGGTCCCCTCACCCCAGAACGATCTCGACCCATTGTTCGATCCACCGGTCCCGATTCGCCTCGATCACGTCTGGGTCAAGGGTCCACGGGTTGCTCGGCACGACGGTGTGCTCGACGAACTCACTCGGCACGGCCGCCTCGGCATTTGCCGGGTAGACGAACATGTTGAGCGGGATGTCCTCCTGGACCTCGACCGACAGGAAGAAGTCGATGACCTGTCGGGCTGCCTCAGGATGCGAGGTGCCGGAAAGGATGCCGACGAACTCGATCTGCCGGAAGCAGGTGGCTTCCACCACGGCGGTCGGCGCCTCGCTCACCGGCGGGTCGGCGAAGATCACCTCGGCCGGTGGGCTCGAGCCGTAACTCACCACCATCGGCCGGTCCCCGCCACCACCGACGGTGAAGTCGCCGTAGTACGCCTCGCTCCACCCCGTCTGCACAGCAACATCGTTGGCCACGAGTGCCGCCCAGTAGTCCCGCCACGTGGTCGCTCCCTCGTCTCCGAAGGCCGCGACCGTGGCCAGCAGGAAGGCCAGACCCGGTGACGACGTGGCCGGGTTCTGGACAACCAGTTGACCGGCAAAGCGGGGATCGATCAGGTCGTCGAACCCCGACGGGGCCTCCCCGTCGCCGTACGCCGAACGGTCGAAGTTGACGCACACATCCCCCACATCCACTGGCAGCAGGCGGGAATCGGCATCGAGCTGCAACTCGGCCGGGATATTCGCAAGCAACGGCGAGCGATACGCCTCGAAGATGTCCGCCTCCAACGCCCGGCCCAGGAAGGTGTTGTCCACCCCGAACATGACATCCCCCAAGGGGTTGCCCGCCGACAGGATGGACTGGTTGAGCACCTCTCCGGCGTCACCTGCCGGGCGAATCTCGATGGTGATACCGGTCCGGTCCGTGAATTCGTCCAGTAACGACTCGCTCATTGCAAACGAGTCATGGGTGAGCACCACGACGGTCACCGGGGATCCCTCGTCGCCAGTGCCTGCGTCGCCAGTGCCCGAGTCATCGGCGCCACAGGCACCGATGGCCACTGCGAACAGTGTTGCCACGATCAGACCATTGCCATAGCGCCAACGGCGTTTCCACACGTGAACTCCCTTCGCCGGCATTACCCGGACAGGTTCGAGGGGTCGGTGACGGTGGTCGGCAGATACCGGAACCAGGTCACCCTCTCAGCCCGGCTCCCCGAGCTCCCCTGAGGTGATGTTCCTCGATCCTACCGGTCGCCGTTCACCTCCAAGACCCGAAGGGTCCGTGACATCTACGCTGCCCCCATGGGGTCCCCTCGAACCCGGCTGTCCGATCGCTTCCCCGCCATGCGATCCCACGACTTCCGACGCCTGTTCGTCAACGGCTTTGCATCGACTGGGTCCCGCTGGGCCCAGGTGCTGGCTCGGGGATGGTTGGTGCACGACCTCTCCGGCGGCTCGTCTGCCGCTGTCGGGTGGGTCACCTTCGCCAGCTTCATTCCCTTCGTGGTGGTCGGGCCCGTGGTCGGCACCCTGGCTGACCGCATCGACCGGCGCCGGGTCCTCATCTGGGCGACTGCCTTCGGTGTGGCTGGCGCCCTTGGCCTTGCCCTCATCACGGTGGCCGGCGTGGTCCAGACCTGGCACGTCGGAGTGCTGGCATTTGCCACCGGGTCGGCTCAGGCCGCCTCGGTCCCCACCCGCCAAGCCCTCATCGCCAATGCCGTGCCCGAGGAGGATCTGCTCAATGCGGTGGCCCTGGGTGGGATCTCCCAACACGGATCCAAGATCGTCGGGCCGCTCTTCGCCGCAGCCTTTCTCAAACCCTTTGGGCCGAGCGCCGTGTTCTTCATCTCGGCCGCCCTGCTCGGCCTGGCCCTGATCGAGGTGCTCCGATTGCGGGCGCGCTCACCGCAGCGCTCGGAACCGGGGGCCAAGGGGGCCGGCCAGTCGATTCGCCGCCTGGGCGCCGACCTGGCCGCTGCCGGGACCTACGTCAGGACCGATCGACGACTTCTCACGGTCATCGGCCTCGTCGGCGCCCATTGCAGCCTGACCATGGCCTTCGACGCCATGATGCCCGCTCTCACCGAGACCCTCGACGGCGCAGAGGGGCTCTACAGCTCCATCGTGGTCGCCATCGGCATCGGCGCAACCATCGGCACGGTCGGGGTGTCGCAGCTGCGTCGGGACCAGCTACGCGGCACCGCCTTCGTTCTCACCGGCGTCGGGTCGGGCCTGGCCATGATCATGATGGGCGTGGCCGACAACGCCACGACCGTGTTGTTGGCTGCGTCGTTGGCCGGGCTGACCCAGGCCAGCTACATGACCCTGTCGGCCAGCCTGGTCCAGAAAGTGGTCGACGATGCGTACCGGGCCCGGGTGATGTCGTTCTACATCATGATCGCCGCCGGCCACATGGCCATCCTGAACCTCGGGTTCGGCCGCCTGGCCGAGAACATCGACGTCCGCACGCTCCTCGTGGTCCCCGGCCTGATCTGGGTCATCGTGTTCGCGGTGGCCGGGGCCCTGGGTGCCCAGGCCCGCAACGTGATGGTGCGCGGCACCTTCGCCCTATCCACATCACCCCACCCTGGAAGGTGACCTCGGTCAGAGCGCGCCGCGGATCCCTGAGAACATGGCCACCTTCCAGCCCTCGCCTCGGTTCTGGAGGATGTAGAAGGACTGGATCGACTCCAGCACCGAGCCGTCCTCGCGGTGACGTGTGCCCTCGATGGTCAGGTGAGCCCGGGTTGGCTCGAGGTGGGTAATCGAGGTCTCGGTGTCGGAGTAGCTGAACTCGGTCAGGGTACGGAGCTTCACCGGGTCGAACGGGTAGCGGTCGCAGACCCGAACGTCGGTCTCATCGACATAGATGACGGGCAGATGGACCAAGGCCTGCAGATCATCCCTGGTGCCGTCGATGAAGGCGTCGTGGTAGGCAGCCATGGTGGCCATCACCTCGGCCTCGAGTCCGGCTCGGGTCGCATCGTCGAGGGGCATCGTGATCTCCTCAGATCGCCAGGTCGTGGAGGTTGTAGTCGCGCAGCACGGTCTCCTGGGTGACCGGTCCGTAGCGGTAGTCATCCTCCATGTCGGCAAAGGGCTCGTAGCGGTAGCGCTGCTCGTCGGGCCGGGCCTGGTGGCGAGCATCGATGGCCACCTGGATCACCGCCGACCGGGCCCGCACCTTGTCGTCGTCATAGACGTTCACGGCGCCCCGTCGGGACTTGTCGAGCTCGAGGTTCAACCCACCCGTCACCCCGAGGACCGACGAGCGCCGGTGGAAGCCGAAGGTGATGGACACCCGCGGATCGGGAGAGGTGTTGGCGAACGAACCGTGCAGCATGTGCCGGTTGACCACCGTCACGTCACCGGCGCCGCACACCAGAGGAACGGCATCGGGAAGCATGTCGCTTCCCTCGTTGTCGGCCACCCGGGCCGCGATGTCGATGCGACCCACCGTGTGCGACCCGGGCACCACCCACAGGGCATTCGCCGGGGTGGTCGGGTAGAGCTGCACCTGGAAGTTGAATCCATGGATGCCTGGATCCCAGTCGGGTGAATCCCAATGGGTGACCCCGTCCTGGTGCCAGGCCACCGAACCACCGAGACCCGGCTTCTTGACGAAGATGGCGTCGTTGTAGGGCACGAAGTCCGGGCCGTTGATGGACGCAGCGATAGCCAACAGATCGGGGTGACCGTACAGACGCAGGGCGTCGGGCATGGCCATGCACATGCCGAACATCAGATGGACGACCTCGTCGGGTGACCCGTCCACCGGGGTGGGCTCGGTCATCTTCGAGGGATGGCGCCCGTTGAGGATCTTGGTTCCTCCCCAGGGGTCCGACAGGGGCTTGACCCACAGGTAGGGCTCGATGGCGTAGTCCCGACCCAGGGCAGGACGACCCATGGCATCGGTATCCGAGCCTCGAGGGGAGGGGGCCCGGTCCACCATGTCCTCGACTGCGGCACGCAACGCGGCCACCTCGTCGTGGTCGACCACCCCGTCGAAGATGTAGAACCCGTGCTCGGCGAAGGCGTCGAGAATGCCCGCCTCGAGCCGCCCTGCCTCATCGAAGGCGACTGGGCCGCGATTCCCCAGGGCCTCGGCCCGCGCTGCCCCATCGGCTGCGTAGTCGGACATAGCCATCTCGTGCTCGGCCGCCGTCAATTCGGTGAGTGCCATGGCCGATACCCCCTCGTCCCGCTCTCCAATGCTAGTTCGCGGTGCTCGTTGGCGGTCGGGCGGGACCTCAGGTCGACGGTCGGGCCGGCTCGACGACCCGGGACAGTGCGGTCAGTCCCAGACAGGCGGCCACCGCAACAATGAGGTAGGGGATGCGGAACGAGCCGGTGGCGTCGGCCAGGATCCCGAACAGGCTCGGGGGAACGATGGCCACGATCCCGTAGAACATGGTCATGGTGCCGTACGCACTGCCGAAGGTGCGGTCGTCGAGGTGGTCCCGCACATAGGTCGCAGTCAGGGTCGGATAGCTCGACCACATGCCACCGAAGAGGATGACCGCCGCGATCACAAGGCTCCCCGACCCCAGGGCGATGGTCATCGACCCGACCCCCAGGGATGACATCACCACCACCATCCCGATGCGTCGCCCGAAACGATCCGATGCCCAGCCCGTCAGCGGAGCCCCGATCATCGACGAAAACCCCAGGGCGACGTACACGAGTGCCACCGTGTCGCGATCGAGCCCCGCATCCTCCTCGAGGGCTTCAGCCAGGAACGACGAGTAGCCCGCAGCGATCGCCCCGAAGCAGACATAGGCCGCCGTGATGGCCTTCCAGCTGGGCAGCGACCGCAGGGCGGCCAGGGACGGGCGCCCCGGCACCCTGGCAGTGGCCCGAGCGCGGACCGCCACGATGACCACCACGAGAATGACTCCGGCGATGATCGCCTCAACGGCGTAGACGGGTCGCCACAGGTCCTGATCACCGCTCACCGACCGAGCCAGGCGCGTGCCCAGGGCCACGGAAGAGGTGGCAACCCCAATCGACCCCGTCAGGACCCCGATGACCAACCCGCGTCGATGGGGGGCAACACCCTCGGTCGCCAGCAGGGGCGCCGTGATCCAGATGCCCGCCCCCCCGGCCCCGGCCAGGACCAGCCCCATCAACATCACAGCCCCGTTGGGGGCGAGGGCAAGCACCAGGAGCCCGGACCCAGTGGTTGCGATCCCCGTCCGCATGATGGTGATGGGTTCGAAGCGCCCCGACACCGTCGCCACCAGGGTCACCCCCATCAGGTAGGCGAAATAGATGGCCGTGGCTCCAACCCCGGCGTAGGTGTTCGAGCCGAGGATGTCGTCCTTGATGGCCGGCAGCAGCAGGGGGTAGGTGGCCCGGCCGAAGGAGTGGGAGACCACCGTGGTCAGGGGCATGACCAGGGCGGCGGAGCCCAGCCCGAGGGCGGCGATACGGAGTCGTCGGGTGTTCAGGTGGGTCGTCCTCAGAAGTGCCAAGGGAAGCGGCTGAAGTCCTGGTCTCGCTTCTCCAGAAACGCGTCCCGCCCTTCGACCGCCTCGTCGGTGCCGTAGGCGAGGCGGGTTGCTTCCCCTGCGAAGACCTGCTGGCCGATCAGGCCGTCGTCGATGAGGTTCAGGGCGAACTTGGCCATCCGCTGCCCGGTCGGTGACTTCCGGTTGATCTCGGCCGCCCACTCCAGCGCCACCCGCTCCAGGTCCGCGTGATCCACCACCCGATTCACGTCACCCATCTGGAACCGTTCCTCGGCCGTGTACTCCATGCCCAGGAAGAAGATCTCCCGGGCGAACTTCTGACCGATCTGACGGGCCAGGTACGCCGAACCGAAGCCACCGTCGAAGCTGGCCACGTCGGTATCCGTCTGCTTGAAGCGAGCGTGTTCGCGCGACGCCAGGGTCAAGTCGGACGTTGCGTGGAGGCTGTGGCCACCACCGGCCGCCCATCCCGGCACGACACAGATGACCACCTTGGGCATCATGCGGATCAACCGCTGCACCTCGAGGATGTGCAAACGCCCGACCTTGGCCGGATCGATGGACTCCGAGGTCTCGCCCTCGGCGTACTTGTACCCGTCCTTGCCCCGGATTCGCTGGTCGCCCCCCGAGCAGAAGGCCCAGACCCCGTCGCGGGGCGAGGGGCCGTTCCCCGTCAGGAGCACACACCCGACATCAGTGCTCATCCGGGCATGGTCGAGGGCCCGGTACAACTCGTCGACGGTGTGGGGACGGAAGGCGTTGCGGATCTCGGGCCGGTCGAAGGCGATGCGCACGGTGCCCTGATCGATGGCCCGGTGGTAGGTGATGTCGGTGAAGTCGAAGCCCTCGATGGCCCGCCAGCGGTCGGGATCGAACAGGTCGGACACGTGGGCGAGGGCAGACATGCGGCTCCTGTCGGGCGAGGGACGGACGTACCTTACGGCCCCGGCCCCTCGACTGCCGAGGTGATGGCCGACCGGTGTGCTAGCCCAGAGCCATGACCCGCCATCTCTTCCATCTGGCCATCGAGGATCAATGGCAGGCCGCAGTGGCCGAGGGGGCCTACCGGGTGTCGACACGGGGGCGCACCCTGGACGAGGAAGGCTTCATCCACCTCTGCACCGCCGAGCAAGTCGCCGGCGTGGGACGACGCTTCTACGCAGATGTGGCCGCCCCTCTGGTGCTGTTGACCGTCGATGTGACCCGGTTGGTGGATCCCCTGGTTCTGGAAGTCCCTCCGGGGGCCGCCGAGGCCTTTCCCCACCTGTATGGACCACTGCCCATCGATGCGGTGGTCCATACGAGTCCGCATTCGGTCGGAACGCCGACCAGCCGCCTCCACCACGCCCACATCTTTGCGAGCGACATCGACGCCACGATCGACTTCTGGGTGACCAACCTCGGAGCCCGGGTGGTTTCCGACGAGATCCTGCTCGGGTCCCGCAACGTGATGATCGAACTCGGCGACGGTCGTCTCAACGTGTACGACCAGGCACCGCTGTCCAACCCAGGGCCTGGTCGTCTGCCAGGGCCCGTCCACCATCTCGGTATCCAGGTCCGGGACCTCGATGGTCTGGTCGACCACATGACCGCCAACGGGGTCGCATTCCGCAAACCGATCACGTCGGGGGAGGGGTTCCGCTACGTCATGGTGGCTGCTCCCGATGGACTGCTCCTGGAACTCTTCGAGGCAGTCGACGCAACGATGCCCCCATCTGCGGCAGGATGGTTCTCCTGGGAGTGAGGGGATGACATGAAGTTCGGACTCCGGTACTGCAACACAGGGGCCTACGCCGAGGACACGGCCTTGGCCACAGAGCTGGTCCAAGCCGGCGAGGAGGCAGGCTTCGAGTCGGCCTGGACCATCGAACACACCGTGGTGCCCTCGGGCTACCAGTCGGCGTACCCCTACAGCGCGGACGGCAAGATGGCCGGAGGGGTCGAGGACCTCCCCCTGCCCGACCCCCTGATCTGGATGGCGTACATGGCGGGGTGCACCTCGACCATCCGCTTCGCCACGGGCATCCTCATCGTGCCCCAGCACAACCCGGTGCTGGCCGCCAAGCAGATCGCGACCCTCGACGACATGTCGGGTGGTCGACTGATGTTGGGGATCGGGGTCGGGTGGATGGAGGAGGAGTTCAACGCCATCGGGGTGCCGTTCGCCGATCGGGGACGACGAACCGACGAATACGTGGCCGTGATGCGTGAATTGTGGACGGCCGACCGGCCGACGTTCCACGGTGAGTTCGTCAACTTCGACGACACCTACTGCCGGCCACAGCCAGCCCAGGGATCGGTGCCCATCATCGTCGGCGGTGACACCAAGGTGGCCGCCCGCCGGGCTGGTCGGCTGGGCGACGGCTACTTCCCGGCCCGCGGCGCGCCCCAGGAACTGCTCGACATCGCCCGCCAGACGGCAGTGGAGCACGGTCGAGATCCCGATGCACTCGAGATCACCACCTCGATGCCCGACGACGTGTCGGAACTGCCCGCACTGGCCGCCCGTGGGGTGAGCCGGGTCTTGGTGCCCGTCTCGACGGTGGCCGGGTTGCGGGCCGCCATCGGCAGTCCCGAAGAGGTCAGGCAGTGGGCGTCCATCGTGGCCGACCACGCCGAGTTGTGAACCAGGAGCCGGCACCATGCCCGTTCGCAAGCTGAACCACGCCGTGTTGTGGGTGCGGGACGCCCAGGTCTCCACCCCCTTCTACCGGGACGTCGTTGGATTCGACGTGCTCAAGGACCTCGGGCGGGCCGTGTTCCTGGGGGCGCCCAACAGTGACAGCGACCACGACCTGGGCCTGTTCACGGTCGGCGACGACGCAGATCCCACCCGCACCGGTCCTGGACCGGACCGGGGGTCGGTGGGGCTGTACCACCTGGCCTGGGAGGTGGACAGTCTCGGTGAACTGCTCGCCCTGCGCGATCGACTGGAAGCGGTCGGCTCGTTGGTCGGCATGTCGGATCACGGCACGACCAAGTCCCTCTACGCCCACGATCCCGACGGCATCGAGTTCGAGGTCTTGTGGCAAGTGCCCCTCGACCGCCTCACCGAGGCCGATACCGAGATCCGGACCGCTCCGCTCGATCTCGATGCCGAGCTGTCCCGGTTCGGACCCGACTTGCGTCGCGACGACCGGGGTTAGCCCGGAACGGGCGCCAGCTGGAACGACACCAGGGGGTCGCGCTCGTACTGCTCGACCAGGGCAACCTCCCACACCAGGTATCCCTCCATGGCGGCTCGGGCGACCTCGGCATCACCGGGGTCATAGGGCAGTTGCCACACGTCGTCAGGGTGTTCGTCGGTGTCCAGACCAGACTCCAATGGACCCTGATAGGCCGCAGTGCCGCCATCGAGCACGGTGACCGAGGCCTCGGGCCACGCCCGGGACGCCTCAGCATGGCCCAGCGCAGCCAGGGTCCCGTCAGGTGAGGTCACTACGACCCGGTCGGCGGGGTGCCGGGCAGCGAACTCGGCCAGACGCCCCCGGACCACCCATCGGGCCCCGGCCAGATGGCCTCGCCGATACTCCGTCGAGGTGGCCAGGTCGACGACGAGCGCACCGGCCAGCCCATCTGCTTCCACCAGGGGGACCTCGGGCACTTCGACATCGATCTCGTCGGGGCCGGTCTCGAGCCCGTCGAGCTCTGTGACCCCGGCCAGAACGACGGCCTCCCATCCCATCTGCACCAACCACGAGGCTGCCATGGTCGCCCTGGTCCCGTCGTCGTCGATCACCACCAGCCGGGCACCCCGAACGCCGACATACTCATCGGTCGCCTGCACCAACTGACCGCCGGGAGCCGATCGGGACCCTGGAAGATGCCCCGCTTCGTACTCCTCGGGGGTGCGGACGTCGAGCAGGAACGTGGTTCGGTCCACCTCGGCCACCCACCGGTCGAGGGCAGCCCGATCGATGCGTCGGACACCGACCCGTGAGGCGACCGCCGCTGCAGCTCGGCTGGCCGCCTCCCGTCCCTGCGCGCTGGGGGGTGGGGCGACGGCAGTGCGACCGTGGTCGAGTTCGAGCCCGGCCAATTCCCAGCCCATCGTTCCGTTCTCCAGAGCGACCACCGGGTTCGGCACCCCAGCCGACCGGAGGGACTGCGCCCCGAGAATGCTCCGAGTTCGCCCCGCGCAGTTGACCACCACGGTGGTCTCCGGTTCGACGAGATCGAAGATGCGGTGGACCAGTTCTCCCCCCGGGCACGACTGCCCCTTGGGAATGCTCATCCTCTGGAATTCCCGCTCGGTCCGCGAGTCGAGCACCACCATGGGCCGACCATCGTCCAGCCAGCCTCGTAATTGGTCAGCGGTGACATGGGGTGTGCCGTAATGCAGTTCCACGAGCTCACCGAACAGCTTGGAGGGCACGTTCACCCCGCTGTACAGCTCATGTCCGGCGGCCTCCCAGGCTGGATTACCTCCCTGCAGTACCGCGACATCGCTGTACCCGAGAGCGCCCAAGGTCCTAGCCACGTCGATGGCTTCTCCCCCACCGGCATCGACCACGACCACGGGCGCCGAACGCCGGGGAATCAAGCGGGGAGCCCGCAGCTCGACTCTGGATCGAGGCAGGTTCGCTGCGAACAGCAGGTGCGAGGTGCTGTAGGCACCCTGCTCTCGGGCATCGACCAGGGACAACTCACCCGGCTGTTGCAGACGAGCAACCAGCTCGGCGACCGAAATCGAGGCAGCTGACCCCTCAGCCACGGGCGTCGACGATGTTCGCGGCCGCGGGGAACACCTTCCACTCCCCCGTCGAACTCCAGTAGCGACGGCGGTCCAGCGATTCGAGGGCTCGGCCGTAGCAGTGGAAGTTCATGGCCCGCCCCTCGATGTGGATCGAGTGCACGTCTTCAGCCAGGAAGGCGATTCCGGTACCGGCTTGGACGACGAACTCCCCCGCCACTTCGGGGGCTGCCCCTTCGGCCGGTCCGGCGTAGAGCCGGTTGAGCTCCTGCCCCTCGAACCCGACGATGACCGCCCATGTCGTGTGCTCG
>JAYPWI010000052.1:0-1751 GCA_038135065.1 Acidimicrobiales bacterium
AACGTGTACGCAACACCATTCGTCAACCCCGACACCACACACGACGTCGCCGGCGGAACCGCAGAACATGTCGCACCACCCGGGGACGCGGTCGCCGTGTAGTTCGTGATGGCGACATTGCTGCTCGGCGCGGTCCACGACACCGTGACCTGCGCGTTGCCCGCAGTACCTCCGACCCCAGTGGGCGGCCCGGGAACGTCGTCGATCGTGTGGCCATCCGCCAGATGGATCGGGGTCAGGCTGTCCACGGTCTCGTCGTCGCCGAGGTTGTTGGTCCCCTGATCGGCCAGTCGTCCCGAAGCTGCCTGACCCCAGCACAGAAGATCTCCGTCGTCGAGTACGGCACAGGTGAAGTTGTCCTCGGCAGCGATCCGTACCGCCGATCGGCCACCCGGGAAGGTCACCTCGACGGGGTCCGGCGACGGCGTCGTGGTGTTGCCCTGGCCCAGCTGACCTCGATTGTTCAGGCCCCAGCAGTACACCGAGCCATCAACCAGCACTGCGCACGTATGCTCGCCGCCCGTCGCGAAATCGCTGACCGCTGTAGGCAAGCCAACCGGCCCTAGGGCCGTCATGTCCCCCGCGCTGACGCCCACGTTTGTGGTTTCGCCCGTGCCGAGCTGACCCTGACCGCCCTTACCCCAGCACCTGAGGCCGCCGTCAGTGAGCAGGGCGCAGGTGTGGTTGACCCCAATGTCGATGCTGGTCGCGGCTGCCCCCAAGACAACCTCTACAAAATCATCGCTCAGCTTGGCGTCGGCGGTGGAGCCATCGTCACGGCCGAGTCGCCCCATCCCGCCGTTGCCCCAACACACAACGACCCCGTCGGTACGCAACGCGCAGGTATGGCTGTCACCGGTGGCGATGTCGATAGCCCCAGTGGTGACGACCGAGTTGGGGTTCAGGTCGACCAGAGTCAGCGCATCGCCCATCTCACCGACATCGTCGCCAATGGTGACCGTTTGCTCGTTGCCGAGCCGACCGTTGCCACCGCTGCCCCAACACACAACGGCCCCGTCGGTGTCGAGGATCACGCAGGTGTGGTTATACGCGTCGACGGCCGTGGCGGTGCGACCGGTCGGCAGAGCCACATCGGCGAGGACGGCCATTTCGCCGTCACTGTCGCCTTGTGACTGCGTTCCTTCATAGCCGAGGACTCCCGAGCCGCCGCCACCCCAGCAGCGCACGTCGCCGTCGGTGGCCCCAGGGGTAGCTGTGACGATGGCGCAGGTGTGGTTCTGTCCCAGCCCGAGAGCGATGACCATCGGGTCGCCCACCCCGACAAGCCGATGAGCCTGCGCGGCGATCGTTTCACCGGCATCGTCGCCGTAGGAAACGGTGGTGCCGTCGGCGTTTCCGAGGCGACCGGAGGAACCGGCGCCCCAGCAGTTGACGCCGCTGCCCGACGGTCCGGACCGCGTCCCGCTGATCACGCATCCGTGATTGTCACCGAGATCGATGTCGGGCAGCGGGGGACTCCATGCGTAGCTGCTCCCGGACACGTTCGTGGCCTCGACCCTGACCCTGTAGCGAACACCCGTGTACAGCCCGCTGATCGCGCACGACGTACTAGCCGTGGAACAGGTTCCGTCATCGGGGTTCAGGGTGACGGTGTAACCCGAGATGGCCGCCCCGCCGTCATCCGCTGGAGCGGTCCACGACACCCTCATGTTCCCGTCCGGACCAGGCTCGATCCAGGTGTCGACCGTGACGTCGGTGACCGGACCGGGCGCCGAGGAGAAGGCGCCCAC
>JAYPWI010000052.1:1851-13702 GCA_038135065.1 Acidimicrobiales bacterium
CCTGATCCCCTAGCCTCCGCGAATGGAAAAGTCGCAGTTCTTCGCTCGGGCCCGAGGCGACCTCGATGGCCCCATGCACGGGGTGCGGGTGCTGGACACCACCACGGCATGGGCGGGCCCCATGGTGTCGTGCATCCTGGCCGATTTCGGGTGCGAGGTCATTCACATCGATCCACCCGGCCTCGAGGAGCAATACCCGCTGAACCTGGGTGACACCGGGCTGGGCTACATGGGCCAGACCGTCAATCGCAACAAACTGGGCATCACCCTCGACCTGCGCACCGAGGCAGGTCGTGACGTGTACCTGGCGCTGGTGGCCGACACCGACATCGTGGTGGAGAACTTCCGACCAGGAACCTTGGCCGGGTGGGGCATCGGCTACGAGGAGTGTCGGGCGGTGAAGGACGACATCGTCTACGTGTCCGTGTCAGGCTGGGGCCAGTACGGACCCTGGTCGGACCGGGCCGGTTACGACCCGGCTGCCCTCGCCGCAGGGGGATGGATGTCCCTCAACGGCAGTGCTGACGGACCACCCGTGAAGGCTCCGACCTTCCTGGCCGACGACCTGGCTGGACTCCATGGCGCCCTCGGCGCGATGGCCGCCCTCCATCACCGCAACCAGACCGGCGAAGGTCAACAGGTCGACGTGGCCCTGCTCGATGCCCTGCTCTTCCAGTGCGACGGTCTTCTCAGCCTCGCCGCCACCGGCACCGACCTGCCCCGCTGGGGTTCCCAGGTGAGCGTCACCCATCCCTGCGACGTCTACGACTGCAGCGACGGATCGGTGTACCTAGCCATCGCCCTGGATCCACACTGGGCCCGGCTCGCCCGCCTCATGGGCCGCGACGACCTGGTCGACGCCCCCGGCTTCGCGACCAACAAGGAACGCATCAACAACCGTGAACCGGTGACGGCCGCGGTAGCCGAGTGGTGCCGCACCCGCACCACCGACGAGGTACTCGAGGCCGTCCTCGAAGCCGGTCTGGTCATCGCCCGGGTCAACTCCTTCGCCGACGCAGCGGCCGAACCCCACGTGGCCGCCCGTGACATGCTGCAGGACACCGACCTGCACAACGGCACCTCGGCACCCATCACCGGTCCGGCGGTGAAGTTCTCCCGCACCCCCACCCGGGTGCGCTTCGGCGCCCCAGCGCCGGGTGCCGACAACGACACCGTGCTCGAACAGGCCGGGTTCGACGCGGATGCCCGGGCCCGGCTCCGCCAAGATGGCGTGATCTGACCGAGGGACCAAGGCGCGCTGCAGACCCGATCACATCAGAACAACAGGTACCGCAGCGCTATCCCGATCGACACGAAGAACACGAACACGGCGATACCCGCCACCGGCCCGTGACGCCGGTACAACCACACGGTGAACGACCAGTGATTGACAAATTCTGGGTCGTGGCGCCGTTTGAGCCACCCGGTCAGGGCCATACACGGACAGCCCGCCAAACCGATCTGCAGGATCACCGTCACGACGACAATCGACACGTACAGCTCGCTCGTGAAGGTGGCTGCGCCCACCAGCACCAGCCCGATGACGAAGGGCATGTGCACGATGTCGATGACATGCCCCAGGTGCCAATAGAACTTGGTGTCGATTCGTCCGCGTCGTGCAACCATCAGCGATTCCCTGCCCGCTTCCGCTGACCGACATTGTTCGCCACGCCGCAAGGTTGGCAGCCAACGGGGGTTGGGCCGCAATCTGGCCCGTCGCTCAGACGCTCCGGTCCCGAGCAAGGCAGACCGAAACGGTGCGAGTCGAGATCGGCAGCTCGCCCCGGCGACCCGTAACATCTCACCGAGCGGGGAGTGCTGATCGTGCAGTTCGGGACATTCGTGTGGGTTGACGCTGGCGATCGCCCGCTGAGCGAGTTGTATGACGATCACCTGCGGTTGGCGGGCCTGGCCGACGAGCTCGGCTTTTTCGCCTATCAGATGGCCGAACACCACAACACCCCCCTCGGGGTGGCGCCGAGTCCGAGTGTGTTCCTCGCCGCCGTGGCCCGGGAAACGACCCGCATCCGCTTGGGGCCCCTGGTGTACCTCCTGCCCCTGTACCGAACACAACGGCTGGTCGAAGAGATCTGCATGCTCGACCACCTCTCGCACGGCCGGTTCGAGCTCGGGGTGGGGCGGGGAGTGTCCCCGTGGGAACTGGGCCACAACGGCGTCGACGCCTCCCGATCACGGGAGCTGTTCACCTCCGCGCTGGATGACCTGCTGGCCGGCCTGCAGGGAGACGGCTCGGCCTTCGGCGATCTCGGTGGCGCGCCGATCGAGATCGAGCCCTACCAGAAGCCCTATCCACCACTGTCGTACGCCACCACGATGCCCGAGACCGTGCAGTGGGCGGCCCGCCACGGCATGCATCTCATGGGGTTGGGACCGGCGGCTGGGTGGGCGCCCAACGTGGCGTTGTACCGCCAGGAGTGGGAGGCCCACCGAGATGACGATGGTCGCCACAACCACCACGTCGAGGCCCCACGCGTCGGGTTGAACCGCCAGATGGTCGTCGCCGAATCCGACGACGAGGCACTGGCCACCCTCAGGCGGGCGCACCCACGTTTCGCCGACAGCTTCATCCATCTGTGGGAAGCCCACGGCGACGAGACCTTCCGCCACCGGGTGAACCTCCAAGATGCGATCGACGGCCACACCATCCTGGTCGGGTCGCCGGACACGGTGCGGGCCCAGGTCCAGGACATCGTCGACGAGACCGGTATCGACTACATGGGGTGCTCGTTCGCGTGGGGCGGGCTGTCCTTCGAGGAAGCAAGCCGGTCGATGCAGTTGTTCGCCGACGAGGTGATGCCCGCCATCAGCGGCTGATCGGCGTCCCAGCGTCGACAAAGATGGAGCGATGGCCACCACGAATCCCGATCCGTCCAGACTGCTCGACGGGGTCCGGGTCCTCGACCTGACCCAGTACTTGGCCGGGCCGACGTGCACCCGCATGCTCGTCGAGCTCGGGGCCGACGTGTGGAAGGTCGAGTTCCCCCCGAGCGGCGACCCCACCCGGGCGGTCCCCCCGGTGCTCGATGACGTGTCGTCGGCCTTCATCCAGCACAACCGAGGCAAACGCAGCCTCTGTCTGGACCTCGGTCACGAACAGGCGCCTCAACTGCTCCGACACCTCGCCACCAAGGTCGACGTGCTCGTCGAGAACTTCACCCCGGGGGTACTGGCCCGACGGGGCCTGGGTTACTCCGACCTGGCCGAGGTGAATCCTCGACTCATCATGGTGTCGGTCTCGGGGTTCGGGCAGAGCAACTCCTACAGCCACCGGAACTGTTTCGATTTCATCGCCCAGGCCATGGCCGGTGTCATGCACATGACGGGAGAGCCCGACGGTCCGCCCTATTTCGCCGGGATCGGGGCCGGTGATGTCACTGCTGGGGTGCACGCCTTCGCCGGTGTCGGCTACGCCCTGTACCAGCGGGACCGCACCGGCCTGGGCACCCACATCGACGTTGCCATGGTCGACGCCCTGTTCCACTTCCAGGAGCACGCAGTGGGTGCCGCGTCGATGACGGGCGGCGAGCACGTCCCCATGCGGCAGGGTCGCCACTACCCGCCGGTGGCGCCCGCCGGCACGTTCCGGTCACCGGACGGGTGGATCGTCATCATCGCCCTGAACAACCAGATCGACGGGTTGTGGGCCGCCATGGGCCAGAGGGAACTGGGCCACGACCCGCGTTTCGCGACAGCGGAAGCTCGAGTCGCCAACCGCGACGAGCTGACCGTTCTCATCGAAGCGTGGATGGCATCGCTGGGGCGGGACGACCATGTGTTGGCCGCGCTGGAGGAGCACCGGGTACCCGCCGGCCCCGTGCTCGATCCGGCAGCCGCCATCGACCACCCGTGGTTCATCGAGACGGGAGCGATCCGCACCGTGTCGGATGGCCACGGGGGGCGCTTCGCCATCCCCGGCTTCCCCATCCGCTACGACGGCATCAAACCGAGTGCTGCCCTGGAACCGGCCAGCATCGGCGAGCACGGGCGGGCCATCCTGTCCGAAGCAGGTCTGAGCGAGGCCGACATCGCCGATCTAGCCTCGGCCGGGGTGATCGCCCTCGCCGAGCCCGGGCAGTCCTGACTGCGCTGCCCCACTCCCCTCGGGCCCCTCGGTACGGAGCCTCGGACCAGGACCCGGCCGCTCAGCTCGACCCGGCCGCGTACTCCTCGTCGGTGACGTGGTCTCCCCAGGTCACTACTCGGCCGTTCTCATCGGCCTCCTGGATGGCCACATGGGCCATGAAGCGATCAGCCGTGGCACCGTGCCAGTGCTCTTCTTCAGGTTCGATGTAGACGACGTCGCCGGGCCGGATCTCCTGGACGTGTCCGCCGCGACGGCCGACGTAGCCGATGCCGTCGGTGACGTACAGGGTCTGCCCGCGCGGGTGGGTATGCCACGCGGTCCTCGCACCGGGGGTGAACCGCACATGGGCACAGCCCACGCAGGACTGCTCGTCGGGAGTGCGAATCGGGTCCAGGTACACGGTGCCCGTGAACCATGCCTCGGGACCGACACTGGTCCGTCCCCCACTCTTGGTAAACCGCATCTCGTATTCCTCTCCCCGGGGCTTCCCAACCGTCGGGAACGGACGCTAGTCCTGCTCGGCCGGGTACTTGATGCCGGCCAGTACCCGGGCCGGCGACGCATCGGTCCGCTCTGCGTGCACGGTGCCCGCCGGAACGTCACACATCTGCCCCGCCCCGAACCGTTCGACCCCCTGCTCGCCGACTAGGAAGAACTCGCCCTCCAGCACCATCAACAGCGCCGAAAACTCGTGGGAGTGCAGCTTGTTCTCACTGCCGGGCTCATACGCGGTCTCGCGGATCTCGTTGTACCCCTGCGCGGCGAGCAGTTCTCGGAAGTCGCCCTCAGTCATCGCACCCCCTCGGTTGCTTTGCGGTAGCGCGTGTGGTGCGCACCGGCTGCACCGCTTCGACCCTACTGGAGGACGATCGATCGGGTACGGGAACGATCAGTCCCGGATCTCGATCAGCGGCCCGACCACCATCTCCTCACACCGATCGACCGGGATGTCGCTCAGCAGCACCTCGGTTGCCCGGGCCTCGACGTCGGGCGGCATCTCGCCGTCGGCATACGCCAACAGGTCGTCCCACGTCCATTCGGGAAAGACCGACTGAGCCCGCTCGAGGTGGTACCCGGCCCAACACTCGATGACGTCCTCGGACATCCCGACATCGGGCTCACCCTCGGCGATGAGCTGGTTGAAGGCGACCAACCTGTCGATGTACACCTGCCGCGCATCAGTCTGGCCCGAGCAGGCCACCGCCCACAGCGCGCAGGCCACGACAGCCAGCGATCGGCACACCGTGAGCCATCGGCGGCACCGACGTCGTCGAGCGTGGCCGTCCCTCGTCACTGTCAAGAGCCCCTTTCGTGACCGACCCGATGCTCAAGTGTGCCCGATGCCGTCACGCCGCTGTCGAACACGATGGTCGAGCACGGTGGACGAGCACGGTGGACGAGCACGGTCGTGCTGTTGCGGCAATGATCAAGGGCACCGACCTAGATGTCCCGGGGGGAGAGGAGACACGGGGGTGTTGAGCTCGTACCGCATCTTGGACCTGACCGGGCCGCAGTGGTGGCTGTGCGGACAGGTGCTCGCCCAGTTGGGGGCTGAGGTACTCACCGTCGAACCACCCGGCGGGCACGACACCTCCGAACTCCGTCCCCGGTGGCGCGAGGCGTACCTGCGAGGACGAACCCTGCTGACGGGCGGGCCGGCAGACATCGCAGCCCTGGCCGCAACAGCCGACGCTGTGCTGGTCAGCGAGGACCCACCCGTGGACGTGGACGCGCTACGGGCCACCGATCCGGCCCTGATCACCGTGTCGCTCACCCCGTGGGGACGGACCGGACCCAAGGCCTCGTGGCGGGCCACCGATCTGATCCTCGCGGCAGCAAGCGGTCACATGATGCTCAACGGCGACGAGGACCGCGCCCCGATTCGGGTCAGCGAACCACAGGCAGCACACAACGCGGCCACCGAGGCCGTCGCGCACACCATCGCCGCCTTGGTGGAGCGGCGCCACTCAGGACTCGGCCAGCACCTCGATGTGGCCGCCCACCACTCGATGCTGCAACCGACCCAGAGCAACATGCTGTCGGCCGCCGTCGGGGCTCACCCCCCGGGACGTTTCGGGGGCGGGGTCCGCCATGGTGAGTACGTGATGCGCCTGGTGTATCCCGCCTCGGACGGTCACGTCGCAGTCACCTTCCTGTTCGGCGACATGATCGGCCGCTTCACCCAGCGACTGATGCAGTGGGTGTTCGAGGAGGGCCACTGCTCGGCCGAGATCCGCGACCAGGACTACATCCGTTTCTTCGAGTTCATCTTCACCGACCAGCTCGATGCCTCGCTGTTGGTGGAGGCCACGGATGCGGTTGCGCGGCTGACCTCGTCGATGTCCAAGGCCGAGCTCCTCGAGGAGGCGGCAGCCCGCAACCTGCTCATCGCTCCCGTCTCGACGGCCACCGACACCCTGACTTTCGATCAGTTCGCCGAGCGGGGCTACTGGGAGCTCGCTCGCCTCCAGGGCAGCGATGTTCAGCTGCCTGGACCGTGGGCCCGCACCATCGGACCACCGCTGCGGGCGCTCGGACCGTCTCGCCCAGCGGGTGCCGACGATGCCCGTCGGATCGAACTCGCCCAGCGCCCGCGCTCGGACCCACCGGCCAGTCCAACCGAGGCATCGAGCGACACCCGGCCACTGTCCGGGTTGAAGGTCCTGGACTTCAGCTGGGTACTGGCCGGGCCGCTGGCCACCCGCCTGCTCGCCGACCTCGGCGCCACCGTGGTGCGCATCGAGCACGAATCACGGCCCGATGTCATCCGGGCGGCCGGCCCCTTCCTGGCCGGCGAGACGGGCGGTGACGCGACAGCGCTGTGGCACAACGCAGCGGCGGGCAAGCATTCACTCGAGCTCGACATCACCTCGGAGGCTGGCCGGGAGGTAGTCCACGATCTGGCCCGCTGGGCCGACGTCGTCTTCGAGTCGTTCTCCGCCGGAACCATGGAACGCATGGGATTCGGCCCCGATGTCCTGCACGAGATCAACCCCCGCCTGGTGGTGGCATCGAGCTCGCTGCTCGGCCAGACGGGTCCGCGGGCCCGATTCGCCGGGTTCGGCAACCTGGCGGCAGCCCTGGCCGGCTTCTACGAAGTGACAGGATGGCCTGACCGGCCACCAGCGGGTCCCTACACCGCGTATACCGACTACATCTCTCCGCGACTGGCCGCCGCAGGCATGCTCGCCGCCGTCGACCATGCCCAGCGGACGGGCGAGGGCGCGTACCTCGACATCGCCCAAGCGGAGGCGGCCATCCATTTCCTGGCCGCAGGCCTCATCGAGGCCCAACTCGATGGGACGACCCCGACCCGGCTGGGCAACGGCGACCACGTGCTGTGCCCCCACGGCGCCTTCCCCGCGGGGCCCGACGGAGCGGATCGCTGGATCGCCATCGCCTGTCACGACGATGTGTGGCCGGCCCTGGTCGGCCTCGCCGGCCTGCCCTCGGACTGGGTGGCCTGGGACCGTGCCACCCGGCGATCGCGGGCAACCGACATCGACGCCGCCCTGGCCATGTTCACCGCAGGACACGACCCTGACGAGCTCACCCTCGAACTCCAGGCCCTGGGGGTGGCCGCCCACACCGTGCAGCACTCGGCCCAGGTGGTCAGCGACCCTCAGTTGCTGCACCGTAACTACCTGCAGCAGGTCCCCCACGAGCGCTACGGCACCACCCCGGTGGAGGGGTCGCAGGTGAGGTGGAGCCGCACCCAGCCCGACCCTGCGTTCGCAGGCCCCCTGGTCGGGCAGCACACCCAGTTCGTGCTGGGCGAGCTCCTGGGATACAGCGATGACCAGATCGCAGACCTGGTGATCGCCGGGGCCATCGGCTGACGGGGCCTCGATCGATCGACGCCCGAACCGCCACAACTAGGGTTGTCCGATGCCATTTCTTCGGGAGAGCTGGTACGTGGCGGCGTGGGCCGAACAAGTGGTCGACGATGCCCTGGTCGCTCGCACCATCATCGGCCATCCGGTGGTCGTGTACCGAGGACCCGACGGGACCCCGGTGGCCATGGCCGATGTGTGCCCCCACCGATTCGCCCCCCTGCATCGAGGGCGCCTGGTCGACGGGGTCCTCGAGTGCGCCTACCACGGCCTGCGCTACGACCGCAGTGGCGCGTGTGTGCTCAACCCGCACGGAAACGGGCGCATCCCAGCCGGCTGTCGAACCAGGACGTACCCGGTGGTCGAACGGGACACCATCGTGTGGATCTGGATGGGTGACAGCGAACCCGACGAGTCGCTCATCCCCGACTACTCGTTCCTCGATCCCGCTGCGGGCTTGGTGACCAGCCCGCGGGGCATGATCGTGATGGAGGCTGGCTACCGGCTGATCATCGACAACCTGCTCGACCTGTCCCACGTTTCGTTCCTGCACCGGGGCATCCTCGGCGACCCCGACCAAGCCGGGGCGGCCACCGAGGTCGAGCAGCATGGCCACACCGTGTACGCCTCCCGGTTCCTGCACGACGTCACCCCGCCGGGATTGTTCGACATGATGTACCGCCGTGACGGTCAACCCGTCGATCACTGGACCACCATGCGGTGGGACCCCCCGTCGAACCTGCGCAACGACGCTGGGGTGTGTCCGGTCGACGGTGACCGCAGTGACGGAGCCGGAATCTACGGGGCGCACCTGCTGGTGCCCGAGAACGATCACCGCACCCGCTATTACTTCTGCGCAGCCCGTCAGGACTTGTGCCAGGACCTCGACGACCCACCCGAGGACGTGGCCCGTCAACTCGGCGAACTCCGACAATTCGCCTTCGAGGACCAGGACAAGCCGATGATCGAAGCCCAGCAGCGCAACATCGTTCTCGAGCCCGGCCTGACCGCTACCCCGGTGGCCCTACGTATCGACCAGGGCGCCCTGCGGGCCCAACGCCTCCTCGACGACCTGATCGTCGCCGAGCAGCACCCCACCGCCGATGCCCCGACCTGACCTCTCGGTCGTCCCCCTCACCGACCCGGCCGCCGACGACCTCCTCGTCGAGGCCTTCGGACGGGAACCCGTCCTGATCCAGCTGCCCACCGTGTTCGCCATCTTCGCCCCCGCCACGGCTGCCGGAGCTCGGTCACTCGACAGCTGCAAGCAGCGGTTGCCAGGCAAGTACTACGGGGTGATCGTGGGCGACGGTCGAGCCTTCTTCGAGCTCGCCCCCGATGAGCCGCTCTCCCGTCATCTCCTCGAACCGTCCGACGAATCCCGGATCGATGCCGTTCGTCGCGACCTGCACGGCAGCTTCCTGCGCATCCGGATAGCCGACGACGACGTCCACACCCCGGTGATCTGCGCCGGTCGACTTCAGGGCCTGTTGTTGAGCGGCCCCCTCGCCGAGACGATGCGGCTGATGGAGCGCCTGACCGAACCAATGCCCGACAAGCTGTTCGGCCCCGCCCATCGCAGCTACCACGCCCCCATCGGTTCGAGTTGCAACATGAGCGGCGACCCGGCCGGATCGATCACCGACCTCGACAGCGCCGTCGCCTTCGCCCGCGACCGCGGCGTTCGCCTCTGCCTCACCTACCCCGGCACCAGCGGGGAGGGTTCCCAACCGATCTTCGGCCTGTCCGGCACCCACATCGACACCCACCGAGGCGGCCCAGGCGTCGACCACCTCCGTGCGGTTCTCCACCGGTGGGTTTCCCAGGCTCACCGCCCCAGCAACTGAGCCGCGGCGTCGAGCCTCACCCGTCAGTCGTCGAAGCCTCGGTAGGTGGCGATCTCGGGCACGGTGCGCCGTTCGGACACGACCTCATTGGCCACGAAGGAGTCGTCGGGAAAGCCCATGGCGACCGTGATGACGATCAACTGGTCCTCGGGGATGTTGGCATGCTCCCGCACGACCGATGACTGGCTGATGCCCTGGCCGTTGATCACGCAACCCACACCCCGGTCCCAGGCCGCGAGGACCATGCCGTACACGAACTGGCCCAGATCGAAGTAGGCCTCGGTGGAGTCGTACAGGTCGCGGTCGATGCACCCGATCACCGAAACGGGAGCGTCGAACTGGCGGAAGCCCCGCATCACCCAGTCCTGGCGCTGTTCTTTGTTGTCCCAACCGATCCCGGCCGCCTCGAAGAGTTGGGCGGCCACCCGCTTCTGCCGCTCCCGGTGCTCACCCTCGTAGCGGCCGTGTCCTCGGATCTCCCGATCGGGTTTGCCCGTCTCGAGCATCCGCTCGGTGTTTCCCCGCCTGATTCGATCCAGAACTTCCCCGGTGACCACGTGCACGTACCAGGGCTGGGTGTTCATCGACGACGGACACTGGGCAGCCACCTCGATGATCTCGTCGAGCAGCGCACGAGGGACCGGGTCGGGCTTGTAGCCCCGAATGCTCCGCCGGTCGAAGGCCAGGTCCTGGAATTCCACGATGTCGTCTCCCCTCGGTCCTCGCCAGGGTAGGTTCTGTCACCGTTCATGACAGCATCGCGGTTGCGCTGCGGACGGTCACCAACCGTGTGCGTTACTCATAGCTCGGCTGACGCCGCTCCCTGAAGGCGGCCACCCCCTCGGCGAAATCTGCACTGGCCCGCACCGCATCGCCCAAGGACTGCTCGAACGGTTCGCGGGCGAGGGCCGCATCGGCACTTCCGGAGGACACGAACCGCTTCACAGCCTGCACGGCCCGGGGGCTGTTGGCCGCAATGGTCTCGGCTACGGCGATGGCCCGCTCCATGACCTGGTCGGCGGGTGCCACCTCGTTGATCAGACCGATCCGGACAGCCTCGTCAGCATCGATGTTCTCCGCTGTGAGCAAGAGCTTCATGGCGTGTACGTGACCGATCTGGTGCACCAATTTCGCAGCAGCCCCACCGAAGGGATAGATCGCCCACCGCACCTCGGGCAGCCCGAAGGTGGCGTGGGGGGCTGCGATGCGGACGTCAGTGGCCAGCAGCAATTCGATACCGCCCCCCAGGCAGGCACCGTTGACCGCGGCGATGATCGGCTTGGAGAACGACTCGGTCTTGAGCAGGGCCCGGTTGATCATGGCTGCGGTGTCCTCACTGGCCGACAGGTCGCCCGACACGTCGGCTCCCGCCGTGAAGGCCCGCTCCCCCGCACCGGTGACCACGATGGCTCGGCAGGCAACATCGTCGTCGAGTTGACCCCACACGTCGGCCAGTTCGGCCAGCATGGCCCTCGACATGGCGTTGGCCTTGCTCGGATTGTCGATGGTGACGATGGTGACGTGGGGCCCGTGTGCGCTGAGGCTGATCGTCATTGCGTACTCCGATTCCTGGAAGGGTTCCTAGAAGGGGGCGTCGAAGCCGGCGGCCAGGCGGGAGATCCGCCACACGCCCTCGTCCTGACGGAGCTCGAAGCGGTACGGACCGTTGGTGACGGTCGCTCGTTCACCCCCGGTCGCTGCCGTGAGGGTGAGGTACGCGTGGGCCACCGCTCGACCTGCGGACAGGTTGCTCACCACCACGTTGGTGAAGATGTGCCGGCGTTGGTCGGTTTGTTCGTCCCAGAACCCTGCGAGGAACTCGACCACGGCGTCGCGCCCGCTGAAGGGTCCGACCTGATCGGTGCCCATGATGTGGCCCTCCCAGGTGCCATCGGGGGTGAAGCAGTCACTCAGCACCTCCCGATCCCGTTCGTCGTATCCCCACCCGTACAGGTGGACTCGCTCCGCGATGGCGAGCCGATCAGCGGCTCCGGCCGGGTCGGCCGCTCCCAATCCACCGACCGTGACATGACCCGTCTCTCTGGCCCATCCGGGCTGTGGCTGTG
>JAYPWI010000053.1:0-13264 GCA_038135065.1 Acidimicrobiales bacterium
CCTGGACGGGGATCGGCGACATCGGCGGCTGGTAGTGATAGCGCCGCGTCGTCCGATGGGGGGACTGGTCATCGGGTCGAGCGGCGAAGAGCTCGAGGGTCCGGTCGTCGAGGGGCAGCACGCCGTGTCGGTCGGCCTCTGCGAACCACAACTCCACGAGCTCTGCGACCAGATCGGGCTCCTCAGAGGCCAGGTCCTGGCACTCCGATGGATCAGCGGAGAGGTCGTAGAGTTCCCAGCGGTCCTCGTCGAAGGGCTGGCCCTGGACATGGCGGGTCACCGCCTTGCACCAACGCCCGTCCAGTTCGGCAACGAGGGCCCGGCTCCCGAACTGCTCGAAGTACTGGAGACGGTTGCTGGCGGCCGCATCGGGGTCGGACAGCATGTTCGCAAAGGAGTGTCCGGTCACTGGGAGTTGCTCACGCCCGTTGTAGACCGTCGGCGCCTCGATGCCGAGGAGCTCGTACACGGTCGGCACCACATCCGCCACGTTGACGAACTGGTGCCGCTTGCTGCCCGCATGAAGGGGTCCGATGCCAGCTGGCCAATGAACGATCAGGGGAACGTGGACCCCTCCCTCGTGGGTGTTCTGCTTGTACCAGCGGAACGGAGTGTTGCCGCACTGTGCCCAACCCCAGGGGTAGTTGGTGTGGCTGTGCGGTCCCCCGATGTCATCGATCCGGGCGATCGCCTCATCGGGTGACTCGAGGATCCCGTTGAAGAACTTCATCTCGTGGAGCACCCCGAACGGACCGCCCTCCTGGGACGCACCGTTGTCGGCCATGACCACGAGGATGGTGTTGTCGAGTCGACCGAGGTCGGCGAGGCCGGCCACCAGGCGACCGATCTGATCATCGGTGTGATCGAGAAACGCCGCGAAGGCCTCCTGGAGCCGACACGCCAGTTGACGGTGGGCATCAGGCAGTTCGGCCCATGGCTCTACCCCGGGGTTCCGAGGGGCCAACCGGGTATGGCGAGGTATGACGCCCTCGGCGATCTGGCGGTCGAACCACTCGGCGCGATGGACGTCCCACCCCCGGTCGTAGGCACCGCGATATTTTTCCAGGTACTGGGGCGGGGCCTGGTGGGGGGCATGGGTGGCCCCGAATGCCAGATAGGCGAAGAACGGACGATCAGGCCGCACTCCGACGCTGTCGGAGACCATCAGCAAGAGTTGATCGACCAAGTCCTCGCTCAGGTGGTAACCGCCGCCGGGCTGAGCCGGGGGTTCGAGGTGGTGGTTGTCGACCACCAACTCGGGATGGAACTGATCGGTCTCACCCTCGAGAAACCCATAGAAGCGGTCGAAGCCTCGGCCCAATGGCCACTGGTCGAAGGGTCCGGCCGACGAGGTGTCGACGGTCGGTGCGAGGTGCCACTTCCCAGCGCAGAAGGTCGCATACCCCTGCGTCTGCAGCACCTCGGCGACAGTCGCTGCATGGTCCGAGATGTGCCCCCGCTGGCTGGGAAACCCGGTGTTGTGATTGGACACTGACCGCATTCCCACCGCGTGCTGTGACCTCCCAGTGAGCAACGACGCTCGGGTCGGTGAGCACAGCGGGGTGACGTGGAAGTTCGTGAACTGCAGACCACCAGCGGCGAGGGCATCCATGTTGGACGTATCGATGTCAGACCCGTAACAGCCCAGTTGGGCGAAGCCCGTGTCGTCGAGCACGACGACCACCACATCGGGTGACCCCTCGCCCGGATGAGGGTGGGTCGAGAAGCAGGGCTCGGACTCAGCCAAGGTGGGCCCGATGCGACCCTCGAACGTTGGAATCGGAGTGATGCCGTCCACGTGATGCACCTCGGGCCTGTCAGATCGTCACGGTGGTCAGGTCGTCACCGATCACGACCTCGCCATCGAAATACTGGGCAGCGATGGCTACCCACTCTGCGTACTGGCCCGCAGCGGGGCTGGGCACCAGATGGGTAAGCACCAGCCGGCGGGCCCCCACCCGGGCGGCTGTTCGAGCCGCATCGTCGACGCCGGAGTGGTAGTCGAGTATGTCCTGGATCATCTCGTTGGGAATCGCCCGCACCAGATCCTGCCGGATGACCGTCTGGACATAGGCATCGGCTCCCGCAGCAAGTCGATCGACCCCCTCGCAGGGCACGGTGTCGCCCACCAACGCCACCGCAGCGCCCTCGCATTCGAGGCGGTATCCGATGGTGGGCCGGACCGGGGCGTGCATGGTGGCCGCGGTGGTGATGGCAAGCGGGCCGATGTCGAAGCTGTCACCTGGCGCTACTTCGGTCACGTCGACCCGAGGGCCCTCGGCGAGGGCCTCGTGATGGGCGATTCGATAGCCGATGTCCGCCTCGAGCGCATGGAGTTGCCGATCGACGAAGTCCTTTGTCCCGACGGGTCCGAACACCGCCAGGGTGGCGCGCCCCTGGCTCATCACCCAATGGGTGGTGATCACATCGTTCAGCGCGCACACGTGGTCGCTGTGAAGGTGGGTGATCAGCACTCCTGACAGCATCGGAGGGAGCGATCCCGCAGCCGCCATCCGCATGACGGTGGCCCTTCCGGCATCGACGAGCACATGGGTGCCTGCCGCCTTGACGAGGGTCGATGGTCCGGCCCGATGAGGGTCAGGAATCGGCGAGCCGGTTCCGGTCAGCACGATGTCCACGCCGCATCCCCCATGTCGTTAGGGCGTTCGCCCCGACTGACCACCTGAACGTACCAAGCATCGACAGCTTATGGCAGTCATGCTGACGATTGTTTGGGGCCAGTGTCGAGGTGACCGTTCGCGATGTGAGTTGTGCCCTCAACAAGGACGGCCAGCCGCCGACTGAATCAAAGGAGAGTCGGCCGAATCCGACCCGTCCGTCTGAACGGAGATGTCATGCTTGCAGCGGGAGCCCTAGCAGTACGGACTTCGAGCCGCGCCGCCAGATTGGCGGTGTTCCTCGCCGGCGCAGCAGTCCTCGCGTCGTGCACCCAGGGCCAGCAAGCGGGCACCGGCACCTCCGAGGCCCCTCTGGTCAACCCGGTAGCTGCGACTCAGGAAGCCCCGTCGACGCCGACCGGGCTTGCCTTCGCCGCCGACGAGGTGACCTATCTCACATCGGACGATTTCTCCTATGGCACCTACATCATCGATGAGCCGGGCGAATACGTGCTCACCGAGAACATCTCGTTCAACCCCAACTCACCGTCTGCGCTCAGTTCGGCCGTGCAGAACCGCATCATCCCGCCGGCGGTCGCCCAACAACTGGGCTGGAACAACGGGGTGGACGCCTACAGCTCCGGCAACCCGCTCCCGACCCAGTTCGGAGATTACGACGGCTCCTTCACCCCCGGAGGCCCGATGGACGCCCGGTACAACCCGGCCGCGTACGGCATCGGTTTCTTCGCGGCCATCGCCATCACAACCGACGATGTCACCCTCGACCTCAACGGGTTCACCATCGAACAGAGCGCTGAGCACGCCTTGCTGCAACGATTCTTCGCAGTCATCGAGTTGGCCGACCAGCCCTTCATCCCGAACCAGGGCCCCCACGGATTCGGCGCAGAGCTACAGGCTGCAAGCTCGGTCACCATCGCCAACGGCACGATCGGCCGGAGCTCGCACCACGGGATCCACGGCAACTCGAACAGCAACATCACAGTTCGCAACGTCGACTTCGTGGACTACGAGGTCGGGGCCATCGCCCTCAACGGGGTCAACGGCCTGCTCGTCGAGAACGTGACAGCCGTCAATCGCAAGGACGTCCCCGTCCTCGGCACGTTCTCGAGTGCCCGCTTCGCAGCGCCATACATCGACGCCCTGGTCCGCAGCGGCTCCACGACCACCCTGGACGTCAACGGCGTCCAACTGACCGCCGCAGCCGTCCAGCAGCGCCTGCGAGAGGCCGTGAACGCCGCCCACGAGGACATCATCATCGACCCAGCGGACCCCACATCGCGGCCGCAGATCGATCCGATGGAACATCCGACGGAGTACGCCCTGTTCCACAACCCGTTCGGTCTAGTCGACGGCAACTCTTATTCGTTCCTGGTGAACCAGGTGGGCGTCGCCGTGAACGGCTTCCCCGTGATGGGCAATCTCGAGACAGACAACCTCTCATCGGACATCACCTTCAGAAACGTGCACGTCCTCGACCAACAGGCCTTCATCAACGAGGTGGTCGCCCTCGACGTCGGCGGCGATGCAACCGGGCACGGCACAGCGGCCATCGACCCGGTTGGCGCAGTGTTCCAGTTGCGCAACCTCCACCCCGACACCGCGAAACCCGTCACGGTCACCAGCCTCGACGAGTCAGAAGCCCGCTACGTCGGTAACCCGGTGGCCAACGCACAAGCGTTCATTGCCAAGGCAGCGCTGAACGGCGAGTTCGAGGGCATGCACCTCGACGTCAGCCGCCTCAACATCAACTCGGCGGTCATCGACTGGGTGGAGGGCTCACCGGGTTCTGAAACCCTCGAGTCGATCGACGCATCATGGCTGTGCAACGGCGACTCGATGTTCCATGTCAACAAGGGCTCCATCGCGTTCAAGATGGATGCCGCTCGCGACGTCCAGTTGATCGACACCTCGGTCGACGGCCTGGCCAATTTCGGGGCCTCGGGGTCGATGGCCTGTGGTGATTACACCGGAGGGTTCTCGAACCCGAACGCCACCCTCGAGAGCTATGGGGGCAATGCCGTACGGGCGTACACGTTCGCAGGCTCCAGCGATGTGGCCGTCGAGGGTGCCGTGATCGAGAACATCGAGTCCTGGACTGGGCTCGCGGCCGGGTTGGCTGTGATGACCGACTCCAGCGATGTGCGCATCACTGACGTGAAGGTCTCCGGTATCGAAGCCGGGTTGGTGGGGCCGACCGGCGGCCCCGACCCGGACCCGATCGCCGCCGCCGTCTACCTGGCTGCGGGCACCAGCGATGTCAACCTCGCCAACATCTGCGTGACCAGCCTGGTCAGCCCGTCGGGGATCCACGACGTGTTCGACGAGAGCGGTCTCATCACCACGCTGAGCTGTTCCTGAGTCCGGCGGAGCCCGGGTGTGGTCGACGGCGTCGGCCACACCCCGGGCGGGCCGGCGGCCGTCCGGTCAGCGCAGCAGCTGCGCGGCGCGAGTGAGCAGTTCAGCCGCCTCGCGTGACATGTCCGCCACCACCTGGGCAGCGGGCACGACGTCGGCAATCAGCCCCGCGATGTTGCCAGCACCGTTCATGGACACCCCTTCCCGACCCCCTCGGTCGGTGCCAAGATCGCCCAGCACCGAGCCGGCCAGCACGGGCTGCAGCGGCATGGGAAGGGGATCCACCTCGGCCATCTCCCACGCTTCGGTCCACCTGTTGGGCAACATGCGGAACCGCTTGCCGGTGTAGGACCGGCTGATCACCGGCGACTGGTCTGCCGCGGCCAGGATGCCCGCTTTCTGCCAGCCCGCGATACCTGCTTCGTCCGTGGCGAGGAATCGGGTCCCGACCCAGACCCCCTGACAGCCCATCAGCAACGCCGCAGCCATACCGCGGCCGTCGCCGATACCTCCGGCAGCGACCACGGGGACGTCCACCGCGTCGAGCACCTGGGGCAGCAGGGCCATGGTGCCCACATGACCGGTGTGGCCACCTCCCTCCGTGCCCTGGGCGATGACCACCTGCGCTCCATCGCGGACCACGGCCACCGCCTGCTTGGTGCTGCCCACGATCGAGACCACGGTCGTGCCTGCTTCCCGGAAGCGCTCAGCAACGAAACCCGGTGAACCGAGCGCCCCGACGAACACCGGCACCCCTTCTTCGAGGATCACCTCGACCTGGGACTCGGCGTCGGTACCGAGCGCCATACGGTCACCATTCGCCTGGTCATGTCCGATGTCCACCCCGAGCCCCCGGGCAATCCGTTCTGCTGTTCGCCGGTGTTCGGGCGGGATCAGCGTTGCGATCTCCTCCACGGTGGCCCCGCCCTGATCGATCCGTGCCGGAAGGATCAGGTCGACACCGAAGGGCCGGTCGGTCAGCGCCCGGGTGCGCCGGATGACCGACCGCACATCGGCCGCCGACATCGACGTACAACCCAGCACACCCAGCCCACCGGCGTTGGACACTGCGGCAACGAGTTCAGGGCCCGCGATCGGCCCCATGCCAGCCGAGATGATCGGCACCTCGATACCCAATTGGTCACACAATGCCGTGTGGATCGATGCCATCTCGTGCGACCTCCTGCCTGAGCACCACGACCCGTCATCGACCGACTGCCACGCTGCCAACTATTGACAGTCACTATGCCATAAAGGCACCTCGGCAGTGAGCGCTCAGTCGGCGAACCGGTCCCTTACATGTCCGTACTGTTCGCCTCCGTCCACGGTCAGGCACTCCCCCGTGACCGCATCGGCCTCGGCCAGGTACTTCACTGCGGCACCCGCTGCGGGGCCACCAGCCCAACGACCGAGCAGGGTTCGATGGGCAAGCCGCTCGACCTGCTCCTCGTCGAACCGATCGGGCGCGATGGTCGGCCCGAGAGCAACTGCATTGACCCGCACTGCGGGTGCCAACTCCACCGCCAGCTGACGGGTCAGGGCGAGCGAGCCAGCCTTGGCCACACTGTGGGCGGCCCGCCGGGGCCAGGGCTGCCATGCCGAGAGGTCGACGATGTTGACGATGGCTCCCTCGCCGACCTCGAGCATCGACGGCGCCACAGCGTTGGCGCAGTGGAAGGCACCGTCGAGCACGACATCCATGGTCGACCTCCACACCGACAGATCGTCCGTGGGGAAGCGGTCGAGGGCGAACACTGATGCGCTGTTCACCAGCAGACCGATCGCCCCGAGTTCTTGCTCGATCTCTCTCACCGCCCTCGCCACGCTGACCGGATCCGCAACATCGAGCGACACGGGACGAGCAACACCATCTGCCGCCGCAATGCCCTCCACCAACTCCACAGCGAGGTGCTGCGACGAGCGATATCCAACTGCGACCCGCATCCCGGCCTCTGCGAGGGCAAGGGAGATCGCCCCACCGACCCGATGAGCGCCGCCCGTCACCAGCGCGACTCGACCCGCAAGCTGCATACGGCCAGTCTGCCAGCTCCCCCTAGGATGATCCCCCGATGCCCTCGATTGCCTGCATGATCATGCCCGAAGGTCCCGTCGGTCAGATCGTCGAGGCCGCGGTCCACGCCGAGAACCTCGGCTGTCATCGGGTCTGGATCCCCGACGAGGGCCTGTCGGGGCGGGAATGCTGGGTCACCCTGGGGGCCATCGCCGCCGCGACCGAACGGGTGATGATCGGCACCGGGATCACCAACCCCTACACCCGCCATCCAGGGGTCACCGCCTCTGCGATCGCCTCGCTCGACGAACTTTCGAACGGGCGAGCCGCCCTCGGCATCGGAGCCGGAGGTGGCCTCACCCTCGATCAGCTCGCCGTAGAACGTCGCACCCCACTGCGGGCGATGCGTGACCTCGCCGAGACGAGCCGAGCCCTGTGGGCAGGTCAGCGGGTGGACCACGAAGGGCCAACTGGGTCGTTCAGTGGAGCCACCCTCGACTACGGCCGGCCCGACATCCCAGTGTGGTTCGCAGGGCGAGGGCCGAAGGTGATGGCCCTCGGGGGCGAACTCGGCGACGGATTCATCCTGTCCTACGTCCACAAGGAGTTGCTCGGCGAGCACGTGGCAACCATCGCGGCAGCGGCGGCCGCGGCCGGCCGAGCGACCCCGCGCCTCACCTATATGACGATGATCGCCACCACCGATGAGGCCAGGGACAACGCCCGCGCCGCCCTGACCTTCCGCCTGGTCGATTCGCCCCCCGAGGTTCGTAGCCGCCTCGGACTCGACGACGCCACTCGCGCCGCCCTGCGGGCCGCTATCAGCGAAGGCGGACCGGCTGGGGCCGCCCACCTCGTCGAGGACGCCTGGATCGACCAGTTCGTCATCAGCGGGTCGGCCGACGACTGCCGTCGAGAACTCTCGTCGCTGCTCACCCTCCACGGCATCGACGAGTTCCAGGTCTCGATCCCCCACCCTGACCGGGCCGCCGAGGTGCTCGACGCCGTGACGGCGATCGCAGGGGATTCCTGACGGAGCCGGGCGGCCTCCACCCGATGAGAGCCGGCGGCCCTTAGCCTCTCGGCAGTGGGCGGCTCGCACGGACACGAACACGACCTCCCGGGTGGATGGGCCCGATGGATGGGCGACCGTGTGCTGCGCGTGGTGGCCCTCGCAGTGATCGCGTCAGCCGGCCTGACGGTGATCGGCCTCATCGTGCTCTGGCCGAGCGGCGAGGGCAAACGTCAGGCGACAGACAACGCCAGCCAGATCGGCCTGGTGACCGAACGGGTCGATGCCACCGTTGTCACCGTCAACGAGGGGCAGTGCAGCTACTCGACGCCCGACAACCCACAGACCTGCCGAACCCTGACCTTCGAGCTCACGAACGGCCCTGCGACAGCCAGCCTCGTGTCCCTCCCTGAGATCAACACCACGTTCGATCAGACCTTCCCCGAGCTCAGCGTCGGGGATGGCGTGGTGCTGGGGTACGAGGCGACGACCGACTACTACTTCTTCGCCGACCTGCAGCGACGCACCCCCTTGACCATTCTCGCCGTGCTGTTTGCGGTCGTGGTCATCGCCCTCAGCAGGGTACGGGGGGCATTGGCCCTTCTCGCCATGGCCGCCACCCTGGTCCTGCTGGTTGCCTTCGTCGCCCCCTCGGTCCTCGACGGCAACGACCCGCTCCTCGTCGCCGTGGTCGCCGCCTCGGCCATCGCCTTCGTGAGCCTGTATCTCACTCACGGCTTCACACCCACCACGACGGTGGCCCTCGCCGGCACACTCGCCGCCCTGACCCTCACCCTGGTCATATCGTGGATCTTCTTCGAACTGGCCACCTTCAGCGGCCTGGCCACCGAGGAAGGGCTCATTCTGCCCTTTGTCGCCGAGAACGTCGACCTCGGCGCCCTGCTGCTCGGAGGGGCGATCATCGGTGCGCTGGGGGCCCTCGACGATGTCACGGTCACCCAGGTCGCCACGGTGGCAGAGCTTCGTCACCGAAGCCCCGACCTGCCCACACGCTCTCTCATCGCATCGGGGGTGCGGGTCGGCCGGGACCACATCGCGTCGACGGTCAATACCCTGCTGCTCGCCTACGCCGGAGCAAGCATGCCCCTCCTGCTGCTGTTCGCCATCTCGGACCAGTCACTGGCCACGGTCGCCAACTCCGAAATCATCGCGGTCGAGATCGTCCGCACCCTCTGCGGGTCAATTGGCCTCGTTGCCGCAGTACCGATCACCACCGGACTCGCCGCACTCGTCCTGCGCCCGGAGGCCCTGCCGCGCGCCGGGGACGCCGACCTCGACCCTGCTGCTGCACCACCAACTACACCGGACCCCGCGGCAGCACCCCGGTGGGAGGACTTCGCCCCGGACGACAACGGCTGAGGCTCAGCGCCCGACCGATGTGGCGGCCGTGGCGGCCGTGGCGATCAGCCGAACAGCCGGGTCAGGGAGACGACCAGGGCCTGCTGCGTGTCAGCGTCGGACAGGCCGCCCTCTCGGCGCAGATAGGCAATCCCCCCGATCTGGGTGATCAGATCTCCTGCTGCACTGACCGACGCACGCTCGGAGGGAGGGCACCGGTCGAGAACATCTGCGAACTGCGCTTCGAACTGTCGCCGCATCTCGCCCTCACTGCGAGCAAGCTCCTCGGCGATGCGGGGATGGTGTGGGGCGTTGGCCACCGTCGCCCGGTAGCGAGCCCCGAACTGCTCGTACAGCCCCACACGCATCGCCACGAAGTCCTCGATGCGCTGTTCCAGGGGCCCCTGGCCGATGGCCGGAAGATACGACGCAACAGTGCTCGCGGCCCGGCCCCTGGCAATTGCCGCCTCGAGGAGTTCCCCTGCGTCCGCAAAGTAGCGGTACAGCGAGCGAGGCGAAATCCCCGAACGGTGGGCCACCTGTTCGATGGTCGGGAACAACGCATCTTCGGCGAACAGATCGAGGACGACATCGAGCACCGTCTCGACATTGCGACGTCGTCGAGCGACCCGCCCATCGAGGTGCTCGACGTCCTGCGCTGTCTCGTTCACTACACCTCGACGGTAGCAAGATCCTGCAGCGACGACCCCTGCGAGCGCTTCGGGCCAGCGGGGGTGCCGATTGCCCATCACCGATATTCGTACTAAGCAGTACGCATTAGGCCAGCCGGCGAGGAGCGTCACCCAATCGTGCCCGCAGGACGTCCACGAACCCTCGACCCGCAGCAGGCGACGGCAGCCATCGTCGAAAGCTTCTGGGCGGGCGGCTATCAGGGCACGAACCTCGATGACATCGCCGCCAGATTGGGAGTTGGCAAACCCACCCTCTACCGGACCTTCGGCAACAAGGCAGCTGCCTTCGCGGCGGCACTCGACGCGTATTTCACCCAGCACTTCGAGCCGATCATCGCGCTGCTCGATCGTCCGGGCCCCGCTGCTCCCGCCATCGACGCAATGTTCGATGCCCTGTGCCAGAAGGCCCTCGACGCCAACCTCCCCAACGGTTGCCTCCTCGGTGACGCAGCTGTCTCGGCGCGCAGCGAGGGATCCGTCCATGTCGACCGGGTTGCCCACCTCCAGGAACGCCTGGCGCTGGCCTTGACTGCATGGGCCGAGCGAGCCCGACGCCAGGGCGAGATCGCCACGTCGGCGAACCCGGCTGCTGTCGCCGCCTACCTCCTCGGTCAAGTGGTCGCCATTGCTGCGCTCTCCCGGCAGCACCCCACGAGAGACCAGTTGACGGCCATCACCGCCCTCATGTTCCACGCCCTGCCATGGGCCGACCCCCGTCCCTCTCTGCGAACAGGAGCCCCCATGAACACCTCCCACCCAGAACCAACCGGCGACCCGGACCCAACCGATGACCAGGACCATGTCACCCTGTTCAAAGGGGCCGCAGCGAACTCGTACTTCGCCCTCTATTTCAATGCCGAACCTTCACCGGGCGCTGAGCAGGTGGCGCACGAGACCCATGCCATCGACCTGCGCCCGGAGCGGGACGTCACCCTCCATGTAGAGATCTTCAACCCGACGGGGACCCTCCCCCTGGTCGTCACCCCGGGCGGCATGGGCGACTGCGAGGGCTTCCGGAGCTTCGCCCGCAACGTGGCTGCCGCCGACCCCGACCTACGGGTCGTCATCTGGGACCGACGCAACATGGGCCAGTCGGACATCGCCTTCGGCGACACCCCCCTGTCGCTGGAGGAAGCTGACGATCTCCACTTCCTCATCGATCGACTCGGCATTGCCCCCGCCGCGCTGTACACGATGTCATCGGGTGCCCGATCCAACCTCGTGCTGGCCGAGCGGCACCCCGAAGATGTGGCCGCCCTGGTGATCGCACCGCTGACCGGTGGACCGATCGCATCCGAGCAACTCCCCGAGGAGTACTACCTCAAGTACATCGGCGACGACAGCATCACCTCGATGGAGGCCCTGGCCGCCACCCCGTTCTGGGCCGCCTACGTCGAGCGGAACGGGCCCGAGCAGCGGGAACGTTTCTTCGGCGGAGACGTCGCCGAGTTCCTTGCCGCCATGCAGCGCTCGGGCGAACACCTCCGCTCCTTCAGGCACACCACGGCGCTGGGGATGACGGACGAACAGTTGGCCGCCCTCAGGATCCCGGCGACGCTGATTCTCCATCACGGTGACGAGACCGACGAGCTGCACCCGATCCCCAACTCCCGAGCGGCCACCACCCTGATCGAGAACTCGAGGTTCGAAATCGCTCCGACGCTCGAACCCGTCCTCGAGCGCATCCTGCCCTTCATCCGGGACCACACTCCCGCACTCCCCTGATGCTCCCCGGGACGCGCAGGGGCCCCGCCGCAATGCAGCGGGGCCCCTCTCGATGTTCAGGTTCGAGGGTCGATCAGCCCTTGGCCTCCACGAAGGCGTCCGAGAAGTTGATCTCGAAGTCGCCCGTGTCGGCGATGAACTCCAACTTGCTCTGATCCTGTGGGTACACGATCGGGTCCTCGAGGATCTCCGGATCGATGAACTCGACCGATGCGGCATTGGGGCTGGCGTAGTAGTTCCAGTTGGTCAACGCTGCGCCGTTCTCGGCATCGAGGATGAAGTTGATGAAGGTATGCGCCGTGCACGGATGGGGTGCGTCGATGACGACCGCCATGTTGTCCACCCAGCGGGTGCCACCCTCTTCGGGGACGAAGTAGGTGTACTGCTCGGGATCATCTGCCTCGTCGAACTGCACGAGGAAGTTGCCGCTGTAGCCGTGGGCAACGGCGGACTGGCCGGCGGCCAGCAACTCGTCGTACTGATCGGAGTCGAAGGCGGCGATACGGTCACTGGCTGCGGCCACCAGGGCCTTGGCCTCTTCAAGCTCGGTCTCGCTCGTCGAGTTGAGCGAGTACCCGAGGTACTTCAGGGCCGCCCCCATGGTCTCCCGTGGGTCGTTGAGCAGGGTGATCGCCCCGTCGATGCCGTACTGGGCAGCGAGGTCTGCGTCGAAGACGAGACCCCATGTCTGCGGCACGTCCTCCCCGGTCACAGCGAGATCGACGCCGAGCCCGGTGGTGCCCCACTGGTAGGGCACCGAGTAGTCGCCAGCCGGGTCGTAGGGCAGGCCCGAGGCGAACTCGTCTGCCAGGTTGCCAAGATTGGGCACCGCGCTCTTCTGGATCGGAGCGATGTCACCCGACTCGATGAGGATCGACACCATGTAGTCCGACGGCACGATCAGGTCGTAGCCGCTGTTCTTGGCCGAGATGATGGGCTGCATCTGCTCGTTGGAGTCGTAGAAATCCTGGTTCACCGTCACGGAGTACTCGGTCTCGAAGGCGGCAACGAGGTCCGGGTCGATGTACTCGGACCAGTTGTAGAGGTTCAGATCACCATCGGTCTCACCGACGGCGCACCCCTCGTCGCTGGCCGTGTCGTCGCTTGCGCCGCCGTCGGCTGCGGCACTGTCACCACCGCCGTCAGCAGCATCATCGCCGCCGCCGCACGCTGCCGCGACCAGGGTGACGGCAAATAGTGCAGCGAGCAGCCGGAGCAGGAGCTTCGGTTTCATTGGGCTGGGGTTCCTTCTGTCGGTGTTACGGGAAACGACCCTTCCGGGCCGAGATCAGGTGATTGCCGGTCACCGCCGTCACCAGGTGACGATCGTCGTGCCGACGGAGCAGCCCGCATGCGCTCGGCGAGCAGCGAGAGAGCTACCAAGAGCAGAGAGGCTAGAAGCATCACCACGGATACCGCGTTGATGAGGGGGGTGACACCGCGTCGGATCAGGCTGAAGACGTACACGGGC
>JAYPWI010000054.1:0-12438 GCA_038135065.1 Acidimicrobiales bacterium
GGCGGGGGCAGGATTTGAACCTGCGACCTTCGGGTTATGAGCCCGACGAGCTACCAGACTGCTCCACCCCGCGGCGAAGACTTGTGAGTATGGCCCCTCGTGAGCGGGACCGCAACCTCAGGCCGGCTCGGGGTCGAGACCCCCGGCACGGTTGGGTCGGATGCTCGTGAGGATGGCCAGCGAACCGAGGCCGAGGGCGACACCCATCAGAAGTGGCGATCGGTACGACCCCGTCCCGTCGATCAGGCGACCCACCACCGGCGGGCCGATCAGGCCACCGAGACCCTGGGTGGTGTAGAAGAGCCCCATCAGCGACCCCAGTCCCACCACCCCGAAACGGTCGGCCAACACCAACGGGCTAATAGCCACGAAGCTGCCGTAGCCGGTGCCCAGCACCAGCACGAAGGCCACCAGGGCCCCATAGGACGAACCTGCCAACAACCACACCACATAGGAGGTGGGGAACAGGGCAACCCCCATCCGGAACAACCGGAAGGTGCCCAGCCGCTTGGACAACGACCCGAACACCACCCGTGACAACACGCTGGCTCCCCCCAACAGGCCGACCAGCCAGGCCGAGGCCTGGGCCGAGAACCCCCGGTCCCGGGCATAGGGCACGACGAACACGAACGGCACGAACAGCGTCAAACCCGAACACATGCCGGCCAACCACAGACGGCGGAACACCCCGGAGCGGGCCGCTTCACCGAAGCGAGACGGGGCCGAGCCCGCCACCCCCGGAGGCCGGGCCATCAACAGGGCACATAGGGCCATCAGCGCACCCCCCACCGTGCCGATCAACCGGAACGTGGCCCGCCAGTCGTTCGTCTCGAGCAGCCAGGTCACCAACGGATTCATCACCATGGTCCCCACCCCGATACCGGCCACCGAGATCCCCACCGCCGCCGCCCGCTGACGCTCGAACCACGCGCCAACGGTGGCCACCATGGGGATGTAGGCACAGGCACCGGCCACACCCGCTCCTGCCCCGTATGTCAGGTACCCCACTGCGATCGAATTCACGTTGCTGGTCGCCATCAGACCGCCGAACAGGGCGATCGCCCCCAGCAGCAGGACGGGCCGAGGCCCGAACCGGTCATTTGCTCGCCCCGTCAACAGGCTCAACCAGAAGAACGCGAAGGTCGTCACCCCGAACACCACTGCCGTCTCACCCTTGGTGGTTCCGAAGTCGGCGGCCATGGCCTCGAAGAACGAACCGAAGCTGTACACGGTGCCCAGGCTCACTGCCGACGCAACGAAGGTCGCGGCGACGGTCAACCACGCACGAGGGGAGTCCACTTGCCGGGGGGCGGGCACCAGCGGACCCTAACCGTTTCGAACCTCAGCCGGTATCGATGACCCGGAACGCTTCCGCCAACCGTCCCTCGGCCATACCACCCGACCCGGCCTGGTCCGACGCCCACTGCCGCAGCAAGCCCTCGAGATCGTCGATCCGAGCGGTCTGGCTGACGTGGGCCCGCAGGGCGGCCACCTTCAGGTCGAACGTGTCGGTGATGTCGACGAAGCGATTCGGCTCCTGCATCATCATCCACACTTCGGTGACCTTGTGGGGTTCCCACCCCTCGTCGAGCAGTTCGGGGAAGGCCCGAGGGTTGCGGGAATCGGGGTACACGGCGGCCATGGTCGCGGTGGCCGCGGCCAGATGATCGGGGTGGGCGCCGTAGATGCGATCCCAGTTCGGAGTGGGTGATGGGGTGATCACCACGTCGGGCCGAACCTGGCGGATCACTCGGGCGATGTCCCGGCGCAGGGCCAGATCTGCCACCACCATGCCATCGGGGTGCCCCAACCAGTGGATCTCGGTCACACCGACGATTCGGGCCGCCTCGGTCTGCTCAGCGATCCGTTCGGCGGCAAGCTCATCCGAGCTGCGGGTGAGGTCGTCGTCACCAGCGTCGCCGCTGGTCACCAGGCAGTAGGCCACCCGGGTACCCGCCTGGGTGAGCAAGGCCATGGTGCCCGCTGTTCCGAAGTCGATGTCGTCGGGGTGTGCCACCACGACCAGCACCGAATCCGGGGCCTGCACGGGCCCGTGCGCAGTTGGAACCGTGCCCGGCACGCTGATCAGGCCGATGCGGGCTGGGTGGTGGTAGTGGGGGGATCTGCCTCGGGTGGCAGCAACAACGCAGCCCGGGCCACATAGTCCTCGGCTTCTTCGAGGGCCTCCTGATAGGCGGCCAGGTCACCCCGGCGCAGGGCGGCATCGGCCCGGTCGAAGGCGTCGCGGGCGGCCTCGATCAGCTCGACGAGGGACAACTCGTCGTCGCTGTCCCCTCCACCGGGCGCAGCCTCCTCGTCGCCACCCCCGGCATCACCATCGTCGACAGTGTCGTCGGGTTCTTCCGCAGGCTCCTCGGTACTGTCGCCGGCCCCGATCGACACGGAGCCGTCGGGTTCGAGATCGATCTCCAGGCCGGGCACCGCTCCTTCGAGAGCCTCCTCGAACGTGTCACCGATGACCAGGTTGGGGCCGACCCCGACAATCACCTTCTGCAGTTCCGGGATAGCGGTGCTACCGGTGGCTTCGACATAGAGAGGCCGGACGTACACCAGGGAGTTCTCCACCGGGATCAGCAGCACATTGCCCTGCCGCACCACCGAGCCGTCACGGTTCAGCAGCGTGATCGCCGAACTGATCTCCTGCTCGGTCTGGATGTTCGAGTTGAACTGGGCAGGACCGTCGACCTGGGTCGCGGAGGCGATGTCGTAGATCTCGATCTGGCCGTACCGATCCGGATCGTTGTGGGCGATCATGAAGCCCTCGAGGTTCTTACGGGAGTCGTCCTCGGAGAAGGGCACGAAGGGCCGGAAGATCACGAACGATTCTGCATCATCCTCGGGCAGACGCATGAGGAGATACTGCGGAGCGATCCGGACCTCGGTGCTGCTGACCACCACACCCTGGGCGTCGACGACCTGCTCCTCGGCCACAACGCCGACCGCGTTGCCAGGGTCCTGGGCCACGCTCCACGCCCCGGCCGCATCGTAGAAGTCGGCGGCTCCGTTGATCCGGTACCGGCCCCACATGTCGGTCTGGATACGGAACAAATCCTCGGGATACCGGAAGTGTCGTTGGATCTCCATCGGCGGCTCTTCGTCGGAGAACAGCTCAGGGAACTGCCGGGCGTAGGAGGCTGCCATGGGGTCGTCGGGATCGATGATGTAGAAGTCCACGCTCCCGTCGTAAGCGTCGATGACCACCTTGACCGAGTTGCGAACGTAGTTGATCTCGTTGTCCCGAAGGTCACCCCGAACCACGGCCCTCGCGTTGATCCCCTGGGCGTAGGGGAACATCGAACTGGTGGTGTAGGCGTCGAGAATCCACTTCACCTCACCATCGATGACGGCGGGGAACGGGTCGTTGTCGAAGTCCAGGAACGGAGCAAGGGTTTCAGCCCGGTCCACCACGTCACGGATGTACAGAATGCGCGACTCCGACGTCATCTGGCTGGAGATCAGGATGTTGGGTTCGGCGAACCGCAGTGCAAACGCAGCCCGGCGCAGGAGACTCCCCACGCCCACCCCGTCGGCTCCGTCGTAGCGGGTGTTCTCGACCGTATCGTCGGCCTGCTGGAAGTCGACCTCGGTCCGCTCCGCACCCACGATGGCGTAGCCGTCGAGGTCCTCACCGAAGTACAGGCCGGCCTGTGTCAGGGCCAGACTGTCGGCACCCGAGGTCGTAGCAGCCGGGATATCCGCTAGCACGTAGTTGGGACGACCGTTGGCGTCGACCGCATTGGACGGAGCGGCCGCCAATCCGTAGCCGTGGGTGTAGGAGATGTGCTGTGACTCCCACGACTCGTTGGGAAGGTCACCCTGGTTCAGCTCGCGGGCCGAGATCACGACCTGGGTCGGTTGCCCGTTGATCTCGTAGCGGTCGACGTCGATGTCGGTGAAGTCGTAGAAGCTCTTGATGCCCTGAGTCTGCTGGAAGGTGTCCTTGACGACCCCGGGGTCGAGCAGGCGTACGTTTCGGACGGTGGCCAGATTGTTGGCAACTGCTGACGCACTGAGTTCGGGAGTGAACTCGAAGCGTCGAGGAGTGACGTTGTCGAGGCCCAACGCAATACGGGTCATCTCGATATTGCGTTCGATGTACGGCGCTTCTTTCGTCGACTCGGACGGCTCGACCTGGAATCGCTGGACGAAGGCCGGGTAGATCGTCCCGGCCAGGCTCGCCACGAGGGCCCACAGACCAACCGCGATCACCGGGTAGGTAAAGCCGCGTCGCCAGATGTTGAACACCAACAGGCCGAACACGAACACGCTGATGATGATCAGTAGCCGGAGGGCGGGTAGCTGGGCCTTCACGTCGGTGTACGACGCCCCGTCGACGAAGCCCCGGGTCGAGAGGGTCAGCTCGAATTGGTCCAGGTAGTAGCCCACGGCCTTGGCCAGGGCCAGCAAGCCGAGCAGCAACGACAGGTGCGCCTTCACCTGCGGGGTGACCCGATTACGGGACCGGGTCTGCAATCGGATTCCGCCGTTGAGGTAGTGCTGCGCAGCGGTCACGATGAAGACGATCAGGATCGCAGCGAACGTCCAACTCACGATGAAGCTCAGGAACGGCAGCTGGAAGACGTAGAAGCCCACGTCCCGTCCGAACTGCTGATCCACGATGCCGAAGTCGACCCGGTTGGTGAAGAACAGCCAGTCCTGCCACTGCGACGACACCCCTGCGCCCGCCAGCAGCGCGAACAGCACGGAGATGCCAGAGCGCACCAAGCCCGTCCGCCCCTGGATCACCTGGTGCCAGCGGCCGATCACCTCCTCCTCGGGGCCAGGCGGACGCACCGCAGGAGCCAGGCGGTCGGCAATGTAGAGATTGACCCAGAGCAGGACGAAGAAAATGGCGGTGAACAGCAGCCCCAGACCCACTCGGGCCCACAGCACGGTGGCCCACACCGACGAGAAGCCGAGACTGTCGAACCACAGGTAGGTCGTGTAGAAGCCGGCTAGACCTCGTAGCGAGGTGATCAGCACCAACACCACGAGGGCGGAGACCACCAGCAGGATGCGCCCCCGATTTCGTCGCTTCAGCGGCCGCGGCATGTCCTGAGGAGGCTTCATACGCAGAGGAGGCTACCGGCCCCGCGGTAGCACCAGGCTTCGACAGCCCGGGCCAGCCGGAGCCATCAGGTCGCCGGTGGGGAACGGCTCGCCGACCACTACCTCGTCGGCGAGGGAGTTGTCGTGACACTCCGCTCCACAGCATCCACCTTCGGGGACCACCCACCTCACCCGTGTCCCATCCGGAATGCTCGCAAACAAACCGCTGGCGTACGCAGCGGCCAACGCATCCTGGGCGAGGTCATCTACCCGTTCACGCCGCCACTCGCGGTACACACCTCGAATACGCCGCTCCAACTGGTCCCCGTCGAAGAGATACGGAGCTAGGCGACCTCGCAACGAGGTACCGACATCGGTGCCGACCGCCCGGACGATGGCGGTGACATCGACATCACCGGTGAGTGACCCGCGACGACCTGCTGTCAGCAGTTGGTCCTTCATCGACTCGCCGAACGCACGATCGGCTGCCTCGGGGACCAGCAGTGCCACATCGCTCACCCCCTCGGGGGTTCGACGCAGCACATCGAGCACCTCGTTGAGCTGATCGGCCAGGCACCGCTTGAGGGCAAGGGCCGCGTCTGCCCGGAGCTCGTCGATCGTCACGTCCCGTTCGGGCAGGCCGTGCGTCAAGGCCGGACCGGCCTCGTCTCGGGTTCCTCCGGGTTCCTGCCCGCCGAGGTCCTCCGCCTGATCGTCGAGCTGAACCCCCTCCACCTGGGACGGCAGCTCTACCACGGGAAGTTCGGCAGTCCGGCTCAGTACTTCCCGAGCCTGAGCCACTGCCCCTGCTCGACTCTCCCGGATCCGCGCAAAGAGATCATCGACATTGCTGGCTTCTCGAGCCGACACGAGCGGAACCGGCCCGTCCGCAGGGCCTAGGTCCGCAAGGAGGGAGCCTTCGGTGTGATCCCCTGGCGACCCCGTCCGCGCGCCGAAGAGCTGCCGCCGCTCGGCCTGACGTCGCTCCTCGATGACGTCGTCGTTCGGAAGCACCGGGTCGAATTCGGGATCATCGGCAAGAGCGCTCAGATCGAGTTCATCGGTGTCGAGCGAGCTGCGCTCCCGCTCCGAGGCCGACGAGGTCGAGCCGAGCGAAGAACGTCGTGCATCGAGATCGATGACAGCCGCGCTGCCGACTCCCTCGAGGGCGTCACCGTCGCCGACGGATGCCGAGGCTTCATCGTCAGTCCCCTCGGACAGCCCCTGCGACTCGACGACTGCCGATTCCGACACGTCGACGGGCTCGATCTTCTCGTCGTCGGCACCCTCAGCGTCCTCCTCGACAGTTTCATCCGGGGCAGCTCCCGAGTGCAGGAAGCCGTCAGCCGCAGGCGCTACCTGTTCGAGCCGATCGAGATGTTCGAGAGCCGCCTCGAGCTGCGCCGCCGCCCGCTCGGTTGCATCGGTGTCGTGACCTGTGTGCTCGTCGGTCGGTTCCGAAAGCTCGCTGCGGGCATCATCCTCTTCGTCATCGACGACCAGGGGAACGCCAGGCGACGCATAGTGAGCTGCGCTGGAATCCTCGATCATGTTCTCGGCCGCCGCCATCGCTGCGGCCCGGGCATTGGGGATCGCGGCATCCACGGCGCCCATGCTGGCCGCCAACAGCTCCTCCAACACCGAATACGAGCTCCGCAATTCGTCGATGCCAGCCTTCAATTGGGCAAGTTCCCGACGAGCAAGCGAGCGCTTCTCCGCCAGATTCGCCAGCACTCGCTCCCTCACCTCGCGAGCTTCGGCAACCATGGCCCGCCCCTCGCTGCGCGCAGCTTCGAGCTCTCCCTCCGCCAGCTCGCGGACACTGGCCGCCTCGGCCTCTGCTCCCGCGATGAGATCCGCCCGATCCTGCTGAGCTCGCGACCGGTCGGCAGTGATCTCGTCCTGGGCATCCCTCAGCATCTTGGCCACCGCATCCTCGGCGCGTGCTCGGATGTCCCGCGCCGCCTCCTCGGCAGCCGTGAGGACCCGGCCCGCTTCTTCCCCCACGGTGGAGGGGAGCGACGGCGGGCGCGTCTCGAGTGTCGCCGCCCGTTCCTCTGCGTCCTCCAGTCGGGCCCGCAAGGACCGCAGCTCGTCACTCACTGCCAGCAGGAACGCCTGCACCTCGTGGGCGTCATAGCCTCGAAACGACTGCGCGAACCGTGCTCCTGCAACGCTGTCGGGATCGACAGCGACGGTGCCTCGACCGGTATGAACCATGTGAGCCGAGGGTACCGATATCGGGGCCGCTGGGAGCGCACCCGGCAACTACTACGAACCGGGGGTCAGCCAGCAGCTCGCAGGACACCTGTGATGTCGCCACCGCGGGCGGCCAGGGCATCGAGGGCCTCGTCGAGGGTGGCAACGCCGACCACGGGAATCCGGTCCCCGATCACAGCCTTCGCCGCTTCGACGTCGCCGAGCGGAACGAGGAACAGGTCGGCCCCGTCGCGCAACACCGAGTGGCTCTTCTGCTCGATACCGCCGATCGGCCCGACAAAGCCCAGGGGATCCATCGTGCCCGTTGCCACGACGTCCAACCCCCCGGTCAACTGCCCCTCAGTCAGGAGATCGAGCACGCTGAGGGTGAGCGCCAACCCGGCCGAGGGTCCGCCGATCTGACCGACATCGATGTCGATCTCGAACGGGAGGTCGATCAGGTCCACATAGGTACCGATCGAGACACCCAGGAACGCTGTTCCATCCCGATCACCGAGCACCACATCCGCCGTCCGCGTTGCACCGTCGGCTTCCAGCACGGTGAAGGTCAGCGGATCACCGGGCCGCAGCCCCTGGATCAGCCCGACCAAGGCCGTCGAGTTCACGACCTCCTGCCCAGCCGCCTCGATGATGACGTCTCCGCGTGATACCACCCCGTCGGCCGGTGTGCCCTCAGCGACCTCCATCACCAGGGCGCCCGCCTCGGTAATGACGTCGTACCCAAGTCGTTCGAGGGCCACCCGGGACGCGATGTCCAGCGACTGGGCCATCTGATGCATACCGAGGGTCCGGTTCTCCTCGACGGTCCGGGAGCCCAGGACGTCTTGCCGGTCCTGCACCCTGATCGCTCCGTCGAGCCACCCGCCGATCAGCTCCAGCACACTGGGCTCGAGATTGGACCTCACCGTGACGAGACGGATCTGCTCATCCGTCGGGAAGGTTGCCGTGCCCTGCACTTCCACATAGGGCTCGATGTCGAGCGTCCCACCCGGTGCCGTCAGCACCCACCCTCCGATGCGCACACGGTCGAGGAGCAACAAGGGCACGATCCCGATCACGACCACAAGGACGAGCACGCGCAGCCAGCGGGGGATCGGTCGGTTCTCCCACTCGGGAGGCGCCTCTGGTTCGGTGCCTTCGCGGTCGATCTCCTCCATGTGGCCACTAGCGTGCCACGAAGAGCCGCAGGAGCGGACAGCAGGGCCCCGACGTGCAGGAGCATCTCACGGTGAGCGACGAGGAACCACAGGCGGAGGGAGCACGGCACCTCGGACTCGAACGCCCGGGCCCCATGGGCCAGCCCCTGGAGATCCAGCCGTATCGAGGCACCCCGTTGTGGCGCAGGCTCATTGCCATCGTCGGCTTGTCTGCCTTCACCCTCCTAGGAGGCGCGTTCCTGTTCGTCCTGACCGCAGCCCTGGTCGCGCTGGCAGCCGTGATCCTGCAGCTCGTGATCCGATGAGCGACGCAGTCGACACCTCGCCCACCGATGAAGAGCGACGGTTCCACATTGCAGCCGCCGGGCACCGAGGCGATGCCGTGACAGCCCGCTCCGGCCTGGACGACATCGACCCCATCGTCAGGTCAGCCGCCCTGGGAGCCCTCGCTCGCCTCGACGCGCTGTCGCGATCAGAGATCACCAACGGACTTCATGACCCCTCTGCCATCGTCCGAGCCAGGGCAGTCGACGTAGCCATTCCCCATCTCGACATCGACCTTCGCCCCTTGCTTGCCGACCCTGTCCCCTCCGTTGTCGAGGCCACCGCCTTCGCCCTCGGAGAGCGAGACCAGGACCCTGGCCCGCTCGCAGACCTGATCGGTGTGGCCCAGCAGCACCCAGACGAGTTGTGTCGCGAAAGCGCAGTCGCCGCACTGGGCGCCCTCGGACAGGCTCCCGGAGTCGACGAGGAAGCCATCATCTGCTGCCTGCTGCAAGCATGTGAGGAACGGGCCGCAATCCGACGACGGGCCGTCATCGGGTTGCATCAGTTCGATGACCCTCGAGCCGAAGCGGCGGTGCAGTCGGCACTGACCGACCCCGATCGTCAGACGCGCGGCCTTGCCGGTGATCTGCTCGGCGAGATGGTCGACTAGCCGCCGGCCAGCACCGCAGCGGCGATCGCGTCGAGTGCACCAGCCCGGTGAGCGCCCAGATACGACCACTCGCCATCGGCTAGTTCGTACATGCGGATCTGGCGAGCCAGGACCGGTGGTTCCGCCGCCACATCAATCGATGGGGCAAGCCCATCGAAGTCGATGGGTCCCAGCACCGTGGCCAGATCCAGGAGCCGGGAACGGCCCACGTCACCGGTCCCAAATCCCTCGACGAGCAACGCGTCGAGCCAGAGGCCTGTGACGAATCCCTCCCGAACCCGCGGGTCGGGCGACACATCGGGGGTATGGCGCTCGAGTGCGGCCAAGAGGGTTCCCATACCCTCTGACACGTCGGACCCCCAGAGAGGACCATCGTCGACCATCAGCACGTCGGTTCGACCGATGGTCGCACCGAACAGCACGCTCGACCTGCCCGCCAGCCGGACCTGCTCAGGGAGGCCAGCAACGAGGTCACCGACCAAGGCGGCCCCGGCCTCGACGTACACCCCTGCACAGCCCGCTTCGGCGACCGCTTCGACGATCACGCCGGACTCCGCCACCGGGAGTAACTCCGCACCCGACCCGACAACCCGCTCCGCTGCCTCCAGGCTCCGGCGCACCCGGACTCCATTCGGCTGGTCGTCCGTCACCACACACCACTGCACTGCGGGGTCGGCATCGGCCAGGGCGATCGGAACGAGGTCTAAGGGCACTCCCGCCGTCAGCAGGGCGAGATCGGCCTCCCATGCGATGGTGGGCGAACCGGCAACGACGAGCAGGTCGGCCGCGAGAGCGACCGGTCGGATTGCGTCGACGACTCCCTCGGACGCGTACGCAACAGCCGCAATCTCCCCTACCACTGTGCCCAACAATTCGACGGCCAGCTCGGGATCACCGCCGTGATCCCGCACCACCAATTCAACGGCTACCCGCCCGTCGTACCCACCACGAGCATTCACCTCGGCCCAGAACGTCTCGATACCGGCCAGGCGATGCTGATCGAGGACTGCTGCGGGGCCGCTGAGGTCCACCAGGACGCCGAGGCGGAGCACCTCCCCGTCGAACCCCGTGGTCCGAGCAGCCCGAAGGGGAAGCGTGGTGTCGACGGCAACATCAGGAGCCGTCGACGGGGCGCATCCCAGCAGCAACAGCAACGCCACAACCCACGGGATGCGCGCCACGATCCTCCTCAGGAACCCTGCCCGTAGCTGGTGAACGACACCTGCAAGGCCTCGAAGCTCTCGAGTGCCTTGCCGGCCCCCAGGACCACAGCCTCCATCGGGGTATCGACCACCTTGACGGGCACCTTGGCTTCGTGCTCGATACGGCGGTCCAAACCAGCCAGAAGACTCCCACCGCCTACGAGATGGATGCCCGAACCGATGAGGTCCTGCGACAGCTCCGGAGGGGCCTGACTGAGGCAGTCGACGACTGAGTCGACGATGGTTTGCACCGGCTCGGCGAGCGCCGAACGCACCTGTTCGGGTGTGACGACGAAGGTTCTCGGCAGACCCGTGGTCAGATCCCTGCCCTTGACCTCGGCATCGAATTGATCGTCACCGGCCCATGCCGACCCGATCTGCACCTTCAGCTCCTCGGCCGTGCGCTCACCGATGGCAACTCCGTGAACCCGGCGCGCATAGGCCTGCAACGCTGCGTCGAAGTCGAACGACCCCACTCGGATGGCCTTCAACGACACCACCCCACCGAGCGACACCATTGCCGTTTCGGCGGTGCCACCGCCGATGTCGATCACCATGTTCCCGACCGGCTCGTGAATAGGCAGCCCCGACCCGATGGCGGCCGCCATGGGCTGATCGATGAGCCGAACATCGGAGGCTCCGGCTCGACGGGCAGCCTCGGTGACCGCCCGTCGCTCGACGGGGGTGATGACCGAGGGCACACAGACCACGACCCGGGTCTTGCCGAAGCGGCCGACGCCGACCCGCTGCAAGATCAGCCGAATCATGCGCTGGGTCGTGTCGAAGTCCGTGATGGCCCCTTTGCGAAGCGGGCGAACGGCAACGATGTAGGCCGGTGTCCGGCCGATCATCTGCCACGCTTCACGCCCGACCGCCAGGACATCACCGGATCGCTCGTTGAGCGCGATCACAGACGGTTCGTTGAGGACGATGCCTCGGCCGCGCTCGTACACCAGTGTGTTGGCAGTGCCGAGATCGATCGCTAGGTCACGAGCCAGCGGAGGTCCTCCCGTCAGGGTCGGAGGCCTCGCGGACCGCCCAACGAATCTCGTCGTCGTCTCTCGGCCGAAGGGCATCGAGACGACTGCGGAACTGTCGCATCTCGGAATCCCACGGCTGGGACTTCCGGCCCTTCAGTGCAAGGACGGCCAGCCCAAAGAGGGGAATGATCAGTGCCGTCGCCAGGAACAGAACGGCCATCATGAGCGGCCCTCGGCTTCCAACTTCTCACCAACAGCACCGATGTCGGTGATGTCCTGGCTTGCGAGGCCCCAATCCTCGCCACCGTCCCAGACCTCTCGCTTCCAGATCGGCACGGTCGCCTTCAGCGCATCGATGCCGAATCGAGCCGCTTCGAATGCTGCGGGCCGATGGGGCGAGGACACACCGACCACCACACTGACCTCGCCCAATCCAAGGACCCCGTGGCGGTGAGCCAGGGCCACCCGTCCAAGGTCGGGCCACCGAACCCGCATCTCGTCCGCGATGGCCGCAAGCCGCGGCTCGACCTGCTCTTCGTAGGCTTCGTACTCCAGTTCCACGACCCCGGTGCGATGATCGGCATGGTCGCGGACCGTGCCACTGAACACGACCACGGCTCCGCAATCGGGACGAACGCACCAGTCATGCACCGCGCCGACGAGGAGCCGCTCTGCAGTCAGGGCGATCCAGGTGTCGCCAGCGTCGTCTAGCGGAGAGGCCATCGAGGCCAATGGTAGGCCCTGTCGGCCGACCGACCACACCGAGTGACACGCTCTCACCTCCCGAGGGGCGCGGACACACAGGGCATGGCCTTGGTTACCCTCGCGTCGGTGCGCGGCCACTCCTCGGGAACCCCCGACGACGCAGACGA
>JAYPWI010000055.1:0-12413 GCA_038135065.1 Acidimicrobiales bacterium
GTGCTGGGCGATGCCCGTCCGTCGGTTCTGGTGGCCGCCTTCGGGGTGTTCGCTCCCGAGGTCATGACCCCCTTGGTGGTCCGGGGCCAGCAGGTCGCGGCAGCCGATGTCATGTGGGAGGCCCGCCAGGGTGGAGCAGTGGCCCAGTTGCGCCGGGTGCTGGGAGAACACGCCGCAATGGGGGAGGTAGCCCAGCGGTTGCTCGCGGCCGTCGAGGCCCTGCCTGTCTCCGGCCGGCCCCTGTTCGCCGGCCAGCGGGACCTGCCCCTCCCCGACGATCCCATCGGTCGACTGTGGCGGGGGTGCGACATGCTGCGGGAGCACCGGGGTGATGCCCACATCGTGGCCTGGTCTTCCGAGGGCCTGAACGGGCTCGAGGTCGGGCGTCTGGGCGATCTCTACTGGGGGCTGAGCTCCCGGGGTCACACCGGTGGCAGGGGCTGGACCGACGACCAGATGGCGGCAGCCGAGGAGGATCTGGCCCGTCGGGGCCTGTTGGCTGATGGCGGCCGATCGCTCACCCCGGCCGGCCGCGACCTCAGAGAGCGGATCGAGGCCCGCACCGACGAGTTGATGGGGCCGGCTCTCACCGTCCTGGGCGACGAGTTGGACGGCGTCGTGAACACGATGTCGCCGTGGGGTGAGGCGTTGATCGCTACCGGGGCATACCTGAGCCCTCTGGTCCGGTTCACGTTCTGATCAGCCGGCCGGACGACCGGGTGCACTTCCACGCTTGGCTGACACACAACCACTAAGGTGCCGCATGCTCGCTCGCCCCCCACGCCGCCCTATCCCGTTGCATCGCCTCCGCTGGATGTTGGCGCTGCTCACCGCTGCCCTCCTCGTAGCTGGGTGCGCTTCCTCGTCCGAACCCAGCGACGGCGGGGTGGTGGCGTCAGGGGTCGATGAAGCCACCCCGCCGAACCAGGCCGGCTCGGAGAACGACAGCGGGGAGGCGGTGACCGTGACGACCGTCGGGGCTGCTGCCGACGACGAACCCGGTGACGAGGAGGCCGGTGACGAGGAGGCCGGTGACGAGGAACCCGGTGACGAGGAACCCGGTGACGAGGAGGCCGATCCGTCGTCGTCCAACGTTGTGGACCTTGCCATCTTCCCCTCTCATGCAGGCCTGCCCGAGGTGGTGACCATCGAGGACATGTGGGTGGACGAGGCCGAGGCACCGTATTCCTGCATGGTGTTCGGGTTCGACCCGAACGACGAGGTCTTCGCACAGCAAGGGCCGCTGAGCCTGTGCGACCAAGCGTCTGTCGCGATCGGTGGAACGTTCAGGGTCGTGTACCGGGTGGTGGATGCACAAGCCGCACAGCAGGGGAAGGTGTTCGTGATCGGCGACCTCATCGATCTGGGGTCGGACTGGCAGGTCGTGGCCAACGCCGACTGGCACGTCACGATCGGTCGAATGGAGACCTGGACGGGGGTGAACCGGACGGGCGACCTCCTCTACTACGGCTGTGATGCCAGCCCGAGCCCCGAAAATATGGTGGCCGGGGCCAACGAGGAGGCGGGACTGTGCATCGAGCTGGACGGCGGAACCGTGGACTGCCGAGATGGCACCTGCGTGATGGCATGGCTCAACAGCGATGTGGTTTACACCGTGTCCAGTCCCATCAGCGAGGGCGATGAGGCGCCCTCCACCCTGCGGGTGCTGCGCGAAGGGGAAGGGGACCTCCTTCTCGAGTCCATCGGTCTCGAGGTCGTTGCTGCGTCGTCTGCTGTGGCTGTCGAGACCATCGATGTGTCGGTCGGCGGGTCGGCGACGGTGTCGGGTGCGGTGATCCGCGGCGAGCGCGCCTACTACGCCGTGCCGGTGCCCTCGGCTGGGATTCGGCTGCGGATATCGATCACCTCGCTGGAGGACAACGCCGTTGTGGACCTGATCGATCCGTCGGGGGTGACCATCGAGACCGAGGCGACGAGCCTCGACATCACTGTCCCCTCCGGTGGGGACTACCAACTAGTGGTCGGGGGAACCCGGGGGAACGCAACCTTCGATCTCACCGTCGCCCTGGACTGAGATCGCACCAATCGTTGACAGAGTCCAGAATCTGTCAGAGAATAAATTTTGTGCACGCCGACCACGCCACCACCCTCCGGGAGCACGGGTTGCAGGTAACTGCCCAGCGCCTGGCCGTGTTGGACGCGGTGGCCCACCATCCACACAGCAGCGCCCCGGAGTTGGCCGAGGCGGTGCGGCAGGAGATCGGGGCCATCTCGCGCCAGTCGGTGTACGACACCCTCACCGCCCTCGCCGATCATCGGATCATCCGGGCTATCCAGCCCGCCGGTTCGCCGACCCGGTACGAGGATCGGGTGGGGGACAACCACCATCACCTGGTGTGCCGTCGGTGCGACCGCCTGGTCGACGTCGACTGCGCAGTCGGTGAGGCGCCGTGTCTGACCCCGTCGGACGCCTGGCACTTCGACGTGCACGAAGCCGAGGTCATCTTCTGGGGCACCTGCCCCGAATGTCGATCCGCGGTGTCATGAGCGGGACTCCCGCTCAGTAGCATCAACCCAAGCCGTCGCCGTCCCGCACCGGTACCGACCACAACCAGCACAACCAGGAGGACAGATGTCCGACAGTTCCACCCAGACTCCCGAGTGGGGGTCGCTCACCTCCAACGAGGCCCAATCCAACGAGAAGTGGTGGCCCAACCAGCTGAACCTGCGGATCCTCCACCAGAACCACCCGGCGTCGAACCCTCTCGGGGCTGATTTCGACTACGCCGCTGCCGTGGCTGGCATCGACTTCGCCCAGCTGACCGCCGACGTCGACGCTCTGATGACCGACTCCCAGGACTGGTGGCCTGCCGACTGGGGTCACTACGGCGGCCTGTTCATCCGCATGGCCTGGCACGCAGCCGGCACCTACCGGGTGCACGACGGCCGGGGTGGTGGCGGCACCGGGGCCCAGCGGTTCGCTCCGCTCAACTCGTGGCCCGACAACGGCAACCTCGACAAGGCCCGCCGCCTCCTGCTGCCCATCAAGCAGAAGTACGGCAGCGCCATCTCGTGGGCCGACCTGTTCGTGTTCGTCGGCAACCGGGCCCTCGAGACCATGGGCTTCCAGACCTTCGGCTTCTCCTTCGGTCGCCCCGACATCTGGGCCGCCGAGGACGACATCTACTGGGGTCCCGAGGACGAATGGCTCGACGACCGCCGCTACTCGGGCGACCGTGAGCTGGCCAGCCCCCTCGCTGCCGTGCAGATGGGTCTCATCTACGTCAACCCCGAGGGCCCCAACGGCGTGGCTGATGCCATGGCCTCGGGTCGCGACATCCGGGAGACCTTCGGCCGGATGGCCATGAACGACGAGGAGACCGTGGCCCTCGTGGTCGGCGGTCACACCTTCGGCAAGATGCACGGCAATGGCCCCGAAGAGGCCGTCGGTGCCGAGCCCGAAGGTGGGGCGCTGGCCGACCAGGGCTTCGGCTGGTCCAACTCGCACGAGTCGGGTCTGGGTGAGCACACCGTCACCTCCGGCTTCGAGGGTGCATGGACCCCCACCCCCACCCAGTGGGACAACATGTACCTCGAGACGATCTTCGCCCACGAGTGGGAGCTGGTCTTCTCGCCGGCCGGCCACCAGCAGTGGCAGCCCCGCGAGGTGAAGGAAGGGTTCCTCGTCCCCGACGCCCACGTGGAAGGGAAGTTCAACCCGCCGACCATGTCGACCGCCGACATGGCCCTCATCACCGACCCGGCCTACCTGGAGATCTCGAAGCGCTTCCACGAGAACCCCGACCAGTTGGCAGACGCGTTCGCTCGGGCCTGGTTCAAGCTGCTCCACCGCGACATGGGCCCGGCCATCCGGTACGTGGGTCCGCAGTCGCCGAGCGAGCTGCTCGTCTGGCAGGACAACGTGCCCGCACACGAGGGTGCCCTGATCGGTGATGGTGACGTCGCCGAACTGAAGGCGGCCATCCTCGGATCGGGTCTCGGGGTCGACCAGCTGGTCGGCGCCGCGTGGGCTGCGGCCTCCACCTACCGGTCGACCGACTTCCGGGGCGGCGCCAACGGAGCCCGAGTTCGGCTCGAGCCCCAGGCCAGCTGGGACGTCAACGTCCAGGCCGGTGTGGGTGCCGTGGTGTCCAAGCTCGAGCAGATCCAGAGCGAGTTCAACGGCAAGGGTGGCGCCCAGGTGTCACTCTCGGACCTCATCGTCCTGGCGGGATCGGCTGCGGTCGAAGCCGCTGCATCGGCAGCCGGTCACTCGGTCAGCGTGCCGTTCACCCCAGGACGCACCGACGCCGATCAGGACAGCACCGACGTCGAGTCCTTCGGGTACCTCGAGCCGCAGGCCGACGGGTTCCGCAACTACGTGGCCAAGCAGGGCGCGGTGCCGACCGAGCACATGCTCATCGACAAGGCCTTCATGCTGAACCTGTCCGCCCCCGAGATGACCGCCCTGGTGGGTGGCCTCCGGGTGCTCGGAGCCAGCCTCGGGTCCGACGGTGTGCTCACCGATCGGCCGGGTCAGCTGACCACGGACTTCTTCACCAACCTGCTCGACATGGGCGTTGCCTGGTCGGCGGTCGGCGAGGCCGAAGACCGCTTCGAGGGTCGTGACCGCTCCTCGGGCGAGGTGAAGTGGACGGGCTCCCGGGTCGACCTGGTGTTCGGCTCGAACAGCCAGCTCCGGGCCATCGTGGAGGAGTACGGGGCAGCGGGCGGTGACCAGCTGTTCCTCGATGCCTTCGTGTCGGGCTGGGTCAAGGTCATGAACAACGACCGGTTCGACCTGGACTGATCATCACGCTGTGAGGTGGGGCGTCGCCGCTGGCGGCGCCCCACCGGCGCGTCTGGGGTCCAGGCGTAGTTAGCGATTGGACCAGGTGGGCCGTCGCTTCTCGACGAAGCTGGCGATTCCCTCCTGGCCGTCGACGCTGGTGACCCCGGCTGCCATCACGCTGCCCGCGTAGCCGTAGGCATCATGCTGGTTCATCTCGACCTGGGCGTAGAAGGTCCGCTTGCCCTGCGCCTTGGAATAGGCGCTTCCCCTGGTGGCTCGGCGCATCAGGTCACGGGTTGCCGACCCGAGTTCGTCGTCGGGAACCACCCGGTTGACCAGCCCCCATGCGCACGCCGTGTGGGCATCGACGGGATCCCCGGTCAAGGCCATCTCCAGGGCCTTCTTACGGCCGACGGCCCGGGCCACGGCGACCATCGGGGTGTGGCAGAACAGCCCCCCCTTGCCGCCCGGGGTCTGGAAGGTGGCCGACTCAGCCGCCACTGCGAGGTCACAGCTGGCGACCAGCTGGCACCCGGCCGCAGTGGCCAGCCCCTGGACCTGAGCGATCACCACCTGGGGGATCTGCTGGATGAGGGTCATCATCCGTTCACAGACTGCGAACAGGTCCTGGGCGTCGGCCAGCCCGGCCCCTGCCATGTCCCCGAAGTCGTGGCCAGCAGAAAAAGCCGGTCCCTCTGCAGCCACGATCACCCCCAGGGCGTCACTGTCGGCGATCCGCTCCAGGTGGTCGATCACCGCCTCCATGACTGGCCCGGCGAGGGTATTGCGGCGCTGGGGGTTGGTGAGGGTGATGATGGCGACGTCGCCGTCGAAGGCGACGCCGTCCTCGATATCGAGACGGACGAGGTCGTGCTGCACGACCCATAGTGTAGGAACGAGCTCCGGTGGCCGCCGTCGGAGTTGGGGAAGGGGAACCTGATGCGGCTCACATCGCACCGACAGCGCAGCGCCACCCTGGGGCCACTTCCCGCCGAGCGCCTGCCCCGCGTCCGGTCCGGGCGTTTGCCCGGTGATGTGCCGTCCCCGGCGCCTGCCGCCCATCGAGGCCCCGGTGAGCGCTCGTTCGTGCCCTCGGCAGGGCCGATTCTGGATGTGCTCACGTCGTGCCGGACCGCCGACGTGGCGCCAGGGCAGGCGCCGATGCCGACCCTGCAGGCGGGTGCGGACAACATCAGGGGCTACTGCTACTTCCTGGATGCCGACCTGGTCGGTCTGGCCAGCCTGGACGGTGGGTCCTGGGTCACCGAACCGCTCGAGGGTCACACCCACGGGGTGGCCGTCGTGGTGGGTGACCCACGACGGCCCCGAGCCGACGAACCCGGTCACCGTTGGATCGGAGGAGGAGAACGGCGAGTTGCCGAGGTGCGAGCAGCCGAGATCGCCACGGTGGTGGCCCGCTACCTGGGTGCGCTGGGTTACCGGGCGACCGCCCATTTCGGGGATGCGACCGACGTGGACCTCAACCGGATCGCCGTGCAGGCCGGTGTGGCCACGGTGGGGGGTGACCGGTTGGTGCACCCGCTGCTGCCCGGCGGGTTCGCCATCGCTGCCATCACGACCGAGCTGGAGCTCCCACCCGATGAGCAACTCGGCCCGCTCCGAGGTCTGCCTGCGGTGCGGCTCGCAGTGCGCCACGGTCTCGGGCTGGGTGGCACCCGCCCCGGGTGGCGGCGCCTCGATGGGCGTCACCGTCCCTGGCATCTCGGTCGGTACCCCATGGAGAAGGTCCGCCGGGTGTCCGAGCCGACCACCCTCATCATCGAGGAGGAGGTCCAACGCCCGGCTGCCCGTCACAACTTCTTCGTTCGGGCCCGGGCCGGCGACCTCGGTGCGCGGGCCCAACACGAGGTCGGGCGGTTCATCCAGAAGGCCCCCCACGGGATGGCCTCCCAGGACATGCTCCGCCAACTGGTGCCGCTGCAGGACGGGCCGGTCGCCGAGCGGATCGACGACGGCCCCGCCGATCCCCTCGACAATGCCCGCTCGGTCAAAGCCCTGGCTCATTTCCTCGGTGCCGACATGGCCGGGGTGTGCGACGTGCCCGACTACGCCTGGTATTCCCACCGCCCCGACGGCTCGGTGATCGACCCCGAGCATCCCAACGCAGTGGTGGTCGTCCTCGACCAGGGGTTCGAGACCATGGAGGGGGCTTCGGGCGACGACTGGATCAGCGGGGCCCAGTCGATGCGGGCCTACCTACGGGCCTCGATCATCACCTGCACCATCGCCGCTCATCTTCGCAGCCTCGGGTACCGGGCCCGAGCCCACACTGCGGCCGTCGACGAGGTCAACCACATCCCGCTGCTGTTACGGGCCGGCATCGGTGAGCTGTCCCGGATCGGTGAGCTGGTCCTCAACCCCTTCGTGGGCCCCCGTTTCAAGTCCGGGGTGGTCACCACCGACATGCCCATCACCCCCGACCAGCCCATCGATTTCGGTCTGCAGGACTTCTGCTCGAAGTGCACCAAATGTGCCCGGGAGTGCCCGTGCGGGGCGATCCGCTTCGGGGACAAGGTGATGTTCAACGGCTACGAGATGTGGAAGCCCGACGTCGACCGGTGTGCCCGCTACCGCATCACCAACATGCGCGGGTCGGCCTGCGGCAGGTGCATGAAGACGTGCCCCTACAACGTGGAGGGGGTCCTGGCCGAGCGTCCATTCCAGTGGGCGGCCATGAAGCTCCCATGGGCCCGGGCCTGGATCGCCCGCCTCGACGACCGGCTGGGACGGGGGGAGATCAACGAGCGGAAGCGGTGGTGGGTGGATGTCGAGATGGTCGAGGGGGTACCCGTTGCTCCACCACGCGGGGCCAACGCCCGGGGTCTCAACTGCGACCGTCAGGCCAGGGATGCCGCCGGTTACGCCATCTTCCCGCCCGAGCAGGCCCCGCCCGGCGACACGGGCATGGCGCCCCACGCCCTCGACCGGGCGGCCGGGGTCGCCGCAGCGCAGGCAGCGCGGTCACCCGATGAGGCGCGCCGGGCCGGCACCAGTCGGACGCGCTGAGGTCGGGCCGACGAGCGAGCCGGCCCGTAGGCTCGTCGCATGCGAGCTCATGTTCTGACCGGCGACGGTATCGATGGCATCGAGATGCGCGACCTCCCCGATCCCGAGCCGGGACCGGGCCAGATCGTCGTCGAGGTGGGTGCCACCTCCCTCAACTACCGGGATCTCATGATCGCCGGACGCCATCCGGGGGAGCGGATCCCACTCTCGGACGGGGCAGGCGAGGTGATCGCCATCGGCGACGGGGTGGACGGGGTAGCGGTCGGGGATCGGGTTGCGGGGACCTTCTTCTCACAGTGGGTCGACGGTCGCATCGATGCTGCCGTGCACGATTCGGCCCTCGGTGGCCCGGTCGACGGGATGGCCGCCGAGCGGGTGGTGTTGCCGGCCCACGGGGTCGTCCCCGTCCCCCAGGGCTGGTCCGAAGCCCAAGCGGCCACCCTGCCCTGTGCGGCCCTGACCGCATGGAACGCTCTCGTCGAAGGTCAGCGGCTGATGGCCGGGCAGACCGTGCTGCTGCTGGGGACCGGTGGCGTGTCCGTGTTCGGGCTGCAGTTCGCCTCGATGATGGGGGCCCGCACCATCATCACCTCGAGCAGCGACGCCAAGCTCGAACAGATGACCGCCCTCGGCGCTGACGTCACCATCAACTATCGGGACGTGCCCGAGTGGGAACGGGCCGTGCTCGATGCCACGGACGGTGTCGGGGTGGATCTGGTGCTCGAGGTCGGGGGAGCGGGGACCCTGGCTCGGTCGATGGAGTGCACCCGGTACGAGGGTCAGATCGCCCTGATCGGGATCCTCACCGGGGTGGCTGGTGAGACCAGCCCTCGGCCTCTGGTCACCAGAAGCGTGTCGCTACGCGGGGTGTACGTGGGGAGCCGCCGCATGTTCGCCGAGATGAACGCGGCCATCGACCTCAACGGGCTCGAACCCATCATCGATTCGGAGTTCGGCTTCGAGGACATGCGGGCCGCCTACCGCCACGTCGAATCACAGGCCCATGTGGGCAAGGTGGTGATCAACCACCGCTAGGGCTGGCCGTCGACTTCCGGGGTCGGATTCAGGACGTGTAGTACATGCCGCCGTTGACGCTGATGGTCTGGCCGGTGATGTAGGCGTTGGTGGCCAACAACAGGGCTACGTCCGCAACTTCGGACACATCGCCGAATCGGCCCACGGGGATCCGCGAGGGATCGGCCGCGGTGGCGTTGCGAAGCAGGTCGGTCTCGATCTGGGCCATGGCGATGGCGTTCACCGTGATCCCTTCTTTGACGAGCATCGAGGCGTAGCCGTGGGTCAGGCCGATGATGCCCGCCTTGGACGCCGCGTAGTGGGGGCCGACCGACCCTCCCGTCTGGGCCGCGGTCGATGCCACGTTGATGATGCGCCCCCACCCCTGGTCCCGCATGGCGGGTAGGGCCGCGTGGGTCACCAGGTACGCGGAGGTCAGGTTGACCTCCACCGTGCGGCGCCACAGCTCTTCGTCGAGGTCCGCAACGTCAGCCAACCGTTGCCCGATGCCTGCGTTGTTGACCACCACGGTCGGGGGGCCCAACTGGTCCGACACTGTGGTGAACAGCCGGGCGACTTCCTCGGCCCGACTCACGTCTGCTTTGACCAGGGCGACGGGTACCCCGAGGGAGGCGATCTCTTCGGCTGCCGATGCCCCTGCCTGGTCGTTGTCGAGGTAGTTGACGGCTACCGAAGCTCCTGCTTCGGCGAGAGCGACGGCGATGCCCCGGCCGATGCCCCGGGACGATCCGGTGACCAGGGCCACCCGGCCAGCGAGAGGAGAAGGGTTCATCGCTTCAGCATGGCCCATCGGATCAGGTGAGGTGAGCGTCGCGGTGAGGCTAGGGTTCCGCTGTCGTTCGCCTTGGGGAGGGTGCCATGACCGACTCGACCACCACGACCGTGTCCTTCGAGATGGCTCACGACGTGGAGATCGATGCCCCGGCCCAGAAGGTGCTGGACTACGTGTCCAACCCGCAGTCGTGGCCGGAGTGGATGCCAGCCACCCACGAGATCCTCAGCGATGATCGGCCGCTGATGGCGGGGGAGCGGTTCTCCGAGCGGTGGGCTACCCGTCAGGGCGAGGTCGCCCTGGAGTGGGAGGTCACCGATCGGGTCGAGCCGACCCTGTGGGAGGCCACGACGGCCACCACCTTTACCGGGCCGATCGTTGCCCGTTACGAGGTGACCGACCTCGGGGCGGGCAGGTGCCGCTATGTGCGGCGGATCGTCAATCCGGCCCGCCCGAAAGCGCCGACCGCGGAGATGGTCGACCGGATGAACGCCGAGGCGGAGATCTGCCTGGCCAACATCAAGGCGGCGACCGAGGCCGGCTGAGCGGCGCGTCGGCTCAGGTAGGCATTCGCCCCGTTGCCGTTCGCGTGAGCAGGCTACGCTGAAGCGGGGACTGCATAGCGGGGGGTAACGATGGCCGAGCAGTACGACGTCCATATCAAGAACGGCATGATCGTGGACGGGACGAGGGTCCCGAAGTTCCGCGGTGACATGTGGATCAAGGACGGCAAGATCGCCCAGGTGGGCGGTCGAGTCAACGGGGGTGCCGATTCGGTGATCGATGCCGCGGGCTGCATCGTCGCCCCGGGCTTCATCGACCTCCACACCCATTACGACGCGCAGATCCGCTGGGATCCGTACTGCTCGATCTCGAGCTGGCACGGGGTCACCTCGGTGGTGCTGGGCAACTGCGGGTTCGGGTTCGCGCCCTGCAAGCCCGACTTCCGTGAGCGCTCGATGCTCACCATGGTCCGCACCGAGGCCATCCCCTTGGCTGCAATGGAAGAGGGGATGCTTCCCCATTGGGACTGGGAGACCATCCCCGAATACCTCGACAGCCTCGAGCGTGCACCCCTGGGTGTGAACTGCCTGCAGTACATGCCCACTGCGTCGCTCATGATCTACGTGATGGGTCTCGAGGCTGCCAAGACCCGGCCGGCCACCAACGCCGAGCAGAAGGAGATGCAGCGACTGCTGCACGAGGGCATGGATGCCGGCCTGTGTGGCTTCTCGATCCAGCGCCTCGGTCCCAACTCCACCCAGGCCGACTACGACGGCACACCGATGGTGACCGACACCATGGTCGACGACGACATCTTCGCCCTGGCCGAGGTGCTGGCCGAGCGTGACGAGGGGTTCATCCAGCTCACCCAGGCCACCAGCGCAGATCCCAATGACGCTGACGACCTGGCCTTCAAGCGGAAGCTGGCCGAGATCGCCCAGCGACCCATCATCGACAACGTGGTCCCGGTCAGTCAGCGCAACCCGCGAACCCATCGGGATCGCCTCGAGTGGCTGGCCCAGGCCCAGGCCGACGGGCTGCCCATCTACGGGCAGGCCGCCACCTTCCGTACCGGCTTCGCCTTCTCGCTCGACGAGTGGAACCTTTACGACTCGAGCCCCGCCTGGCGGGAGGCCACCACCGGCACCATCGAGGACAAGATGCGCAAGATGCGCGACCCGGCCCTGCGGGAGCGGATCAAGGCGGAGCAGGACCAGGCCAACACCCTGTTCACCCAGACCCAGGTGGCCGTGGGTGGGCCGGCGCACAAGCTGGTCGTCCAGGGGGTGAACCGCCGTCAGGACATGCAGCACTACCTCGGCAAGAGCCTGGGGCAGATCGCCGAGGAGGAGGGCAAGCACTACATCGACGTGATGCTCGACCTCAGCCTGGAGACGGGCCTCAAGACCGAGTTCCTCGGTGAGAGCCCTACGTACAGCGTGGAGAACATGACCGGTGCCATCACCGAGTCGCCGTACACCATTCCCGGCGTCTCCGACGGCGGCGCGCACACCAAGTTCTTCACCGGGGGTGCGTGGACGACCGATTTCTTGGCGTGGATGGTCCGTGACACGGGCCAGATCTCGTTGGAGGAGGCCCACTACCGGGGTTCGACCCTGGCTGCCCACGCTGCGGGCTTCAAGGATCGGGGCATGCTGCGGGAGGGAGCTCCGGCAGATGTCATCGTCTACGAGCTCGAGAGCCTGGCCGTCGAGCCCGAGTGGGTGGGTGAGCCCGTGTACGACCTCCCGGGCGGTGAATGGCGCCGGGTCCAGCACGCCAAGGGCTTCAAGCACATCTTGGTGAACGGGGTGGAGACCTTCGAAGAGGGGGCCTGCACCGGGGCGACGCCGGGCAAGCTGCTCCGCCACGGGCGCGGCTGATTCCCGATCGGCGATCACGTACAGAGGGGGCGCCCGGCCGGGCGCCCCCTCTGCACGTGTGATCACCGAGTTGTCGGAAGCCCGGGTGTCACCGGGTCCTGAAGCTGAACCACTGTCCGCCGTTGGCGTCCGTGGTGCCGTTGGCATTGGTGGCCCTGACCTGCCAGTAGTAGGTGGTGCGTCGGGACATATTGCGGGCTACGGCCGCCGTTCCCTCGATCGGCGTCCAGTTCGAGTCGCAGGCGCCGTTGTTGGTGGTGTCGAGGCACACCTCGTAGACCGACACGTTCGAGGCCGTCCAGGTCAGGGTGGTGCTGCGGCGGTTCTGCGATTGCGCGCCATCGCTCGGGCTGACCTTGTCGAAGGCGGTGGGCGCCGACGGCGGAACCGTCGTGGTCGTGGTGCTGGTCGTTGTCGAGGTGGTGGTCGACGTCGACGT
>JAYPWI010000056.1:0-11333 GCA_038135065.1 Acidimicrobiales bacterium
CTGCTGGACAGGTGAGATCAGGATCGCTCCATCGAACGGTTGGTGGGGTCGCTACATGAAGGTTCGGTCACGGCACCGGTTCGGTGCCGTGACCGAACCTTTTGCGTGGGCTTCAGCGGTTGCAGAGCTCCGGTTGTTTTGATCCCCCATAGAGGCGACCGGCCCACGTCTCGATCAGTGGTGTGAGGGCGTCGGCGTCGACCGCGGCCATGAACTCGGTCGGGCACAGCCACACCTCGGGCTGGCTGTTGCTCTCCTTGAGGGTCATGTGCACATGGGCCCATTCGTCCTGACCGAGAAGAACGCCGATGGGCTGGCCGGCGGTGACCTCATCACCGACCTCGATGGTCAGTCGGTCGAGCATCTGGTTGGCCAGCACCTCCTGTTCGGCGATCTTTGCGGCGTCTGCTGGGCCGGCGGACGGCTCGAGGCTGTAGGAGAGCACGGGGCCGCTGGATGACACGATCATCAGGTTGACCTGGAAGGCGCCATCGGGTTGTCGTTCCATCACCCGCACGTCCATCACTTGTCCGCTGATGGCGGCCACGACCGTCGTTTCGGATGGCGTGACGAAGTAGTCGATTCCGTTGTGGAACTGGATGCCAACAGCGTTGCCCTGTGTGGCGTACGGCTGTGATGCCCAGACGTCGTCGAGTTCGTCCACCGGGTGAACGACCACCAGTGCGCTGTCGCCCGTGGTGGTCGGAGTGCTGGTCGACACGGAAGAGGTGGTGTGGGGTGATGTGGTGGCTACCGCATCAGTGGATTGGGTCGACATGGGTGCCGGCTGTGTAGGGGCGGATTCGTTTCCGGACGATGATTCCTCGGCGGAGCCTGAACACCCCATGACGACGGCAACGGCGATGGTGAGCAGCACCAGCCTCGGAAGTCGAGCACGGAGCGTCGTGTGCACGGTGATCTTCTTTCGTTAACGGTTACGTTCGATCGATGCGAGATGGGTTTCTCGAGCCTGCAGTGAAGGTCGCACCGCTTCGAGCCACGCCGCCCGAGCTACTCCGTCGGGATCGATGGGTCGACCTGCGGCTTCGCGGCGGTGCTGGTCGCCCATGTCGTACTGGGGGACAGCGTCGGCCCTCCTCGCTTCTTCATCGTGTTCCAAGTCGGTCCGAATGGCGGTCGTCTGTAGGTCGCGCCTCACCAACGACCGAGATTCCAACCCCATGTGCAGACGAGCAGCGCGACGGCTATCCGTGGATGGCGGGTGAGGGCCAGGTTGGCCTTCCTTGCCGCAGCGCGCCATGGCGCGGCGGAACGTGCCGAGGCCACCACCGCTCGCCATCGGATCAACATGACCAGGACAACCAGGGTCAGGGCCAGGACGACCAGGGCGTTGTGACGCAGTGCGCCGAGCGGGTCCAGTGTGAGCAGGTCAACGACGGCCCGCGAGGCCCCGCAGGTGGGGCATGGCTGGCCGATGATGCGGGCGAACGGACACAGCCCACTCAACTCATCGAGGTTCGGGGCCAGGTCGATCATGGATGTTGCCGACTGTCGCAGCTGGTCAGAACCAGGTTTTCTCGCCGTAGACGTAGATCCGGTCGAACTCCTCTTCGGACTTCGTCAGGTAGATGATGCCTTCGATCAATCCGATGATGCCCATGGGGATGGCACCGATGCCGCACGTGAGGATGCTGACCAGCAGCATGATCAAGCCCGCTGTCGTGTAACCGAGGACGAACTTGTGGATGCCGAGCGCGCCGATGAGGATGCCGCACAGGCCGGCGGCGAGTCGCTTTCCCGAGGATGGTTGACCAGCGGAAGGCTGCACGGCCCCTGGGCTGTACGCGCCTCCACAGCTCGAGCAGAAGCGACCGCTCGCCGTGCTCACCACCGAGCAGTGTGGACAGCGCCGGGCGATTCCTTCGAACGTCGCCCCGCAGACGGGGCAGAAGCCGCCGTCCGTGTCGCTCGTAGTCGAACATTGTGAGCAGTGGCGTTCGGTCATGAGGCCCCCCGTGGAGTTGCCTTACAACGGTAGTAGGCGGTGAGAGGCGCGCACGGCGTTGATGTGATGTTGCGCTCGGCTTGGCGCAGCACTTCTCGGCGAGATGCGACAGCATGGAGGTCGATGACGGTGCGCGGGGAGACAGGCCGTGGTCCCCGGGGGCCGGTGGGGACTGCCGAACCCTTGGTGTTCGCAGTGCGCGCCCTCGACGAGACGGCCACTCCGACCCCGCCGGCGGGACGCCTCGGCGCCCGGGCTGTGGTGGCCCTGCTGGTGATCGCCGCCGCGTCGATGGTGGCCCAGGGGTTCGGTCGCTTCACCTACCCGGTGCTGCTCGACGCCATCAACGACGACATCCTGCAGTCCTACGGTCGAGCCGGGCTGCTGGGCACGGCCAGCCTGGTCGCGTACCTGCTCGGCACCGGGGTGGTCGCCTGGGCATCGACCCGGATCGACGCCGGTTCGCTCATGCGGTTCGGCATCGTGTTGTCCCTGTCGGGGCTGGCCCTGCTCACCGTCGCTCCCGACTTCCTGACCCTGGGGGTCGCCCTGTTCATCGCCGGATTGGGTGGGGCGGCAGTGTGGATCCCGGCCCCCGGCATCGGCGCCATGCTGGTCGGCCCGGCCCGGGCCGGGTTGGCCGTCGGTCTGGTCGGCTCCGGTATCGGCATGGGCATCGTGGTGGCCGGGCCGCTGACCAACGCAGTGCGCACCGCTTCCGGTGACGCCGGTGCCTGGCGGCCCGTCTACGCAGTACAGGCCGGCATCGCAGCCGTGGTGTTGATCGCCCTGTTCCTGATCCGACGCTCCACCTCGCCACCTTCGGCCCAGCAGGACAAGGTTCCGTTCGGGGTCATCCGTACCGTGCCGGGCTGGTATCTCCTGGTCGGCGGGTTCGCCGTGTTCGGGGTTGCGTACTCGCTGTACTTCTACTTCCTGGTCGCCCAGCTGCGTTCTGCGGGATGGAGTCCCTCAGCGTCGAGCCTGGTGTTCGCCCTCACCGGGGTGGCCAGCGTGCTGGGTGGACTGGTGTTCGGTCGGCTGTCCGACCGCTACCCCCGGCCCAATGTCATGGCGGTGGGCTTCGCGTTGATGGTGGCTGCCCCCTTGCTGAGCTTGCAGGGCACACCGGTCTCGGTGACTGCGGCGGCCATCGCCTTCGGCCTGTGCGTGTCGGGCACGCCGACCACCATCGGGGCCATGGTGGCCGACCACCTGTCCGGGCGTGCATTCGGGGCAGCCTTCGGCACCCTCACCCTCGGGTTCGGTATCTCACAGCTGGCCGGGCCGCCGTTCGCCGGGTTCGTCGGTGAGGCGACGGGCAGCTTCACCGTGCCGTTCCTGGTCGCCTCGGTCATGGCTGCGGTGGGCATCGTCATCAGCCTGCGGGCGCGCCGGTTCGCGATTCGTCGCTGACTGCTCGACTGAGCTGACCCGGTCGGACATGCCGACCTGGGGGGTTAGCGGGTGGCGACGGGAGCGATGATCTCGGCCAACTGCTCGACTGCCTCCCGGATCTTCGCCGGGTTCGACGTGGGCGGAGCCACCACCAGACGGTCCACCCCGATGTCCTCGAGCTCCTTGACCCGATCGAGAGATTCGCGTCGGGGCGACCACACCATGGTGGTGTTCTCGATGGCGTCGCCGTCCCGTCCGTGATCGGCAGCGGCGCGCCGCACCACGTCGAACAGGTGGGTCAGTTCTTCGTCGGTCCCCTTCGCAGGGAAGAACCCAGTGCCGTAACGACCGGCCCGGCGGGCGGCAGCGTCGCTGTGGCCGCCCACCACGATGGGAATGGTTCCCCCGTCGGGCTGTGGTCGGGAGATGGCGTTGGAGAAGTTCACGAACTCGCCGTGGTACTCGGCGTGCTCCTGACTCCACAGGGCTTGCATGGCCTCGCAGTACTCGTCGGTTCGCTTGCCCCGGGCCGCCCACGGAATGCCCAACGCGTCGAACTCCTCCTGCAGCCAGCCCACCCCGATGCCCAGCTCGAACCGGTTGTTGGACAGCTTGGCCAGGGTCGCGCACTCCTTGGCCAACACCACGGGATTGCGCTGGGGCACGATCAGGATGCCCGTGGCCAGCCGGATGTGGGTGGTGAGGGCCGCAGCGTGAGCCAACCACAGCAACGGGTCGGGGAGGTCGGGGTCCTCGCCGCCGGGGATCTTCCCGCTCTCGTGGTACGGGTACTGCGACTGGTAGCCGTGGGGGATGATGACGTGCTCCACCGCCCAGATGGACTCGATCCCGCACTCATCGGCTGCTGTGGCGATGGCGGTGGCCGCCTCGCCATCGGCGTAGCGGGCGGAGTTGGCGAACATGATTCCGAACTTCATGTGGCAACGCTACGACAGGACGGACCTCGGGCGCAGGTGAACGGCCCCTGTGGAAGGCTATGGCCATGGCCATCATCGACGTGCAGGTTCATGCCTACGAACGAGACCACCCCGGACGCCCCTGGGCAGCCGTGCTGCACGGCCCCGACGAGGTCACCGGCGACCTGATGGTGGCGGCCATGGACGAGGTCGGCGTGGATGCAGCCATCCTCGTCTCACCGTTCACCATGTACCGCTACGACCCCAGCTACGCCGTCGAGGTCAGGGCCGCCCACCCCGATCGGTTCGCCCTGGTCGCCCCATTCGATCCCAACGGCGACGCCATCACCGAGGCAGTGACCGAGTGGTCGACCCAGCCCGGTGTGGTTGGGGCCCGGCTGATGCTGCACCGGGACCCCGAGGGTGGCGCCGACCACGCAGGCATCAACGAACTGTTCGCCGCAGCCGGCCAGGCAGGCATTCCCCTCAACGTGCTGTGCTGGGGTCATCTGGCCCTCGTCGGCGAGGTGGCCCGCAGGCACCCCGACACCCAGGTGGTGATCGACCACCTGGGGCTGGCCCAACGGTTCGAACCGCCAGCGCCGGCCGATCCCTTCGCCATGCTCGATGCCGTGGTGGCCCTGGCTCAACTCGACAACGTGGCCATCAAGGTCTCGGGGGCAGGCACCCTGTCCCATCAGGGGTACCCCTTCGACGACGTGTGGCCAGCCCTCGAGCAGGTCCTCGACGCGTTCGGTCTGGACCGTTGTATGTGGGGTACCGACTGGACCCGAGCCACCGCCTTTCTCACCTACCAGCAAGGTGTGGACGCGTTCCGATCGACCGATCGGCTCTCCGACAGTGACAAGGCTGCCCTGATGGGGGGCACGCTGGAGCGGATCTACCGATGGTCGCCCGCCTGAACCGATCGACCGTGGCGAGGGTTCCCGCGCTGGCACTACTCGCGGGCCCCCTCCTGGTGGGGGCCACCTGGGGGGTCGCCGCCCGGGTGTGGATGAGGATGATCACCTCCGATCCGGAGTTCACCTGGTCGGGAACCCTCTACATCGTCGGGGCCTCGGGCCTGGCCTTCACCGCGCAGGTGGGTCCCGCCCTGGCCCGCCGCAGGCAGCGGGGACGGCTGGTGACAGGAGCCACCTGGGTGCTGGCTATCGCGGCCCTGCTGCCGATGGGCGCCGGAGCCGGCTTCGTTGGTCTTCCCGTCCTGCTCATCGTTCCGCTGGTCGCCGGCGTCATGGATGCCCGAAGCTTGTCGCGAGTGGTCCCGGTGGGTCTTGTCGTGGTCGGTGCGACGTGGCCCCTGGTCGTCTTCGGTGCCGACGACCTCGAGGGCTACGCGACGCTGGTCGGGATGGGGGGCTTCATCGCCCTGTACGCAACGGCGGCGTTCGGCATTGCCAGCGCTCGATCGCTGGGGCGGATCGACATCGACCGGTTGGGTCAGCTCTACCTGGCCGCCGAGGTTGCCGTTGTGCAAGGGGACCAACTGGTACCTGCGACCGAAGCGGAGTGGATGGGCAGCCGGGTGGTGCACGTGATCACCGGATGGAATCCGGGCGGGCGAACCCAGTCGGTGCGTAGGAACGAGGCCGCCGACCGTCGCCTCCACCAGGAACTCGTCGACCGGGGCCTCGAGCCGGTGCGGGCGCGCGGCTCGGACCCTCGCTCCGCCCACTACGAGGACAGCTGGGCCGTCGTCGGACTGACCGACGACCTGGCCCGGGCGATAGGGAACCGCTTCGGGCAGGTGGCGGTGTTCCGTCTCGCCGACGGGGTCCAGACCGTTGTGGGGTGCACGGGCCGCTGGCAGATGTCCCGATCGCTCGATGGGGCCTCGTCGGTCGGCGATCTGCCCCGCTAGCCTGCCCGTCTTCGGGTGACCCACATGTGGCCGATGCGGAGAAGACGATGCAGATCGATCTGGTGGTGAACCCCACCGACCTCGATGGACCGAGCGCCGTCGAAGCGGCCCGAGTAGCCGAGGCTGCAGGGTTCGACGGGGTGTGGACCTACGACCACCTGTCCGCCGTGGTGCTCGACGGGGCCAGCATCCTCGAGCCCTGGACGCTGCTTGGGGCCATGGCCGCCGCCACATCGCGGGTGACCGTCGGGCCCCTGGTGGCCAACGCCACCGTCAGACATCCGGCCTACCTGGCTGCCGCCGCGGCAACCCTCCACGAAGTCAGCGAGGGGCGGGCCATGCTCGGGCTGGGCGCGGGCGCCGGCCCGGGCTCGTCCTATGCCCGGGAGCTGTCCATGATCGGAGCGCCCAGCCATCCAGCCGCCGAGCGGCGAGCCATGGTCATCGAAGCGGTGGACGTCATCAGGCGGGTGTGGTCGGGTACCGCAGACTATGACGGCGCCCACTTCCGACTCGGTGGCGCAACCGGCATCATCGGGTCAGAGCAGCCGCCCCCCATCATCGTGGGGGCCAACGGCCCGAAGATGAGCGCCCTGGCCGGGCAGGTGGCCGACGGGGTCAACATCCACTGGTTCGAGCCCGACCTCGAGGGTCTGGTGGCCACCGCTCGGAGCTCGGCCGCAGAACGCCCATTCGTGGTCACCGTCGAGTCGCCCATCACCGATGAATGGATCGACCCATCGGGGCCCTTCCGGGCCAGATTGACAGCCCTCGAGGTCGATCGGTTCCTCGTGGCGTGGCGAGGCGAGTACGGCATGGCGGCCATCGAGCGGGCCGCTCGAATGCTCGGGCGGTGAACGCGGTCCTGACCGCGGCTCGGGCTGCTACAACGCAGGCATGATCATCACCGTCTTCCGGTCGCGGGTCAACGAGGCCAATGCTCGGGCTTATGGTCGGCGGGCCGCCGAACTCTCCGAGCTCGCAGCCTCGATGCCGGGCCACATCAGCCACACCACCTTCGTCGCCCCTGACGGGGAGCGGTGCACCGTCGTCGAGTTCGAGGACGAGGCTTCGCATCGGGCCTGGGCCGAGCACCCGACCCACCGCGCCGCGATGGAGGAAGCGACGTCGGGGGACGCGGCTTACTACACCGAGTACGACATCAAGATCGGACCGGTCGAACGTTCCCACTCCTGGTCGGCCGACCAGGCCTGAACCGCATCACGCCGGGGATCAACGGGCGGCCTGTTCCGCCTCGTGCTTGGCGATCATCTGCTCGGCCGCAGCCATGCGCTTGGCCACGATGCTGTCCTGGTTGGCGGTGACCCACTTCCACGAGGCCTGGCGGAGCTCGTTGGCCCGATCGAAGTGGGGCATGACGTAGCGGGCGTACAGCTCGTAGGAGCGCTTGGTGGCTGCCCAATCGGCCCAGTTGGTGGCCAGCACCAGCAAACAGCCGAAGTCGCCCTGCTTGGCGTAGAGGGCATCGATGCGTTCGATCATGTCGTCGGGGGTTCCGACCACGGCGATGTTGTTCTCGACGATCCAGTCCACGGTGTCCACCCCCGGCGGGACATGGAAGCGCGGCATGTTGTTGTTGAGGTAGTCGACGTACTCCTCGGCCCCGAAGCGGATGTCGGCGATGGCCTGCTCCCTGGATTCAGCCAGGTGCATGCCGACGACGCAGCGCAGTCCTGAACGGTCCATTTCTCGCCCGTTCGACTCGGCGATGTCACAGGCCACCTGCCAATTGACGTCGAGGGCGTCGTAGCCGGCCTGGACGCCGGCAGCCACGCAGAGCATCCCCAGGTCGTACTTCCCGGCCAAACGCCCCCCCGATGGGGTCACTGCGCTGGCCACGCACACCTCGGGGTGGGGTACCGAGTAGGGCTGGAGATGGGTGGTTGCGTCGTGCAGCTCGTACCAGTCGGTGGTTTCGGTGACCTTCTCCCCCCTGAACAGTCGCAGGATGACGTCCAAGCCCTCCTCGAGGCGATCACGGGTGACCTCGGGTTCGATCCCCATCATCAGGGCATCCGAAGCCAGCAGGCCAGGTCCGGCGCCGAACATGACCCGTCCCCGCGTCATGTGGTCGAGCTGAATCATCCGGTTCGCCACGTTCAGCGGGTGGTGGTACGGCAACGAGATCACGCCCGTACCGAAGCGGATGTATTTGGTGCGCTCGGCGGCGGCAGCGATGAACAGCTCCGGTGAGTCGATGATCTCCATACCGGCCGAGTGGTGTTCGCCGATCCACGCCTCGTGATATCCGAGGTCGTCGAGCAGCTCCATCAGCTCGAGATCTCGTTGAAGGGCGAGGGTCGGGTTCTCGTTCACCGCATGGAACGGGGCCAAGAAAACGCCGTGGCGCAGAGGGATGGTCATTCCCGGAATGTAGTGACGGTCAGGAGTCGGTGCGCAGCGGAAGGGTCAGCACCACGCAACTGCCGACGCCGTTGGGGTTCGACTGCGCCTCCAGTCGGCCGTTGGCGGCCTCTACGACCCGGCGGCTGATGGACAGGCCGAGTCCTGTCGAACTGGTGGTTTCTCCTCGCCGGAGCGGTTCCGTTGTGTCGAAGCCCGGCCCCTCGTCCATGACCGAGATGACGATGCTTCGCTGCCCGTGGCCGTCCTCTGTGACAGCTGCCGTGATGCGATACGGAGTTCCGGGCGGGGTGTGGGTGAAGATGTTGCCGAGGACGTTGTCGAGGGCGTCGCCCAATTCGCCCGCTCGACAGGCCACGGTGGCCGGTTGATCGGGGATGTCGATGGTCCAGGGGCGCTCGTCGTCGTCGGCCAGGGGTGCCCAGAAGTCAGCCCGATCGGTCAGGATGGCGACAGCGTCGCATCGCAGAGGTTCCTCGTTGCTGGTGAGGGGACGGCGGGCAGTGGTGATGAGCTCGGTGACGGCGGCCTCCAGGCGGGCCGCGTGCCCCACGATGAGGGGATCACCGAGCGCATCAGCATCGAGGCGGAGGGCGGTGAGCGGGGTGCGTAGGCGGTGCGACAGGTCGGCGATTCGTTCCCGCTCGACTGTCCGAAGCGCATCGATGCGGCTGGCTAAGTGGTTGAGGGCGCGGGACAGGGTGTCGAGCTCCGTCGTCTGCGAGCCCGGAGCGCGGGCGGTCTCGTCGCCCCCGGCCAACCGGCGCGCCGTTCCAGCCAGTTGGTGTGCGTCGTGGGTCATGGAGCGAGCCAGTCGGTCCGCGACGACTGCAGAGAGGACGATCAGGCCCACCGCGACGCCGGCCAGGGCCAACCATGCCAACAGGACGCCCTCGCCGAGCAGTTCCCGCGGGATCACCGCTCGGATGATCGAGAGGTCGCCTGCTCCAGTGAACATCGGCACGTAGAGGTTGATGCCCTGACCCGTATCGACCGACAAACGTTGACGGCTGCTGCGGATCACCTCGATGATCTCGCCATCGTCAGCCGGGGCGCCACCGAGGACCACGTTGTCCGGGGTGATCACGGCCAACCGCCCGTCTGCTCCCGTTGCGGTACCGGCGATGGCTGCCTCGATTGCGAATGGGTCCTCGGTGACGGCTAGCACCGGGGCCAGGGCGGCAGCATCTTGTTCGGCTGCCGAGAGGGCCCGGTCGCGTGCGATGTTACGAACCAGGCCACCGAGGGGAACGGCAAATGCCACCGCCACGAGGGCGGCGGACGCGATGGTGACGAGGAGAACTCGGCGTCTCACGGCCCGGTGGGCGGAGCAAGGGCGACACCGACCCCGCGAACAGTGCGGAGGTAGCGCGGCTGCTGTGCGGTCTCACCGAGTTTGCGCCGGAGCCATGACAGATGAACGTCCACTGTCTTGTCGCTCCCTCCCAGCGGTTGACGCCAGACCTCGGCCAACAGCTCTTGGCGGGAGACGACAGCGGGGCTGGACTCGGCGAGGTGGCGAAGGAGATCGAACTCGAGGCGGCTGAGCTCGAGCGGCGATCCATCGAGGAACGCCAGGCGCCGGCTCTGATCGATGAGAAGGCCTCCGACCCTGATGTCCTTGGGCCCGGCTTCTCCTGCGGCACCTCGACGGATGACGGCTCGGATGCGGGCTTCGAGCTGGTCGGTCGAGTACGGCTTGACGATGTAGTCGTCTGCCCCAGCATCGAGGAGTCGGACGATCTCGCCTTCGTCGTCCCGGGCCGTGGCAATGATCACCGGAGTCGTGATCACACCGCGGAGCATGGCGAGCACTTGGCTTCCGTCGAGGTCTGGCAAACCGAGGTCCAACACGATGACGTCGGGTCTGTCATCCAGGGCAGCGGTGAGCGCTGAACTGCCTGTTCCCTCGGCTCGTACTGCGTGTCCAGCTGTGCTCAGCGCGCGCACGATGGCCGATCGGATGTGGTGGTCATCTTCCACGATCAGGACACTCGCCATAGTCAAACGCTAGACAGCCGATTGCCCGGTATGTCGGACTTAGGGTGGATTTGAGATCTGGTTGTGCACCTGATGGTGGTGTAGCCGCCATCCTTAGGGGGTGACCCGTGTGCTGTCGGCCTCGTTGGGGTGGCTATTCGCCGCCGTCATCGCAACGTTCGTTGCCTGGCAGGGTGTGGCCGTGGTCGGGTCGCAGATTACGTCGAGCCGTGCGCCGGTGATCGACCAGACCGAAATCGTCGCCCTCGCGACGCAGGCCGACGTGCCGGGTGGTGATGTCGTGCCTGGTAGTTCGGCACCGTCGACGAGCGATCAGGAACCGCTGCCAGAGGACGACTTGGCGGCGACCACCTCGTCCGCCACGACGTCTGTTGTCGACCCAGACAGTGGCACTGCCGGAACGGCTGGGACGGCCTCGGGGGTCGTTGCGGTCGGACCGACGACGACGCAACCCGTGCCGGACAACGTGGGCAGTGTTCCGACCACCACGTTGCAGAGCCCGCAGGGTGAACTGCAGGTCTTCTCGATGGAGGGCGGCCGCGTCTATGTCTGGTTCTCCGCAGGGTTTGCCGAGTTGCGAACGGCGGTTCCCAACGACGGGTTCACCGTGGACGACGACTCTGGGAGCGGAAGGGTCGACATCGAATTTCGTTCCGCATCGCACCGTTCGAAGTTCGAAGCCTGGTGGGCCGAGGGTCCCTACCACCGGACCCGCGAAGAGGATCGGGATGCAGGCGACTGGGATTCTGATGATCGGGATTCTGATGATCGGGATGCTGATGAT
>JAYPWI010000057.1:0-11216 GCA_038135065.1 Acidimicrobiales bacterium
TCGCCCCCGGCGCAGAAGGCTCGACCGGCCCCGGTCAGGACCAGCACCCGCATCTCTCGGTCGTTGGCGAAGTCTCTGCTGAAGGTCGCTAGTTCGGCGTGCATACGGCCATTGACCGCATTGAGGCGCTCCGGCCGGTTCAGGGTGACCACGGCCACCCCGTTGTCCCGCCGCTCGATGGCCATCGTCTCGTAGTTGTTTGGATCCAGCATGGTTCCCCCTCTCCCCGGGCCGAGCCTACGCCCAGCGGCCCAGTCGATTCTGAGGCATCCTCCCGGCTCTGACTGCTGGCTCGGACGCGATCGCCCCTACGGCCCGCCAGCCGCTGCGCTACGGTCCAGACCGTGCCACGGAAGTACGTACAGACAGACGGGTTGGCCACCCTCGTCCACCACCGGGGGGCCACCACCCTTCCCGGTTCACCGCCCCAGACCGACAACGGTCGGGTCGTCGTGTGCCTGCACGACGCCGGGGGAAACGGCAACTGCTTCGCCGCAGTGATGGACAACTTGGCCGATACCCACTCACCGATCTCCTTCGACCAGCCCGGCCACGGCCGCTCCGGCGGCCTGGACAGCCTGGGCAGTATCGAGGCAATGGCCGACCACGCAGCCGCCGTGCTGTCGGGTTGGGGCCTCACCGACGTCGTGCTGGTCGGTGAGGGCATGGGAGCCAGCGTTGCCCTGGAGGTAGCCGCCGCCGGGGCAGTGTCCGTGGCCGGGGTGGTCGCAGTGGGCACGGTGGCCCTGAGCCCCGACCTCGCCGGGCAGATCGACGAACTGGCGGCCATCACCGCCGGGAAGGCCCGGCGCCAGTTCGACCAGTCGGGGTACGCCCCCGACACCCCACGGGAGGTGTACGGCGCGGCCTTTGCCCAGTGGGTGTTGACCGATCCTCGGGCCACCGTGAACGATCTTCGTGGTCAGGCCGCCTGGCCGGGCGCCGAACGGGCGGGCGCGGTGTCCTGCCCCGTCTTGGTCGTGGTCGGTGAGCACACCGAGGACGACCACCGGACGGCAGCCGAGTCGTTCGCTGCGGCAACCAACGGCACGGTGGCCGATCTGGCCGGAGCGGGGCGGCGTGGGGTCGTCGAACAGCCCGCCGCCCTGGCCGAGTTGATCAGCTCGTTCGCAGCGGGCTTGGGAGGTGCGGCATGACCGCCGACCTGGAGTTCCCCCGCAACATCGCCATCGCCGGGGTGTACGAACACCCGAGCCGGTTCAGTCCCGACAAGACCGAGTTCCAGATCATGGCCGAATGCGCCCGAGGCGCCCTCGACGACGCCGGGCTGAGTCGCGACGACGTCGACGGGTTGTTCGGCGCCTCGATGACCATGGGCATGATGGGCATCGTCGACCTGGCCGAGTACTTGAACCTCAAGCCGAACTACATCGACGGCTCCAACATCGGCGGGTCGTCGTTCGTCAGCCACGTCAACCATGCAGCAGCGGCAATCAATGCCGGCATGTGCGAGGTGGCCCTGATCCTGTACGGCTCCACGGCCGCTTCGAACTCGGTGGCCATCGGTACGGGGATGGGTGGTGGCTCCAAGGACCCTGCCGCCTCATTCAGCGGGCCATACGGGATGACGACAGTGGGCAGCTACGCCATGTACGCCCAACGCCACATGCACCTGTATGGCACGACCAGCGAACAGCTGGCCGAGATCGCAGTGACCATGCGGCGCCATGCCTCGCTGAACCCCCTGGCCAAGATGCGTACCCCCATCACCGTGGACGACGTGATGTCGTCCCGGGTGATCAGCTCGCCGCTGCACCTCCTCGACTGCTGCATCATCAGCGACGGGGGTGGGGCCATCATCGTGACCTCCCACGAGCGGGCCCGCGACCTGCGCGCCACCCCGGTGCGCCTGCTGGGCTGTGGGGAGGCGGTGACCCACCAGGAGGTCGGCCAACCCGACCTGCTGACCATCGCAGCCCGCCAGTCGGGGGCAAGGGCCATGGGTATGGCCGGGGTCACCCACGCCGATCTCGACCTGGCCATGATCTACGACAGCTTCACCATCACCGTGTTGGCCACCCTTGAGAACCTGGGCTTCTGCCAGCCCGGGGAGGGCGGCGACTTCGTGTCCGGGGGTCGGATCGGCCTGGGCGGCCAGCTACCCGTGAATCCCGACGGAGGCGGCCTGTCCTCCAATCACCCGGGGATGCGAGGCATCTTCCTGGTCATCGAAGCCGTGAAACAGCTTCGGGGCGAATGTGGGGACCGGCAGGTGGACGGGGCGCAGCTGGCCCTGGCCCACGGCACCGGTGGCACCATCGGCGACAAGCACAGCGGGGCCACCCTCGTGCTGGGAAGGGACTGAGATGACCGAACGCACCGAGATCGACCATCCCCTCCCCTATGCGTCCTGGGAATCGCGGGGGTACTGGGAGGGCGCTGGTAGAGGTGAGCTGGTGCTGCAGCGCAACCGTCGCACCGGGGCCTACCAGCACAAACCCCGTGGTGTGGCCGTGGACACCCTCGACCCCGACGACCTCGAGTACGTCGTCGCCTCGGGTCGGGGCACCGTGTACACCTTCACCGTCACCAACCAGAACCAGGCCCCCGGCTTCGCCACAGCGTGCCCCTACGTCATGGCCTACGTGGACCTCGAAGAGGGGCCCCGGGTGCTGACCAACATCGTGGGTTGCGACCCCGACGACGTCAGCATCGGTATGGCCGTGGTGGCCGACTTCGTGTCCGGCACCCGTGACGACGGCGAATCCTTCGCCGTTCCCGTGTTCCGACCAGCCTGATCGGGCACACTGGTCGACGGCCAGTGCCCCCTACTCCCCTCTGCGCAATGATCCTCGACCTGCACACCCACTCCATCAAGTCCGACGACGGGCGGGCCAAGGTGGAGAACTACTGCAAGTGGATCCACAAGAAGGAGATCCCCCTCGACGGGTTCGTGCTCACCGAGCACCGGCAGTTCGACGACACGTCGGATTACCGCCACCTCGAGGACCAGTACGGCCTGGTGATCCTGAAGGCGTCCGAGGTCGAGACCGATTACGGCCACGTGTTGGTGTTCGGGGTCAACGACGACCTGGTCAACGCCTTCGATTTCGCCGACGTCCGCAACCCGATCGGCGAGGTCCTCGAGGCGGCCGAACGGTGCGGAGCGTTCGCCGCTCCCTGCCACCCGGGCCGCAAGCGAGTCGGCCTGTTCTCCCACTACGAGGCCCGGGGCCCTGTGGAGGGTGTGCACACCGTCGAGGTGCTCAACGGCGGGTCGATCCCCGGTGAGGACGAACTGTCGGTTGCCCGGGCCACCGAGCACGGGTACCGGATGTTCGGCGGGTCGGACAGCCATGTAGTCAGCCGCATTGGGTACTGCGCCACCAAGTTCGACGACCAGGACATCGCCACCATCGACGACCTGGTGGGCGCCCTGCGCACCGGGGCCTTCGAGCCCGTGTCGTTCCGGCCCTCAGGCGACGACTGATCAACCCGCTGCAAGCCGTCCCGGCCAGCTGCCTGGCAGGGCGGCGCCTGGCTAGCCGTCGTAGAAGAAGGCCGGGTGGAGGCCGATCAGGGTCCGTTCCCGAGGGGTGGTCGCGCGGGCGATGGCCTCGGCCGACGCCTGGTTGGTCGTTTCGGTGGTGTGGAGGCGTTGGGCGATGTCCCGCCGTCCGTAATGGGCCTGCACGAAGAACCGGCCGGGACCACCAGGGTCAGGGGGCAGGCGCCGATGCCACACGTCGGACACGAACAGCGCCACGTCACCGGCCTCCCCCACCAGGGGCAGCACCCCGACCCCGTCGTAGTCCAGGTCGACGTCGTCCAGACGATCCGACGGTGGGGCCTGGCCCGAAGTGTGGCTCCGGGGGATCACCCCGGTCGGCCCGCAGGACAACGGCATGGGGTCGATCAGGATGTGGGCGGCCACCACGAACACCGGGTACGGGATCTCCTCGGGCCACCGTGTACCGACCGGCCGGGGGACATGGGGACCGGCGTCGATGTGCCACTTCCCCCCACCGTGGGTGGCCTCACGACCGGCGGGGTTGCGCCACGAACTGTTGGCGATGAGATGACAGTCCTCCCCCACCAGCGGTTCGAGGACATCGAGGATGTCCCGGTGGCCGACCACCCGCTGTACTACCGCTGAGCGGTTCACCGTTTCGTACCGGAACTCGTCCCAGGCCACGAAGTCGCTCTCAGGGCGCCGGATATCGGGCGGATACTCGTCGAACACCCGCTCGACGTCCCGCCGCAGCTCGTCGACCTCGTCAGGGCCCAGTACCCCGCGCAGCATCACGTGGCCCTCCCGCTCGAGCTGCGCGGCAGCGGCTGGCCCGTCGGGACGGGCGTGGAGATAGCCCCGTCGTCGTTGCAGCATCTCACCCCCCTCTCGGCGTTCAGGCTACCCATCCCCCGGGGTCCGCTCGCCGCCTAGCATCGGGTCATGACACGTGCAGCGACCGTCTCGTTCATCACCGGGGCCAACTCGGGTATCGGGAGGGCGGCAGCCCTCAAACTGGGGGCCGAGGGTCATCGGGTCTACGCAGGCATGCGCTCCCTCGACAAGGGGGCCAAGCTCATGGAGCTGGGAGACGGTCTCGACATCGTGCCGGTGGTGTGCGACGTGGCCGACGACGCCTCGGTGGCTGCCGCAGCCGAGCTCATCCTGGAGGACGCCGGCCAGGTGGACGTTCTGGTGAACAACGCAGGGATCGGCTTCAACGCGGTGACCGAGGACATCGACATCGCAGCCGGCAAGGACTGCATGGACGTCAACTTCTGGGGTGTCGTTCGCTGCGTGAAGGCCTTCGGACCAGCCATGCGGTCGCAGCGGTCGGGCCACATCGTGAACATCAGCTCCATTGCGGGCACCATGGGCCTCATCGCCCAACCCGTGTACGTGGGGTCGAAGTTCGCCCTCGAGGGGATGAGCGAGTGCCTGGCCCAGGAGATGGCCCCCTACGGGGTGCGGGTGTCGGTCATCGAACCGGGGGTGACCCGCACGGCCATCCTCCCCAAGAACGAAGGCCACCCCGAACCCACGGACTTCACCGACCACTACGAGCGGATGTTCCAGTTCTACGCGGCGGGGATCGCAGCCAATGTGTCGGCCGACGCGGTGGCCGAGGTGATTCTGGAGGCCATCACCGCCGACCACACTCAGCTGCGGTGGGTGTGTGCGTGGGGCGGCGAGGAATTGGTGGCCGGCCGACCGGCCATGAGCGACCAGCAATGGGTCGAGTTGGGTGCAGCCGCCGCCGACCCTGAGCTGTATGCGGCCCGCTACCACGAGGCCTTCGGCGTCGACCTGTCCGGGCGCTAGTCTGCCGAGCCATCACCACTGGACACGAGGGGGCCGACGTGACCGATCGTGAAGGGATGCTGACCCCGTACCGGGTGCTCGACGCGACCACCGCCGAGCGGGGACTCACCGGCATGCTGCTGGCCCAACTTGGTGCCGAGGTGATCCTCCTCGAACCACCGGGCGGGTTGGCTCGCGACACCACCTTCGATGCCTACCACCGGGGCAAGCAGTCACTGGTCGCCACCTCGCCTGCCGACATCACCTCCCTGGCCGCCACGGCTGATGTCGTGATCACCGATCACAGCCTGGACGCCCTTCCCGATCTGGCCACCCTCCGCGATGCTGACCCCGCCCTGGTCACCGTCGCCCTCACCCCGTGGGGCTCCACCGGCCCCAAGGCGAGCTGGAAGGCCACCGACCTGATCCTGTTCGCGGCCAGTGGTCAGCTGTCGTGCACCGGCGACGAAGACCGACCGCCGGTGCGCATCTCGGTCCCCCAGGCCTGGGGTCACGCCACCTGTCAGGCCGCGGTGGGCACCCTGATCGCTCTCGAGGACCGGGTCCACACCGGCCTTGGCCAGCATGTCGACGTGTCGGCCCTGCGGGCGGTTGCCGAGACGGCCCTGCCGGCCAACTACTGGGCCCCGGCTGGGCTACCGGCCGTCGAGCGCATCGCTGGTGGGGTGAAGTTCGGCCAGCAGAAGCTGAAGATGGTCCACCGATGCCTCGACGGATGGGTGGTGGTGACCATCAGCTTCGGTCCCATGATCGGGCCGATGGTGGGGCGCTTCGTCGACTGGATGTTCGAGGAAGGGGCCTGTGACCAGGCCCTACGCGACAACAACTGGATCGACTTCGCCCTCGACATCTCCGAGGGGCGGGTACCCCTGTCGGAATTGGAACGCCTCATCGAGGCGATCGGTGCCTTCGTGGCCAACAAGTCCAAGACCGAACTGCAGGAACGAAGCCTCACCGACATCCTGCTGGTCAGCCCGGTCAACACCATTCAGGACGTGTTGGAGAGCCCGCAGTTGGCGGCCCGAGACTTCTGGGACATCGTCGACGGCGAACAGCAGCCGGGTGCCATCTTCCATTCGAGTCAGGGAGCCGGGGCGCCACTGCCCCCAGCTCCTGCTCTTGGCGCGCATCGGGACGCGATCACCACCAGCCCTCGCCCGGTGCCGCTGCCCACACCGCAGCACCCTGCCCCTGCCGACCGGCGACCCCTCGAGGGCATCCGGGTATGTGACCTGGCCTGGGTGGCCGCCGCGCCGATCACCACCAAGACCCTGGCTCACTGGGGGGCGGAGGTCATCCGCATCGAGTCTTCGGCCCGGCCCTGCCTGCTGCGTCAAGCCCTGGGCCATCGGGACGACGTGGCCGACCAGGAGGGTGGGGTCACCTGGCATGCGGTGAACGCCAACAAGTACGGGGTGGCCCTCAACCTGGCCGTGCCCGAGTCCATCGAGGTGGTGAAGGACCTGGTGGCGGTGTCCGACATCGTGCTCGAGTCCTTCACCCCCGGATCGGTCGGGCGCTGGGGCCTGGGCTACGACGACCTCAAGGCCATCAAACCCGACATCATCATGGCGTCGAGTTGCGTCATGGGGCAGACAGGGCCGATGCGCCGCTTTGCCGGGTTCGGGAACCTGTCGGCCGCCGTTGCCGGCTTCTTCGATATCACCGGCTGGCCTGACCGACTGCCTGCGGGGCCGTATATGGCGTACACCGATTACACCTCCCCCCGGTTCACCGCCATGGCCTTGCTGACCGCGCTGGATCATCGGCGTCGCACCGGGGAGGGCCAGTACATCGACTTCAGCCAGATGGAGGCGGCCACCCACCTCCTCACCCCGGCCCTGCTCGAGTACCAACGCACCGGCCACATGGTCACCCGCGACGGCAACCGTGACCCCCACATGACACCCCACGGCGTGTACCCGGGGGCCGGTCACGACACCTGGATCGCCATCGCAGTGCAGGACGATGAGCAATGGCGTCTCCTCGCCAAGGAGATGCGCCACCCCGACCTGGCCGACCTGACCTTCGCCGAGCGTCGTGAACGGGAAGACGAGATCGACGAGGCCCTGTCTGCTTGGACCTCCCACCAGCCGCCGGGCGGCCTGCAGCACCGCCTGCAGGTATTGGGCATCCCCGCCCACCAGGTCAGCCGTTCCGAGGACGTGATCAACGATCCGCAGATGGTCCACGACGGGTACTTCACGTGGGCCCCCCACCCCGACGCCGGATCGGTGATGGTGGACGGCATGGCGTACGACTTCAGCCGCTCCCAGGGCGGGGTCCAATGGGGTGGGCCCACCTACGGGCAGCACACCATGGAGATCTTCGAGCGGGTGTTGGGTTACGACACCGACCGGATCACCGAGATCGCCATCTCGGGCGCCCTCGAATAGCCCCACCGGGAGTGACCGGCCCCCGGTTGCTACCATCGACCTCCTGTCCCGGGGAGGCCCCATGTCCGACGCCGACGGTGCACCGAGCACCGAGATCGCCGCCATACGAGACCGCTGGGTCGGCCTCGAGTACGACTGGACCGACTTCGAGATGGTCACCGAGGAGATGGTGGCCTGGGCTGAGGCCTGCAACGAGACCGATCCACGGTTCATCGACCCGAACCACCCGGACTTCCAGGCCCACCCCAACTTCACCGCCCACTGCATGTCGGGGCGGGTACTGCCCGACGACTTCCCGCAGATTGGCGGCGGGTTCGGCATCGATGGGGGCAAGACCGTCGAAGCCCACGCCCCCATCCGGGGCGGTGAGACGCTGTCTGCGGTGACGACCATCGCCGACCTGTACGACAAGACCGGTCGCAGCGGGACCATGGTGTTCATCGTCCAGCGCATGACCTTCCACAACCAGGCCGGGGAGAAGGTCTCCACGGTCGACTGGAAGATGATCCGGCGAGCCTGAGGAGCAACGATGACCGACCAGGTGCAGTCCTTCGCCGACGTGGAGCTCGGTGACGACCTTCCGGTGGAACACCCCGATGTCTCGATGGACCGGGTACGCCAGTTCTGCCGGGTGTCCAAGCAGGAGTTTCCCCGTTTCACCGACCACGAGGCGGCCCGCAAGGAAGGCTTCGACGGCGCCATCGTGCCCGGCATCATGAGCCAGGGCCTGGTGGCCGCCCTCATCCACCGGTGGGCTCCCGGGTGCACCATCCGCAAGATCGACACCGTGTTCCGTGGCCCACTGCTGGTGGACAGCAACCTCACGGTCACGGGGGCAGTCACCGACACCGACGACGATCTACGCACGGCCGAGCTCGATGTCACCGTGATGGCCGAGGACGGCCGCACCGGGGTGATCGGCACCGTCGTCGTCGAGTTTCCTGGCTGACCCACGTCCGCCGGAGGCCGGGCCGATCTGTCAAGATGCGGTCCAGCCCACCAGGAGGTGCACGTGGATCCGACCAGGGCGGCCAGATTCCCCTTCGTCCCCACCCCGGTGCCTCCGCCGACGGTGGTCGGTGCCCACGACGTCTGGCTGGACTTTGCTGACGGGCGTCGGATCCTCGACGCGGGCGGGGGTGCGGTGGTCACCAACATCGGCCATGGGCGGTCCGAGATCGGCGCCGCAGCGGCTCGGGCCCTGACCAGCGTGGACTACGTGATCCCCCCGTGGGCCACCGAAGCCAGGGTGGCTCTCGTGGAAGAGCTGACCACCCATTGGTTACCCGAGGGGTTCGAGCGGTGTGTCTTCGTGTCGGGAGGGTCGGAGTCGGTGGACGTCGCCGTTCGCCTGGCCCGCCAGCATCACCTGGCAGCCGGACGGGGCGAGCGGCACAAGGTCATCGGTCGGGACGTCAGCTACCACGGGGCCACCCTCGGGGGTCTGGCGGTGAGCGGCCACGATCGACGCCGAGCCGGGTTGGAAATGTTGCTGCCCCCCATGCCCCATACCTCGCACCACAACCCCGATGAGCTGGAGAAAGTCATCGAGATGGAGGGGCCGGACACCATCGCGGCCCTCATCGGTGAACCCGTCATCGGCGCTGCGGCAGGGGCCTATGTGCCACCGGATGGCTACTGGGAGCGGGTCACCGAGATCTGCCGCCGTCACGGCATCCTGGTCATCGCAGACGAGGTGATGACCGGCTTCGGCCGTCTGGGCACCACCATGGGCTGCCGTGCTGTCGGATTCGAGCCGGACATCATCGTGGGCGGCAAGGGCCTCGGCGGCGGCTATGTACCCATCGGTGGGGTGTACACCACCCCCGAGGTGGTGGCCCCCATCGCCGAGGCCGGCCTCAACGTCATGTACTACACCTTCGCCGGTCACGATCTCTGCTGTGCGGTATCCCTCGAGGTGTTGGGCATTGTGCGATCCGAAGGCCTCGTCGACGCGTCGGCCCGGGCCGGCGCCATGCTGGCCGACGCCCTGGCGGCCACCTTCGATGGCCATCCCAACGTGAACGACGTGCGGGGCCTGGGCCTACTGCGAGGCCTCGGCCTGGTGGCCGACGCCGACGAGCACCGGCCCTACCCCCGCTCGGCCCTGTTCACCGAGCGGGTGGTGGCCGAGATGCTCGAGCGGGAGGTGTGGGCCTACCCCGCCGGGTCCGGGGTGTTCGACGACGCCCTGCTGTTCGGTCCCCCGTTCACGGTGACCGAATCCCACATCGACCAGATGGTCACCGTGGCCCGGGCGGCCATCGACCATGTCGCCACCCAGATACGACAGGAGCAGCCATGATGCTGGATTTGACCCCCGACGAACTGTTGTCGACCACCCGGTCGGTGCGCCGCCGCCTCGACCTCGAACGGGAGGTGGGCAGCGACGTGCTCCGGGAGTGCCTCGAGTTGGCCCTACAAGCTCCCACCGGTTCGCTGCGGCAGGACTGGCACTTCGTGGTGTCCAACGACCGCGATCAGTGCCGGGCGGTCGGGGAGATCTACCGGGACGTCTGGTTGGGCCTGGTCAGCGAGGACTATCTGGCTGCGTCAGCCGCCCGGGAGACCGACGAGGTGGCCCGTGACGACTGGCTGAACATGATGGGATCGGCCCGTTACCTGGCCGAGCACTTCCCCGAGGTACCGGCCGTGTTCGTGCCCTGCATCGAGGGCCGCACCGAGGATGCACCGGTGATCACCCAGGCCCTCAAGTGGGGGTCGATCATTCAGGCGGCGTGGAGCTTCATGCTGGCCGCCCGGTCCCGGGGCTTGGGTACCTGCTGGACGACCGTCCACCTGGCCCGCGAACGCGAGGTGGCCGACATCCTGGGGATCCCATTCGATCGGGTCCAACAGGTGGCCCTGATCCCGGTGGCCTACACCCAGGGAACCGATTTCAAGCCGGGCCGGCGCAAGCCATTCGACGACTTCGTCCATCTCAACGGCTGGTAGCACCCAACGGCAGATAGCGCCTACTCCAACGCTTCGGCGACGGCCAGGTCGGCGATGCGGTCACCGTCGTAGCCGAGGATCTCGGTGAGCACGTCGAAGGTGTGCTCACCGAGCTTTGGAGCCCGCGCGGTGGGACCGGCCTCGCTGCGGGAGAACTGCATCCTGAGGTTCTCGATCAGGCATCCCCGATCGGGGTGCTCCATCCACAGGAAGTGGTTGCGGTGGGCCAGTTGCGGATCGTCGAGAGTCTCCCGACTGCTCTGGATCCGATGGGCGGGCACCCCGGCAGCCACCAGGGCGGCCTCGGCGTCAGGGGCCGACCGCTGCAGGGTCCAGGTCTCCACCGCCTCGTCCAGTCGGTCGGCAGCAGCCACCCGCCCCTGCGCGGTGCCCAGGTTGCTGTCGGCGGCCAGATCGGGGCGTTCGATGACCTCGCACAGGCGCTGCCAGGTGTCGTCGTCGGGGACGGCGACGGCCACCCATCGGTCGTCACCCTCGCAGCGGTATCCGCCGTGGGGGGCCATGAAGCGGTCACGGTTCCCGTCTCGTTGGGTGACGTAGCCCGTGGCCGC
>JAYPWI010000058.1:0-10027 GCA_038135065.1 Acidimicrobiales bacterium
TTCTCGGCGACGTCATCCGGGTTGAAGATGATGGCCGTGTAGAAGTACGCGAAGCCGACAATGAGCAGACCGAAGAAGATGATGTAGACGATGCTGTCAGGCTGGGTCAGATAGTCGTTCACGGCCGTCTGCAACCAACCCCAGTTGGCCACGTTGGACAGCAGGATCGGGAGATACAGGATCGAACTGGCGAAGATGATCGGAATGACCCCCGACTGATTGACCTTGAGCGGGATGTAGGTGTTCTGTCCCCCATACATGCGGCGACCGACCTGCCGCTTCGAGAACTGCACCGGAATCCGTCGCTGCCCCTGTTCGATGAAGATGATGGCCACCATCATCCCGATGGCCACGACGATCGCAGCGGCAAGGTAGAAGTTGCCTTGAACGGCACGGAGACGTTCGCCGTCGAAGGGGATGGTGGAGACCACCGACGCAAAGATCAACAGCGACATGCCGTTGCCGACCCCGCGCTGACTGATGAGTTCGCCCATCCACATCAACAGCGCCGTGCCAGCGGTCAAGGACAAGATGACCAGAGCAACCCGGTTGAAGGTGAACTCCGGGATCACGATCACTGCGCTGGTGTTGCCGAGCGCAGTCCCCTGTCCCCGTCCGAAGATGAAGGTGATCCCCGTCGCCTGCACGAACGCGATGGCCAGGGTCAGGTACCGGGTGTACTGGGTGAGCTTGCGCTGACCCACCGCTCCCTGCTGCTGCAGCTGCTCGAGTCGGGGAATGGCGACCGTCAGGATCTGGATGATGATCGATGCCGTGATGTACGGCATGATGCCGAGCGCAAAGATGGCGAAGTTGGTGAGCGCCCCGCCCGAGAACAGATTCAAGATGGCCAAGACGCCACCCGTGGTTTCTGCTTCATCTCGCAGAGAGATCACCGCATCGAAGTCGATGCCGGGGACCGGGACCTGGGATCCCAGTCGGTAGGCAGCGAGGATGGCCAGGGTGAAGAGGATCTTCACCCGCAGGTCCGGGACCCGAAAGATGTTGCGCATACTGCCGAGCAAGGCGAAACCCCGTCTGGTCGTCGTACCGTCGGCGCCGTCGGTTCGGCGCTAGCGGTTGGTGTGCTGGTTGCCCTTGGCCGGAGGCCGCGGACCTCGGAAGGTCGGAGGCAGAATCTCCACCGTACCGCCTGCAGCCGTGATGGCCGCCTCAGCAGACGCCGACACGGCATGGGCCTTGACGCTGACCGCAGTGGTGATCTCGCCTCGACCCAGGACCTTCACCATGGCTCCCTTGGAAACGAGACCTCGGGCATAGAGCTCGTCGGGATCGATGGCAGCGAGCCCCGTCTCGGCGATGGTGTCGAGATTGACCGGCTGGTATTCGACTCGGAAGGGATTTTTGAATCCCTTCACCTTGGGCAGTCGACGCTGCAATGGAAGCTGGCCGCCCTCGTACCAGACAGGAACCTTGCTCCGGGCCTTGGTTCCCTTGGTACCCCGACCTGCCGTCTTGCCGCCCTTGCCGGCGATACCCCGACCGACGCGCTTCGCACGCTTGCGGGATCCAGCAGCCGGCTTGAGGTCATGTGGCTTCAGCATTGCTCAGGACTCCTCTACATCGACCAGATGGGCGACCTTGTGGATCATCCCCCGGATCTCGGGTCGGTCGGGAAGGGTGTTGGACTTGCCGATGCGGCCGAGCCCCAACGCCCGGAGGGTGCCCCGGTGCTTGGGCTTGGAGCCGATGGCGGATCGAACCTGGGTGACAGTGACTTCGCTCATGCTGACGGCCTCAGGACTCGGTGGCCACAGTCATGGTGGCAGCCCGTTCGGATTCGCGGTACGCCGCAAGCAGCGCTGCCGGAATGCATTCTTCGGGTGACAGGCCACGCAGGGCGGCGATGTCGTCAGGGCGTCGGAGTGACTGCAGTCCAGCGATCGTGGCCTTGGCCACGTTGATGTGGTTCGAACTCCCCAGGGACTTGGCGAGCACGTCGCTGATCCCGGCCTCTTCGAGGATGGCCCGGGCTGCCCCGCCGGCGATCACACCCGTACCGGGGGCCGCCGGCTTGAGCAGCACTTGACCGGCGCCCTGGACTCCGATCACCGGATGGATGATGGTCGAGCCAGCGAGGGGGACTCGGAAGAGATTCTTTCGCGCTTCCTCGGTCCCCTTCTGGATGGCCAGCGGCACTTCCTTCGCCTTGCCGTACCCGAGGCCGACCTGACCCTGACCGTCACCGATCACGACCAGCGCCGTGAAGGAGAACCGTCGGCCGCCCTTGACCACCTTGGCCACCCGGTTGATGTCGATGACCCTGGACTCCCGGAGCCCCTCGTCACCACTGTTGCGGGGATTCTCGCGTTGGCGATCCCGATCATTGTTGCGTCGGTTTCCCTGACGCTCACCGTTGGACATCTGCTTCTCCTAGAACTCGAGGCCGCCGTCGCGAGCCGCGTCGGCGAGAGCGGCCACTCGCCCGTGGTATTTGTTCCCACCCCTGTCGAACACGACGGAGGACACGCCGGCGGCCTTGGCCCGCTCGGCGATGCGCTGACCCACGGCGGTTGCCGCATCCTTGTTCCCGGTCAATCCGCTCCGGAGATCGGCCTCCCGGGTCGAAGCAGAGGCCAGGGTTCGGCCTGCCTCGTCGTCGATGATCTGCGCCGAGATGTGTCGGTTGGAACGAAAGACGCTCAACCGGGGACGAGTCGGCGTTCCTGCGATCTTCTTGCGAAGCCGACGCTGGCGCCGCTGACGTTGAGCTGTTCTGCTGGTCATGACTACAACCCTCCGCCCGTCACTTGGCGGCCTTGCCGACCTTGCGGATGACCCGCTCGCCGGCGTAACGAATACCTTTGCCCTTGTACGGCTCTGGCTTTTTCTTGCTGCGGATGTCGGCAGCCACCTGCCCCACCAGCTGCTTGTCGATGCCGTTCACTCGGATGGTGGTGGCATCGGGACATTCGAATGTGACCCCTTCGGGAGCCTCGAAGGGAACCGAGTGGCTGAACCCGAGAGCAAGCTCGAGAGCGGATGGGCCCTTGGCCTGGACGCGGTATCCCACCCCGATGATGTTGAGTTCCTTGGTGAAACCCTCGGAGACCCCGACGACCATGTTGTTGACCAACGCGCGGGTCAGGCCGTGGAGCGAACGCTGCTGGCGCGAATCGTCGAGGCGAGACACCGACACGGCGCCTTGTTCCACCGAGACCTCGATGCCTTCGGGGATGACCTGGCTGAGGGTCCCCTTCGAACCCTTGACATTTACGGTGTCACCGTCGATCGAGACATCGACACCGTTGGGAAGGGCGATGGGAGCCTTACCTACTCGTGACATCGGTGCCTCCTACCAGACGTAGCAGAGGACTTCGCCGCCGATGCGATTGCGGCGAGCCTCCCGATCGGTCATGAGTCCCTTGCTGGTCGAGAGCACGGCAATGCCGAGCCCACCGAGCACGCGTGGAACTTCGTCGGACGAGGTGTAAACCCGCAGGCCGGGCGTCGAGACTCGCTTGATGCCGGAGATCGTTCGGCGCCGGTTCTGGGTGTACTTGAGGTCGATGGCCAAGGTACGGCCGGGGCCTTCGGTGGTGTCGTCGACGTGGAAGTCGGCGACATAGCCTTCCTTCTTCAGGACCGCAGCCAGGGATTCCTTGAGCTTGGAGCTCGGCATCTGGACCTGGTCCTTGAACGTCATGTTGGCGTTGCGGATCCGGGTCAGCATGTCGGCGATGGGGTCGGTCATGGTCATGTCGTTCCCCTCCTCACCAGCTCGCCTTGGTCACACCGGGGATCTCCCCGGCATGCACCATCTCTCGCAGGCAGACCCGACACAGGCCGAACTTGCGGTACACCGAGCGGGGTCGACCACAGCGACGACACCTGGTGTATGCCTGCACCTTGAACTTGGGGGTCTTCTTCTGCTTGTTGCGAAGCGATTTCTTGGCCATCAGTTCTGCCCCTCCCGTCGGAACGGGAATCCGAGTGCCGTGAGTAGGGCACGGCCCCCTTCGTCGTTGGTCGCAGACGTCACGAAGGTGATGTCCATACCCCGGATCTGGTTGACCTGGTCGTAGTTGATCTCGGGGAAAATGAGCTGCTCGGTTACTCCGAACGTGTAGTTGCCGTGTCCGTCGAAGGACCGGGGTGAGAGGCCCCTGAAGTCCCTGATCCGGGGAATGGCCAGGCTTACCAAGCGGTCGTAGAACTCCCACATCCGGTTACCCCGGAGGGTGACCTTGCAGCCGATGGCGTTGCCTTCCCGGAGCTTGAAGCCGGCAATGGACTTCTTCGCCCTGGTAATGGCTGGCTTCTGGCCGGTAATGCGCGCCAGATCTTCGACGGCCCCGTCGAGAATGCCTCGGTTGGTGAGGGCGGCCCCGACACCCGCATTCACGGAGATTTTCAGGAGCCTCGGTACCAACATCACGTTGTCGAGTTCGAGTTGTTCCTGCAGCTGGGAGCGCAGGGTGTCCTGGTAGAGGACCTTCATCCTGGGCCGGGTCGCCGTTGTCATGGCAGCTCCTCCCCCGAGACCTTGTGGTAACGAACCTTGGAGTCACCCTCGATGCGGTAGCCGACTCGACCCGCCTTACCCGTCTTGGGGCACACCACGGCCACGTTCGAGGCGTCGATGGTCAGCGCGATGTCGATGATCCCGCCCTGGTCGACCTGCGGCGTGGGTCGCTGATGTTTGCGGGCCATGTGGACCCCATCGACGATGAGGCGTCCCGTCACCGGGTCGGCCGACATGACCTGCCCTTCGGTGCCCTTGTCCTTGCCGGTCAGTACCCGGACCACGTCACCCTTCTTGATCTTCACTACAGCACCTCCGGTGCGAGCGACACGATGCGCATGAACCGCTGATCCCGGAGCTCGCGGCCCACGGGGCCGAAGATACGAGTGCCGCGGGGGTTGCGGTTGGTGTCGACGAGTACGGCAGCGTTCTCGTCGAAGCGGATGTAGCTGCCATCGGGCCGACGCCGCTCCTTGCGGGTACGCACCACGACACACCGCACCACGTCGCCCTTCTTGACGGCTGCGCCGGGAATGGCATCCTTCACCGTCGCGATGATGACGTCGCCGATCGACGCATAGCGCCGGCCGGTGCCACCGAGCACCCGGATGCACAAGACTTCCTTGGCTCCGGAGTTGTCGGCGACCTTGAGTCTGGTCTCCTGTTGAATCATTGATCGACTCCGGTCCTCAACGCGCCCGCTCGACGATCTCGAGCAGTCGCCAGCGCTTGTTCTTGGACAGGGGACGGGTTTCCATGACCCTGACCCGGTCACCGAGGCGAGCGTCGTTCTCCTCGTCATGGACGTACAGCTTCGTGGTCTGCTGCACCGTCTTCGAATAGCGCGGGTGCTGCACCCGCTCGACCACGGCAACCACCGCCGTCTTGTTCATGGACGTCGACACCACGAGGCCTTCCCGTGTCTTACGAGAGGCTCGGGGGGTATCGGTCTGCTCGGTGTCGCTCATGACGCGTCCTGCTGTGCGAGGGCTTCGGCGGCCGCGATCTCGCGTTCGCGAAGCACGGTGTTGATCCGGGCGATGTCTCGCTTGACCTGGGCGATCCGAGACGAGTTGTCCAGCTGACCAGTGGCGAACTGGAACCGGAGGTTGAACAGCTCCTGCTTGGCTTCCCCCAACCGGTCGAACAGTTGGTCGTCGGCCAGTTCACGGAGCTCGGCTGCGGCTGCCATCAGATGGCCTCCTCACGGCTCACAATGCGGGCCTTCACGGGCAGCTTCTGAATCGCGCGGCGCAGGGCACCCCTGGCCAGCTCATCACTGACCCCGCCCAGTTCGAACATGACTCGTCCCGGCTTGACCACTGCTACCCAACGTTCGGGGTTGCCCTTACCGGAACCCATGCGGGTCTCGGCAGGCTTCGCCGTGATGGGCTTGTCGGGGAAGATGTTGATCCACACCTTGCCACCACGCTTGACGTGGCGGGTCATGGCAATACGGGCTGCCTCGATCTGGCGGGCGGTGATCCAGCCCGGCTCGAGGGCCTGGATGCCGTAGTCACCGAAGTGAACGGCCGTGCCACCCTTGGCGCCGCCCTTCATGCGGCCCCGATGAGTCTTGCGATGCTTGACCTTGCGCGGCATCAACACCTCAGTCGTCTCCCTCTCGGAACTTCTCCGTCTGGGACTGCTCCCTGGTGGAGCGCTCGATCTGCTCCTCTTCCTCGAGGAGGCGCTCGAATTCGTCATCGCCCTTGGCGATGAGCGGCTTCATCTCCTCTTCGGGTGCCTCGCTGGGATCAGAAGCCGCAGGGGCCTCTGCCCGGCGCCCGCTCGAGGACACCACTGGAGCCTTGCGCTCGGGTCCGCTCGAGGTGTCCCCGGCCGCCATGGCCGCTTCACGACTGATGCGATCGTCCTGGCTGACCTTGTACGGCAGGATGTCGCCCTTGTAGAGCCACACCTTGACACCGATGCGACCGGCCGTGGTGCGGGCCTCCCGGAAGCCGTAGTCGATATCGGCGCGCAGGGTGTGCAGCGGCACACGGCCTTCGCGGTACCACTCGGTCCGGGCCATCTCCGACCCACCCAAGCGGCCGGAACATTGCACGCGAATCCCCAGTGCACCAGCCTTCTGGGCGTTCTGGACAGCCCGCTTCATGGCTCGCCGGAAGGCAACGCGACCAGCCAACTGGTCGGCAACCCCTTGGGCGATCAGCGCCGCGTCGAGTTCGGGCTGCTTGATTTCTTGGATGTTCAGCTGGACCCTCGGATTACCGGTGATCTTGGTGAGGCCGGCGCGAAGGCGATCGGCTTCCGAGCCTCGCCGACCGATCACGATGCCCGGGCGAGCAGTGTGCACATCCACCCGCAAGCGATCGGGCCGAGTGCGCTCCACCTCGATGCGGGAAATGGCCGCGTGGGGCAGCTCCGTCTGCAGGTAGTTGCGGATTTCCCAGTCCTCGATGATGTAGTCCTGGTACTCCTTGTCCGCGTACCACCTGGATTTCCAGTCGGTGGTGACGCCGAGCCGGAAGCCGTATGGGTTGACCTTCTGACCCATGCTCAGGCCTCCTCTTTGCTCTCGTCGTCGCCGTCGTCCTCCGCAGCCTCGGCAACAGCCTCGACCTGCTCGGCGTCGTCGGCCGCGTCCTCGGCTCCGCCGTCGGCCTCCGGCCCATCAGCCGCAGCCTCTTCGACAACTTCATTGATGACATCGGCCTCGTCAACATCGGCCTCGTCGACATCGGTCTCTGCCGCTTCGTCTTCCTCGGTACCTCGGGACGCTGCCACTCGAGCCGCCCGGTCGGCGGCAGGGCCACGGGCGCCAGCGGCGATCCGCCGAGCTTCCCGTTCGGCAAGCTCCTCGTCGTCGAGCTGGGCAACGACCACGGTGATGTGACATGTCCGCTTGTTGATCCGCGTGGCACGACCGCGGGCCCGGGGGCGCCACCGCTTGAGGGTGGGACCCTCGTCGGCCCAGCATTCTGCGACATACAGTTCGTCCGCAACGAGGTTCTCGTTGTGTTCGGCGTTGGAGACTGCGCTCTCGAGCACCTTTGAGACCACGTCGGCGGCGCCCCGATCGCAGAACTCGAGCGCATCGCGGGCACGGTCCAAGTCCTCGTCCCGAATGAGGTCGAGCACGACGCGTGCCTTGGAGGCAGACAACCGAGCGAACTTGTGGGTAGCCCGTGCACCTGCGATCTCGTCGAGATCGATCACACCGCTCATCGTCGCCCACCCCGTTCCTGGCCGGCGTGGAACTTGAACGTCCGGGTCGGAGCGAACTCGCCCAGCTTGTGCCCCACCATCGACTCAGTGACGTAGACGGGGACATGCTTACGACCGTCGTGGACGGCGATGGTGTGACCGATCATCTCGGGGATGATGGTGGAGCGGCGCGACCAGGTCTTGATGACCTTCTTCTCACCGCTGTCGTTCAGGGCATCGACCTTCTTCAAGAGATGGTCGTCGACGAATGCGCCCTTCTTCAGACTGCGTGGCATCAGCTACCTCCGCGCGCCGCGTGTGCGACGGCGACGAATGATCATGTCGTTGGACTTCTTGTTCTTCTTGCGGGTGCGACCCTCGGGCTTGCCCCACGGCGAGACCGGATGGCGACCACCCGAGGTCTTGCCCTCACCACCGCCGAGCGGATGATCCACCGGGTTCATCGCCACGCCGCGGGTCTGCGGGCGGACGCCCTTCCAGCGATTACGACCAGCCTTGCCGATCTTGACCAGGTCGGCCTCAGCGTTGCCGACCGATCCGACGGTGGCCCGGCAGTCGATGGGCACCCGGCGCATCTCGGTGCTAGGCAGCCGCAGGGTCGCATAGGCGCCCTCCTTGGCCACCACCTGCACGGAGGCTCCGGCAGAGCGAGCCATGCGTCCGCCAGCTCCCGGCTTCAGTTCGACATTGTGGACGGTCGAACCGACTGGGATGTAGCGCAGGGGCAGTGCATTGCCGACCCGAATCTCTGCGTTCTGACCGTTCGACAGCTTGTCGCCCACCTCGAGACCGGCGGGAGCGAGGATGTAGCGCTTTTCGCCGTCGTGGTAATGCAACAACGCGATGCGAGCGTTCCGGTTCGGGTCGTACTCGATGGTGGCGACGGTGGCCGGCACACCATCCTTGTTCCGGTGGAAGTCGATGATGCGGTACCGCTGCTTGTGACCGCCGCCTCGGTGGCGGGCCGTCTTGCGGCCTCGATTGTTGCGACCGCCCGAGGAATGCTTCTTGGCGAGCAAGGAACGCTCGGGCGATGACGTGGTGATGTCCGAGAAATCCGAAACGGTCTGGAACCGGCGGCCCGGGCTGGTCGGCTTGCGTACACGAATACCCATGTCAGGTCCCGAAGATTTCGATCGAGTCGCCCTCGGCAAGGGTGACGATGGCTCGCTTGGTGTCCGGGCGCTTGCCCATGGTGTTGTTGCGTCGGTTGCGGCGCACCTTCCCCTTGCGGTTCAGGGTGTTCACACTGGTCACGGTGACGTCGAAGATCGACTCAACGGCGTGGCGGATCTCTGGCTTGGATGCCGAGGTGTGAACTTGGAAGACGTACACATTGCCCTCGAGGAGGGCATACGCCTTTTCCGACACAACGGGTCGGATCAGAACGTCGCGGGGGTCCTTCACGATGCACCTCCAGGGAGCGTGGCAGAGGTGAACACCAGCCAATCGGAGCACAGGATGTCGTATGCGTTGAGTTCACCACGCTCGAGCAACTGCACCGAAGGGAGGTTGCGGAAGCTGCGAATCGCCGTCTGGTCGTCCCGATCGACGACTACCAACACTCGACCCTCAAGGGCCAGGGCATCGAGAGCGGCGACGGCGTCCTTGGTGCGCGGTGCCTCGAAGGACCACTGATCGACCACCATGACCCGCTCGCTGCGAGCCCGGTCCGAGAGGGCGGACCGGAGGGCCAACCGGACCATCTTCTTGTTCACCTTCTGGCGGTAACTCCGTGGCTTGGGGCCATGGACGATGCCGCCGCCTGTGAACTGTGGGGCACGGATTGAACCCTGACGAGCCCGACCGGTTCCCTTCTGGCGATATGGCTTCGCGCCACCGCCCCGTACCTCGGCCCGAGTCCGCGTCGAGTGGGTCCCCCGCCGACGGGCGGCAAGTTGGGCCGTCACCACCTGATGGAGCACCGGAATGTTGGGCTCGATCCCGAACAGTTCCTCGTCGAGGGTCACCGATCCCGACGAACCACCGTCAGTTGTACGTATGTCGAGTGTGGTTGCCATGATCAGCCCTTCACCGCGTCACGAATCACCACGACCCCACCCTTGGGGCCGGGCACCGAACCCCGTATAAGGATCACTTCGCGCTCGGCGTCTGCCTCGACCACGGTGAGATTCTGCGTCGTCACTTTGGTTGCGCCCATACGCCCCGCCATCCGGGTTCCCTTGAACACGCGGGACGGCGTCGCACACGCGCCGATCGCTCCGGGTGCTCGATGAACCCTGTGGGCGCCATGGCTCGCCTTCTGCCCAGCGAAGTTGTGTCGCTTCATGACACCGGCGAACCCCTTCCCCTTCGAAACCGCCGTGACGTCAACCGTCTGGCCGGCTT
>JAYPWI010000058.1:10037-11042 GCA_038135065.1 Acidimicrobiales bacterium
GCTTCGAGGAGTTCGGCGGTCAGCTCCTGGCCGACTTCGAGTTCGCTCACATCGTCCAGTCGGAGTTCGACGAGACGCTCGCCAGCCTCTACCCCGGCCGCTGCGAAGTGACCCGCCTCGGGGCGGCTCAGCTTCCGCGGATCTCTGTGTCCGATGGTGACTTGCACTGCCGTATAGCCGTCACGTTCGTCGGTCTTGACCTGCACCACCCGGCAAGGGGTGACGCGAAGCATGGTGACCGGAATGATCCGGTTTTCGTCATCCCACAGCTGGGTCATGCCGACTTTCGTGGCGACGATCGCCTTGTTCGCCATGTCCGGGCGTCTTCCTGTTCTCGGCGATTGTCAGCCAACCGCCACTCACGCGAACGCTCCGCAGGCACACAGCATGCGGAGCGAGATCTCGATTGTGCCGCCTGGTTCCGCATCCGGGGGACCCGGCCTGGGCGGACGTCAGTTCTGCGCCGAAACCAGTTCAACGCACGAGATGCAAACGATACAGGGAATCCCGCCACGCGCCAATTCCTGACGAACCGATGTCGGGGGCCACAACGAGAGAACCGGGCCGTACCGGCCCGGTTTCTCAGCACTGCATCGGGGGCTACCCCTCAGTCCTGCAGTTTGATCTCGATATCAACACCCGCCGGCAGCTCGAGGCGCTGGAGCGACTCCACCGTCTTCGCCGACGGTCCAAGGATGTCGATGAGACGCTTGTGGATCCGCATCTCGAAGTGCTCTCGTGAGTCCTTGTCCTTGTGAGGGGAACGGACAACCGTGTAGCGATGCTTCTCGGTAGGCAGGGGCACTGGGCCACGAAGTGTTGCCTGGGTGCGAAGGACCGTCTCGACGATCTTCTGGGTCGACTGGTCGACCACCTCGTGGTCGTAGGCCTTGAGTCGGATGCGAATTCTCTGCTGGGATGCCATTGCGTTCAGTTCCTATCAGCTCAGTCGAGGATCTTGGTCACACGGCCCGCACCAACCGTCCGACCACCCTCACGAATCGC
>JAYPWI010000059.1:0-11014 GCA_038135065.1 Acidimicrobiales bacterium
ACGACACCGACCTCGATCACGCAGACAGCGACGACAGCGACGACGCTCCCGAAAACACCGACGACACCGACCTCGATCACGCAGACAGCGACGACGAGTCGGACCCAGTCACGCCCCAGCTACCCGAACAGAGCTACCAGTCGATTCTCGAGGAACTCGGCACTCGTCAGGGCGACGAGAACCAACCTGCCGGCCTCCTCGGATTGCTGAACATCCGGATCCTCAACGAGAAGCGCAAGGCAGACCTCCACCTGTCCAACCAGGTTGCCGAGATGCTCCGGCTGGTCGACGAGTCGGCGGAGGACGGCACCACCCATCGAGTCCCCTTGCTGGCACAGATCGCCATGGCGGTCAGCGCGTTCTTGGCCGTCTTCGCCCTCTGCGTCTTCACGCCACTGTCCAACATCACCGACCTGGCGTGGCTCGGCACCTATCCGAAGGTCGTGTTGTGGTTCATCGTGTCGGCGGGGATCCTGGGCTTCTCGTGGTTCCTCATGGCCAAGTCCGAGGAGAGTCGCTACACCTTGCTCGCAGTGTCCCTGGGCCTCTTCGTCCTGGCACTCGCCGTTACCTTCGCGCCCGGCATCCGACGAGCCGACTTCGTCAGGCGCAGTATCGGATCGGACTCGTGGATGATCTGGCCGTCTACGGTCGTCACCTGCGTGACCGGGTTTCTGGCAACCAGCGGGATTCGACGCCAGGCGGGTGCGTGGAGATCGTCATACGCCCGCTTCCTGCGGTGGGGCACCGTGGGCTTCTTGACCGCCCTGGTGATCATCGGTTCGAGCGCTGCGATCAGCAGCTTCCAGCCCGAGAACCGCTACCGCGACCTCGTTGCTGATCGGTACGTATCAAGTGTGCAGGAGGAGACCCCTGAGGCGATCGGCGATCCGGCGACGGTCGCAAACGAATGCACCCTGCGGGGCGACGACAACTGCGGCACGACCAGGTCGGACCAACTCTTCGACGGCGCTCAGAACCGACTCGATCGGCATTTCGCCATCGTCAGCCACTTCAGTCAGGGCACCCGCCTCAAACTATTGGTAACCCTCCTACTGGTAGCGCTGATCGGTGGCGCCCTCGGGGTCGGGCAGATCACCCTGACCTGGGTCCGCATCGAGTTCCGTAACAGAAACCGGGGTCGACGCTTCCGCTACGCCCAGGACGAGGCACTCCGGGCATCGAGAACCCGACGCCGCCTGCAGTTCTTCCTCACACAATGGCTGGGGACTGCCTCAGCTCTGTCTCGCATCGTCTGGCGGCCACTCGGTGAGGTTGCTGCGACCGACAAACAAGACCACAAGGTCTTGAGCGTTGCCCGCGATCTTCACAAGCTGCAGATAGCAGAACTCGAGCTCTCACGTCAGGGTGAGGAGATCCTGCTGGTCCAGCTGCGCTCGCTGCTCGTTCGTCCGGGATGGCTGACCGAGCAGTACCGACGGGCAGCCCAGGCCTACGTTGCCGACGACCCAGCGGTGATCGCCGCCGGGCTCGACAGGAGCGAGTGGCCCCGACCCGAGACGTGCCCCAGCACCCCCGCCCTTGAGGATGCCATTTCGGGCCGTGCCTCTGGGCTGCGATGGGCCTTCACCCGCAGCCTCTACGACGGCAGCCTCGACGCAACCCTGCAAGAGCGGCTGGCCGACTACACGCCGGCCGAAATCTACCGATCCCTTCTCGATTCGCAGCACGCGGCTTCGGTCGAGTTGCTGTCGGAGGAGACCCTCGCCAATGCGTCCGACAGTCCCCGGGCGTTCTTCAGCGCGGTCCTACCCGCTGCACAGCCCCGGCTTCCCACGGGCATCGTCGAGTTCGCCTTCGTTGCCAACGACGACCAGCGGGCCATGCAGTCATACCTGTGCTGGCCCGAAGACCTGATGCCCGACACCGAGACCGAATGCGTGCCCGTTGCCGCTTCTCCCACGACGGGGGTGCGCGGCGCGGTGATCACGGCCGTTCGGTGCGATGTGTCCAGGACCTTCTCCACCAACAACCTCCAATTGCTCGATGCGGTCGAACGGGTCCCTGAGGACATGGTTCGCATCATCGACGAGGGCCTCTGATCCAACGGACGGGCCGTCGTTGCGGCGGCTAGGGGGTCACAGGTCACATGGCAGTGGCCGGGCGGGGCATCGATCCAACACGCCGACATAGCCTGGGTCGACCGCCGACCGGCGGGGGAATCGACCACCGAGGAGGGCCAGTGGCCATTGTGATGATCACGGGGAGCAACTCGGGCTTCGGTCTGGCCGCTGCAGTGGGATTCCTGACCCGCGGTGACACGGTGGTGGCCGGCATACGCCGCCCGGAGGCTGGCGAGGTGTTCCGGACCGAGGCTGCCCGGTCGGGTGGCGAGTTGGAGATTGTCCAACTCGACGTAACCGACCCCGCATCGCGGGCGACCGCCGTCCATCACACCCTGGAGCGGTTCGGTCGGATCGACGTGTTGGTCAACAACGCCGGGGTGTCCCATATCGGAGCCTTCGAGGACACCCCGCCAGCCACCCTCGAGCAGGTGCTCGACACCAACCTGTTGGGTCCTCTGGAACTGACCCGACTCGTGCTCCCGACCATGCGGAGCCAAGGTGCCGGCCGCATCGTGAACGTGACAGCCATCGGGGCCGTCCTCTGCACACCTTTCCTGACCGGCTACGTCGCGTCCAAGCACGGACTCGACGCGGCCACCGCAGCGCTGGACCTCGAGGTTCGGCCCTTCGGCATCCGGGCCGTCTCGGTGCTCCCCGGGCCGTTCCGCACAGCGATCGCCGATGCTGCGCAGCCGATCGACAGCGCGCCGTATCAGGCCAGCGCCGGTCGGTTCCGGGCGGGCATCCTCCAGCGAATCGCAGATGCCCCGAGCGACCTCGGTCGAGTGGTCGAGGCCATCGTGCAGGGTGCCACATCCCCCGATCCACCACAGCGGGCTGTCGTTGCGTCCGAGGTCATGACGGCGACCCTGGCCCCTGCCGTGTCGATCCTCGACGACCTCCACCGAGCCGAGGCCGAGCGGCTGGGCCTGACCTGAGGTCGCGTGCAAGACTCCCCACCCGGCCGGGCACATGAAGTCTGTTGACCGAGAGGGCTCGGCAGGTGGACAGGATCAGGGGAAGATCCGAGGACATCGGTCGTCAGTACCAGATGGCCAACTGATCGGCCCTGCGCCTCGAGACGTCGACGACACCTGCACCAACGCCGTTCGAGCTGGTTTCCATGCGACCATGTGGCATGCCATACCCGGTCGCCCTGGTCGCCAGTTCGAGGCTGCGCCCCCCGTCCCGGTCCGCTGAACCGCCGACGCCTGCGGTGGCGGCCGGGTCGTGACCCTGCTCGACGCGCTGGACGTGGCGGGGGTGGTGGCCTTCGCCGTGTCGGGCTGCGCGGTGGCCCTGCGCCGCCGGATGGACCTGGTCGGGGTGGTGGTGCTGGGGATCGTGACGGGCCTGGCCGGCGGGGTCACCCGTGACGTGCTGTTGGGGGACGTGCCGCCACTGGCCCTCCAACAAGGCCGGTACCTGTTGGCCGCGGTGATGACGGGGGCGGTGGTGATCGTGGCCGGGCTGCCGCTGGTGGAGCGGATCCGCCAACCCGTCGAGGTGTTCGACGCGGTGGGCCTCGGGCTGTTCGCTGCGGTGGGGGCCCAGCGGGCCACCGCAGCGGGGGTCGGCCTGGGCGGGGCGGTGGCCCTCGGGGTGATCTCAGCCATCGGGGGTGGGCTGCTGCGGGACATCCTGTCCAACGAGGTCCCTCAGATCTTCGGGGCGGGGAGCCGCCTGTACGCGATCCCGGCCGCCCTCGGTGCCGGGGTGGCCGCCCTGGCCGAACGATCCGACTGGGCCGAAGAACCCTCCCTGGTCGTCGCCGTGCTGGTCACCACCCTGCTGCGGCTGGGGGCCCTGCGATTCGGCTGGCACGCCCCCGTACCGCGACGGGGGCGCTGACCCACGATCAGCCGGCGCGGGCGACCTCGATCGCCGCGATGTCGATCTTGCTCATGGTCATCATGGTGTCGAAGACCCGTTTGGCGACGGCAGGATCGGCATCCGCGAGCCCGTCGAGCAGGACTCGGGGGGTGATCTGCCACGACACCCCCCAGCGGTCTTTGCACCAACCACACTCGCTCGGCGTACCGCCGTTGTCGATGACGGCGCGCCACAACCGATCGGTCTCGGGTTGGTCCTCGGTGACGATCTGGAAGGAAAAGGCCTCGCTGTGGGGGAAGACCGGTCCGCCGTTGATGCCCACGCAGGGCAGCCCGGCAACGGTGAACTCGACGGTCACCACGTCACCGGCCCGGCCATCGGGGTAGTCGCTGGGGGCGCGCATGACCGTTCCCACGGCGCTGTCGGGGAAGGTCTGGGCGTAGAAGTGGGCTGCGTCGACTGCGTCCCGGTCGAACCACAGGCAGATCCTGCTCTCGGATGGCATCGATGTCTCCCGCTCGCCGGTTCAGCCTGGCGGTGGCCCTGCGGCCAGGCCGAGTTTCTCGACGATGGGTTCGTCGCTGAACCGGAACAGGTCGAGACCGTCGTCGGTGTGGAGGGTGAGGGTGGCCCAGGAGGGCACGACGAACAGGTCGCCCCGCTCGACGTCCCACCCGACGCCGTCGATGTCGACCCGACCGGTGCCCTCGAAGACGTGGCACACGGCGGATCCCACCAGACGGGTCGGTGCAGTGGCCGTGTCGGGGGCCAGGCGGTGGAACTCGGCCCGGATGGTGGGCAGGGCGTCGCCCCCGGTGGTGGGGTTGGTGTAGCGGATGGCGGCGTGACCCGGCTCGACGGTCGCCGGATGCCCTTCGGCCTCCAGTTCGAGCTGAGCGGTGAGGGCGGCGTCGGTGTGCTCCCACCGGTAGTTCAACAGGGGGCTGGCACCCAGTTGACCGGGATGGGCGACCGGTCGCAGGCCGGGGTGGGCCCATAGCCGCTCGGACATGGAGCGCTCGGGGACCGAGCGTTCGGCGGTGGCAGGTTCGTCGGCAGGGTCGGCACCGGGTTCGAAGAACGTGGTGTCGGCGTAGCGCTGGAAGGGGATGTCGAGGCCATCGATCCAGGCCATGGGCCGATCGCTCTCGTTGATGTGGCTGTGCCAGTGCCACCCGGCCTGGGGGAGGAAGTCACCGCGGCGCATGGTCACCGGATCGCCGTCGACGACGGTGGCCACCCCTTCGCCCTCGATGACGAAACGGAAGGCGTGCTGGCTGTGACGGTGGACGGGGGCGTCCTCCCCACCGTTGAGGTATTGGATGGCCGCCCACAGGGTGGGGGTGGCGTAGGGGCGGCCGCCCAGGCCGGGGTTGGCCAGGGCGATGGCCCGCCGCTCCCCTCCCCGTCCGACGGCCACCAACTGGCCTGCTCGGGCTGCCGCGTCGTACAGGGGCGCCCAGCGCCATCGGTGGGGCACCGCATGGGAGGCGGGCTGGGCCGGCATGAGGCCACTGATCTCGGTCCACAAGGGCACGAGCAAGTTGTCCTCGAAATCGCCGTAGAGGTCGGCCAGCTCAGGACTGGGTGGTGGCTGGCCGGGGCCGTCGAGCATGGACAGCCGGACCGGGCTCACCACCTCGACGTCGGCCGCCGAACGGGCATCATCTGACACCCCACCATTGTGCCCGGTGCGGCCCCGACTGGACCGGGCCCGACCCCGGCGGAGCCTCGACGGGCGGTAGTAGGTTCGGGTCGAGGCGAGGGTGGTCGCGAGGACGGCTCGTGCCGAGGGGGTGAGGGGCATGCCGAGCGTGCTGTCCGACGAGGAGGTCAGCCGGTACCGGGCCGAGGGGTTCCTGGTGCCCGAGTACCGGATGGACGCCGAGGTGGTCGGCCGGCTTGCGGAGGCCACCGATCGGCTGATCGAGCAACGACCCGAGCTGGTGGACCACCCGATCATCGGGCCGCACCTGCCCGGTGGGGGGATTCACGGGCTCCACACCGACAGCACCTTCCTCGACGCAGCCACCGACCCGTCCCTGCTGGACGCGGTCGAGCAGCTGACCGGCCCCGACCTGATCCTGTGGAACGCCCTGATGTTCTACAAGCGAGCCGTGGCGGGGCCCAGCGCGCCGTGGCACCGGGACGGGTTCGGGTACCCCATCGACCCGATCGCTACGACCAGCGTGTGGATCGCGGTGACCCCCAGCACGGTCGACAACGGTTGCCTCCGGGTGATTCCCGGGTCGCATCTCACCACCGACCCCGGCGAGCACGATTCGACCCCCCGACCGGGTGAGATGTTCGCCGCCACCCTCGACCCCACCGCCTTCGACCCGGCCGACGCGGTAGACGTGGAGCTCGAGCCGGGACAGATGGTGTTCTTCGACGTGTACACGATCCACGGGTCCCAACCGAACAAGGGCACCATCCCACGGGCCGGCTACGCCTGCCGTTACATGCCCGGTACGAGCGTGTATCGACACGACAACGCCGAGGTCCGCGACCAACCGGGCTACGGCCACGAATCTCGGGCCCTCATGCTGGTCCGAGGCCGTGACGTGACGGGCAGCAACGACTTCCAACGAGGCCACGACCGCATCGGAGCGTGACGGCCGCAGCAGGTGACGGGGCAGTCACCAACCGGGGCTCGCTACGGTGACCGACATGGCTGAGACGCTCGTCAGCGGACGCCTGTGCCCCTTTGCCGACTGGCCTGTGGCCGAGGTACCCCGGGCCGCAGCAGGCGTGTACACGATCTGGGACCGCGGTGGGGCGTTGGTCTATGTAGGGATATCCGGCCGCGGCCTATCTGCCGAGCAGCTAACCGCGGCCGCGGCGGACGGCAAGCGGGTCGGGCTGTGGAATCGTCTGAACTCGCACGCATCGGGGCGCAGATCGGGAGACCAGTTCTGCGTGTACGTATGCGATCGCCTGGTGCTGCCAACCCTCACCACCGACGACATCGCCCGCGTCGCAGCGGGCGAAGGGTCGCTCGACGCGCTCACCCGCGCCTACGTTCGCACCCACCTCGGCTTCCGCTACGCCACCACGAGCGATGGAACGATGGCGCTCGAGCTCGAGCACCGTGTCCGCAGCGGCGAACTGGGGCCGCTCCCGCTGCTGAACCCAGCTGCCTCCGAGAAGTAGGGCCTCCGGCGATCCAGCCCCTCACCCCCGGTCGGTGAGTTGGTCGATTACCCAGTCGAGTGGTTCGACGTCGGCGTACTTGGCGTCGAGGTCGGCCAGGTTGGCGCGGTGGATGGTGTCGCTCCGGTCACCGCACGCCTCCTCGGCCACGATGGGCACCAAGCCGAGCTGGCAAGCGTCGAGGGCGGTGGCCCGCACACAGCCCGAGGTCGACACCCCGCACACCACAACGGTGTCGCACCCGAGCTCGGCCAGCTGCTCGGCGAGCGAGGTCCCGAAGAACGACGAGGCATACTGCTTGGTGATCACCGTTTCGTCGGGGGCCGGTTCGAGACCGTCGATCCATCCGCCGAGCTCCCCGCCGCGATCGAACACCGAGAGGGCACCCACCTTGCGGTAGAAGACACCGCCATCGGCCCCTCCCGGTTCGTACTCGACCCGGGTCCACAGCACCGGCACATCGGCTGCCCGGGCCGCAGCAACGAGCCGACCGCAGGCCGCGGCCACGTCGGGCCGGTCGATGAACAGGGGCGAACCGTCGGTGAAGTAGGCCCGGCACATGTCGACGACCACCACGGCAGGACGGTCACCGAACCCGAGTCGGCTGCCGAACACGGGCGCTGATTCGGAACCCTCGGCAGATGCCACCACGGGGCCACGGTAGCCCGACGGTGCGGGGGCGAGGCCCGTCAGCCGCCCAACAGCCGGCCGTTAGGATGCCCGGCCATGGCTGATCTCCTCGGTCCCCCGTCCTCGGGTCCCGCCGGGCTGCGAGCCCTGCTCGAGCGGCCCGAACCCCTGCTGTTACCCGGTTGCTACGACGCCCTCGGGGCCCGGCTGATCGAGCAGGCCGGCTTCGATGCGGTGTACATGACCGGCTTCGGGTCCTCCGCCTCGCTGCTCGGTCGTCCCGATGTGGGGCTGCTCGGTTTGGCCGAGATGATCGACAATGCCCGCCGCATCGTGTCGGCCACCTCATTGCCCGTGATCGCCGACGCCGACACGGGCTACGGGAACCCGATCAACGTCATCCGCACCGTCCGGGCGTACGAACAGTCGGGGGTGGCCGGGCTCCACATCGAGGACCAGGTGATGCCCAAGAAATGCGGTCACATGGAAGGCAAGGCGGTCGTCGCCGAGGGAGAGATGGTGGCCAAGGTCGAAGCCGCTGTTGCCGCCCGCACCGACCCCGACTTCGTCATCATCGCCCGCACCGACGCCCGGGCGCCCGAAGGGGTGGAGTCGGCGCTGCACCGGGCCCGGGCCTGTCACGAGGCCGGAGCCGACCTGCTGTTCGTGGAGGCACTCCAGGGGGTCGACGAGATCGAGTTGGTGGCTGGCGAGCTGTCGGACATCCCCCTGGTGTTCAACTGGGCCGAAGGTGGCAAGACCCCGCCGCTGGAGATCGACGAGATCGCCCGGCTCGGGTTCGCAGCCGTAATCATGCCCATCTCGACCCTGCTGGCTGCCGCGGCGGCCATGACCGAGGTGCTGGCCGACATCCGCACCCGAGGCACCCCGGTCGGGGTGCTGGACCGCCTGCCGAGCTTCGCCGGGTTCAACGACATGATCGGGCTGTCCGAGGTGACCGACCTGGAGCAGAGGTTCGCCGGTGCCTGATGTGACGGGGTACCGGGCCAAGGTCGGGGTGATCATTCCGTCGACCAACACCGTCGTCGAACACGACCTGAACCGGGCACCCCTGCCGGGGGTCACCTTCCACGCGGCCCGCTTCTTCGTCGAAGCCCCCGACCTGAGCTCCGATAATGCGTTCGTGGTCTTCCTCGACAAGATCCGGGAAACCATCCCCCTCGCGGTGCGCGACGTGATGACCTGCGAGCCGGACCACATCCTGATGGGCATGTCGGCGGAGACGTTCTGGGGTGGGTCCGAGGGCAGTGCCGACTTCGAAGCCCGGGTGCGGGCCATCAGTGGTGACCTGGGCATCACCATGGGGGCCGATGCGTGCACGGCCGCCCTGGCCCGGCTGGGTGTGTCGCGCATCGCGGCGATCACCCCCTATCAGGACATCGGTGACGAGCAGGTGCACGGGTACTTCACCGAGTGCGGGTTCGAGGTGCGCCGGGTGCACGGCCTGAAGTGCTCGTCCGCCACCTCGATCGCCGATGTGCGGCCAGAGGTGTTGCGCGAGGAGCTTCGCCGCCTCGACGGGGACGACATCGACGCCATCGTGCAGTGCGGCACCAACCTGTCGATGGTGGCCTTGGCCGATGAGGCGGAGCGGTGGCTGGGCAAGCCGGTGCTGGCCATCAACTCGGTGTGTCTGTGGCATGCCCTCCGGCAGATGGGCATCGACGACCAGTTCCCCGGTCACGGCACCATGCTGCGCGAGTTCTGATGAGCGGTGCCACAGAATCGTCTGGGCCCTCGGGCCCCTCGCACCCTGCCGAGGTGGTCGTCGTGGGTGCGGGACCGGTCGGGTGCACGGCGGCCGCCCGCCTGGTTGCCGCTGGGGTGTCGGTGCTGCTGATCGAAGGCGCGCCCGTGCTCCCCAAAGAGCTGCGGGCCTCCACCTTCCATCCCTCCACCCTCGACATGTTGGCCGAGCTCGGGGTGGTGCCCGATCTCGAGGCCCGGGGGTTGATCGCCCCCCGATTCCAGTACCGGGATCGCCGCACCGGCGTGGTCGCCGAATTCGACCTCGGTGCCCTCGAGGGAGAGACCGCCCACCCGTATCGACTCCAGTGCGAGCAGTACAAGCTGTGCGAGATCCTGCTCGGGCGTCTGGCCGACGAACCGGGGTTCGCGGTGCGGTGGGGCACCGAGGTGGTCGGCGCCTCGTCGGGTTCATCGACGGCCCGGCTGACCCTGGCCGATGGTGAGGTGATCGAAGCGCCGTGGGTGTTCGCAGCCGATGGGGGCACCAGCGCGATCCGCCGATCGCTCGGCATCGGGTTTGCCGGAATGACTTACGAGGACCGTTACCTGGTGCTCAGCACGCCGTTCGATTTTCGGGACCATCTCGACCATCTGGCCTGGGTGAACTACATCTCCGACCCCGAAGAGTGGATGGTGCTGCTGCAGACCCCCGACCTGTGGCGGGCCCTGTTTCCCATCCCACCGGGTGAGACCGATGAGGAGGCCCTCGACGAGGTGAATGCCCAGCGGCGGCTCCAATCGGTGGTGCACCGCACCGAACCATGGGAGATCGCCCATCGCACCGTGTACGCCGTGCACCAACGGGTGGCCGACACGTTCCGTTCGGGGCGCATCCTGCTGGCCGGCGACGCAGCCCACATCAACAATCCCCTTGGGGGGATGGGCATGAACGGCGGTATTCACGACGCCATCTTCCTCACCGACGCCCTGCTGGCCGTGCGGTCCGGGGAAGCCGCCGACGACCACCTGACCCGGTGCGCCGATCTCCGCCGCGACCTGGCCATCGACTACGTGCAACGCCACACCCACGCCAACGCCGTCACCCTCGCGGCCAGCGACCCCGTGCTACGCCAGCAAGCCCTCGACGAGATGGGCGCAAAAGCCGCTGACCCCGCCACCGCCCACGCCTACATGCTGCAGACGGCCATGATCACCGCCGTTCGCAACATGCGCAGCGCCCTGGCGGGAAGCTGACGGTCAACTCGAGTGGACGGGGCCGCAGACCTCGCTGTCCCCGACCCCCGGGTGCTTGGTTGACGCCGTTGTGCGACGGTCAAGCGATCGCAGTCTCAGCCGCTGCGGAGCCCACCCCCGAATGCTGTTGGGTGATGCCTAACGCTGAGACCGCTCTCTTCGCAACGGGCTCTTGAACACATCGAGGGGACACTCAAAAGTTCCGCGCTGACGCCCACGCTAGGCCCAGAACACCTGCGATGAGGACGATGGGTGGTGACGCTTCCCACCAGTCAAACCCGGTGAGTGGTATCAGTGCCCAGGCGCCGATCACGCCAACCAGCAACCAGTCGTAGGCCTTCACCGAT
>JAYPWI010000060.1:0-10760 GCA_038135065.1 Acidimicrobiales bacterium
TCCCGGTGGCGAAGCCCGCTCGAGCGGAGGCGTCGCACCAGCGTCCTGCTGTCGACGGCAATCGCGCCGAGGGCGAGGGCCCGTGTGCGCTCGTCCTCATCGACGTCGTAGTGGTCGCCTTGGAATCCAACCCTTCGCTTGCCGAGGTGGTACGCGAACTCGTGCAACTCGGGGAGGCTCCGATCCGACACGAGATGTGCCCAACGTCGGCCCCTCCAGCTCCACAGTGCCTCGTCTACCAGGATCATCGTGTGGCCACCAGGGATGCCAGGCGGGCGTCGTACGCCGGGGCGACCTGGTCCCAGGCGAATCGGCAGGCTGCGGCGATGGTGGCCTCCTGGTGAACGGCGATTGCCTCGGGGGGTCCGGCCACCAAGGGGCGCAGAGCACTGGCGAGATCGCCGGTATACAGCAGCTCGTGCCGGAGGTGGGGCGGAATCAACTCTGGGTAGGACAGCCGATCGGGCAGCACTGGGCGACAACCGGCCGTCATCGCCTCGACCACGGCAACGCCGAAGAATTCGTGGTCGGCAGTGCTCACCACGATGTCGGCCTCGGCAAGGATGTCTGCGTATGCCGTGCGGCCTTGGTGTCCGCTGCAGATCACCCTGGCCCCCAGCGTCCGGATCGCTCGCCGATACGCCTGCCGTCCGCTGCGCTCCACCTGCCCGAGCAGGGATACTTCGAAGGGGAGACCCTCCCCAACGAGGCGGGCCAGAGCGTGGACGAAACGGTCCGGGGCTTTGTCGTGGGCCCATCGGTGATTCCACAGGATGCGAGCTGGCCCACTACGCCGGGCCGAGGGCGCTGCCAGTGGTGCAATCCCAACTGGCAGGACCTCGATCTTTGCCAGGGTCTCCTCGATGCGACGCGACGTGACTACCCCATACCCGTGTAGCTCTCGCACGAAAGTTGGCAGCTGCTCGACAATACGTCCGCGGTGATATTCCGACGCAACAAGTACGAGGTCGGCTGCCACCATCGCCCTCCAGTCCGCAGCAGCTGCCAGTGGCGCACTTCCGCCGTCGGGACCTGGTGGGTAGCTGACCTGTGTCTCGTGGGCGTAGAGCACCACCGGTATGTCGCCCACGCTGCGGCGAGCTAGGCCGAGCGTGCCAGCCAGGTCGACGGGTGTGGATGCGACGAGACAGTCGATGGGTCCGTCGAACCCAGTGAGGCGCTCGGCGACGTCGAAGGGTGTGGTGTGCAGGGCTCGTCGCCATCGTTCCCCCTCGAGCGCCAGGAGGGTCACCCGGTGGGAACTGGCCGATTCCCACCCATCGGCCCAGCTGCGGTGAGAGCCGTGATACCACGGTTCGATGACGACGACATCGAGTGGGGAGAGCCGGACCACAGCCGAACCGTAGCTGTGGTCCGCCATCGCCTGGTGAGAGGGATGCACAATGAACCCAGTGCGTCCCGTGACCCCCCGCCGTTTCTTGCTCGTCTCTCTGGGGGTGGTGGGCTGGTTGGTTCTTGCTGCGGTCGCCGTCGGTGCGGTCGACGGGGGCCGGGTGGTACCTGTCGGGGACAGCGCTGATCACGGTGATCTCGATGGTCTCGAACTGAATGATCCCGTCGTCGGCTTGGCCGTGACGCCTAGTGGCGACGGCTATTGGATGGTGGCCAGCGATGGAGGCGTGTTCGGGTTCGGCGATGCCCGCTTCAGGGGCTCGATGGGCGCGGTGCGGCTCAATCAGCCCGTTGTCGGGATCGCAGCCACGCCGTCGGGTGACGGGTATTGGCTGGTCGCTCGCGATGGCGGGGTGTTCTCGTTCGGTGATGCTCGGTTCTGGGGTTCCACCGGTGCCATGGTGCTGAACCAGCCCATCGTGGGCATGGCTCCGACGCCGTCGGGTGACGGGTATTGGCTGGTCGCTCGCGATGGCGGGGTGTTCTCGTTCGGTGATGCTCGGTTCTGGGGTTCCACCGGTGCCATCGCCCTGTCGTCGCCGATCCGGTCGATGGCAGTCACCCCGTCTGGTAACGGCTACTGGCTCATGGGGGAAGACGGTGGCGTCTTCACCTTCGGGGATGCCGGGTACTGGGGATCGGGGCCCGAGGTGGGGGCAACTGCTGCGTTCGTCGCCATTGCCCCATCAGCGAGCGGAGATGGGTATGCGCTCGTTACCAGCACTGGAGAGGTGCTGGAGTTCGGCGACGCGACGCTGTCGGAAGGGGCGGTCTGCGATCAAGCCCCCGTGGTGGCAGCGGGCAACGATCGTGGGGTCGGTGCCGTGCTGCTGCGCCGTGGCGCCGCTGTTCCCACCGGCCCCGCCACGTCCGCCAGTTCGGGGATGGACGGTGATCACCTCCTCGACCTCATCAGCCATGCCCAGGCATGTCAGAGCGCCCGCACACCGTCGCCGGGAGAGTTCCGTCCACCGCTCGAGGGAGCGAAGGTCACCTCGAGGTTTGGTGTCCGGGTCCATCCCGTGTGGCGCGTTGCCCTGCCCCATGCGGGTCTGGATCTGATCGGTTCCGGGGGCACGGCGGGTACACCCGTCCTCGCCGTCGCAGATGGTGTGGTGCTCGACGTCGCGCCACGTGTGGCCTACGGCACCACGGTGGTTGTCGATCATGGGGGCCGTATTGCCACGGTGTCGGCCCATCTCGGCAGTACTTCGGTCGCCGTCGGGGATGTGGTGACCCGCGGGCAGCCGCTGGGGACGATGGGGGCGACCGGCTTTGCGACGGGCGCGCACCTCCACTTCGAGATCCGCCTCGATGGAGTCGCCGTCGATCCCGAGCCGTACCTGGCCGGAAGTCCCTATCCCTCGGCTGGCGTGGCGACCCCTCGCCCTGCGTCCTGACGCCGCCCTTGGATCAGGCTGAGAGGAACTGCAAGACGGCGTCGATGAAGCCGAAGTTCTTCGGCGTAGCGAAATGGTCGCACCCGCGAAGTTCCGTGAGATGACCGTCCGAGAGCGCATCGAGGAGGGGGTCGGCGGGGCCCGCAAAATCCTCGGTACCGAGCACGACCATGGTGGGATGGGTGATGCGAGCGAATGCTGCCTCGTCGAGTGGGTAGTGCTTCCGCCGTATGAAGGCGGCGAGAGCTTGCCCGTCCTGGTCGGGCTCGGCTGCATAGCGGGCGAACGCCTGGGCGTGCACGTCGCCGGCGTCTGCTTCTCCGGCCACTCCCTTGGCAATGCGCTCGGCCTGGGCCTCGTCGCGTTCGAACAGGTTCCTGCCGACTCCGGCCACGACCAGACGGCCGAAGCGCTCGGGGGCGATTGCGGCCATACAGAGCAGGGTTCGTGCCCCCATGGAGAAGCCGACGCCATCGATCTGACCGTCTGGGAGGCGAGAGACCAACTCCTCCTCCATGCCGTTGTACGCCGATGGGTCATGGTGCTTGGGCGACGTCCCGTGTCCGGGTAGATCCCATGCGATCACCTCGCGGCCTTCGTCGCGGAGGAGGTCGATGATGCCGGTCGGTTCCCATGTAGAAGCCACCGACCCGGTGAAGCCGTGAAGAAGCAAGACTGGGTTCGCCATGGAACTACTCTGCCACGTGGCTGGGCGATGGGTCCCGTTCACCGGCACGGGGCAGAGATCAGGAGGGATTGTGTGATGGCCACAGCAGGGACTGGTTCGATCCGCATCGCCAACTGCAGCGGGTTCTTCGGTGACCGACTGTCGGCTGCCCGTGAAATGGTCGATGGTGGGCACATCGACGCCTTGACCGGTGACTGGCTGGCTGAACTCACCATGCTGATCCTGAGCCGGATCCAGGCGAAACGGCCGGGTGCTGGGTATGCCCGCACCTTCGTTACCCAGATGGAGGAGGTGATGGGTACCTGCCTCGATCGCAACATCAAGGTGGTGTCCAACGCCGGTGGGCTCGACCCCGCGGGCTGTGCGGCGGCAGTGAGTGAGGTAGCGGACCGACTCGGGCTCAGTCCCTCGATCGCCTATGTCGCAGGCGACGATCTGTCGCCCCGCTTGGGTGACCTCATTGCAGCGGGCCACGACTTCGCACATCTCGATACGGGCCAGGCGCTGGGGCCCCTGGCCGATCGCATCGTGACCGCCAACGCCTACATCGGGTGCTGGGGCGTTGTGGATGCCCTCGAACGAGGCGCGGACATCGTGATCACGGGTCGGGCAACCGACGCAGCGGTGGTGGCCGGACCGGCAGCCTGGTATCACGGCTGGTCGCGTGACGACTGGGACGCTCTCGCGGGAGCCATCGTTGCTGGGCATGTCATCGAATGCGGCGGGCAGGCGACCGGCGGTAACTACTCCTTCTTCACCGAGATCGCCGACATGACCCACCCCGGTTTCCCTTGGGCAGATGTCGCCGCAGACGGTTCGTCGGTCATCGGAAAACACGACGGCACGGGGGGCGAGGTGTCGATCGGCACCGTTACCTCTCAGTTGCTCTACGAGATCCAGAGCGAGCGGTATTTCAATCCCGATGTGGTCAGCCGTTTCGACACCATCGAACTGACCCAGCTCGATCGCGACCGCGTCCGGATTGCCGGGGTCCGTGGTGAGCCAGCGCCGCCCCAGCTGAAGGTGGCCATGAATTATCAGGGCGGCTACCGAAACCAGATCGCCATCGGCCTTACCGGTCTCGACATCGAGGCAAAGGCAGAACTGTTGGATCGCCAGTTCTGGGATCAGTGTCCCTACGACCCCGAGGATTACGAGTCGGTGGTTCGGCAGTTGCACCGGACCGACAAACCGGACCCGGGGACGAACGAAGAGGCGGTCGCCGTCTACCGCATCGTCGTGAAGGACCCCGACGAGCATCGAACAGGGCGTGCGTTTTCCAATGCAGGGACGGAGATTGGTCTGTGCTCGATCCCTGGCCTGTTCGGGGTGGCTGGGGGTCCCGGACCAGCCCAACCGTTCGGCGTCTACTGGCCCTCGCTGATCGACGCAGACCTGGTTCCGATGGAGGTGGTCGTCGACGGTGTCTCATCGGTCGTAGACCACACGGGGCAGCTACCTGGTCGACCGGTCGAGCCGAGGGTGCATCGACTGCCCGTAGTTGCCGCTGGAGCAACCAGACCGGCCCCATTGGGCAGTCTGTTCGGGACGCGTTCGGGCGACAAGGGCCCCAACGCAAACCTGGGTGTGTTCGCTCGCTCGGCGGAGGCATACGCCTGGCTGGCGGACTTTCTCACAACGGCCCGCCTGGCCGAGCTGATGGCGGAGGCGGCGGACTGTCGGGTCGATCGCTACGACTTCCCGAACCTCTGGAGCCTCAACTTCATTTTCCACGGTCTGCTGGAGGAGGGGGTCGCAGCTTCCAGTCGGCAGGATGCCCAGGCAAAGGCGCTGGGGGAGTACCTGCGAGCAAAGATCGTGGATCTTCCGGTCAGCCTGATCGACGACGCATCCTGACGTAAAGACGGTTCAGCGTCCGGCGAGGTCGACCAGAGGCAGGCGGGGTCCTCGTCGGGGGGGCGCACCGGCTGCCTTTGCCCAGGCCTGCACGCGGGCCCGTTGTCCGCGATAGGGCTCTAGGAGGTCGAGCATCCGCCGATCGTCGGCCCTCGGATCCCCAGCTAGATGCCAGGCCACGTAGCTGGGCAGCCAGTAATCGCCCACGATGACCGAATCGGGGTCGCCGGTAGCCAACTGGCAGACAATGGATGCTGTCCACGGTCCGACCCCGTTCACGGACTGAAGCCGGCGGCGCGCTGAGGGTCCCTCCATGGACGCTGCTTCCTCGAGTTTGTTTGCCCGCCGCCCACACTCGATGAGGGCCTCGGCTCGACGGCGCTCGATGTTCAGGTCGTGCATGTCGTGATAGGCCAGTTCGGCGAACAGCGACGACGAAGGCGGGAGACGGAGCCCGGCCGGGATCGGCCCCGGGGGTGTTTGGCCCCACCGGTCCAAGACCCCCTGCCAAGATCGTGCGGCGCTCGCCCCGGGAATCTTCTGTCCGATCACTGTGGGAATCAGGTGCTCCCACACCGTGCCTGTTCGGGTCATGCGGTGGTGGCGAAACCGCGCCGCCCAGCGGGCGATCACCGGATCCTGTGGCACGACCCGTGATGGATCGTCAGCGGCACCCAGCAGACCGGGTACCGACGCGAGGGCCTCTTGCAGTCCCGACCCCCACGCATCCACGACGGCGCTCCGCTGCTCGCGGCGGATGCGAAGGGTCGCCGTGCCCTGCAGGCAGTCTTGGGCTCGCCACAGGAACGGACCGTCGTAGACCACGGGTCCCGAGTGTCCGCGCCCGCCCACCCTGCCGAGCACCCGGCCGTGGTCCAGATCGAAGTCGAAGTGGAACTCTTCCGTGTGGTCGGGGGTGTCCGGGCGGTGCACCTGGTGCACGATCGAGACTGTCCAGCCCGTCCGCTACAGGATCATGGAGTCGGCTGGCTCCTCGATGCAGGAGTTCGTGAGGGTGCCGATGCCCTCGATGGTGATGGACACCTCTGAGCCAGGAGAGAGCAGACGCGGAGGGTCGAAGAACAGGCCGACTCCGGCAGGGGTGCCTGTCGCGATGACCGTTCCGGGTTCGAGGGTGAAGGCAGTCGAGAGGTGCGCCACGATGTCGAAGCAGTCGAAGACCAGGTCGTTGGTGTTGGAGTCCTGCCGGACCTCGCCGTCGACCGTGGTGGTCAGCCGGAGGTTGTGAGGGTCGATGCTGTCGCCTGTCACCACCCAGGGGCCGAGGGGACCGTGGGTATCCCAGCTCTTCCCCATCATCATGGTGGGGCTGGCCCGTTGCCAGTCTCGGACCGACACATCGTTCATGATCGAGTAGCCGGCGATGACCTCGGATGCCCGGTCCCGAGGAACGTGGCGGCAGCGCCGGCCGATAACGATGGCCAACTCACCCTCGTAGTCGACCCGGTCCGGTGCATCACGGGGGATGTGGATCGGGTCTCCCGGCCCAACGATGCAGTTGTGGTGCTTGTTGAAGATCACCGGGGTCGTGGGCACATCGCGGCCGCCCTCCTCGGCGTGGGCTCGGTAGTTGAGGCCGACGGCAAGAATGGTCGGTGGGGCGCCGACCGGTGCGAGTAGCACGGCTGCGGCCAACGGGGTTCGGGCCCCGGTCGCGAGGCCCGCCAGTTCGCTTGTCGATGTGCTGGCCAACAGGCCTGGCAGGTCGGTGTGCTCTGTCGCTAGGTCGATGAGTTCGTCGTCGGTCACCGCAGCGAGGCGGGGACCTTCGGGGGTGGAGTGTCGTGCGATGCGCATCGCAGCAGATTAGGGCCTGGCCGACGTTGGAGCAGGCGGGAGGAGCAGGCCGCGGCCTCTGCTTGTCGAAACGACACCGGCATGGCACGCTTTAGTGTCGTATCGTCCCAGTCGGGGACGACGATTCCGGGAGACCGATGGCAGCCATGGGCCGTTCAGGAGCCGACAGCCTCGACTCGATCAGCGATCCGATCACCGGTCTGCCTGATCAGCGGTTCTATCTCCTTTCCGTCGATCGCAAGGTGGCGTTGGCTCGTCGCACGCTCAAGCCCGTGTCGGTCTGTGATTTCGAGATCGACGACTTCGCGTCCTTCGCTCCCTACCTTCGTGACCATGCGATGCGGGTTCTGGCCCGGGTCGTCCGCAATACGCTGCGCGACTCCGACACCATCTGCCGGCTACGCCCAGGAGTCATCGGCGCAGTGTTGGATGACACAGCCGAGACAGGTGCGGTCTGGGCGGTCGACCGCATCCGCCGAGCGCTGTTGGACACCCCGGCGCGCGATGTCGTGTCGATGTCGGCGGGTGTGGCCTGTTACCCGTCCCACGCGATGGGCCCAGAAGAACTCATCGACGTCGTCGGTCAGGCGCTCGCCACGGCCCGCTCGCTCGGTCCGGGGCGCATCGAGGTTGCGACAGCCCACGCCTGACCCTCCCTTGTCGTCCAGCATCGGACGAGGCGGCTTGGGTACTGTCGGGAGCCCGAGCGGAGGACCTGATGGAACAGAGCTACGAGAACCTGTTGATCGACGATCCGGCCGAGGGAGTCCGGCGGATCACCATGAACCGACCGGAACGGCTCAATGCCCTGACCTATGGCCTGGTCGATGACTTGCACCACGCCCTCGACGCTGTGGACCGCGACCACTCGACGCGGGTGGTGATCATCACTGGAGCAGGTCGTGGTTTTTGCGCAGGTCTCGATCTGACTGGCTTCGGGGCGGTACCCGGAACCGAGAATTTCGGCCATGCGCAGCAGGGCATGGCCACCCAGCAGTACATCGCCGACCTGGTGCACGCCATGCGCGAGGTGCGCCAACCCATCATTTCTGCTGTGAACGGCGCTGCGGCAGGTGGGGGATTCGCCATTGCCTGCGCAAGCGATGTGCGCTACTGCGGGCAGAGCGCCAAGTTCGGCACAGCGTTCGTCCGCTTGGGTATCTCAGGTTGTGACATCGGCGTCAGTTGGATGCTGCCTCGCCTCATCGGGGCGTCACGGGCGTGGGAACTTCTCCTCACCGGCCGTGTCATCGATGCCGACGAGGCAAATCGTCTTGGCCTGGTGAGCAATGTGGTGGCTGACGAGGATCTGATGGGGGTGTGCCTCGGCGTAGCCGGGGAAATAGCCCGCAACAGCCCCTTCGGAGTGTGGATGACGAAAGAGGTCATGTGGTCCAACCTCGAGATCCCCAGCCTGAAGGCGGGTATCGACATCGAGAATCGGAACCAGATCATGGCAGCGGGCACAGAGGACAGCCGAGCAGCGATGTCGGGGTTCCTTCATGGGGGCCAGGTCGACTGGCAGAACCGCTGATCCGACCGTTGCGGGTCGATGGGCTGGATCGGCCACGGGCCGACCGATTGGACCCTACCCACACGGCGTACCCGGTCATCATGGATGCCCACCGCGCTGCGCAGGGGCGAGGCCTGGAGGGGTATGTCGACCCGCTGAGCGGTCTGTTCGTTCTCACGGCAAGCTCGCTGGCCCGTCGAGGGGCCTGTTGCTCCTCGGGTTGTCGCCATTGTCCCTGGTGAGGTCGGTCTCAGGCCCTCAATACCCGGCGACACCACCGGTCAGAGCCCGGGGGTCACTTGCACCGGAGAGGACCCCCTCGCCCACATCGATCAGATGCGCATGGCCGAATGCAGAAAGGTGACTGCCGAGGAGCTCCAGCCGGTGTCCGCGTTGCTCGAGCCCGCTCGGGTCGAGGGGGCTGTGGCCTTCCAACTGGACCCGTAACTCCTCTGGGGCAGCCCAGGTGTGGAAGCCGGTGGGGTTGGATCCAGCGAGTCGCCAGCGGCCCTCGCCCACGGCCCGAGCAGGGTCCTGGCCGGCATGGAGTAGTCGGGCCAACAGCTGCAGGATTACCTGAGGTTGGCTGTCGCCGCCCATGGTCCCCACGACCGCCCGGAGTCGAGCATCGAGCGTTTGGACGAGGGCAGGTGCCAGGGTGTGCGGGGGGCGTCGACCTGCGCCGTACTCGGCAGGGTGCCCGGGTCGCAGGCTGAACCCGAGGCCCCGATTGTGCAGAGAGATCCGGCTCCGAGGTAGGAAGAGGTGAGCTCCCCAGCCCGAAGCGTTCGACTGGATCAGCGAGACCGCCATGCGGTCGCTGTCGACGGCATTGAGATAGATGGTGTCACCGTCGTTGGCCGGAGCGCCCAGTCTGGCGGTCAGCGTCGGGCTGATGGCCTCGGCTCGAGGACCGAGACGAGCCGGGTCAACCAGCGATGAGCCGTCCGCAAGGTCGTGGAGGACGTCCGGGCGGTCGAAGCCCGCCTGCTTCGCCGCTTCGATCAACAGGTGCGTGAACAGAGGATCGCCGGGGTCTGTGGGAAGGTCGAGCTGGTCTGCGATCCACGCGCCGGCGAGGGAGAGATACCCCTGGGAGTTCGGGGGTACCGTCCACAAGCGGTGGCCGAATGCCTGCACGGAGATTGGCTCGACCCAATCGGCCTGCGATACCTGTAGATCCGCCGGGGTGTATTCGCCACCTCCGAGTTCCAGAAGTTCCTGGCCGAATGCCCCTTCGTAATGAGCTGATCGCCCACCCTCGGCGACAGCCTGGAGGGCCGCCGCAACGCCGGGTCGCCGAACCAGGGTTCCCGGGGTGGGGGGACCCGATGCCAGGTAGTCGTCGGCATTGGCGACACCGACGAGTTCGGAGGTAGCCGCCGCGCATTGCGGTGCGATCGGAAAGCCGTCAGCGGCCAAGCCAATGGCCGGTGCGAGCACGTCGTTAAGGGGGAGGCGGCCGAAGCGCTCGTGGAGGGTCACCCACCCGTCCACACAACCCGGCACGGGTACGGCGCGGATGTCGCCGCGGTAGGGCATCTCCGTTCGACCCTCGGCCCTGAGCCGATCGGGGTCGGCCCCCGAACCTGCCCGTCCGCTGGCATTGAGGGCAGCCGGTGGGGTGCCGTCTGCGTGGTGGACCAGGGCCCACAGGTCGCCTCCCAGGCCGCACATGTGTTGAGAGGTGACCGCCAAGACGGCCGATGTAGCGACTGCGGCATCAACGGCTGAACCGCCGTTCCTCAGGAGTGCCACGCCGGCGCTGCTGGCCAGATGATCGATACTGCACACCATCCCGTTGGGGGCATAGCGGGTGACATAGGGAACCTGGATCGCATCCACGACGGGGACGCTAGTGCCCTGGTTCGGTGACCTCAGGCTGCGGTGCCGCCATGTGCATCCATCACCGACAGGAGGCGCTCCGTCGTATCCGTCATGATGGCGTCGACGCCGAGGTCGAGTAGGCGAACCATCTCCGACTCGTCGTTGATGGTCCATACGTGCACTTGCAGACCCAGGTCGTGGCATTGGTCGATGAATCGCTGGTCGACGATGGGGATGCCGAGCT
>JAYPWI010000061.1:0-10419 GCA_038135065.1 Acidimicrobiales bacterium
TCCCGGACCTGCTCCAGGAGATATAGCAACTGCTTTTCGTTCATGATCCTCCGGGGAGAACCCGTATCCTGCCGCCCGTGGGCACTTCAGAGCCAACTTTGCACACGTCGACGCTGCCGCCGAGCACCCGCATCGGGTACATGGGTCCCGAGGGGACCTTCACCGAGCAGGCCCTGATGAGCCAACGGGACCTTGCTGCGGCGGACATCCAGGCGGTCGGTTCCATTCCCGAGGTGCTCAATGCCCTGGCCGCCGGTGAAGTCGACGCCGGGTTCGTGCCCATCGAGAACGCCATCGAAGGGGCGGTCAACGTCACTCAGGACACGCTTGCATTCGACCTCGACCTGCTGATCCAGCGCGAGGTCGTCCTCGACGTGCGGCTCGACCTGATGGCGGCGCCGGGAGTGTCCCTCGATGAGGTGCACACCGTGGTGTCGTTCCCCGTGGCCCTGGCCCAGTGTCGGATCTTCCTGGGTGAGCACCTGCCGGGGGCCAGCACGGCAGTTGCTTCATCCACCGCCGACGCAGCCCGCATCGTGGCGGAATCGGAGCCGGGCCTGGCAGCGATTGCCAACCTGAGAGCGGCCGAGCTCTATGGGCTGAACACCCTGGCCGAGGGGGTGGAGGACCACCCCGGTAACCAGACTCGCTTCCTGTTGTTGGCCCGCGACGGTATTCCCGCACCGACCGGCCACGACAAGACGACGGTGGTGGTGTACCAGCGGGCCAACGAACCAGGGTCCCTCGTGCGGATCCTGCAGGAGTTCGCTGCTCGCAACATCGACCTCAGCCGCCTCGAGTCGCGTCCCACCCGCCAGGGGTTGGGCGACTACTGCTTCGTATTCGAGTTCGAGGGGCACATCGCCGACGAAGTGGTGACTGACTGTCTGCGGGAACTCAAGCTGCACCAAGGCGATGTGAAGTTCCTGGGGTCGTACCCGGCGGCCGGTCAGCAGAGCGACATCGTGCGCCGTGACACCAATCAGCGGTGGCGCGACGCCGAGCAATGGGTGCAGGACCTGCGCGCTCGCATCCGCTGAACGGTCGCCCCAATGGCGCTGAGACGGCCGTCGATGGGTGGTGACGACGCTGTGGCGGAGGGAGGGGGATTCGAACCCCCGGAGGCTTGCGCCTCAACGGTTTTCAAGACCGTCGCAATCGTCCGCTCTGCCACCCCTCCGCCGATCACGTTACCCGTCGGGGCGTCGATGTCGGCTTTCCGTCGGCGGGCCGTTGTGCCAGAGTTTGGGGGCGGTCGGCCCTGTGCCGAGCGTTGGAGAGGTGCCGGAGTCTGGCTGAACGGGCTTCCCTGCTAAGGAAGTGACGGGTTTACACCTGTCCGTGGGTTCGAATCCCACCCTCTCCGCCACGCTGATGCGCCCCGCCCGGTGCCGGGCACCGGGCACCGTTTAGCATCCACTCCGCAGGCCTAGGGAGTCATGGGGGAGCGATGCCGAAACGGATCCACCTGAACGCGTTCTCCCACCATGCCGCCTCGTCGCAGAGCTTCGGCCAGTGGAAAGACCCGGCGAACACCATGTCCCGTGGCTACCTCGATCCCGAGTACTGGGTGCGGTTGGCTCAGACCTGTGAGCGGGGCTGCTTCGATGCCATGTTCTTTGCCGACGCCCCAGGCGCCAAGGACGTGTACGGCGGTGATCACCGGATGACGGCCAAGTCGGGCATGCAGTTCCCGGGGAACGATCCCACCTTCCTGCCCCCGATCATGGCCCGCGAGACACAGCACCTGGGGTTCATCGTCACCTTTGCGACGAGTTACTTCCAGCCCTTTCACACGGCTCGGGTCTTCTCCACCCTCGACCACCTCACCGGAGGTCGCATCGGCTGGAACATCGTGACGGGGTACATGCAAGCCGCCCTGAAGAACGGGATGGGCGAGGAGATGCCCCACGACGAACGCTACGAGCGGGCCGAGGAGTACATGGAGGTGGTCTACAAGCTGTGGGAACACAGCTGGGCCGATGGCGCCGTTGTCCTCGACGGAGCCAACAACACGTACGCCGATCCCGACCGGGTGCGTCGAATCGACCACCACGGCCACTATTTCTCGGTCGCCGGTCCCCACCACAGCGAGCCGTCACCTCAACGAACACCGCTGCTGGCCCAAGCTGGTGGGTCTCCGAGGGGCAGCGTCTTTGCGGCGACCCATGCGGAACTGGTGTTCATGATCGCCACGAGCATCGCCGATGCTCGCTCGGCAACCACCCATCTGCGCGAAGTGGCCGAGCGGGTCGGTCGAGATGCCCAGTCGGTCAAGGTGATGCCGGAGATCTCATGGGTGGTCGCCGAAACCGAACAGGCGGCTCGAGCCAAGGCGGAGCACTACTTGGCCACGGCCGACCCGGCTGGTGCCCTCGCCCTGCTCGGCGGGCACTCGGGAACCGATTTCACCGGGTTCGATCCGTCTGCTCCGTTGCGCGGCCAGACCTCGACGGGTATCACCACGGTGGCCAAGGTCTTCGAAGGGATCGAAGGGTCCGAAGGGTGGAGCCTGGCCGACCTCACCGAGTACCTGAAGCTCGGCTACACCTCGCCCACCTTCGTGGGAACGCCCGAGCAGATCGCCGACACCCTCGAAGCCTGGGTGGATGGCGCCGATGTCGACGGCTTCGTGCTCGCCCCCATCCAGGCCCCGGGCGATATCGAGGATTTCGTCGATCTGGTCGTGCCCGAGCTGCAGCGTCGGGGCCGCATGCCCACCGGGTACGGGGGTCCTACCCTGCGGGACACCGTTCTCGGGCATCGGGGGCTGGCCGATGACCACCCCGGTGCCCGGTACCGGGCGACAGGCGGGTGAGGGTGGAGGTGGTGGCCCCGTTCAGCCCGGCGCCGACGCAGTCTCGACCCGGCGTCGGAGGAAGTTGGCGACCAGTTCGTTGACCCGGTCGGGTTGATCGAAGTGCACCATGTGGCCGGCATCGGCCAGCTCGACGTGTTCGATGTCCGCGAACAGGCCCAGGCGTTCTGCGAACTGGGCTGGGGTCAGGCGCACCCGGCCGTCGACGGGACCACCCGGTCGAGCCCACCAGGTGTCCCATGCCTCGGTACCGGTGACCGCGAACACGGGTGCAGTGATGGCCGACCAGCGATGTTCGAGCTCGCGGTGGTCGACCGAAGCAATCCACTGCCAGGTCCGCCCGTCGTAGCACCAGACCCGCTGGCCGTCATCGGTGACCACCGTGCCCTCGTCGGCGAGGACCAGCGCTCGTTCGGGGTCCAGGCGAGGGTGGGCATCGCACAGTCGGCGCGCGGCGGCCGCCACGTCGGGTTGGGGACGGTGACGGGACGGGCGCCGCAGCACGTCGACCATGGCTCGGCCGTGTTCGAGGTGAGCGGCCTGTGTGTCGAGACGCTGCTCGGCCGGGGGGCCCAGGCCCTCCAGCAGCACGGCGGCGCTGACCCGGTCGGGGTACAACCCGGCGTAGTTGGCCACGCTGTGCCCTCCGAGGCTGTGGCCGACGAGGATGGGCTGGTCCAGGTCGAGATGATCGAGGACGGCGGCCAGATCGGCGACGAAGTGGAGCACCGAGTAGGCCCCCGGATGGCTCGACCGGCCGTGCCCCCGGGCATCGAAGGCGACCACCCGATAACGGTCGCGGAGGGACTCGGCGAGGGGCTCCATGCTGCGAGCCAGGTCGGCCATGCCATGCAGCAGCACCACGTCGCCCAGGCACGAGCCGTCGGGCGTTCCGTAGTCATAGACGGCCAGGGCCTGGTCGCCCAGCGACAGCATGGTGGGGGAGGGCCACTGCGACATCGGGTGGCACCCTAGGCGGGTCGGAGTCAGGTGCGCTGTGCGGTGAGTAGCCAGAGGTTGCCCGTCTGGGCGTGTCGCCCCGTCTGGAGAATCCTCCCGGTGGGCACGACGACCTCGTCGACGTGATCGGCGTCGAAGCCGGCGGCCACACTGGCGGCGCTGAGGTCCATGTCGCGCATGGGACCCCAGAACGGTTCGTTGTTGTTGTGGGTGTCCCAGTCGATCATGGCCTGGGTCAGCGGATCGACGCCTGCGTAGCCGGGGAAGTCGGCGTGCACCATCAGCCCACCGGGGGCCAGCAGGCGGTGGCATTCGGCCAGCATGTTCCGCAGGGCGGCCGGGGGCATTTCGTGCACGACGATGTGCGACACGATGAGGTCGAAGTGACCATCGGGAAAATCGGTGGCCTCTGCGTTCTGCTGGGAGAAGTGGACGGCGCGCCCCAGGGCTTCGGCTCGGGCGTGTCCGTAGCGCAGCACGGGGGCACCGAGGTCGATGCCGTGGACCTCGGCGTCAGGGAAGGCATCGACGTAGGGAAGGGTGCAGTGCCCCACCGTGCATCCCACATCGAGGACGCGGCGGGGGGCGAAATCGGGAAACCGGGGAGCGAGGAAGTTGTTCACCACCGACTGGCCGTAGTCGTCGTTCAGGGCGCCCATCTGGCCGGTGGCGTAGACGTACACCCCTCGGTCGTACAAGGCCCCCGCAGCCACGTCGCCCTCGACGTACTCGCCTCGGTAGCCCCCGGGCATGACGTGGATGTCGACCTGGGCGTTGTACCAGGGGATCTCCAGGTCGGGATCGACTCGCAACGACCCGAGGCCCTGGTCCATGGCCTGGGCCCGGGCGGCCAGTTCGTCGACCTGGCGAGCGATCGACTCGCCGACCGAGGCCCACAGCAGGTGCTGGCTGGATCGACGCACCGAACTCCACAGCCGGTAGTAGGTCTCGGGTTGTAGGGCCTGTCGGATCTGGTGGCGGTCGGCGGGTTCGGAGCCGTGGTCGTCGATCCAGCGGGGGCGGGCCCGGTGCTCGAACACGTCCCGAACCCCAGGGGAGACCCGGGTCGCGATATGCCCTTTGAGAGCTTGGACGAACCGCTCTCGAGCCAGGTCGTCGTGCTCTTCGTCGGGCAGCATCGGGTGCACGTACTGGCTCATTGGATCACAGCTCCTCGTAGGCCCGGTCGACCAGGGCCGTGTAGTCATTGGGGCCTTCCCCGGCGGCTGCGGCTTCACGGAGTTCGTCGAACACCCGGAACACCCTGCTGGTGAACTCCCCGGCCGCCGCTCGGCGGGCTGCCTGTTCCTCGTCGTCGGGACGGTACCCGTCGACCGCCCTGGGATCGACCACCCCGGCTTGGCCGAGGAGGTGTTCGAGGGTGGTCAGCCGTTCCCGAAGCGACCACACCTCGGCGGTGAGGGCGGTGACCATCTGCACGAGCGCGTCGGTGGCCCCGTCGTCGTCGAAGTAGCTGGGCCGGGTACCGAGTGCCTTGGTGGGCAGCACCCGGCCCTCGGCCGGGCGGGCCTGATCATCCCGAACATCCCCCATGGCCATGAGGTTCCCACGCCGCAGCATCGGGGGCAATGGGTTCGGACAGTCGGACAGATGGACGGGGCTGTCCCGCTGGGCCAACCTGAGGCGGTGCGTGACCTTGCTCATGGCAGCGGCCTCGATGACGTGGCGCTGGTGCTCACTGCGGCAGTCGTGGTGGTGGTGGCCGTGCAGGGGTGGCTGCGGACGCGGACACCATCGAACGAGGCGAACCGGTGTGAGGCTGACGAGGGCCAGTGTGAGTAGCGGGCGCGCCGCCCGGTGGAGGGAGACATGGCGCCCCCTGGGGCGCGGGTAGGGTCCAACGGGGGGTCGCATGTTGCATGTAGCGGATGGGCTTGGTGGCCGGGCCATGTGCGGGGATTCCTGTCACCGCTGGTGCGCTCTCGGACGTGGGTTCGGTTACCGAGCACTTCGACACGCCGGGGAGCGTGCGACGTGAGGTGTCCACAGTGTTCGCATCATCAGCCGAATCGGGTGGGGATGGTGTGCGGGGGCTGCGGCCGCCACTATCTGATTCCACCGGATCATGCGTCTCGGCTATCGGATCGCAAGGTGGTGATGGCGGCCGCTCGGGCCACGGGTGGCGGCGAGTGGTGGGTGACCGCCAATGGTGTTGCCGCAGTGCTGGCTCGACGGCGACGGCCACTGTTCGGAATGTTTCCCAGGACGTCCCGGGCGGCGTTCGAACGGTGGAGGGAAACGATCCTGCAGTACCACCAGACGTACCCCATCCATCGCCTGATCGACCGTCCGGCCTTGGAGACGGATGCAGGGACGCCTTGGCCCGAGCCGGATCTGTTCGACTACGGGGCAGAGCGGGTCTTGGTGGTGGACGATCCCTTGCTCGTCGACCTCTTCGTGCGGAACTGGGTGCACTCCGACAGTCGAACCGTGATCGTGTCGATCGACGGCTACCCCCGCCGAGCCTTGGACCTTGCCAAGCAACTGGTCGCTGACCGGGACGACCTGCCGATCTGCCTGCTGCACTCCTCAGGGGCTGCGCCGGAAGACATGGCGGCGGACACCCGGGAACTACTCGCCGTGGACCAGGGGCGACCGGTCGACGATCTCGGGTTGGCCGTGGACGCCCCCCGAAGGGTGCGGGCGCTCCACCCGTGGCGCCGGATCGGCCCGGCGTCCGTCGATTGCCTACCGATGGGGGCGCTCACCGTCGGTGTGTCGGGTCTTCTGGCCGCCATCACGGTGGCCGGGGGCATGGCCGGGGGCGGGGACACTTCCCACACCTCCCATGTCTGGGATGACGCAACCGATGGTGGTGACGGTGACTTCGGCTGAGAGGTGACGGCGCTCTGGGCATACACGGGCCCCCGAGACCCTCACCTCGATCGGTTGATGGCTGACGCTCTGGGCCATCGCGGTCGTCTGACCTCCGAACCCGGTGTTCGAGACGACGACCCTTTGGCGACCATCGGTGTCGCTCTGCCCCGTGACGATGGAGCCCTCGGTGGGCGAACACGGGTGGCCGGTCATGTCGTCGGGATCGCCGGACGTCTGCCCCCAGGCGTTTCCGTGGACACGGTTGCTGTAGCCCTGGCTCAGCGGGGGTGTGCTGCCCTGGACGACCTCGGTGGTGAGTGGATCGTGGCTTGGCGGAATGAGCGAACGCTGGTCGTTGCTCGCGACGCGCTCGGGGTGCGCACCGCGTATTGGGGAAGCCACCGAGGTCGGGTGCTGGTGGGGGTGGAGCCGAAGGCGGTCTTGGCGGCGCCCGGATTTCCCCGCACCCTCGATGTCGGGGCGATCGGCCAATTTCTGACCTTCAGCTTCGTGCCAGGGGAGCGGTGCACCCTGCGCGACCTGCGGGAGATCCCGGCAGGCCACCGACTCGAGGTCGACCTGGCGACCGGCGACACCCGCACGGTCCGCTGGTTCTTCCACGAGGAGGTCGAACCCGAGGACTGCAGCCCCGAAGCCGCCGTATCCATGGTGCGCGCCGCCGTTGACCGCGCAGTGGCCGATCGGTTGCCCGGGAACGACGACGTCACGGCCTTCCTGTCCGGTGGTCTGGACTCGTCGGTCGTGGTGTGCGCAGCGGCTGCCATGCGGCGGGAACGAGGAGACTCCCCGCCCAAGACGTTCTCGTTGCACTTCGGCGAGGAGTACCCCTCGGAAACCGAGTTCGCCCAGATGGTGGCTGATCGAGCAGGAACCGACCACAGCACGCTCGAGGTCACTGGTCGGGAGGTGGGCGAGTGCCTGAGGGAGATGATCTGGCACCTCGACGACCCGATCGGCGATCCGGTTACCGCCGGAAACTACGTACTGGCCCGGATTGCCTCGGAGCACTCGGGGTGGGTGCTGAACGGCGAGGGTGGTGACCCCGTGTTCGGTGGTCCCAAGAACCTGCCGATGCTGCTCGCTCACTGGTACCCGACCCTCGATGACCCCGATGGCCGGGAAGAGCGGTACCTGGCGACGTGGCGGCGGGCCGGGGAGGAGGTGTTGGCTCTGTTGCACCCCGACCTCCGGTCCGAGTTCGATCGGGAACGCGACCTCGTCGATGTGGTGCGGCCCTACCTGCGCGCCGATCAACCCCACCACTTCCTCAACAAGTTGATGGTGGCCAACATGCGGCTCAAGGGTGCCCACCTGATCCTGCCCAAGGTCGACCGGATGGTCGGTGCGTTCTCGATGACGCCGCTCAGTCCCTTGTTCGACCGTGAGGTTGTTCGGACCAGTCTGCGTGTCCCGCCCGGGACCAAGCTGCGGTCGGGCATCGAGAAGTGGGCGCTGAAGGAGGCCTACCGAGATCTCGTGCCCGCTGAGGTGATCGCCAGACCCAAGAGCGGCATGAGGGTGCCGGTACGGCACTGGTTCCGGGGCGAGCTCCGGGCCGAAGCGCGTTCGGTGCTGTCCCCGAGGGCGATACGCCGGGCGGGCATCTTCGACGAGCGACGTGTTCGCGACATGCGGCGGTATCGAACTGGCCGAGACGGGATCCGGCTCTGGATGTTGATGACCTTCGAGCTGTGGCGACGCAACGTCTTCGGGGAGTAGTCCTGCGGGGTGGTTGTCGACGTTGTCGTCGGACCTCGGGCAGGTGAACGCTCGCTCGAGTTCACAAGGGCCGACGAAGTCCCTACACTGCTCCCTCGCACCAGTATCGGTGCGGGCGCTCGTAGCTCAATTGGATAGAGCATCTGACTACGGATCAGAAGGTTGGGGGTTCGATTCCCTCCGAGCGCGCTGGGTGTTGAGACGGATCGATGTGCCGATCTGATCCGAGCCTCTCTGAGTGAGGGATTCGCCCGAGTGGTGGACGGCCAACACAAATAGTTTCGAAATTCCTCAACATCTGCGTTACTGACGCCGAAGTGCGGTGATGCGATTTTTCGGTGTGATGTTGTTTGTGCTCGCTGGGCTCACCGGGCTGCCCGTGGCAGCCGCCGAGCAACCGGCGGACTCCGATGGTGAAGTATCGATCGCCGGCCCGGGTGACCTGGACCTGACGTTCGGAGTCGACGGAAAGGTCACCACCGATATCGGAGTTGATAGTGGTCACGCCGTAGCGCTCGGTGCGGACGGCACCATCTTGGTTGCCGGTATGAGTCGGGATGGTTCCGGTGACGACATTGCGGTGGTCCGCTACACCTCGGACGGCTCGTTGGACCCCACGTTCGGGGTGGGGGGCGTTGTCACCACCGCTGTTGGCCTTGATGCCCAGGCAGAGTCCATTGCGATCAACGCTGACGGACAGGTGATCGTGGCTGGGTACAGCAGCACAGGGGCCGACTACGACATCGTCGTGGTCCGGTACAACCCAGATGGCTCGTTGGACCCCACGTTCGGGGTGGGGGGCGTTGTCACCACCGATCTCTCAAGTTCGGATTTCGGTCGCTCGGTAGTCGTCGATGACAGCGGCAGGGTCGTCGTTGCCGGCTACACCCGCCCAGGAACCGACCACGACATCGCCGTGATTCGGTACAACGTAAATGGAACGCTGGATACCAGCTTCGGTGATGGTGGGGTTGTCATCACTGATATTCAGGGGGACCGTGACTATGCCTGGTCGGCTGCAATTGGTGCCGGCGGGACCATTGTGGTGACCGGGTACAGCTACGACGGCCTGGACTCTGATGTCGCCGTCGTGCGCTACAACGCCGATGGATCCCTGGATTCGACGTTCGGGGTGGGCGGAAAGGTCACCACGGATTTCGGCGACGGCTCGGTCTACGGCCGGTCGGTGGCAGTGGATCAATTCGGAAGGACGTTGATCACCGGGTACACAGCCGGGCTAAGGGTCGTGCTGGCTCGCTACAACGCCGATGGTTCCCTGGATGCAACGTTTGGGGTAGATGGCAAGGTCACGACCGATGTGGGTCGGCCAGGGGCCTCTTTTGCCTGGTCCATCGCTCTCGAGCCCAGCGGCAAGGTTGTAGTCGGGGGGTATGGCCATGTCGAAACCGACATCGACATGGCCGTGCTTCGGTTCAACACGGACGGGTCGCTGGACACCCTGTTCGGTGTCGATGGGATGGTGACCGTTGCGGTCGCACCGAAAGCAGACCGTATAGGAGATCATGGCCGGGCGCTGGCGCTGGACGACCAGGGAAGAATCGTCGTCGCTGGATCCAGCGGCAGCGATATTGCAGTGGTTCGACTCGAGGGCGATCTCGGGCCCGTCGAGCCCCAGGGTTCCGGTTACTGGCTCGCCGACGAGGAGGGACAGCTGTACGAGTTCGGTGATGCGGGCGCCTTCGACCGTGATGAGTTGGGGGCGGACCTTCGGACGATTGCGGCGGTGGCTGCGCCGAGCGGTGGCGGTCTGTGGGTCCTGGACTCTGCAGGGGTGTTCCACGGTTACGGGGACGCGGCCGACCTGGGTGCGGTCGACGCGTCGGGCCTCGAGCGGGACGAGGGGCTGGTCTCGTTCATCCCCACCGACACGGGTCTGGGAGCATTGGCGGTGACGTCGAGTGGGCGGGTCATCGAGGTAGGGGATGGGCGCTCATCGGGAGATCTAGGCGGCAAGGTACTGAACGCGCCGATCATCGCCGCTGTTGCCGATCCTGACGGCAGTGGGTATTGGTTGCTGGCTGCTGATGGTGGGGTATTCGGGT
>JAYPWI010000062.1:0-9880 GCA_038135065.1 Acidimicrobiales bacterium
TCGAAGGGGTGACTGCGCTGCTGGCCATGCATGCCGCCTGCTCGGCCGGCATCACCGTGGTCGGCATCGACAACGGGTTCGGGGCGGCCATGGCCGCCATCCGCATGATCGACCACCTAGGCACGAGGAGCGACCCATGACGACGGTGGCCTGGTTCCACCCCCTGTCGGGAATCGCCGGTGACATGGCCCTCGGTTCGCTGCTCGACGCAGGAGCCGACATCGACGAGGTCCGCCGGGTCCTCGACGGGCTCGGCGTCGATGGATGGACCCTGCACGCCGAACGGGTCGAACGGTCGTCACTGGCCGCAACCCACGCCGTCGTGACCACCACCGAGACCCACCATCACCGTCGCTGGTCGACCATCGAGCAGCTGCTCACCGACGCCGAGCTCCCGGATCGGGTTCGCCAACGCGCCCTGGCCGTGTTCGAAGCCCTCGCCATCGCCGAGGGCGCCGTCCACGGCATCGATCCCCGCGAGGTGCATTTCCACGAGGTAGGGGCAATCGACGCGATCGTGGACATCGTCGGCACCTGCGCCGCCCTCGAGTCACTCGGCGTCGACGAGATCCACGCCGCTCCCGTCACCGTGGGGGTCGGCACCATCTCCGCGGCCCATGGGGTCCTCCCCAACCCGCCACCCGCCGTGGTCCGCCTCCTCGACGGCATCCCCACGGTGGGAGTCGACATCGGGCTCGAGCTGACCACCCCGACCGGGGCCGCCATCGTGGCCGCCCTGGCCACCACGGTGGGCCCGATGCCATGGTCGTCGGCGCGACCGGATTCGGAGCGGGCACCCGGGACCTTCCGGGCCGGCCCAACGTCACCCAGGTGGTGCTCGGCACGGTCAACGAGCCGACGACCGACACAGAGCGAACCACTCGCCACCTGATCGAGCTGGCCACCAACCTCGACGACGTGACCCCCGAACTGCTCGGCCACGCGGTCGATGCCCTGATCGAGGCCGGCGCCCTGGACGCCTGGATCACTCCCATCGTCATGAAGAAGGGTCGGCCCGCCCACGGCCTCCATGTCCTGTGCAACCCCGACGCCACCGGCCGGCTGACCGATCTGGTGTTCCGCCTGACGGGAACGCTGGGGGTGAGGGAAATCCCCGTCACACGCCACGCCCAGCCCCGACGGTTGGTGACCGTCACGGTGGACGGCCACCCCATCGACGTGAAGATCGGGCCCGAACGAGCCAAGGCCGAGTTCGACCAGGTGCTCGCGGTGGCCGATACGACGGGCCGCACCCCGGCCGACGTGGCTGCCGAAGCCGAACGTCAGGCCTCGGTTACCTGACCCGGCCGGGCTCCACCGGTGTCCCCGGCTTCATCGATCCGCTGAACTTGGTGCCATCGGGGTCCGACACCCAGGCCGCGTTGGTTCCCCAGGCATCGTCGTAGATCAGCTCACCGATGGGCTGACGGCGCACCGGCCCGTGGCCACCGACGGGTCGCCCCATGGGGATAGTGGCGTGGATGGCTACCCCGTCGGGTATCTCGAGCAGCTCCCGCAACTCATCCTCCACGGCGACATGCCATCCGGTGATCACGCCCCCGTAGCCATAGGCCCGGGCGGCCAGCAGCAGGTTCTGTACGGCCGGGTAGACCGAGGCCCCCTCGGCATAGTTCTCGGGGCGATACCGGATCAGACAGGCCAGCACCACCACCGGGGTCTGCTCGAAGTTGTCGACGAAATGCTGCATGGTGCGAGCCATGCGGGCCTTCGGCGAGTCGTCAGTTGCTCCCGAACCATCGTCATAGCCGTCGTTGGCTCGCTTGGCGTTCCAGTTCTCCCGAAACGACGCCCCCAGCAAGGCCTTGGCCTGGGTTGCCTTCGGTCCGTCACGGAGCACCAAGAACCTGAACTTCTGCCGGTTCGACCCACTCGGTGCGCGGCTGGCGTACCACAGGATCTTCGAGAGGACATCCTCGGGGATCGGCTCGTCTCGGTACCGGCGAATGGCCCGGGTGGTGGCCAGACCCTCCAGCAACCCGACCTCTACGGCGTCGTCGTTCACAGAACCTCCCCTGATGGCATCACTGCCTGACCTCTGGGCTACTGCTCTTCGAGCAGATCGTCCAGTTTCACGATGCTGTCCTCGGTGACCACCCCCACCACCCGTCCCCCGGTATCCACGACCGGGTAGAGGTCGAGATCGGTCTCGGCCATGGCAGCCGTGACCTCACGCAGGGTCCACGACACGGTGGCGGGCTCGACCTCGGTCAACATCGCGTCGCCCACCGACACCTCGACCCAGGCATCCCGCTCGAACAAACGGGCCTCCTGCATTCGCACGATCCCGGCGTAGCGACCCTCGTCGTCGGCCACCACGGCCTCGAGTTGTTTGCGGGGAAAGGCCAGCCCCCACACGAACTCCGACAGCGAGTCGTCGGGTCGCACCGTCCGGAAGTCGGTACGCATGGCCGAGCTCACAGGCAACTGGAACCGACGCTCCAGGTGCCCGATCCGGGTGTCACGCTGGTAGGCAGACACCGACGAGTTACCCATGACCACCTGGGTCACGGCCACCGCAATAAGCCCCGGAACCACGAACTGGGCTGCTCCCGTCGACTCGGCCACGAACATCACCGCCGCCAGCGGGGTGCGATACCCCGCTGCGAGAAAGGCGGCCACCCCGATGTAGGGGAAGAACGCCAGGGCTCCAGGCTCCAGATCGATCCATGCGCCCACGATGCGTCCGACGATCAGCCCGAACACCGCCATAGGGATGAACACCCCGCCGACCCCGCCCGACGCCAGCACAGTGGAGGTGGCCAGCATGCGAACCACGAGCAGCAACCCCAACACCCACAACGACTCGTTTGGATTCAGGATCCACCGAAGGATGGCCCCCTCCGCGGTCGGGCCGAGGGACAGCGGCCGCTCGAACACCACATCACTGAGCACCACGAGACCACCGAGCACGACGGCACCGCCCAACCACCGAAGCCACCAGGCCGTGGAGGCGCTGATCGCCTTGGCCACGATCACCACCCGGCTGAAGACGATGGCCCCGAGCCCGCACAATGCGCCGACCAGCACCGCCCCAGCCAACTCTGCACTGCCGAAGCTGACCACCCCGGCCACGTCGTCGAGTCGGACGTCGAAGGGAGCTTCCTCCAGACCGGTGATGACGATGTAGGTCAGATACGACACCGCACTCGAGATGAGCGATGGCAGGAGGGCCCGACGGCCTAGATCACCCTTGTAGGGCGATTCGAGAGCGAACAACACGCCGGTGGCCGGCGCTTGGAAGATCGCAGCGACCCCAGCAGCGGCACCGGCCACCAACAGCGCCTTACCGTCCTTCTCCCGGAACAACCATCCCAGCCGACCCTGGACCGACATCCCGGCGGTTGCTCCGGCGTAGACCGACGGACCCTCGAGGCCGACCGCACCCCCCATTCCCACCGTGGCAATCCCGGCGGTGAGACGGAACGGCAACTGCAGCAACCGGACGACCGGCGTCCGGGAGTGGTACGCCCGGATGTACTCCTCGGAAGTCGACGGCGACAGGGGTTTACCAGCATCGGCCCACCGCAAAACGAGGATGGCAACCAACAGACCCACCCCCGGAGCCAGGGCTTGCTGCCACAGTTCCGCCTCCAGCACCTCGGCGAGCAACACCTTCTCGGCCACCAGCGCTACCACGGCCACCATGGCGCCAGTGATCAAGCCGACGGCACCATAGGCGGCGAAGCGCAGGATCCGGTTCCTCACAAGGCGCCGAGCCGCAGAAAGATCATCCCGGCCATGATGACCCATAGCGGTCGCGAATGCAGCCGAGAACGGGCCCGCCCCGACCCCCCTACGATGGCTCCATGACCGAGTCCTCCGACCGCTTCTACTTCCGGCAGCTCCTGTCGGGTCGAGATTTCGCCCTGGACGACCCCGTGGCCCAACAGATGGTGAACTTCGTGTACCTCATCGGTGACCGGGCCACCGGCGAGGCAGTCGCCGTGGATCCCGCCTACGGAGTTGCCGATCTCCTCGACATCCTCGGTCAGGACGGGATGCGCCTCACGGGAGTACTGGCCACCCATTACCACCCCGACCACGTGGGTGGCTCGATGATGGGCTTCAACATCGAGGGAGTGAAGGAGTTGCTCGATCTCCAGGGCGTCAAGATCCACGTCCAGGCCGAAGAGGCCGAGTTGGTGAAGAAGGTCACCGAGGTCAGCGACAGCGACCTCGAGATCCACAGCAGCGGCGACCGGGTGATGGTCGGCGACGTGGCCATCGAGTTGATCCACACCCCCGGTCACACCCCGGGCAGTCAGTGCTTCCTGGTCGAGGGCACCCTGGTGGCAGGGGACACCCTCTTCCTCGAGGGCTGCGGACGCACCGACCTCCCGGGCAGCGATCCGTCAGCGATGTACCACACCCTGCATCACACCCTCAGCCGGATCCCCGACGACACCGTCCTGTTCCCCGGCCACCGCTACTCGTTCCACTCCTCCGCCTCGATGGGCCAGACCCGTGAGATGAACTACGTGTTCAAACCGGCCAGCGAGGAGCAGTGGATGATGATGTTCGGCCAATGAGCGCCGACCACACCGCACTCGACCCCATCGTTGGGCCCGAGGTGCTCCGGACCCGCAGCGACATCGTGGTGGCCGATGTCCGCTGGTACCTCGACCGCCGCCCGGGCCGGGCCGCCTACCAGGAAGGCCATATCCCCGGCGCCATCTACGTCGACCTCGATGAACACCTGGCCTTCCTCCCCATGAAATCCCAGGGACGGCATCCCATGCCCACGCCGGCCAGCTTCGCAACCAGTCTGGGCAGCCTGGGCATCGGCCCAGACGACACAGTCGTGGCCTACGACGATCAGCACGGGATGTCGGCCGGACGTCTCGTGTGGATGCTCCGCATCACGGGGCACGACGCAGCCCTACTGGACGGCGGTCTCCAAGGGTGGCCATTCGAGTTGGCCACCGGCGAAGAACGCCGCCGATCGGTCTTCCATCCCATCCGACCGTGGCCCGACCAACTGTTGGTCGATGCCGACACAGCTGGAGCAGCAGGAGGGGACCCACACGTGGTGCTCGTCGACGCCCGGGCACCCGAGCGCTATCGGGGGGACACCGAGCCTGTCGACCCCAAGGCCGGCCACATCCCTGGTGCAGTCAACCTTCCCTTCGGCGGCAACATCGGACCCGACGGGCGTTTCCTCGACCCGGCCGCCCTGCGGGCTCGATTCGCCTCGGCCGGGATCACCTCGGCCGACGACGCCATCGTCTACTGCGGTTCGGGGGTGAGCGCCTGCAACAACCTGCTGGCCATGGAGCAGGCCGGCCTCGGTCGGGCCCGCCTGTATGGCGGCTCGTGGTCGCAGTGGAGCAATGACCCCGACCGGCCGGTAGCGACTGGCTAGTCGGCCCGGGTCCGACGTCGTCCATCGAGTTCGCTGGCAGATCCCCGGACCGTGACGACGCACTAGATTCCGGGAGTGCCCACTCGCCCCCGGGTCCTTCGACATCGTGTGCCGCAACGACGGTGGTGGGCCATCGCCATCGGTGTCCTTGTCGTGTGGGTCAGTCTCGGCACTCCTGCGGCAGCGGACTCCACCACCCTCGCCCAGGTGGCCGAGGGCGAGCTGAGCCTGCAGGCCACCTTCGACACTGCCAGTACGACGACCGGTGAACGGGTGTCGATGCAGTTGAGCGCCACCAATCGACGGTCAACCGTGGCGACCGGCGTCGTGATCCGGGTCGTGCTACCCGACGGGCTCGAGTTCGTCGGTCCGCCACTCCCAGACCAGCCTGCGGGTCCTCGGCGTTCCTGGGACATCGGGGCCATGGATCCGAACACCGCCGTGTCACTGACCGCCGACCTCCTGGTGATCAGTCCCGGTCTGACCAGCACATGGGTGGCGGTACGCGACGACACGGGTGGCGTCGTCAGCGTCTCCCTCGGCTTGTCGGTGGCCGCACTATCGGGCTCTTCCCCTTCAGCTCCTGACTCGAACACACCTGACACCCTTGCGGCCACCGGCGTAGCAACCTGGATCGCCCTGGCCGCCTTTGTGTTGTTCGCCTTGGGTTTCCTGGGGCTCCGATGGTCCGAGCAACTCCCGGCAATGGCCTTACTTCCCCATCGAGGCCGCCGGTCGCCTCGTCATCTCCGCCCGGTCTTCGTACCAGTCCGGGCCGATCCCCGGCGTGTCCGACCGGGCCCCGACCAACCCCGATCCGACTAGGGCTCGGCTTGGGCGAGGCGACATACTTGCCCCATGGCAGATCTCTCGGATTTCTACGATCTCGACGGCTCCCTTGGTGACGAGGAGGCCATGATTCGCGACACGGTGGCGAAGTTCGTGGAGAACGAGTTCAACCCGGTGGTCGCCGAGCACTTCGAGGCAGGCACCTTTCCCATGGATCTGGTGCCGACGATCGCCGACATGGGCCTACTCGGCATGCACCTCGACGGTTACGGCTGCGCCGGGGCCTCGGCCATGGCCTATGGCATCGCCTGCCGCGAACTCGAGGCGGGTGACTCCGGCCTGCGCAGCTTCGTCTCGGTCCAGGGCTCGCTGTGCATGTTCCCCATCTGGCGGTACGGCTCCGAGGAGCAGAAGGAAACCTGGCTCCCTCGTATGGCGGCCGGAGAGATCATCGGCTGCTTCGGCCTCACCGAACCCGATCACGGATCAGACCCCTCGTCCATGATTACCCGAGCCGTCCGCAAGGGTGACGGCTGGGTCCTCAACGGCGCCAAACGTTGGATCACCAACGCCGGCATCGCCGACCTTGCGATCGTGTGGGCCAACACCGACGAGGGCTTCCGTGGCTTCCTGGTGCCCACCGACAGCCCGGGATTCGAAGCGCGGAAGATCCAGAACAAGCTGTCGTTGCGTGCTTCGGTGACCGGCGAGTTCTACATGGACGACGTCGAGGTGCCCGAATCGATGCGGCTACCCGATGCCATGAGCATCGGGGCCCCTCTCAGCTGTCTGAGCGAGGCACGGTACGGGATCGCCTTCGGAGCAGTGGGCGTGGCCCGAAGCTGCTACGACGCCGCCCTGCAGTACCAACTCGATCGGCCCCAGTTCGGCAAGCCGCTGGCCAGTTTCCAGATCAGTCAGATCAAGTTCGCGGACATGCTGACCTCGATGACCAACGCCAACCTCCAGGCCATGCGGCTCGGCCAGCTGAAGGAAGAACACCGCATCCGCCCGTACCACATCTCGATGGCCAAACGGCACAACTGTCGGGTGGCCATCGATATCGCCCGGTCGGCCCGAGCCATGATGGGGGCCAACGGGGTCAGCACCGAATACGCGCCGATGCGTCACGCCAACAACATGGAGTCGGTGATGACCTATGAGGGCACCGAGGAAGTCCACGGCCTGATCCTCGGCCAGGAAATCACCGGCATTCCTGCCTTTCGCTGATCGTCGATCCCACCTCGAAAAGTCCACAATGCGTGGATCTTCGTGTCCGAATCTGTCCGATTGCCCGACTAGGGTGGCGAGATGGGCTTCACGGGGGTCACCACGACGGGCATTTACTGTCGGCCCGGTTGCAGTGCACGGCCCAAACCCGACAACTGTGTTCAGCTTCCCTCTACGGTGGCCGCAGAGGCGGCTGGCTTCCGGGCATGCCGCCGTTGTCGGCCTGAACTGGAGCCCGGGGTCCTCGGCGCTCGCAGCCTGCCGGACACCGTCAGCTGGGCCCTCGACCTCCTCGAGGACGGCCACCAGCAGAGCGACGAACTCCTCGCCGCTCGGGTCGGGCTCAGCGTCCGCCATCTGCGCCGCCTGTTCCTCCATCACCTGGGTGCGACCCCGGCGGAGATCGCTCGAAGTCGTCGGGCACATCTGGCCCGGCGCCTCCTCGATGCGCCCGAGCTCGACCTCACTGCGGTCGCCACAGCGACGGGCCTGAAGGGACCGCGACAACTCCACCGCCTCACCACGTCGGTCTTCAAGGCGCCACCCGACGAACTCCGGGGCCGGTCGAGAGCAAGTCGCCGCACCCCGGGGGGCATCACGGTGCGGTTGGCCGCACGCGGCGGACTCGACCCTTCCGAAGTTCTCGGCCACCTCGGCCCCCGCTGCATTCCCGGTATCGAAACCGTGGTCGACGGCGCATACCAGCGCACCTACCGCACTGCGGGTGGATCGGGCATCGTGTCGGTCCGCCCCGATCCCAGTGGCATCACAGTCCATCTCCCCGGACCCCTCTACGGTGACGTCGGCCCGATCATCCACCGCTGTCGACGCATGTTCGGCGTCGACGAACTCCCCCTCGGAGAACGGTCGCGGATCACCGAGGACCGAGTGCTCGGCCCACTCGCCGGGCAGCACCCATTCCTCCGGGTTCCCCGGAGTTTCGACCGGTTCGAGGCCGTCATCCGAATCATCCTGGGCCAACAAGTCTCGGTGAAAGGGGCCAGCACCCTCACCGGTCGGGTTGCCCGCCGCGCCGGGAAACGGCTCGTCGGGGCGACGAGTGACCTCGACACGCTGTTCCCCACCCCGGACGAACTGGCCGACGCCGATCTCGCCGGTCTCGGGTTGACCGACCGACGGTCGAGCACCATCACCACCTTCGCCCGAGCCGTCACCGAGGGCCACATCGACCTCTACCAACCCGGCACGACCGACGACATCGTGGCCCGATGGACGACACTGGACGGCATCGGTCCCTGGACCGCCCACCTGATCGCCATCCGGGTTCTGGCCCACGACGATGTGATGCCGGCCGGAGACCTGGGCATCCGGCGAGCCGTGGCGGCGCTGCGCAGCACGACCGTCGATGCAGTGACCCAGCACGATGTCGCCGCAGCGGCCCAGGACTGGGCACCCCACAGGACCTGGGCAGCCCAACTTCTGTGGACGGCAGCCGATCCCACAACGACTCGATCGAAACCGGAGGACAACGATGGGTGATCCCCACTACACCACCACCATCCCGAGCCCTGTGGGAAACCTGACCCTGGTGGCAAGCACGTCGGGGTTGCGAGCGGTGCTGTGGCCCGACGACGACCATCGGGTGCGACTGCCGTCCAGCCTGCTCGAACAGCCCGACCACCCCGTCTTGGCCGCATGCCGCGCCCAGCTCGACGGTTACTTCGCCGGTACCAGAACCACCTTCGACCTTCCGCTCGACCTGCGGGGCACGGAGTTCCAGCGCACGGCCTGGAAGGCTCTGGCTGACATCCCCTACGGCACCACCATCACCTATGGCGAGCAGGCAAGCCGGATCGGACGCCCCCAAGCTGTCCGGGCGATCGGCACGGCGAATGGCCGAAATCCGGTCTCCATCGTGTTGCCCTGCCACCGGGTGGTGGGAAGCAATGGCTCACTGACAGGCTTCGCAGGAGGCCTGGACACGAAGGCCTGGCTCCTGGCCCACGAGAGGGCCAGCTAGCTGAGAACGCCACACGCTGTGCGTCCTCGTGCTGGGACCCGAGCGGACCCGATCAGCCGAGTGGCACCTCACAGTCGACCATGAGCTGGAAGAGGGGAGCCATGACCTCGGCGGTCGGCTCGCCGTCCGAGAGGCCCATCTGCATCAGGTCGTTGAGCAAGCCTTCCTCGCTCATCAGACCGTCTGCGAAGCAGGTGGCCTGCTCGGTCGTCATACCACTGTCCGCCGCCATCTCCTCGGCCAAGAACGTGGCGAAGGTGTCGCTTGCGCAGCCCAGCAGCAGGCTGAGGAAGGCGCTCTGCTGCTCGGTCGTCATGTTCTCGAGGTCTTCGTCGGCCAACATGGCACCGACGAGGTCCTCTCGCTCAATCAATCCGCTGGCCAGGCAACGCCGCTCGTCCTGCGTCATGATCGCGAAGGGGTTGTCGTCGTCCTCGCTGGCCATCTGGTCGAGTTTGGCGAGCACATCGTCACTTTCTCCCGACTTCCCGCCATCG
>JAYPWI010000063.1:0-4741 GCA_038135065.1 Acidimicrobiales bacterium
TGCCATGACGGGGCGACAGTAGCTGCGCGATGGCTAACTTGGCCGATGTGCGTGGACTCAACATGGACCGCCAGCTGCTGATTTCGAGCCTGCTCGACTACGCGGGACGTAACCACGGCGCCACCGAGGTCGTGGCGACCGACAGCGCGGGCATGCAGACGCGCAGCAACTGGACCCAGGTTCGCGATCGGGCCCAGCGGGTCAGCGCCGCATTGGTGCGCGAGGGGGTGACGGCAGGCGATCGGGTGGCCACCATCGCCTGGAACGACCATCGGCATCTCGAGGCCTACTACGGCATCACGGGAATCGGCGCCGTACTCCACACCATGAATCCCCGCCTACACGACGACCAACTGGCCTACATCCTCGGCCACGCCGAGGACGTCATCGTGCTGGTGGATCCCGATTTCGTTTCACTCGCCGAACGTCTCGCACCCCGAGCACCTCATGTCAGGCGCTGGGTCGTGCTCGGCGACGAGAACAGTGCCCCGACTACCGACCTGCCAGGTGCCGTCGACTACGAGTCGTGGATCGCCGACACGGCTCCGATGACCTGGCCGGAATTCGACGAATGGTCTGCCGCCACCCTCTGCTACACGTCGGGCACGACAGGTAATCCCAAGGGCATCGTCCAGAGTCACCGGGCCATCGTCCTACAGACCTGGGCCACGGCCACGGGCGAGGGGCACAGCGTGTTCTCGAGCGAATGCCTCCTCCTCGCTGTTCCGATGTTCCACGTCAACGGCTGGGCCATCCCCTTCGCCTCGGCAATGGTGGGGGCCAAGCTCGTCCTCCCCGGTCCTGACCTGACCCCCGAAGCCTTGGTCCGTCACATCAACGACGAATCGGTCACCGTGTCCTTCGGCGTACCGACCATCTGGCTGTCCGTGGTCCAGTACCTCCAGCGCAGCGGTCTCGACGTTCCCACCCTGCACCGACTGGCCGTCGGTGGTTCGGCTGCACCGCGAGCCCTCATGGACACCCTCGAGGACGACTACGGCGTGTTCGTGGCACATGTGTGGGGGATGACCGAGATGACCCAGGGCTCGTCCGGCCGCTTCACCCAGCGGGTCGGAGCAATGGAGCGGGACGGCCAGCGCAACCGACAGGCCATGGCCGGCCGAGAGATTTACGGCGTCGAATTGCGACTCATCGACGACGACGGCAATGAGGTGGCACGGGACGGCGTGACCCCCGGTGAACTCCAGGCCCGGGGACCGTGGGTTGCGGGCTCGTATTTCAAGCTCGAAGATGATTCCACCCACGAACCGCCGGAGCGAGGGGGGTGGCTGCGGACCGGCGACGTCGCCACGATGGACGCCGAGGGGTATATCCGCATCGTGGATCGGGCCAAGGACGTCATCAAGAGCGGCGGCGAGTGGATCAGCTCCATCGAACTCGAGAATGCAGCAGTAGCCGCTGACGGTGTCGTGGAAGCTGCCGTGATCGGCATGCCCCACGACCGCTGGGGCGAACGCCCCCTGCTCGTCGTCCACCTCGACGATGGGTCCCAACTCGACAAGGGACACATCATGGACACCCTGCGACCTCAGGTCGCTTCTTGGTGGCTGCCCGACGACATCGTCACCATCGACGCCATCCCGCACACGGGTACCGGCAAGATCGACAAGCGCGCCCTGCGTACCGTGTTCGCCGACCACGTGTGGCCGGCCTGACCCGACCCAGCGGGCGCAGGGGTCGACGATCGGCCATCATTGCCTGACTTGGACAACGAGCCACGAGGAGGAACCCGTGAGCGTTCTCATCACCGGAGGAACCGGGTTCATCGGAGCCGAGATCGTAAAGATGCTGCTCGATGCCGACGAAGGACCCATCCACGTGGCCCATCGTTCGGGAAACCTCGGCCGCCTGGCAGGGCTCGAGGACAGGATCGTCCTCCATCAGTTCGATCTTTCCGACCTCGACAGCGTCGATGCCGTGGTGTCGACGGTCGCCCCCACACGACTCTTCCACTTTGGCGCGATCCTCACCGGCCCCGGTGAGCAAGACCCCCAGGCCCTGCTCACCGCCAACGCCGTCGGATTCATCCGCATCATCGAGGCGGCTCGGCAAGCGGGCACCGAGCAGATGATCTTCGCCAGCAGCATCGGGACCTACGGCCGCGACATCGGCGAGCTCCCAGTGACCGACCTGACCCTGCAGCGCCCGTCCTCCGTGTACGGAGTGACGAAGGTCTTCGGCGAGAACCTAGGCGCCTACTACCGCGCCAAATACGGGCTCGACTTCCGAGGCATTCGCTATCCGTCCATCGTCGGCCCCGGCGTGACCACATGGAGCGTGGCTCAATACACCAGTTGGATGATCGAACGGTCAGCCCTCGGGGAACCCTTCGAGGTGTGGACCAGCCCCGATGCCGTGATCCCCATCATGTACTACCGAGATGCAGCCCGAGCGGCCGTCGAATTGTCGAACGCCCCGACGGACAGCATCTCCTCCATCAACTATCTGGTCGACGGCCCGAGCCCCAGCCCGAATGCCGGGCAGATCGCCGATGCCGTGCGAGGGCAGTTGCCCGACGCCCGAATCACCTTCGAGGAGTCCGCGGGAGGCAAGGCCCAACACCTTCGCATCGACGACAGTGCGGCGCGGAACGAATGGGGATGGGCTCCTGCCTACGATCTCGACGCCATGGTCAGCGCCATGATCTCCGAGGTCACCGCCAACTGATCAACGCCGGATCGTTTTGGGAATGACACCCAAAATGGCAGACTGACTGGGTGGCAGCGACCTTCGAGTTCCGAGACGTAGGGGTTCGGTTCGGTTCGGTCGACGCCCTCGCCGGCGTCGATCTCTCCTTCGACCAGGGAGCCGTCGCCCTCATCGGACCCAACGGATCGGGCAAGACGACCCTGCTCCGCTTGTTGGCCGGACTCCACGCACCGACGAGTGGCGTGATCGAGGCCCCGCGATCAGCAGCCATCGCGTATGTTGCCCAGCTCACCGGTCAACACCACTGGATGCCACTCACCGTGGGTGAGGTGATCCTGACTGCCCGTTACCGACGTTCGACCCGATGGCGACGAATGACGGCCGACGACCACCGAGCAGTGCGGGAGGCAGCCTCCCGGCTCGGTGTCCACGACGTCCTCGAGCGTCGTTTCGCCGACCTGTCCGGTGGCTTGCGCCAGCGCACCCTCATCGCTCGGGCTGTCGCCGCACATCCGACGACCCTTCTGCTCGACGAACCGATCACCGGGCTCGACCCCACGAGTCAACAACTCATCTTGGACCTCATCACCGAGCAGCGGGACCAGGGACACCTCGTCGTGTTCTCCACCCACCACTTGGAAGAGACGGAGAACTGCGACCGGGTCATCCTGGTCAACGGCTACATCGTGGCCGATGGTCGTCCCGCCGATGTGCTGACAACGGACAACCTCGCCGAACTCTTCGGCGCCCATCTGATCCACCCGGACAGCACCACCCAGCCCCTCGTCATCGACGAACATGTGAGCCATGACCACTGAACGGGCGCGTGATCTGCATCGGCTCCACGATGAGGTCGGCGCCCTGCTCTCCCGTCATGAGCACCGCTACACCTCGGGACGTCGACGACTCATCGAGATCATCGCAGTCGCCGACAGGCCCCTGACACTGCCCGAGATCCTCGAGGCCGACGATGAGCTGAGTCAGTCCTCGGCCTATCGGAATCTCGACGTGCTGGAATCCAGTCGGGCGGTACGCCGAGTGATCTCGGCGGGCGATCACGCCCATTTCGAGCTCGCCGAGTCGTTGGTTGGTCATCACCACCATCTGATCTGTCTCGACTGTGGTGTCATCGAAGACATCGTGCTCGACGAACAGGTCGAGTCCGTGGTCGACGGGGCCCTCCACGATCTGGCCGACCGAGCGGGCTTCACGCCCCTTCATCATGCAGTCGATCTCCATGGATACTGCGCTCGGTGCAGCTGACTCGATGAACGACGCCACACCCACCACCACTCTCGGCTCGTGCCACCACGATTGCCCGGATACGTGTATGTGGGAGGTCTCCGTCGTCGACGGGACCGCCGTCCGTCTGCGGGGCAGCAGCGACCACCCCACGACCCGGGGCGAACTGTGCCCCAAGGTCAACCGCCTCTTGGATCGCATCTACCATCCCACCCGCCTGACCACTCCGGTACGTCGTGTCGGCCCGAAAGGCAACGGGGACTTCCTGCCCATCAGCTGGGACGAGGCTCTCGACGAGATCGCCGCGCAACTGGCTCGGCGCTCACCTGCCTCCGTGCTCCAATTCTCCTTCGACGGCACCCAGGGCGTCGTCCAGAAGGGGCTCGTCGCTGACCGATTTTTCGACCTGTTCGGAGCCAGTGACATCGACCGGCACCTCTGCGGTGTGACCTCGTGGCTCGGAGCCGCCGACGTGTCAGGAGTCCCCTTCGGCATCGATCCCGAAGATCTCGCCCTGAGCAACCACATCATCCTGTGGGGCACCAACACGTTGCTCACCAACCGTCACCTCTGGCCAGTGATCGAAACAGCCCGGCGGCGGGGTGCCCAGGTGGTCACCATCGACCCGCTTCGCACGGCAACTGCCCGACGTAGCGACGACCACTTCCAGCTGAGGCCGGGCTCCGATGTGGCCCTCGTCGGTGGCCTGATCCACGTGTTGGAGCGCGACGGTCTTCTCGACGCGACCTGGCTGGCCGAGCACACGTCGGGCTGGGACGATCTACGTGCGTCGGTGGTCGGACTCACCCCGGAACGGACGGCCCAGATC
>JAYPWI010000063.1:4751-9649 GCA_038135065.1 Acidimicrobiales bacterium
GCCCAGATCACCGGCATCACGGCCGAACGCATCGTCGGCCTGGCTCACGATCACGCAACCCGTCGCCCCGCTGCGGTGAGAGTCCTGGTCGGACCCGAACATCGAGCCCGGGGTCGCGACATCATGCGTGCGATCGCCACCCTGCCAGCGGTCAGCGGCGCCTGGCGCGACCGGGGTGGCGGGCTCGCCCGGTCCACTCAGGCATATTTCGAGGAGGCGCTGGCCTACCCCACCGATCGTCCAACCCGGCGGCGCTTCAACATGGCCGACCTCGGTTCGGTCCTCAACGATCCGAGCCTCGATCCTCCCGTCGAGACGCTGTTCGTGCACAACTCCAATCCCGCTGTCATCTGCCCCGATCAAGAGGGAGTCCTGACCGGGTTGCGACGGACCGACCTGTTCACGGTGGTCGTCGAACAGTTCATGACCGACACCGCTCGGTATGCCGACATCGTTCTCCCCGCAACGTCGCAGCTCGAACACCTCGACCTGGGCATCGCCTGGGGACACCTCTACCTCTCACTCAATCGCCCGGCCATCGAGCCAGTGGGTGATTGCCTGCCCAACAGCGAGATCTTTCGAAGGCTGGGACGGCGCATGGGATTGCGGGACTCGATCCTCGAGTTATCCGATGAGGAACACATCCGCCGGCTACTCGACTCCGATCACCCATGGTTGGCCGGGATCGACTTCGATCGCCTCCAGCGGAACGGTTGGGTTCGATTGGCAGTGCCCGTCGGGCACCGACCCAACATCGATACCTCCCCAGCCACCCCCGACGGACGACTCCACCTTGCGCCCCTGAACCCCGAGCCACCGGCAGCACCCGCCGCATACCCCCTGATGCTGTTCAGCACCAAGCAACACAGCCGCTTCCTGAACACCAATTACGGGGCCTTTCCCGAACACCACCCTCTCCGCGGCCGACCCACCGTGATGCTCCATCCCGATGATGCTCGGGACCGACGTCTTGCGAACACTGACCAGGCTGCTGTGTGGAACGAGCGAGGGAGACTCACCGTCGAGGTCGAAGTGACCGACGAGGTCCCTCCTGGCTCGGTAGCCATCCCCTTCGGGTGGTGGCACGGGGCCACGCTCGAAGAGCGCTCGGTCAACGTCCTCACCAATCCCACAGTTCCCGACGATGGCCAGGGCTCGGCTGCGTTCGGGGACACATTCGTCGAGGTGGCGTCGGCAACGTCCCTCGGACCACGGTCGGCTGGCTAGCGTCACGGCATGCACGTCCTCATCACCGGAGCAGCGGGAATGATCGGCCGCAAGCTCGTCGCTCGCTTGCTGGCCGACGGAGAAGTAGCTGGGCAGTCCATCGACCAACTGCATCTCGTCGATGTGGTCGAACCCGTGTGTGGTGACCCCTCGGTCACCACCGAAGCACTCGATCTCACGGCGAAGGGCTCGGCCGAGGCGGTCGCCGCGAGACACGCCGACGTGGTGTTCCACCTCGCCGGCGTCGTATCGGGAGAGGCGGAGATCGACCTCGACAAGGGCCTGTCCGTGAACCTCGACGGCACCAGGGCTCTCTTCGACGCGCTACGAGCCGAGCCGACTGCGCCCCGCGTGGTATTCACCTCCTCGATCGCCGTCTTCGGAGCTCCCTTCCCCGACGTGATCGGCGACGACTTCCATCTGACCCCTCTCACCTCCTACGGCGCCCAGAAGGCCATGGCCGAACTACTGCTCGCTGACTACACGCGCCGTGGCCTGATCGATGGGGTGGGCATACGGTTACCCACCATCTCGGTACGGCCCGGGGCACCGAACGCAGCAGCCTCCGGCTTCTTCTCGGGAATCATCCGAGAGCCCCTGGCCGGCCTGGAAGCCCAGCTCCCAGTGAGCCGCGATGTGGTCCACACCCATGCCAGCCCTCGTTCGGCGATCAACTACCTGGTGCACGCAGCAGGGATCGACAGCGCAGCGTTGGGCAGTCGACCCAACCTGACCATGCCTGGGGTGGCGGTCACTGTCGGTCAACAGATCGAAGCGCTCGAACGAGTCGCTGGCCCCGAACCTGTTGGATTGATTCGCGAAGAACCCGACGAGCTCGTCGCCCGGATCGTGTCAGGGTGGCCGACCCGCTTTGCAACGGATCGGGCCCACGCCCTGGGATTTCGAGCCGAACCCGACTACGACGCCATCGTCCGGGCCCACATCGAGGACGAACTCAGCTGACGCGTACGGGTCAGCCCTGCGGATCGTCCACGAACCGCAGGTACGGCTTCACCTCTTCGACGTTGGAGAACTTGGCCCGCACCTCATCCGTCGACAGGGTGGGTGCCGCAATCACCCGATCACCCTTGTTCCAATCGACCGGGGTGGACACCGAATGCGCATCTGTGAGCTGCATGCTGTCGATCACCCGGAGGATCTCGTCGAAGTTCCGACCGGTCGACTTCGGGTAGGTCAGGGTGAGCCTCACCTTGTTCGCCGGGTCGATCACGAAGACCGAACGCACCGTGGAGGTGTCACCCGCACCGGGATGGATCATGTCGTACAGCTCGGAGACGTTCCGCTCGGGATCGGCGATGATCGGGAAGTTCAACGCCGTGCCGGTGGCATCACCGATGTCGGGAGCCCATCCCTGGTGGTCGGCCAACGAGTCGACGGAGACGGCGATCACCTTCGTGTTGCGCTCGGCGAAGGACCCATTGAGGGCAGCCGTCCGTCCGAGTTCGGTGGTGCACACCGGAGTGAAGTCGGCCGGGTGACTGAACAAGACGGCCCAGGATCCGTCCTTCCACTGATGGAAGTCGATCTGGCCGTCGGTGGTGTCAGCAACGAAGTTCGGGGCCTCGTCGCCCAGGCGGAGAGACATGTCGGTGTCCTTTCTTGCCAGGCGGGAAGATGCCGTAGCGAGGATAAAACCCTACCGTTTTGGTCGGGATTCAACCCAATCGCCCGGCCCTGCCCTGTCACCGACCGAAGTCGAAGACCCTGACTTCCTCCATCGCCTCGGCGAGCGAATCGACGGCCGCCTCGAACAGCCGTCGTCCAAGCTCGACGTTCGCCCCGGTGGGATCCCCGATGTATCCGTCGGGGTGGAAGTCGTCGGACAGCCAGCCAAAGGAGGTGGATCCCCCGAACTTCACGTGGCGGTTGGTAGCGAGGCCCTCGGGTACCCGACGCTCGGCAAGCTCGAGGTGGACCTGATCGGGCCGCAGATGCATGAAGACCGAAGTCTCGTCGCGGCCTCCGTGGATACCCATGCCCAACTCCTCCTCGTTCGACACCCCTCCGTATGCCGGAGGCAGCGCCGGATGCATCAGGAAGGTCTTGAGACCGAACTCGAGTCTGAGCTCCCGCAACGCCGTACCCAGGTGGGTCGTGTTCCCACCATGCCCGTTCAGCAGCACCAGACGTTCGGCCCCAGTCGTGACGATCGACTGGGCAAGGTCGCGCAGCACGGCCATCATCGTGTCGGGCGACAACCAGAGGGTTCCCGGAGACCACGCATGTTCGTTGGACTTCGAGACAGACATGGTCGGTAGTTGCCAGACATCCAGGACCTCTCCGCAGGCACCGACGAGCGCGGTCGCCGTCTCGTGCGCGATGACGGTGTCCACCGACAAGGGCAGGTGGGGGCCATGTTGTTCGGTGGCTCCGATGGGTAGCAACAGGATGGACGATGGTCCTATCTCCCGTGCTATCTCGGGTCCGGTCAGATCCTCATAGCGCCTGGTCATGGGCAAGGAAGCTAATCCAGCGCGCAGCGGACCTCGGAGTTATCTCAGGCGTTCGGATCGCCCAACGCAGTCTTCACTCGGGGGATGACCCGCTGGACCAGGCGTTCCAGCGAACCGTTCATGACGCTGGGAGCCATGCCTGGAGGGGCGCCCCAGGTCACGAGATCGGTGATGCCGTAGGTCGAGATGAACTCGACGAGTTCGGCAACGCAGTGATCCTCGTCCCCCACGATCCACCCCTGTGGGATCGAGGCCTGTTCGGGGTCGAAGGCAGACAGTCGATCGGGCGTCTCGGCGAAAAACCTGGCGTACACGCTCGCCCGATAGCGCTCGGCCTGACGGATCGGTGGCCAGTCACGTTCGGGGTCGTCGGTCACGAACACCGACCGGATGATCCCCACGCGGTAGTCGCCGGGATTCCGACCCGTCGCCGCCAACTCCTCCCGCCAGGGTTCCAGGACCGTCCCCGGGGCACCCTGTGGGAGTAGGTGGGTATCGAACCGGGCAGCACGGCGGGCCGCATTCTCGCTCATGCCGGCGATCCACAGCGGAGGCCCGCCCTCCTGGACAGGGCACGGAGCCACCAGCACGTCCTCGAAGGAGTACCGCTTCCCCTGGAAGCTGAAACGCTCTCCCGTCCATGCCAGGCGCAGGATCTCCACGAGCTCCTCGGTGAGCGACACCCGATTCGGTTGCGGAATCCCGAACCCCTTGAACTCATGGGCCGCGTACCCCATGCCGATCCCCAACTCCATCCGCCCCCCGGAGAGCAGATCGAGAACGGCCATGTCTTCGGCCAAGCGAATGGGGTGGGCGAACGGCGCGAGGAGGATGTCGGTCGAAATCCGGATCCTGGACGTGCGAGCTGCAACTGCTCCAGCAACCGGAACGAAGTTCGGTAGATGACCATCCTCGAGAAAGTGATGCTCCGTGAACCAGACCAAGTCGAGACCGAGTTCGTCGAGCATGACGATCTGGTCGAGACCTTCCGCGTACACGGTGGCCAGATCGGTGTCACTCCCCGGCGGCGACCTGAAGTCGTGGACGACGCCGAACCTGAGATGAGGTGCCATGGGTTGAGCCTAGATCGGCCTGACCGTGCCAGACCCGGCCTCAGTCGTCGTCGTGATCATCGTCGTGATCGTCGTCGTCGTAATCATCGTCGTCGTAATCATCGTCGTGATCATCGTCGTGATC
>JAYPWI010000064.1:0-7731 GCA_038135065.1 Acidimicrobiales bacterium
CACGGATACTGCGTTGATGAGGGGGGTGACACCGCGTCGGATCAGGCTGAAGACGTACACGGGCAGCGTCGTCGCCCCCGGACCGGCAGCGAACTGGGTGACCACCACGTCGTCGAGCGACAGGGTGAGGGCAAGCAACGCTCCCCCGGCGATACCGGGAAGGATCTGGGGAAAGGTGACCGACCAGAACGTGCGCCAGCGGCTCGCGTACAGGTCCATGGCCGCTTCCTCGAGCCGGGAATCCATGCCGGCCAGGCGGGCCCGCACCACCACCGAGACGAAGCTGATGTTGAAGGCGATGTGGCTCACCGTAATGGTCCCCAACCCCTTGGCGAAGCTCAAGCCGAACACTGCGTCGACGACATCGATGGCTTCGGAGAAGAAGATGAGCATCATGATGCCCATCGTCACGTCAGGAATGATGATGGGCAGGTACAGCAACGCGTCGAACACCCGCCGGCCCCTGAACGAGAATCGTTCGAGGCTCAGGGCGGCCAGGGTTCCCAGGATGACTGCGATGGTCGTCGACCATGCTGCAACCTCGAGGGAGACCCACAGCGAGTCCTTCAGCTCGTCGTTGGCCCAGAAATCCCGGTACCACCCGAGGGTGAAGCCGCCCCATCGACCCACGAGGCGGTCGTCGCTGAACGAGAACACGGCGAGCAGCAGGATGGGGGCGTAGAAGAAGGCGTACACCACACCGGCGTGCAATCCCAGGACCTTGTTCCCCACGTTGCGCGGTGCGCGACGGGTGGGCGCGGTCACAGGTTCCTCCCCCCGGATCGGAAGTACGCCAGGGTGCCGGTCAGCATGACGACCATCAGGACCACCGACAGTGATGCCCCGAAGGGGAAGTTCCGGGCCGTGCCGAACTGGGTCACGATGTACGAGCCAAGGAGGACGTTCTTTCCGCCACCCAGGATCTCAGGCGTCACATAGGCACCGAGGCTGGGCACGAACACCAAGATCGACCCAGCGACCACGCCGGGCAGAGACAGGGGGAACACCACCCGACGGAAGGTCTGGCTCGGGCCCGCAAAGAGGTCCCGGCTGGCTTCGAGCAAGCTCCGGTCGATCCGCTCGAGCGATGCGTACAGGGGCAGCACCATGAAGGGCAGGAAGCTGTACACCATCCCGAGCACCACGGCGGCCTGGGTGAACAGGATGTCCGTCGTGCCCAGCCCAACGGCATCGGTGGCACTGGACAGGGGTCCTCCGTTGGCCAGAATGAGGCGCCACGCATAGTTACGGACCAAGAAGTTGGTCCAGAACGGGATCATGACCAGCACCAGCATGACGTTGCGGGCCACCTTTCCCCGGGTGGTGAGGAAATAGGCCAAGGGGTAGGCCACGACCAGACAGATCAGGGTGGTCAGGAGCGCCAACGTCAGGGACCGGGTGAAGACGTCTCGGACGATCTGCTCGCTCAGTCGTCGATACGAGTCCAGATTCCACCCGCTGAGGGCAGTGCCGCCGGTCCGTGTTCTCGTGGCGAAGGAGTACACGACCACGTAGAGGAAGGGAACGGCGAAGAACAACAGCAAATACGCGAATGCCGGCAGGGACAGCAGCAGGCCCCGGCGGCGATCGAGTCGGGCCGCGGCAGCCTCGAACTCCCTGCTCGAGGCCCCGCCCGACAGCCCGGTAGTGGGCTCGGCCATCAGTCGGTAACCACCGAGATCGCATCGGGTTCCCAGCTCACCCAGACCCGACTTCCCACGTCGCCCACCTGGCCACCGGCCCGGTTCTCCTCCCGCACCTCGACGGTCATCCAATCCAGACCCACCGTGTAGGACAGAGCGTTGCCCAGATAGGTGATGCCCTGGAGGCGGCCCTCGACCCGGGTACGACCAGCGGGTTCGTCCTCGGCCCGGTGCAAACGGGCTCGCTCGGGCCGGAGGCTGACCGCCACCCGGGTGCCGACGGGGTGATCGCTCGCCGCCTCGATCCGGTCGCCGTTGGCCAGGCACACGGTGTCGGACGACTCGACCGTGCCTTCGAGCAGGTTGGTGCGGCCGATGAAGTCGGCCACGAACCGGTTGACCGGCCGCTCGTAGATCTCTTCGGGGCTACCCACCTGGAGGACCCTGCCCTCGTGCATCACCGCAATGCGGTCGCTCATGGTGAGCGCTTCCTCCTGGTCATGGGTGACGAACACGAAGGTGATGCCCACCTCACGCTGCAAGGCTTTCAGCTCGACCTGCATCTGCTGCCGCAACTTGAGGTCCAGGGCACCGAGCGGTTCGTCGAGCAGCAGCACCTTCGGTTGGTTGACCAGCGCTCGCGCGAGGGCAACCCGCTGTTGTTGCCCACCGGAGAGCTGGGTGGGTTTGCGATGCTCCATGCCACCCATGCGGACCAGGTCGATCGCGGCCTGGACCCGATCACCGATCTCGCTCTTGGCCACCCTGCGCATCTTGAGCCCGAACGCCACGTTCTGGGCCACCGTCATGTGAGGAAACAGGGCGTAGGCCTGGAAGACAGTGTTGACCGGCCGTTTGTTGGGAGGCAGGGTGCCGACCTCGTCCCCGAAAATGCGGAGGCTGCCCTCGGTAGGGAACTCGAGGCCGGCAATCATGCGAAGGGTGGTGGTCTTGCCGCAGCCCGACGGGCCGAGCATGGCGAAGAACTCCCCGTCCCGGATCTCGATGTCGATGTTGTCGACGGCGACCACATCACCGAATCGCTTGGTGATGGCCTCGATGCTCACGGCCGGAGTTGCGTTGGGAGTCTGGTCGGTCATGACCTCACACCAATCCGAAACGGGACGGGGTGGCCCCGGCCCTGAGTGCCCGCAGGCAGATCACATCATGGGCGATGGTGGCAGCTGCCAACGCCGTCACCTCGGCCACGTCGTAGGGCGGGGCGACCTCCACCACATCCATCCCGACCAGCTCAAGGGCACCGAGTCCCCGCACCGCTTCGAGGGCTTGGGCAGTGGAGAGGCCGCCGGCCACCGGGGTGCCAGTTCCGGGAGCGAACGCCGGATCGAGGCAGTCGATGTCGAAGGTCAGGTAGGCCTGGTTGTCACCCACCACCTCGTGGATGACATCGAGGGCTGCCCCGACCCCCTCACGGTGCACCCAGGGCGCGCCGAGGACCGTCATGCCGAAGGTGTCGTCGTTGTGGGTCCGGATACCGACCTGCACGGAGCGGGTTGGGTCGATGATTCCTTCCCGGATGGCCCGCAGGAACATCGACCCGTGATCGAGTCGGTTGCCATCGTCCTCCCAGGTGTCGCAATGGGCATCGAAGTGCACCAGCGACAGCGGTCCGTACTTCTCGGCATGGGCTCGCAGGATGGGATAGGTGACGAAGTGGTCGCCCCCGAGGGTCACCATGAAGGCGTCGTGGGCCAGGATCTCCCGACAGTGGGCCTCGACCCGCTCCACGACCTCCTCGGGATGCCCGTAGTCGATGAAGCAATCGCCGTAGTCGGCGATCTCCAGGTGCTCGAAGAGGTCGAACCCGAAGGGATAGGACTGCAGCTCAGCCAACCCCACCGAGGCGGCTCGGATACCCCGGGGACCCAAACGGGCACCGGGACGGTTGGAGGTAGCCATGTCGAACGGGATGCCCGACACGACCACGTCGGCCCCCGCGATGTCACGGGTATAGGTGCGACGCAGGAACGACAGGGCACCCCCGAACGTCATCTCGGGACGACGACCGGTCAGCGAACGCTCGCGGAAGGCACGGTCCCCTTCCTCGGGTGACGCAGCGCCACTCATCCGACACCCCAGTCGTAGGTTTGCTTGGTGATCTCGAGGTACGGGATCGCCTCGACGGTCTCGATGCCCTCGATGGTCCGAATGTGGTTGAGGTTGTCCACGAACGCGTCCACACTGCGACACACCAGCTCGACCAGCAGGTCGTAGCGACCGGCCGTCATCACGACGTAGACCGCGTCCTCGATGCCATCGAGTTCGGCCGCCATCTTGCGGGCATCGGCCGTGATGGTGATCCCCAACACGGCCTGGTAGCCGAGGCCGATCTTGACCGGATCAGTCACCGCAACGATGTCGATCACCCCTCGGGCCGTGAGCCGGTTGACCCGCTGGCGGGTCGCCGCATCCGACAGCCCCACGTGCTGGGCGAGCTTGGCGTAAGGCATGCGGCCATCCAGCTGGAGCTGGCGAATGATCTCCCGGTCGACATCGTCGATCATGGGGCACCGCCATCGCTGTAGTCCGGATTGCGCCAGACGATCAGGGCCGCCCAGCTGTCGACTGCCGGGTCGCTGATGTAGCCGGCCAGCGCGCACACCGCTTCGAAGCCGTTCTCGAGTTGGAAGCTGAGCGTGGGGTCGTAGAGGCGGCCGGCGCTCACCTCGGCGATGTACTCATCGGCCGTCATCGCGTGCTTGTGGTCGGCATACCCGGGGATGACCCCACCGGCCACGATGCCTCGGAGGTTCATTTCACGGCACACCGCCTTGCGGAGGTCGTAGAGCTCGCTGCCGATGCCCCGCCGGCGATACTCGGGCCGGGTGGAGATGCCCGTGCCGTAGTACCACTCGCCGTCTGGGCAATGTCCACTCGACTCGTGGTCATCGGGGACGATGGCCGAGATGGGGTGCTGTGGGTTCTCGAGGTCGAAGTCGGTCCGAAGTCCGAGCCCCATGGCCGCCAGCCGGTCACCGTCGAACGCGGCGAAGCACCCGTCGGGGATGTCGATGGCCAGCAGGTGCAGGCTGTGTTCGTCGTAGAGATCGGCGGGGTCGGCGGTGGGGTACGAGGCCAATTCCAGCGCGGCCAGGTCGGCCGCCCACTCGGGTCGGATGCGCGCGTAGGACAGACCGGAGCGTTCTCCGACCATGACCACGTCGAGGTCAGCCATGGTGGCGACCTCCGATCGGACTGGGGTCGTCTGTTGCCCAGCGGCGATGACCCGTCATGCCCCTCCCCGCCCGTCGACGGCAGCATCGACCGCCTCCGCCAGGACACCCAGGGCCTCGTCCACCTGGTCGTCAGTGGTGTTGAGCGGCGGCAGGAAGCGGACACAGTTGCTGTACAGGCCGGCCCGGATGGTGATCAGCCCTCGGGCGACGGTGGCCTTGGTCACGGCCAGGGTGAGGTCGGGGTCGGGAGTGAGACGGTCGTCGGACACCAACTCCATGGCCAACATGGGACCGACACCTCGCACCTCGGCCACACAGGCGTGACGGGCTGCGATCTCCTCGAGACCTGCCCGCAGGCGCTGCCCCATGGCGGTTGCCCGGGCCAGGAACGCCGGATCGGAGATCGTGGCGATGGTGGCCACCGCAGCGACGGCAGCAAGTGGATTGCCGCTGTAGGTGCCGCCCATGCCACCGGGGTGGGGCGCGTCCATGATGTCGGCCCGCCCGACGACGGCCGAGACGGGCATGCCGGCTCCCAACGATTTCGCAGTGACGATCAGGTCGGGGACCACGTCGCTGTGTTCGATGGCCCACATCCGCCCGGTGCGGCCCATGCCGGACTGCACCTCATCGGCGATCATCACCACCCCGTGGTCATCGCACAGTTGTCGAATAGCTCGCAGATACGGGGCGGGGGCAGGCAGGAAGCCGCCCTCGCCCTGGACCGGTTCGATCACCACGGCGGCCAGGGCCGAGGGGTCGATCTGGGAGATCAGGGCATCCTTCAGACGGTCGATCGACCAGCCCACGAATTGTTCGGGGTCCATCCCAGGGGGACGGCGCAGCACGTTCGGGAACGGGATGCGGTAGACCTCGGGAGCGAAGGGCCCGAAGGACTTCTTGAACAGCCCGTACTTCGATGTCATGGACATCGTCATGTTGGTCCGCCCGTGGTACGCCCCCTCGAAGACGAGGATGCCCGAGCGGCCCGTGTACGCCCGGGCCAGCTTCACCGCCGACTCGACCGCCTCGGAACCACTGTTCATCAACATCGATCGTCGAGGGAACTCCCCGAGTCCGACCTCGTTGAGGGCCTCGGCGAGTTCGACCATCGGCTCGTAAGTGGCCACGATGCCGCACATGTGGATCAGTTCGGCGCTCTGACGCTGGAGAGCCTCCGTGACCTCAGGCGGGCAATGGCCGGTACCGAGCACCCCGATGCCACCGGCAAAGTCCAACAGACGGTTGCCGTCGAGGTCTTCCACCACCGTGCCCTGCCCGGACCTGATCCCGAGTTCCGTCAGATACGCGGCACCCCCGCAGATCGCGGCGGCCCGCCGGGCAACCAGGGCCCGACTGGCTGGACCTGGGATCTCCGTCTGGATGTGAATCGACCCCACATAGCCCCCTCTGAACTGGCGGACCGTCCTCCGAGCCCACTGAACGGAAATAGTACTGATCCCGTGCTCTTCGCGCAGAACGGCAACGGAATCCGAATCACCGGCCCTATTTCAGTGGGATCTCAGTTGCAGCCTGTCCTTGCCCCGGGTCTCGCCTGCCCATAGCGTGCAGCCCATGACCTCCCTTGCCGACGCGGTCACCCGGTCGCTGTGGATCGACCGCATCGACCCGGTCCCAGGCCCGGCACTGACGTCGGACATCGAGGTCGACGTGGCAATCGTGGGGGGCGGGTTCAGCGGCCTGTGGACCGCGTACTACCTGATCCGGCAGGACCCGAGCCTCCGTATCGCCGTCATCGAGCGGGAGTACTGCGGGTTCGGCGCATCGGGCCGCAACGGGGGTTGGGCGGTGGGTGAGTTGGCCGGCAGCTTCGCCAAGTACGCCCGACGGTCGAACCCCGCCGAGGCGTTGCGTCTCACCCGAACCGTCTTCGACAGCGTCGACGAGATCGGGCGGGTCACCGCGGCCGAAGGCATCGACTGCGATTTCGCGAAGGGGGGCACCATCCGGGTGGCCCGCAACGCTCCCCAAGCCCAGCGGCAGCGTCTGGAGATCGAGGACGTCCACGCAGAAGGGCTGACGGAGCAGGACATCCGCTTCCTGACCGCGCAAGAGGCCAGGACCTACCTCGACGCCACCGAGGTGCGCTCGGGCATCTTCTTTGCCCACAGTGCAGCCGTCGACCCAGCCCGCCTGGTCCGCGGTCTGGCCGAGGTGGTCGGCCGGGCCGGGGTGGACATCTACGAGGGCACCACGGTCACATCCACCTCGCCCGGACGCCTTCACACCTCTGGGGGCGCGGTGGCGGCTGAGGTCGTCATCCAGGCCACCGAGGGGTACACGGGGTCGCTTCAGGGCCACCGCCGAGACCTGCTGCCCGTGTACTCGCTGATGGTGGCCACCGAACCCTTGCCCGCCGACACCATGGCGGCCATCGGGCTCGACGAGCGACCGACCTTCGCCGACGATCGTCACATGGTCATCTACGGGCAGCGCACTGCCGACGACCGGATCGCCTTCGGAGCCCCCGGCATCCCCTACCTGTACGGCTCGAAGGTCAGCGAGCCCAATGCCACCCGACTTGCGTCCCACGAGCGGATCCACCGAATCCTCGTCGAACTGCTCCCCGCCCTCGACGGGGTGACCATCACCCACCGATGGGGTGGGGTGCTGGGCATTCCCCGCAACTGGATACCCGGCCTGACCTTCGACCGAGCGACGGGAATGGGCACCCTCGGCGGCTACGTCGGCGAAGGAGTTGCCGCCTCGAACCTGGCCGGTCGCACCATGGCCGACCTGGTGCTCGACCGAGCATCTGACCTCGTGAACCTCCCCTGGGTGGGCTACACGGCCCGCCGCTGGGAACCCGAACCCCTCCGCTACCTCGGGGTCAGGGGGAGCCGGGTCATCCTCGACGCAGCGGACCGACG
>JAYPWI010000064.1:7831-9425 GCA_038135065.1 Acidimicrobiales bacterium
CCGGCCTCGCCGGTGAGTTGCATGGCGCTCATCACGTGCATGGACACACCGGTCGCGCCGACCGGATGGCCCTTGGCCTTGAGCCCGCCCGACAGGTTGACGGGCAGCGAGCCGCCCCGGTAGACGGTGCCGTCCTCGAGTACCCGCTTGCCCTGACCTTTGGGGGCCAGACCCATCGCCTCGTAGACCAGCAGTTCCGCGATGGTGAAGCAGTCGTGCACCTCAGCGAAATCGAGGTCGTGGACGCTGATGCCGGCCTTGTCGAAGGCGGTGGCAAACGCCCGCGCAGGCCCTTCGAAATCGGTGAGCTTGCGGCGCGACATGGGCAGGATGTCCTGCACGTGCGAGGTGGCCCGGAAGCGCACGGCCCGAGGGTGGTTCTTCGCAATTTCGTCGGATGCGATCACCACCGCGGCCGCTCCGTCGGAGATCAGCGAGCAGTCGGTGACCCGCAGGGGCGGAGCCACCATCGGGTTCTTGTCCGAGACCGTGTTGCAGAACTCGAAACCGACGTCCTTGCGCATGTGGGCGAGGGGGTTGTTGACACCATTGGCGTGGTTCTTGGCGGCGATGGTGGCCAGGGTGCTGGAGTGGTCGCCGAACTCCTCGAAGTAGGCGGTGGCGTACTGGGCGAAGACCTGGGGGAACGACACCCCGGACTCTTCCTTCTGGTAGGCGGCGCCACCGAGGGCGGTGGTGACGTCGGCCGTGGAGTTGTTGGTCATCTTCTCTGCCCCGACGACGAGCGCGATCTGGGCTTCGCCGGCCTTGATGGCGTTGATGGCCGAGTACAGGGCAGCCGAACCCGACGCACAGGCGTTCTCGACCCGGGTTGCCGGCTTCCACCGCAGGCCCTCATCGGCCTGGATGGTCAGCGAGGCGGGGAACCCATCGGGCACCATGCCGCTGTTGAAGTGACCGAGCCACATGGCGTCGATGTCACCCGCATCGAGCCCGGCGTCGGTGATGGCACCGCGCGCCACCTTGATGATCATCTCCTCGAGCGAGTCTTCGAGCCGCCCGAAGGGGATGTGCGACCAGCCGATCATGCTCGGATTCATGGGGTTCCTTTCACCCGGTCCGACGACGCGGGGTCAGTAGGTCGGCCCAATGGCCGGTTCCAACCCCACGATGATGGCACGCGGAGCAGGGGTCCTTCACGACCGCAGAGACCCCGAGCGCCCGAGTCGACGAGCAGATGTGACCAGCGAGCCCGCTAGGCAGCCTCGAGCGCAGCACGCAGGCGACCGAAATGGACCCTCGAGACGTAGATCTTCTCGCCATTGGGGAACGTCAGCTTGGCGTTCATCCCCGTGAGAGCGCCGATGTCAGATCCTCGCGGCGCAGTGGCCAGTTCTGCGTTGAACCCCTTTGCCGGCCCCAGATTCGATCCGCAGGCCAGCAGCTTCACGTCGTCATCGGTCACCACGAGGCCGCGCCACTTCCCGAGCAGGAATCCCAGCAGCCCCGCACCGGCGAGGTAGGGACTGCGACCCATGCCGACGAGGGCGAACCGCACGTTCACCTCTGGTCCGAGGAATTCGCGTGCCCGTTCGGCCAGCTTGTCGATCTGCTTGTCCATCATTCCCATGCG
>JAYPWI010000065.1:0-9143 GCA_038135065.1 Acidimicrobiales bacterium
TGTTAGGCCACAGGTCTCACCTTGTCGCGTTGGGCCAGACCCCACCCGCCAGCGGGCGCCGAGACCACGATGGCTGCACCGAGCTTCCACACCAGGACCGAACGGGAACCACCCCTACTCTGCCGAAGGGAACCACCACACACTCCGGCTTGGCCATCCCGAACCGCCAGGACATCTCATGGCTGCCCTCCACAAGGACCATCAAGGCCGCTGTGCCGACGAGACCAAAAAAGCAGTTCTCCACCGCAACGGGAACGAGTCAGGTCGCGCATCTTCGTGCCGTGCCCGAACCGCCGCATCCCGTGGGTGTTTGGTCGGCGCCCATAACGGGAACGTATGGCCAATGGAGTGGCTCCGGCCGAATCGACACCGATACGCCTGGTTGATGGCCTGCGTGGCGGCCGCCATCATCACCCTCGGCTGTGCAAGCCCTTCGACCGACACCCAAGACGAGGCGCAGCGTCCGGGCCCCAGCGAGACCATTCCCTCGACGTTCCCGACTCCTCCGACCGACGCCCCACCGACCTCGCCCGGTTTGTCGGCGGTCTCCCTGTCCTCGACTCCGACGACGCTCACCGCTCCACCGACGCCCTGTGAGGTGCTCAGCCGCCTCGATAGCGAACAGATGGCCGGCTACTGGTTCATCGTGAACGACGGGGTGATGGGTGGCCGCTCGTCCAGCAATGTGACCTTCACCGGCGACCAGATGTCGTGGTCGGGCGAGATCGACACCAATGGGGGCGGCTTTGCATCACTGCGGGCCGGGCTTGCGCCGGGAGTGCTCGCCAGCAGCGGGGCCGTGCGGGTGGCCGCCCGCCACGATGGCCGGGCGTACGAACTCCTTCTCGGCGCACCGTCGAGCCGAGTCACCTATTACGGGGCGCTGCGGTTCGGGGAGCCTGACGCAGCCGGCATTTCCATCGCCCGCGTGGACTTCGACACGCTCGAGGCGCGGATCTTTGGCACTGGGGTAGAGGCGGGTCCGTTTCGCGCCGACCTTGCGGCAACCATCGGGGTGATCCTGGCTGACGGCACCGACGGATCGTTCGCCCTCGACCTGGTTCGCATCGACCGCTGCACCGCCTGACGCCCGGCCCACAGGCGACGCACCTCACATAGAACGGCGACCATCCGAAAGAAACGGGTAGGCGCGACTGCGTAGATCGAAGGGACAGCTGATGCGAAACCGACCGTTACGACGGGTACTGGCCGTGGTTGTCTGCGCTGGGGCGTTGCTGGCCACAGCATGTGGGGCCTCCAGCGAGGAGGTTGCACAACTCGAATCCGATATCGCCGAACTGGAATCGCAGGTCTCTGCCCTCTCCGCAGAGAGTTCCACGACCCTGGTCGAGGAATCGAGCGAACTCGACAGCGCAAGCCCTTCCACCACGACGGTCGCTGACACCTCCACGTCGGCGGTCGTCACCAGCACGACGGCACCCGAGCTGCCGGCCGGTATGCCGGGTCAGTGGTACGGGGTCCGCCACGACATCGACGCCAACGTTGCCAGCGTCGAGGAGATCGATGGCTCGACCGGTTCGACCACCCGCACCATCCGGTCGACCGAGATCCTCGTCTGTCTCGACGACGCTCCCGACGGGTCCTGCTTGGTCTACGCCGACGCCTGGGTCCCCCTCACCATCGATGTCAGCGAGGGCCTCATCGGTCTCGGGATGTGCTGCGAACCGGTGATGGGCAGCAGCCTGCTGCTGAACCGCGCGTCGGGCGAGCAGCTGCTGTATCTCAACGGCTCCGAGATCGCATTGCGCCCCGCCGAGAACTGGCTCGTCACCGTCGACTACGGCGTCGGCGGTTACTACCTCAAGTCGGTAGCCGACGGCTCCGGGAGCACCTTCCCCGTAGCTGCCGGTGAGGGCGAAGGGGTTGCATGGTCCCGTGACGGCTCCCTGCTCGCCTTCGAGACGGACGCAGGCATCACCATCGGCTTCTTCGATGCAGGCGAATTGATCGACGTCGGGCCCGAACTGGTCCCGCCTGCCGGGTACCGCTGGACGAAGCCCGTGTTCCAACTGTCGGGCAATGTGGTGGTTGCCCAGGACGCCCTCGACGGATCGGGGCCCTCGCAGGGAGTCGTGCTCGACCGGTCGGTGTTCGCGGGCATGGCCGGCACCCTGGTCGCCGGCGAGTTCGGCTACGGCGGCACGATCACCCACCAGGACTACGACGAGTCGGGCCGCTTCCTCATCTACGTGCTCGATGACGGCCGGGTGCTCTGGCAGGGCACCGGCCTGACCGGCGAGCTTGCTCCAGCTGGCAGCGGCTTCGTGGCCGCTGCCTGGTAGGCCCGGTCGCGCCCCTCAGACCGGGGCCTCGGTCCCGGCCACGGTGATGCGCCGCATGACCCGGCGCTGGTTGGCGATGTCGTAGGGCTGCAGCCGGTGCAGGGTGGACCGGTTGTCCCACACCACCAGGTCGTCGGGCTCCCATACGTGTTCGTAGACGAAGCGGTTCTGGGTGGCGAAGTCGGTCACCGCCTCGAGCAGGTCACGCCCCTCCTCGACCGGCATCGACGCCACATGGCTGGCATGGCCTCCCATGTACAGCGAGCGACGACCATCGGGGTGGGTGCGGACCAAGGGATGGGTGACGGGCGGGAACTTGGCCAGGTCCTCCGGGCTCATCTCGTCCATCTTGCCGGGGTTGTTGGCCCGGCTGTACTCGTAGCTGTGCACGATCCGGAGGTTCTCGGCCGCGTTGCGTAGGTGATCGGGCAGGGCGTCGTGGGCCCCGTACATGTCAGCGAATAGGGTCTCGCCCCCCGTCGTCGGTACCTCCACCGCGTACAACATGGTGCACAAGCAGGGAATCTCCCGGAACGACGAGTCGGTGTGCCAGCGCTCGGTGCCCCGCAGGAACACGGCCTGGGGCTCGTCGAAGGTGACGATCTCGCCGTCGGGCCGGACGTTGGTGAGGTTGAAGATCTCCGGATGGTCGGGATGCAGCTTCTCGGGTTCGGGCAGGATCTCGAGGTCACCGAAGGCCCGGCCCAACTCCACGAGCCGGGCCGCCGAGATCTCCTGCCCGCGGAACACCAGCACGCTGTGAGTGCGGAGCCCGTCGTGCAAGGCCGCAACGAAGCCGTCGTCGATCTCGCCGTCGGGCTCGAGACCATGCACCCGCGCCCCGATGGGACCGCCGAGGGGCTCGAAGGTCAACTCCATGGTCAGACGGTGGCGAACCGGCGCAGGCAATCGCCCTCTGCCGGTTGGATGGCTGAGAAGTCTCGGGCTGCGTAGTACTCGGGCCGCTCGTAGCTCTCGCCCCGGTTGTCCACGGGGCACACGTTGACGTAGAGCAACATGCGGCGCAGGGGGCTGATGTTGACCGACGAGCCGTGAACCACGGTCATGTCCATCAGCAGCAACGAGCCCGCGGTCGCCGTGATGGTGTCGAGGCCGTACTCGTCGACCAGACGGGCCATGGTCTCGTCGGTGATGTCGTAGCGGTATTTGGCTACCTGCTCGTGGTCGGGGACGGTCGGGTCGATGCTGGCCGTCGACACCAAACCTTCCCGATGTGACCCCGGCACGGCCAGCAACGGTGCGTTGACATGGGTGACGTCGTCGAGGAAGACGGCCACCATGATCCCCCGCGGCTCGGGCACCCCGTCGACCCGATGGTAGGTCCCGAAGTCCTGGTGCCAGGCGACGATCGACCCGTTGGTCTGCTTCATGTTGATACGCGACTGGTGGACGTAGATGTCGTTGCCCAGCAACTGCCGGCACGGCTCGACGAGGTCGGGATGACGGGCCAGGGCACCCAGCCGCTCGTCGAAGAGATGCATACCCCAACACACGTGGGGTGCGCCGTCCGCTTCCCGCCCCACCTCGGGGCCGGGTCGGTCCATCACCTGCAGCGCGGCCTCGGTCAGCACGGCCACCTCGTCTGCGTCGAACACGTTGTCGACGACGACCCAGCCTCGCTCGGCGAAGTCGTGCACCTGGTCGTCGTCGAGCAGCATGGAATCCCCCATCGTCGGCAGCGCCAGGCCCATTCTCGCAGATCGTCACGGCGAACCCCACCCCTCGGTGGATCTGGCACAGTGCGGGGTATGGAATTCGACCTCACCCAGACCGATGCGTTGCTCTCCACCACCCGGGCGGTCCGCAAGCGCCTCGATTTCGACCGGGATGTCCCCGACGATGTCCTGCTGGAATGCCTGCAACTGGCTGTGCAGGCCCCCACGGGTTCGAATCGGCAGGGGTGGCGCTGGATGGTGGTGCGCGACCCGGCAAAGAAGGAGGCCTTGGCCGACATCTACCGGTCTGCGGGCGGCGACTACCTGGCGTCTGCTGCCGCGAGCGCCGAACCGGGCACCCAGACGGGGCGGGTGATGGACTCGGCCAACTTCCTGGCTGAGAACTTCGGGAAGGTGCCGGTGATGGTCATCCCCATGATCATCGGACGCCTCGACGACCCGTCGACCAACAGTGCCGCAGGCCTCATGGGGTCGATCATCCCCGCCATGTGGAGCTTCCAGTTGGCCCTTCGCAGCCGTGGTCTGGGGTCGTGCCTGACCACCATCCACCTGGCCAAGGAGGCCGAGGCGGCCGAGTTGCTGGGAATCCCCGACCACATGACGCAGGTGGGCCTGCTGCCCGTTGCCTACACCAAGGGCACCGACTTCAAGCCAGCGGCCCGGCCACCGGTCGAGGAGATCACCTACCTCGACACCTACAAGAACCCCATTCGCTGACCACGCACCGGGGCGTGCCGGTCGAGCGGTCAGGGTGCCTGTTCATGAACGCTCGTAGTCGACCGGCTGGGTGACCCGTCGGGCGAAGGCACCGCCGTCCATACTGGCCGGCGTGTTCAGTCGTTGGTTGTCGTCTCCCCGTAATGACCGAGGTTGGCGGGTCGCCGTGGCGACTCATGCTGCGGCGGTCATCTTCCTGGTCGGGATGATCTGGACCGTTCACCTGATCCACTACCCACTGTTCGCAGAGGTCGGTCCCGCCGAGTACGTGTCGTTTCAGGCCGAGCACGTGCGGCGCATCGGTGCCCTGCTGCTCGCTCCCTGGGTGGCCGAGGGTGTCACCACCGCGGCACTGCTCTTGTTGGCCCGTAGCCGGCAGGAATGGGTGATCGTGTTGGCCATCAGTGCCACCGCGGCCGGGGTGTTGCTCATCAGCGGGCTGGCCAGCGCACCCGCCCACGCCGACCTCGCCGACGGGTTCGATCCGGACGTGCACGGGCGACTCATGGACTGGAACCTGCTTCGGGCCCTGCTGTGGACCGCCAACGGCGTCCTGTCGGCTGCCTTGGTCTGGGGCCTGGTCGCCGACGGCGGCAAGCCCCCGATGTCCAGTGCCGCACCGCCGGCCCACCCCGACTCCACCTGAGCCCCGAGGCCAGCCCGGCCGACCGTGGCTCGACGGGGTGCGATACTCCGGTGGTGACCAGGCCGCTGCGTGTTGCCCATCTCTCCGACACCCATTTCATCGAACCCGGTGAACACCCCGAGGGTGGGCACGGGTACGACGTTGCCGAAGCATTCGAAGCAATCCTCGACCACCTCGCTGGGCAGGCCCGCCCCGATCTGGTGGTGGTGACGGGCGACGTGGCCGACCACGGGCGGCCCGAGCAGTACGAGATCGCGGCCGAGTGTCTGTCTCGTCTCCCCGCGCCAGTGTTCGTCTGTCCCGGCAACCACGACCTCGACGCGGCGTTCCGACATGGCTTCGATCGTTCGGGCATCCACGTCGCCCGGTCGACCCATCACGGACCGTGGACCTTCGTGTTCGCCGACTCGAACGCCGGGGTCATGGCCCCAGACCCCACCGGTCGCCGGGTCGACCCGGCAGGTGAGGACCGGTTGCACTGCAACGGCAGTCTCGGAGCGACCGAGGTCGGGTGGCTCCGAGCCGCAGCCGCCGGCGACGACACCGACCATGTGTTCGTGTGGGTGCACCACCCACCGGCCGTGGAGGTGCCCTGGACCCGCGAACCCGCCTACACCGCCGAATGGGACAGCGTGGTCGATGCCTGCCCGAAGATCAGAGGGTTCGGAGCAGGACACACCCACATGCCAACCACCTACGCATATGCCGAACGGACCGTGTTCGTCGCCCCGTCGCTGAAGAACAATTTCGACCTCGAGGCGAGCACCTGGCTGCCTCCGGGCTACCGGACCTACGACTTCCACGGGGACGGCACCATCGAGTCCCAACTACACCTGCTCGACGACGAACGCTGGCCCCGCCGCCCCTTCGGACGGACCCTTCGATCGTTGTTCATGGGCGAGATCTCGTTCAACGACCTCGCCGAGATCGTGGCCCGCCGTTCGGGTGCCTGACCACGCTGCGCCGTTGGGCTGGCTGGTCAGCGGGTAACCAGGCTGGCCACCGCGCGGTGCGGCACTGGGGGCACACCTCGGGGGGCAGGGCTGGGCGGGCCAGTGTCAGCCAGGCGTTGCTTGGGCCAGGGTCTCCCGCAGGGTGCGACCCCGATAAGCGGTGCGGGTCAAGCCACGCCGTTGGAGTTCGGGCACCAACAACTCGGCCACGTCGCGGTAGTAGTCGGGGGCGTAATAGGAGGGGGTGAGCTGGAACCCGTCGACCAGCCCATCCTCGAACAGCCCTTGCAGGGTGTCGGCGACATCGCTGGGGGTCCCCACGAACGCGTCCTGGGCGGCCTTGTTCAGGTACTGGCCGGCCACCTCGGCCAGGGTCGGATCGCCGCTGCCCTTGTACAACTCGACCATGCCCCGGGTTCCCTCCACATCGCCGAGCTCGGACAACCGAGTGTCGGGGTCGAAGCCGGTGAGATCGACGTTGAAGTGGGACGACATGGTGGCCAGCCCCGCCTCGATGGGGATGCGCTCGCTGATCTCGGCCGCCCGGTCCTTCGCTTCGGACCTGGTGGGGGCAACAACGGGCCCGCAGGCGGTGATGATCTTGAGTGCCCCGGGGTCGCGTCCGTGGGCCTCCATCCGGCCTGACAGGTCGTCACGGAGGGCGAGGGTGGTGGCTGGTCCACCGCCTGCGGCGAAGACGCACTCTGCCCAGCGGGCTGCGAACTCGCGCCCCCGTTCCGAGGCGCCGGCCTGGAAGAACACAGGGCGGCCTTGCGGCGAGGGCATGACGTTCAGCGGGCCGGCGCTACGGAAGAACCTGCCCTCGAAGTCGATGCGGTGCACCTTCGCCGGATCGGCGAACACCCGCTCGTCCATGTCCATCAGCACCGCGTCGGGTTCCCAGCTGTCCCATAGGGCGCAGCACAGTTCGACGAACTCGTCGGCCCGGTCGTATCGCTCGTCGTGGGGCGGCAGGTCGTCGAGCCCGAAATTGCGGGCCTCTCCCCGGCTGATCGAGGTGACGATGTTCCAGCCGATCCGGCCCTTGGTGATGTGGTCGAGGCTGGCCAGCTTCCGGGCCAGCATGTACGGCGGATAGAAGGTGGTGGACATCGTCGTCGCGAAACCAAGCCGCTGGGTGACCCCCGACAGGCGCGGGATCAGGGTGAGGGGATCGTGGGTCGGGAACTGGATGGCCCAACGGGTGCTGGCCTCGTTGCCCCCTCCCCACCCATCGGCAAAGAAGAACATGTCGAAGCAGGCCGCTTCGAGGGTTCGGGCGATCTCTTCCCAGTATTCGATCTCGTGCCAGTGGTGACGGATCTTGTCGGGTGGGTACACCCACGACAGCTGGGTGTGGGGCGCCGGGCAGTACAGCATGAACCCCGTGAGGTGCATCATCCGATCAGCGGCCACGGACACCACAGTAACGATGCCCGGGCGACGACGGCCGGGCCGTCAGCGGGAGCCCGGGCCTGTAGCTGCATCCCTCCTCCGGCGCGAACGGCCCCGCCAGGCTGCGAGTCGTCACGACGTCGGACAGAGGCAGATCTGCAGCACTGCCGAGCGCTGCTGCGCCGGTGGCGACTGCGCAGGGGAATCCACGGGGACGAACTAGGAAGCGCCGTGGTGCAGGTCGAACCGTCGCGGCAGGGTTCCGAAACTGGTGAAGGTCTCACCCTCACATGACAGGGGATCAGCATCGCGGTCGGCGGCCGGAATGATGAAGTCCGATCTCGACGACGCACCAAGTGCTGCGTAGGTCTCGAACACGGCATCGCTCATGACATCGAAATAGGAGACGAGCCGGTACCCGCCGGGGGTGACAATGCCGACCGCGACGTCGCTGTTGCCCTCCGGACCTGCGTGGGTGCCCAGCACCTCGCCAGCCGCGACGGACTTCCCCAACGAGAGCGGGACGTTCGGCGTGATGTGAAAGATGGTGACCTCCACGCCAGGGAACTCGGTCGACGCAACTGTGAGGGTGGTCCCCCGCCCCTCGTTCGACCACCCTGCAACCGTGCCGTCGATCGGCGAGGCGATCGCGATGGTGGACCAGTCGACCGAGGGCAAGGGGGTGAAATAGTGCTTCATACTCCGGCAGGTCTCGACTTCGTCAACGAAGTCGTGCCCCTCGCTAGAGCGGAACAACGACACCCATTCGATGGCAGCCGGTTCGATGTAATCCGCTTCGACCAGCGTCGGCAGGCCGAGCTCGTCGAGGTCGTAGGACGGCCAAGGGCTCGTCGACATGGTGACGGTGCCCTCGGTCACCTGTTCCGGAGTCTCGAGAACGAAGGTGCCCGTGAACGTCGTCGAGTCCGCCGAGATAGCCAAGACAAGGTTGAGCGACAACGGGACCGACGCAGTGAGGCGTACATTCGCCCCGTCGGTCGATCCTGCGCCGCTCAGCGAGCCCCTACCGAAGTCCAAGGTGAAGCTGACCGATGTCCCTGTCTGCTCGAGGCTCAACGTATATCCGGACACACCACCAAGCACCAGGTAATACCGACCCGTCACGTCGACGTTTCGTTCCGTCGTGGTCGCTGGCCCGGCGGCTCCATCGGGAGCTTCGGTCGTCGCCGGGGGATTTGGTGCAGCGGGCCCGGGCGCCAATGTGTCGACCCCCACAGCTGTCGGCACCGCACCTGACGGGTCGGCCCTCGGCGCGCAACCGACGATGACGATCGCAAGGAGCCTGGCTAGAACTGCGAACGATCGCACCTTCACCCCCTTTCCCAGCCAACCTGCAGCCTGCGCCCGGTCTGTTACCCCTCGCTACAGTGCCGCAGTCTGGCAGAACGCTTCGCAAGGACCGACTCGCATA
>JAYPWI010000066.1:0-5168 GCA_038135065.1 Acidimicrobiales bacterium
CGAGGCCATGGCACGAGAAGTGGGGGACAAGGTGGGGCACGACGGTGGCCCACATTCCGGCGTTGAGACCGTTGCCGTGGGTCAACAGGATGGGTGGGCCGTCGCCCCCGAGGTGATGGAGCACGGCGTGTTCGCCGTCGGGTCCGGTCAGGCGCTGCATGGACTCAGCAGGGTAGCGACCTGTAGCTGTCCTAGGAGGTAAAATTGAATTGCGTATATAAGAATATCTTTATATGATGATGATCATGCTTGCGCCCCCCGGCCGCCCGGACACCCAATCGGAAGATCGTCAGATCGGTGATCCAAGTGCGCGTGGCTCCGAGGCCCTCGCCCGGCATCATGCGGTTGCCCCGAGGGACATGGATTTCGAGGCGGTTGTCGCTGGGGCGAAGGCGCTTGCTGATCCAACGCGCATGCGTCTGGTGGCGCTACTGGACGGCCATGAGTACACGGTGAGCGAGTTGTGCGACATCCTCCAGCAGAGCCAGCCACGGGTCAGTCGTCATCTCAAGTTGCTTGCCGAGGCAGGGCTCGTGAGCCGTCAGGCGGAAGGCACGTGGGCCTATTACCGCCTGACCCAGGGCGTGTTGGCACAACGCTGTGCGTCGCTGGTGGATCTGGTCGATCGCCGGGACGGCGAGACGTTCCGCGATGGTGAGCGGGCCGAGACCGTGCGGCGTCGCCGTGACGAAGAAGCCGGCGCATATTTCGAGCGAATCGCTGGTGAATGGGACGAGCTTCGAGCCATCCATGTCGCCGACCGACTGGTCGAGCAGGCTGTCCTCGACGCGCTTCCCGCTCAGGCTGACCTCAGGGTGCTGGACCTCGGTACGGGGACCGGCCGGATGCTCGAAGTGGTTGCCGATCGGGCAGCCCACGGAGTAGGCGTCGACCTCAGTCCGAAGATGCTGCAGGTTGCCCGGGCCCGCCTCGAGGCGGCAGGGCACCGCCATCTGAGAGTCCAACACGGATCGATCAGTGACCTCGCCCAGCCCCGGGCCAGCCAGGATGTGGCCATCCTGCATCAGGTCCTGCACTTCGTGGACGAGCCTGCCCCCATCTTCGAAGAGGTGGCGCGGGTTCTGGTTCCTGGTGGTGTGTTGGTGATCGTCGATTTCGCCCCCCACGAACTCGAGGAACTGCGGACGGACTTCGCGCACCGTCGTTTGGGTGTGCGCGACGAGGACGTTCGACGCTGGGCTGCCGGTGCGGGGTTGTTCGTCGACCGGCACGTGCAGCTCGCTCCGCAGAAACAGGGTGACGGCCGGAGCCTCACCGTGTCGTTGTGGCGGGCGGTGAAGCACGCAGAAGCCGAGCAGGGGGATGGCGATGTCTGAGGATCGCCTGGAAGTCGAGACCGAAGAGCGTCTGGCTCGGCGTCCGTGGCCGGCAGAGCCCTTGGCCCGCAACATCGAGGTGTCGTTCGAGGTGTTTCCGCCTGCCACGGAGGCGGGCTACGGGACTGTGGTCGAGACCGTGGGCAAGCTCGCAGCGATGGGGCCGGCCTTCGTCAGCGTGACCTACGGAGCAGGTGGCAGTACGCGGCATCGCACCGTCGATGTGATTAGGGTGCTGCGGCGCGAGTTCCCCGAGCTCCCCATTGCCGGCCATCTGACCTGTGGTGGGGCCTCGATGCGTGAACTGAACGAGGTGTTGGATCACTATGCGGAACTCGGGGTGCGGCGGGTCGTGGCCCTCAGGGGTGATCCGACCGAAGGACACGCCACCTCTACCAACGAGGTGCCCGATGCCCGAGCCCTCGTCGAGCTGATCCGGGGCCGCCCGGACGGGGCCGAGTGGCACGTCTCGGTAGCGGGCTATCCCGAGACCCATCCGCTCGCCGCAAGCCGTCAAGCAGACCTGTCCTACTTGGCCGACAAGGTCAGCGCAGGGGCCGATCGGGTGATCAGCCAGTTCTTCTTCGACAACGAAGACTTTCTGCGGTTCCACCGCGACGCACGGGCAGCCGGCGTCGGCGTCCCCATCGTCCCCGGCATCATGCCCGTGGCCGATCTCACCAAGATCAGCCGGTTTGCACAGCGCTGCGGGGCATCGATCCCGGCGTGGATGCCCGATCTCTACGAGGGGCTCGACGGAGATCCCGACGTCCGGCGTTTGGTCGGGGCCACCCTGGCGGCCGAGCAATGCCGCCACCTCGCCGAGCATGGGATCAACGTCTTGCACCTCTACACGATGAACCACGCAGCGATCTCCACCGCCGTGTGCCGGATGCTCGGTATGCGCCCCCGCCACACCAAGAGCCATCCAACCGCACAGCCTGCGTGAACCGGCGTACCAACGAGCGGCGACGTACAGGCCCGACTAGAACCATGCAATGGAGTACGACACCCTTCTGGTCGACCTCGACGGCGGCGTCGCGACGGTCACCCTGAACCGTCCCGAGCGAATGAACGCGTGGACGGGAACCATGTCCCGAGAACTGTCCGAGGTCCTGGCCTGGGCCGATCGGACCGACGAGGTCAGGGTCGTGGTGCTGACTGGGGCGGGACGGGCATTTTGTGCTGGCGCGGACCTGAGCCACGGTGGCGACACCTTCTCGGCGGGCAGGAACCAGACGGCTGACGATGCAGCCCGTCAGCTGTACCCGTGGGACATTCGCAAGCCGGTGATTGCGGCGATCAACGGCGCCGCGGTCGGGGTCGGCGCCACGTTCCCCATGACCGCCGATATTCGCTACGTGGCTGAGGACGCCAAGATCGGCTTCGTCTTCGTTCGACGGGGCCAACTTCCAGAACTGGCGTCCCATGCCGTGCTGCCTCGGATCGTCGGGGTATCGCGGGCCGCCGAGCTACTGATGACGGGGAAGATCATCAGTGGTACCGAGGCGGCAGCCATGGGCCTGGCCTCGGAAGCTCTACCCCGCGAAGACGTCCTGCCCCGGGCCCTCGAGACCGCACGCGACATCGCCACCAACGCAGCACCGCTCTCCCTTGCAGTCTCCAAGCGGCTGCTCTGGTCGGGTTTGCAAGACGGTGTCGGTTCAATGTTGGCCAAGGAAACGCCGCTGTTCGCCTTCATCGCCAGCCAGGCCGATTCTGCCGAGGGAGTGGAGAGCTTCCTCGAGAAGCGGAGTCCCCGCTGGCAGGGGAGTGTGTCGGAAGGATTCCCCGACCACCTCTTCTGATGCGGGCTAGCTTGCCCTCATGATCGACTTGACGGGCAAGATCGCCGTGGTGACAGGGGCCAGCCGGGGAATCGGCGAAGCCAGCGCACGGCTGTTGGATCGGGCTGGGGCCCGAGTGGTGCTGACCGGACGCACCGTGGCCGACCTGGAGCGGGTGGCCGCCGATCTCACCGACCCGGTAGTGCTTCCCGCCGATCTGGCCCCACCGGGGGCCGGAACCGAACTCGCCGCACGGATTCTGGCCGAGGTCGACGGTGTCGATGTCCTTGTGAACAACGCAGGCATCCCCATGCGTCGAACCCCAGAGCAGTTGAGCGAGGCCGACATCGACCTGGTGTTCTCCATCAACGTGCGTTCGCTCCTCACCCTCACCATCGGGCTTGCGCCATCGATGCAGGCCCGCGGTGGTGGCTCGGTGGTCAACATCAGCTCCGTGGCAGGCGTGCACGGGCCGATGGCGAGAGTCGCCTATGCGGGCACCAAGGGGGCTGTGGACGCGATGACCCGTGCCCTGGCCGCCGACTGGGGTCCGTCGGGGATCAGGGTGAATTCGATCGCTCCTGGCCTGGTCGCCACCGCGATCTGGGAAGAGGCTCGGACCACGGTCGAGGGCCTGATCGAACAACTCGAGGGCGGTATCGCCCTGAAGCGCTGGGGCATTGGGGACGACATCGCCAACGCAGTGCTGTTCTTCGCCTCGGACCTTTCTGGATGGGTCACCGGCGAGACCTTGGTGGTGGATGGCGGGATGGCCAAGATCAGCGCCAGCGCAAACCCAGTGGCGTTGCCCGAACTCGAGGAGTGACATCGGCGCCGACAGGCGATCCCGGGTGCTCGGTGACGCGACGAGGGCGGGGCTGTGTGCCCCGCCCTCGCGTGATCAGGAGTGATACGAGATCACTTGCAACGAAGGATCACATCCCCGCTGCAGCAGCCGCCTCAGCGATCCAGCCGTCGATCAGGTCCTGGTTGGCGGCGATCCATGCCGCGGCAATGGCCTCCACCTGTGCCTGGGACCCGTCACCGCCCGATTGCTCGACCTGAGCAATCGAAATGTCGATCACCGAGGGCCGAATCAGGGGAAACAGCGCAGTAAGGAACGGATTGTCGGCCAGGAAGTCGCTGTTCGCGGTCACTTGAATGTCGGCAGCTTCCCATCCGAGCTGGCAGGGCTGTGGGCAGACCTCAGCACCCAGAGCGCTCATGCCGGCGTTCTGGTTGTGGAACTCACCACCCTCGATGCCCGCTGGGTTCGAGTCGTCGAGCACGTCCGTCGGATGCATGGAGATCCACATGACGTTGTCGCCCGGAATCAACTGGGTCACGTACGACGACGGGGTCCAGGTGTAGATGATCATGGGCTCGCCGGCGTTGACCAGGTCCACGGCTTGAGCGAACATGGCGTCGTAGCCAGCCTTGACCTGGGCCAGGTTCTCCCAGCCGTAGAAGACGATCTGGTTCTCGATGATGTCGTCGCAGGTCCACGACTCCTGGCAGCCGAAGATGCGGCCGCTCTCGCCGTCGACGACGAACAGCTCCGCCAGGGCGGGGTCGTCGTTGATCTGCTGCATGGAGGTGATGCCGTACTCCTCGGCCACCGACTTGGTGATCAGGAAGCCCTGGACGCCGGCGTCCTGGAAGAGGCCGTCCACGATGGTCAGGTGGTCTCCGACGAGTGACCCATCGGGCAGCTCGTTCTGGTGCCACGAGAGGTGACCGGGGTACCAGCTGTTGGTCCAGAAGTCGAAGTCGCCACTGGCCATCGCCGTGTAGGCGTTGGACGGGCCCAGCTCGATGTCGGCCGGGTTCGTGACCTCGTAGCCGAGACCCTGGAGGATCTGCCGGTAGATCTCGGCCTGGATATAGCCTGAGGACCAATCGGCTCGACCCATCGTGACGGTCACTCCCTCGCCGATGGTCGAAGTGTCCATGCTCTCGCCGGAATCGCCGGAATCGCCGGAATCGCCTGAATCGCCTGAATCCCCGCTGTCCTCTTCGACAGCCGCAGCATCATCGGCGTCGG
>JAYPWI010000066.1:5268-7105 GCA_038135065.1 Acidimicrobiales bacterium
GAATCGCCTGAATCCCCGCTGTCCTCTTCGACAGCCGCAGCATCATCGGCGTCGGACGACGAGTCCGAGCCGCCGCAGGCCGCGGCGAACAGGGCGAATGCGGCGAAGAGCAATAGCCAGCGACTCGCTTTCTTGATGGTCATACAGGGTCCTTCCCTTTTGGTGAACGTGGACGCCCGCGCAACGTGAACCGAACGGGCGCCCATGACGACCCTACCGGCCGGGCACCGGTATGGCGCGCAGCCTCAGTCGGCCACCATCTGAGGTTCTTCGATATCGCGGTCCGCGGCGACGGGTGGGGGTGGCGGGTCTCGGTACACCATTGACCGCTCGAAGAGGGTGATCAGGCCCCGTGATGTTGCGAACAGAAAGAACCCCCCGGTGCCGAGGAGGAGGAGCCCGACACCGGTCGTAAATCCTGGTTCGCTGACCCGCGTGGTCGACCCGACGATGGCGATCGCGAGGGCGACGAGGCCCGTGCCAACTCCGGCAACCGGGGTGCTCCAGCGCCAGCGACGAACCGCATCTGATCCTGCCGCGCCAGCACCGCGCAGCAGCAGGAGGAGGGCCAACCCACCAGACACCACTGCGAGCCAACCGAGCACGAAGCCATCAGGATCGGTTCCGTCCTTGATGACGAGGGCGGCTTTGCGGGCCTGGTTGAGCAGCGACTGGACGGTGTTGGCGTTTGCGGAGGCCAACGACGGGTTTTCCACTGCCTCGGCCTTCAGCTCGTCGATGCGGGCTTGGATATCGGGCGGTATCTGGTCGTCGCCGATGCGGCGCTCGTCGAAGATCCAGCCGCTAAACAGCGCCCCGACCAAGACCGCGACAGCGATGGAACCACCGGCCAGGCGTCCCCATTGCATGCCGGCCGCCAACGGCCGCCGGGGAGCATAAGGGGCATCGGACATGGCGATGACGGCCCCTGTCGTTGCGACGAGGGCTCCTACGAGGGCCAGCCATACCCCTGGGCCGTGGCTGTAGCTGACAGCCAACGGGTGGGGCTGCGCCAACAGGAACCCGAGAACGGTGACCAACAGCGTGATCGAGGCAACAGCGAGCAGATCGGCCGAGGCCCATCTGGCCGCGGCAACCGGGCGGAAGCGTCGGGTCACCGCGCCGAACAGGACGAAGAGGCCGATGCCGAAGGTCAGGTACCCGAACCAGCTGCCCCCACTCGGGGCCAGGCCGGACGCGCCGGCCCCGTTGAGGTCGAGGTCGGCGGCCCGGGCGTGGCCGCTGAACAGTCCTGCGCCCGAGGACCAGGTGAATGCGACCGATACTGCGGCCACGGCCCCACCCACAGCGGCGGCAACCAACCCGGTGGCTTCACGAGTCCCGAGTGGGGCGAGAGATCCCTCAGCGTCGCTCTCGGTGCTGGCCGCGGTGTCGGCACGAGCAGCAGCGACGAACTGCTCGGGAGTGCGGAGGTTGCTCCAGGCCAGACGGATGCGAGTCGCCAAGCTCTTGTGCTCGCCCCCCTCGGTCTGGCTGATCCGGTCGAGCACCACGGCAACGAGGAAGAACGCCAATCCTGCTGATGCGGCCAGGGCGACGTCCTGATTGTTGATGGCCCGGAACAACAACCGGCCGAGGCCACCCGCTCCCATGATGGCCGCCACCCCGAGCATGGAGATGGACAGCAGGAGGGTCTGGTTGAGCCCGGTCATGATTGCTGGTCGAGCCAACGGGAGCTGCACGTCGGTGAGCACCCGAAGCTCCCGTGCTCCATATGCCCTGGCCGCCTCGACCACGTCCTCGGGGACAGATCTGATCCCGAGGTTGGTGAGGCGGATGAGGGGCGGGAGCGCGAACACCATCGTCACCATCGTTG
>JAYPWI010000066.1:7115-9030 GCA_038135065.1 Acidimicrobiales bacterium
GACGAAGGGCAGCATGTACACGAAGGCGTGGACGACCTGCATGGCGTCGAGGGCGGGCCGGACCACATTCCAGACCGAGTCGAACCGCCCGCAGAGCACCCCCACGGGCACCCCGATGATGGCGCACAACAGCACTGCCACCACGATGAACCCGATGGTCTTGGCCGTCTCGGCCCAGTGGGCCTGACCGACCAGGCCGCAGACGGTGAGGGCCACACCCGAGAAGATGCCGACCCGCAGGTTGCGGGTGACGGTGCCCAGCACGACGAATGCGATCACGACCGCGAGCCAGGGAAGCTTTACCAGCAGCCCATCGACGACCAGGTCGAGCAGTTGGGTGAACGGCCAGCGGAAGGCGTCCAGGGCCCACGCAAGGTTCTGATCGATCCAACGAACCGATTGGTCCATCCACTCGCCGAATGGGATCGTCCATTCGTCGAGGACGGCCTCGTCGAGCAGGCCGGGGTCCGTTGACGTTGTGTCCGTCTGGGCAAGCATCGCCCCCACAAGCCGGCTCACAGGAACACCTCTCGCTCGAAGTCGTCGATCAGATGCTCGACACGGCCCATTTCTTCCATGATGTCCCTTGGTTCGATCATGCCGACGAGGCGACCCTCCTCGTCCACGACGGCTAGCGGCAGACCACGTCCAGCGGAGGCGTAGATCTGGTTGAGGGTCTGGTCTGCCCGACAGGTCTCGAAGTCGGCTCGCAACCCCTGCCCGAGCTCGGTGCTTCCCAGGGCGGCGGCCCGCAGACCATCGGCCAGGGTGAGTACCGATGTGGGTGTTCCGTTCCCGTCCACCACGAAGCCGCCGGACCCGTCGCCCAGCCGCTGCAGCGCGGACTGCAGGTCGCTCGACGGATCAACCAGGACCGCGTCGATCATCACCTCCTGCGCCTCGATCACCCGGCCTTGGTCGACGTCCTGGACGAACTCTGCGACATATGCGGTGGCAGGCTCGGTCAGGATCTGCTCGGGGGTGCCGATCTGCACGACGGCGCCGTCCTTCATGATGCAGACCCGATCCCCGATGCGCAGTGCCTCGTTGAGGTCGTGGGTGATGAACAGGATGGTCTTGTGGAGCTCACCCTGGATCGCCATGAGCTCGTCCTGCATCTGACGGCGAATGAGGGGGTCGAGGGCGCTGAAGGCCTCGTCCATGAGAAGAATGTCGGGGTCGGTGGCCAGGGCCCTGGCCAGGCCTACCCGCTGCTGCATGCCCCCGGACAACTCGCTGGTCGCCGCGCCGGCGTAGCTGTCGAGGCCGACCAGGGACAGGGCCTTGAGGGCGGCAGCGTCACGCTCGGCCTTCGGCACCTTCTGGACCCGCAGGCCGTACCCCACGTTGTCGATGACACTGCGGTGGGGAAACAGTGCGAAGTGCTGGAAGACCATGCCCATCTTGGTCCGGCGAAACGTCTGGAGTTCACGACCTCGCAGCGCTTGGACGTCGGTCCCGTCGACCAGGACCTCGCCACCCGTGATGTCGTGCAGCTTGTTCACCGTGCGCAGGGCCGTGGATTTACCCGACCCGGACAGCCCCATCAGGACGAAGATCTCCCCCCGGCCGACCGAGAACGACACGTCGGTCATGCCCACGATGTGACCGGTCTGCCGTTGCACCTCGTCCTTGCCGACGCCCTCCCGAGCCAGTTCGTACGCCCGGCCCCGGGGCTGGGGTCCGAAGATCTTGTACACACCGTCGAGACGGATGATCTCGTCGCGGCTGGCGTCGGGCACTTCCATCGGAGGGTCCTTCCGTGACCCAAGGGACGCGGAGCGGAAGATCTGAAGCCCCGGACGCCCTCAGGGCCGGTGTCGCGTGCAGTCGAACCTAACAGGGAGACCTCGCCGAGGCGACTATAGGTAGGCATCGCTATCGGGCAACGGTCCCCCCCGGACCTCCTGGGCTT
>JAYPWI010000067.1:0-6820 GCA_038135065.1 Acidimicrobiales bacterium
CAGCGGGGGAGTCGAAGCCGACGACCTTCCCCCGGTTGATGCTCACCCAGTCGCGTGCCTCGAGATAGGGCCGGAAGGTCTCGTGGATCGCCCGCTCATCTGCGGCCTGCTTGGGTCGCTGCACTTCGTACAGGTGTGGGAACTCGAGCCACGCAGTCAGTGCGTCCCACAGACGGAGGGCAGCAGCACCGGTTGGCGGGTCCAGCAGAACGGGGCCGAAGAGCACCTGTTCTGGATCGCCAGGGAAAAACAGGGTGGGCACACCGAAGCCGCCGTGGTCGACCACCTTGGCGTGCTCCGCCTTGATCTCATCGTGGGTCGTCGTGTCGGCGATCGACTGGTCGACCAAGCCTGGGTCAGCCCCGATCGTTTCGAGGAGATGGCGGGCCACATCGGGGTGGTGAGGCCGTCGGCCCTCGACATGGAGTGCCTTCCCGGCTGCTGCGTACCAGAGGTCGAGCAGGTCCATGGACTGACGCCGCAGCAGGGCTCCGATTCGCATCATCGACCAGCCGTAGCTCCACTCCCGCTCCCACGGATGGCGCTTACCGGGCTGCAGGTTGACCTCCTCCAGACTGAAGAATCGCCAGTTGACGGTCAGGTCGAGTTGGTCTCGTACGTCCCGCATCCACAGGGACGTCTGGTACGCCCACGGACACATCACGTCGAAGTGAAAGTCGACTACTTGCGGGCCGTGCGGCGCTGTCTCCACGTGAACCTCCTCGGTCCTGGTTCGACCCTAGCCCCAGGGTCGGAACCACCGGTCACGCCTCGAGGCCGAGCTCACTCAGTCGTTCCTGCTCCCACGCCGGCCTGCGGCGATTGGCGCCGGAACGGATCTCCTGCAGATGGACCCCCTCGGCCTTCCATACGTGACAGGTGTCGGTGTTCATCCTCAGGCGTCGCTCCTGCTCCTCAGGGGCGATGTCGTCGTCGATGAGCGCATCAGTAGGGGAGTGGAGCTTGTGGACGCTCCAGCTCGCCTGTATGGCAACTGGCCCGAGGGCGATCAACAAGGCACCCATGTGTGAGCACCCGAGAGGACCACCGAACAATTCCTTCACCCTGCGGCTGTACCCACGTGCGACCGACAAGCCCACCAGCTGCTGATACGTCGCCAGGATGTCCGAGCAGAGGCCATAGGGCTGCACATCCATCTCCGACTCCACCCGAACGATCTCGAAGGTCGACGGGTCCACCAACAGATCGATGGACATGTCGTGAATAGCGAGTGGCGATCCGTCCGCCAGGCACAGACCGTGTGGCTTGGTGTCGATCAAGCGGCCGCGGACCCGCATGAGCCCATCGGGCTCCGCGAACGCCTCGGTCAGATACTGGCGCGTATGGATCGGGATCGACTCGCGTTCGGGTGAAGGAGGAGCAACAGACACGGTGCCCGATTCTACGGCACCCCCGATTCGGGCTGCCTGTTCGCCCTTCGGGCCGATCAGCCCCGTCCGTGGCGGAGCAGACGACCTGGCGTCGCACCCGTGCAGTCGCCGTCGGTGAAGGTCTCCTCACCGTTGACGATGATGTGGTCGTAGCCCTTGGCCCTCTGGACCCGTCGCCACTCGCCGCCGGGGAGGTCGTACTCGACGTCGCCGATCCACTTGGGCAGGATCTCCAATTCCTCCATGTCGTAGACGAGGACGTCCGCTGCGAATCCCTCCCGGAGGGTGCCGCGATCACGGAAACCAGCAGCATGGGCGGCCAAGGCGGAGAGGCGATAGTGCGCCTCCTCGAGGGTGACCACACCCTCATCGCGAACAAGCCAGGTGAGGAAGTCGGTCGTGTACGCGCCGCCGGTGAAGAACTTGGTGTGCGCACCACCGTCGGACACGCCCGGAACGGCATAGGGCGATGACATCATCTCGGCCATGAACTCGGCATTCGATCCCTTGTCGGGACCGAGGAACTCGACGTTGAGGTCCCCCTGCAGGGACAGGTCGAGCATCACCTCGATGTGGTGTTTGCCTTCGGCGTCAGCGATCGCACCGACTGACTTGCCCACGTACTGCTGAAGGTCGGCCTGACGATTCACGCCCTGGATAATGAGGTCGCGTGGGTTGCCACCCACACCGGCCTGGATCACCTGGAGACGACGGTCGGCCTCCTCGGCCTCCTCGACGAGGGCACGACGCAGTTCGGGGTCCTGCATCTTCTCGATCTTCTCGTCCTTGTCGCCCGTGGTCACCGCCCGCCATGCAGGAGAGGCGTCGTAGAGGTTCCAGTGCTCGAGGGTGAAGGCGAAGCCAGCACGGCCGGTGCCGCACTGCGCGTAGATCTGGCGTCCCGCAGCCCAGTTCTTGTCGATCCAGCGGAGCGGACGGCGGTGGACCTCCGCGTCCTTCCGGGCCGGCGCGACGACGTTGTGAAGGATCGGGCGCTGTGCCGTCTCGGCCAGCACCTCGAGGAAGGCGATGTCAGCCCGGATGTCACCGGTGCCCTGGGTGATCTGGATAAACCCCTCGTCCCGCTCGGCCAGGACCCGGGCCAGGTTCAGGATGTCCTCGTCGCACATGATGTCCGTCACCATCGGCGAGCCGTCGAAGTCGGCCTGCACCGAGTCGGGTCCGAGTCGCTGGATGGAAAATCCGCACAGACCAGCGTCCATACCTTCGTGCAGGAGACGGGCCATCTCCTTGCGCTCGGCCTCCGAGGCGGGCTCGCCGGCCTTGGCCTTCTCGAGCCCCATGACATAGGTCATGAGCGACGCCGTCGGCATGTACTGGATGACATTGACGCCCTTAGGCAGGCGATCGAGGCTGTCGAGATACTCGGGGATGGTCTCCCAATCCCAGTTCATACCCTGTCGCATCGACTCGTAGGGAATGGCCTCGGTACGAGTCATGGTCAGCATGGAACGGTCGCGGAACTCTGCCTTCACGGGGGCGAAGCCGAAACCACAGTTACCGAGCACGACGGATGTCACACCGTGATAGCCCGAGATGGTGCACCACGGATCCCACCGGATCTGGGCGTCGTAGTGGGTGTGGAGGTCCACGAAGCCAGGGGCGACGATCTTGCCTGATGCGTCGATCACCCGGGCGCTCGTGCCCGTTGCCCGGCCGCCGATCTGGGCGATCTTGCCGTCCTTGATCCACACGTCGCCCTTGTAACGAGGCACCCGGGTACCGTCGACGATGGTGCCCCCGCTGATGTGGATGTCGTATTCGGTTGACATGGCGAACCCCCTGCGTTGCCTGCCCGGAGGCTGAACGGCCCGGCCCCCAGATCGCTTCATGGTATCCCTTAGCGATGCAGCACGCCCGGAGTCGTCGACCGAGCCAATGAGTACCCCTCGACCCAGTGACTTCGACCTGGCCGTTGGGTCGGTCCTGTCCCAATTGCCTCGCGGTGAGATCGTCACCTATGGAGAGGTCGCCGAAGAGGCCGGCTACCCCGGGAGGGCTCGAGCCGTCGGCCGTTTTCTCAGGACCACGAGCGGGTATCCGTGGTGGCGGGTGGTGACCTCGACAGGCCGACTGGTACCGGGGAACGAGCGCCGCCAGCGGGAGCTTCTCGCTGCCGAGGGCGTCGCCACCGACGAGCGCCGGGTGATCATGCCTCGGTGAGGTTGCGGTTCAATCCTGTTCGGCGAAGGCGCTGGCAGCAGCCTGCGTGAGGTCGTCCCAGATGTCCTCGACGTGCTCGCAGCCCACACTCATGCGGATGAGGGTGGGTGGGAGATGCTCCTGACCAGGGAGACCGGCTCGCCGTTCGACCGTTGATTCCACGCCACCGAGACTGGTGGCCACCGTCACGAGACGCAGCGCACCGAGGAAGCGATCCGCATCCTCGGCCGACCCCACCGTGTCGAAGGAGAGCAGCGCTCCGGGACCGGTGAGCTGACGTTGTGCTGCTGCGTAGGTCGGGTGATCTGTCCGCCCGGGGTAGCGGATGGTGCGCACCCAGGATGCCGCAGCCAGACGGTCGGCCAGGACCCGAGCCGAGGCCTGACCCCGTTCGAGTCGAAGGGCGAGGGTCCGAGCACCGCGTGTTGCGAGAAAGGATTCGAGCGCTCCGGGAACAGAACCCGCCAGGGATCGATGCCTCCGGATCCTGGTCGCGAGATCGCTGTCCTGGACCACCACGAGTCCCGCCAGAAGATCGCTGTGACCCCCGATGAACTTGGTTGCCGAATGGACCACAAGATCGGCCCCCAGCTCCAGTGGCTGCTGCGCCAGTGGTGTTGCGAACGTGTTGTCGACTGCGACCAAGGCCCGTGGCTCTGCTCCCCGAACGCACAGCAGGTCGAGGTCGAGGACCTCGAGGAGCGGGTTGGTAGGGGACTCCAACCACACCAGAGCGCAGCGCTCCAGCGCAGCGGCCCATTGCGCCGTGTCGCGCGCAGCGATCGCCGACGAACGCCATCGTCCGGCTGCGACACCAGCGGCCACGGCCTGGGTAACCCCCTGGTAGCACCCCTCGGGAAGGGCGATCTCACCACCGACCGGCACCAAATCGAGCACCGCACTCACAGCAGCCATGCCGCTTGCGAAGGCCACGCCATGTCCTGACTCGAGACCGCCGACGACGATCTCGAGGGCCTCAACCGTCTCGCTGGGCTCAGAGCGTCCGTAGTAGCGGTCACCCCCGGGCCGGTAGTTCGACGCCAGCATGAGTGGCACGTTGAGAGGCTCGCCTGGGCCTGCCGGCCGCGCGCCGTGGCTCAGCCACGTGTCGGGGTGGACGGGCAAACCGTCCCACCGGCGGGGGAGGGGTGGTGTCATTCCGAGCGACGGTACAGCGAAATTCACGCTGGGGAACACGGTGGCGGCCTTGGCTACAGCGTAAGACCGGGTCGCCTACTTGTAGGGTTTCGGGCGATGGTCGACCTCAGCATCATCATCGTGACCTACAACAATGAAGCGGACATCAGCGCCTGCCTCGACTCAGTCGCTGCTATCGAAGATCACGCCACCGAGATCATCGTGATCGACAACGGTTCTTCGGACCGGACCATCGAGGTGCTCCATGAGCATGCTGCGCAACCGATCGTCATCGCCGCAGGTGGCAATCGCGGCTTCGGCAGCGGTGTCAACGAGGCAGCACGACGGGCTTCGGGAACCTTTCTTCTCCTCCTGAACCCGGACGCTGTGCTGCTGCCCGGCTGTGCAGAACGACTGATCGAAGTTGCGCTCGCTGTTCCTGAAGCGACCATGCTCGGCGGCCTGACGAGGACCTCATCAGGCGTCCTCAGCGATGACGAGATCCGCAGGCTTCCCGGCATCAAGGCGTCGCTCTTGTACGCCACCGGCGCAAGTTCGTTCTTCAAGGCGATGCCGGACGGTGAGTCGCTGCCCACGCCGACCGACGTCGAAGAGGTTCCCTTCATCTCGGGGTCACTTCTGCTGATCCGGGCCGCCGATTTCAGGCAGCTCGGCGGGTTCGACGAGCGCTATTTCATGTATTCGGAGGACACGGACCTCTGCCACAGAATTCATCAGCAGGGAGGCACCATCCTGGTCGTACCCGATGCTCAGATCCGGCACGACGGTGGCGCAAGCAGTCCCGATGACGGTCGGAAGACCGCGCTCATGCTCGCAGGGCGAAGTACCTTCCTCCGTCTGCAATGGTCGGGGTGGCGACGATCGATCGGTCTTGGTTCGTTGTGGCTGGGAACCGCAGTACGGAGTCTCGCTGGTCGAGCGCACCCGCGTGGTCGACGATGGGTGACGGCATGGCGCCTCCGACGTTGGTGGTGGCCGGGCTACCAGGTGCCCTTGCGCCCATTGCCCCCGATCTGATCGGTCACCTGTCTCTTCGCTTCAGGACACGCCGCCAGATCGGCCGTGGACGGCGAACCTGCGCGAGGTAGCGATCGATCTCCTGTGCGATCGTGCACTCGGCTTCCTGCAGGGGGGCCAATGGTGTAGCCAACGCCCGCTCGATGGATTCGACCAGGCCGGAGAGTTCACGACACCAGATCAGGTGACCAGCCTCATCCAGGACGCGCAACAGGTCGGTCTGATGATCGTCGTAACGATCGGGGTTTGCCACCGACACCAGGGGCGCACCGGACCGGAGTACCTCGAAGGTGGTCGCGGCTCCGCCGTGAGCAACCACCACCGAGGCCCTGGCGAAGAGATCACCCAGCCCCGGCACGAACGCCTGGTGGGGCAGGTGAGCTGGCTGTGCCGCGCCTTCCCCGGTCTGGATGAGACCGTCCAACGGGCGCAACTCCAGTGCCGCTGCGTCGGCTGCGACCACCAGGTCATCAAAGGACGTGGTCCCCACCGTGACGAGCATGAATTCCAGCGTTGTCACATCAACTGCCCTGCGTATATCGCCCCCGGAGCTTGGTCCTGTGCCTGGGGCCACTGCACAAAAAAGCGATCTGCGATCGGCCGGGTCAGCCTTCCTGCCATGGACAGCCCCGTGACCCTGGCGATGGTTTCCACGAAGACAATGCGACTACCCGCCACCCACCCGACCCAACACATGACAGCTCCCACCCCGGGACCAGACGAAACGATCACCGTCGGCTTCCGCCGCCAAGCCACCCTGCAGCATCCGATGACACACCGGATCACATCGGCGACGGTTCCCGCCCTTGTGGACTCCTTGTGACGAGGACGGCGAACTCGATCGAGGACATCTTCTTGAGGAACCCACGCCTCGGCCAGCACATCGTTCGTCGTCGCAAGGAACGTCACCTCGCCAGCAGCCCGAAGATCTGGGACAAGACGAAGAAGTTCGGCACTATGCCCACCCTCACCGAGAACGACCAGGATTCTGTGACCCACTGCTGTATTCCCAAGGCGTTCTACTGGACGCAGCGCACGATAGCCCAGTGCTCACTAGGTGGCCCTAATTG
>JAYPWI010000068.1:0-6599 GCA_038135065.1 Acidimicrobiales bacterium
GGTATGTCCGATCCACTGACGGATCCGAGTCGTTCGCGGGCGGCAACGGCTGCTTCGAGAACTTCGACCTCGCGCTCCAATTGCGGCGTAGCCGCTCGAATCTCGCGAAGCTCTGCCAGTCGCCGATCGAGCAACTGGCGAACGTCCTGCACGGCATGCGTCGCCTCGGTCAGTTGTGCGCCCGCAGTCGCCGCGGACTCCCTGGCCCGCGTCGCCGTCGCCTGTCGATGCTCGATCGCGGCGCCCAACACGACGAGCAGGCGGCGGCGGGGGCCGCTGTGGAACGGATCGCTGACCATCGGGATAGGAGATGCGGCCTCGCGCTCGAGTCGATACAGCAACCCGGTCAGGACCTCGGTATCGAGCCGAGCACGCTCGTGGAGGGCGGTCGCCGCAGCATGATGCCTGGAAAGGGTCGGTATGGCTGCCCCGATCCGGTCGACGGCAACCTCGAGGTCGATCGCAGAGAGTGTGTTGCCGCTGAGGGCCCGCTCGGCATCTTGGAGAGCAGCTCGGGCGGCCGCCAGGTCTGCATGCGCGTCGTCGTTGACGCCGTGGGAAGCACCTTTGGCATCGGGCGACACGGTGTGTTCGGAGGAGTCAGGCGCGGTCGGGGCACCTTCCTGGGCTCCTGCCGGCCCCCACAGGACGCTCGCCGACATGGCGAGGACAGCGGCCCACACACGGCGCCGACGGGTAGGAGTCCTCGGGGTCATGGGGCGCGTCCGTGCATCAGACAGTCAGGTCGACCGAAGTAGCCCCGAGCTGCGCAGTTGTCGGTGGGTGGGCCGGGGGCGTCGAGTGGCTGCGTCCAGCAGGCGACTACCTTGTGCCCGACCCCAAGGAGCCCAGATGACTGACCGAGTCACCGTCCAGATCCAGGACCATGTCGCCGACGTGCGTCTCAATCGGCCTGAGAAGTTGAACGCCCTCGATCCCGGCATGTTCGCAGCGATCGTTGAAGCTGGCGAGTCGCTGAAGGGCAACCCCGAGGTCAGGGCCGCCGTATTGTCGGGAGAAGGTCGGTCGTTCTGCGCAGGGCTCGATTTCAGTTCCTTCCAATCGATGGCCGACCGTGCAGGCGAGGGCGCCCCCGAACGGGGGTCTGCACGGGACATCACTGCTCCGCTCGAGGGCCGAATAACCCATCTGGGCCAACAAGCGGCCTGGGTGTGGCAGGAACTCGACATTCCCGTGATCGGGGCCCTCGCCGGCCATGCGCTCGGTGGGGGGTTCCAGATCGCACTCGGAGCCGACATTCGTATCGTCCACCCGGGGACGAAGCTCTCGCTCATGGAGATCCGCTGGGGTTTGGTCCCTGACATGGGGGCTTCGGTGTTGCTCCCTCAGCTCGTGGGCCTCGACGTAGCGAAGGACCTGTACTTCACAGGTCGACAAATCAGCGGTGAGGAGGCTGTTGACCTTGGCGTATGCACTCGCTGTGACGAGGACCCTCATGGAGCGGCCATGGCGTTGGCTAGCGAGATTGCCGGTAAGAATCCCGACGCGGTGCGGCGGATGAAGGAAATGCTCAACGGCGTGGCCGACCGCAACACTGCGGCGCGCTTCGCCGCTGAACGCGAGCACATCGGCGCCCTGATCGGCTCACCCAATCAGGTCGAGGCCGTCACCGCCTACTTCGAACGGCGCCCGCCCAGGTTCGGCTGAAAGGTCGAGGTCAGGGGCAATACACGTCGACAGCGGCCACGAGCATGGCGGCGTAGGCCTCCGCCCCGGCAGGCGTGAGGTCCCCTGCGGGGGTGGTGAGCCCTGGGCCGGACGCGTACTCGGACCACCCGACCACGTGTGCGTTCGCCGTCCCGGCCAGGACCGTCGCGATGCTGTCGTTGAGGGCCTGGTGTGCAGCCGAAGCATTGGGAACCTCGACCCACAGCACGCACGCCAGATTGCCCAGACGAGCGGCAATATCGGCTAGCTCGGTGGCCGCCGTGGTCGAACCGTCTACTGCGTCGTGCCGTCCGGCCACGAGGATCAGAACCTCTGGTTGGGATGAAACGAGTGAGGGGACAGCAGCCTCGATGTCGGCGAGTCGCCGCCCGGCGGCTGCGTCGACACGGACCGCCCAGGCACTCGCCGCCTCGATGACGTCAGCCCCGGCCACCGAGAGGGTCTCGTCACCGAGCAGCACTACCCTGCGGGCGCCGTCGGGCGGCGGGTGCGTGGGAGAAGCCGCTGGTGCCGTGGCCTCGGTCATCGCAGCGGGATCCGCCCCTGTGACGGGCGGCGAGATGGGCCCGCGATCTCCTTGAACTGCAGGCATCGCGCCGTTGCGGACGATCGACGATTCGGCATCTAGGTCCTTCTCGTCACTGGACCGCACGACGATGGCGACTGCGAAGGTTGCAGCGACGATGGCGATGGTTGCCAGGGGGATCCACTTCGGAACCGAAGGCTTGGAACTCGGCACGCTGCACAGGTTGGCATGTGGGGCTGTCCGCTGCGTGCCACGATGGACTGGTGGCGGAGACGGTGCACGGGTTGCTCGAGCAGGCTCGGGATATTGCGTGTGAGGCAGGTCGCCTCACCCTGGAGTGGTTCCGGAGCGCGAACTTGGCCGTCGATCACAAGCTCGATGGCACGGAGGTCACCGCTGCGGACCGTGCTGGAGAGAGATTGATCCGGGAACGCATTTCCACCGCGTTTCCCCGCGATGCGATCCTGGGGGAAGAAGAGGGTGGTCGCCTCGTCCCGGATCGCCGGACGTGGGTGATCGACCCGATCGACGGCACCCGAGGGTTCGCCCGAGGGGTGCCGCTCTACTCGACGCTGTTGGCGGTGGTCGACGACCAGGGGCCCATCGTGGGGGTCATCGACGTTCCTGCGCTAGGACTGACCATGGCCGCTGGTCGGGGCGAGGGGTGCTGGCTTGGAGACCATCGGAGCTGGGTGAGTGACCATCCTGGGTTGGCCGGAGCGCTCGTCAACACGTCCGGGTTCGAGACGTTTCATGACGCTGGTTTCGCTGCCCTCCGGGATGGGGGTTCGATGCTGCGCACGTGGGGCGACGCCTTCGGCTACCTCATGGTTGCGAGCGGTCAGGCCGAGGCGATGGTCGATCCGGTGTGTTCGACGTGGGATCTCGCGCCGATGCCCGTCATCATCAGCGAGGCTGGTGGGCGCTTCACTGACCTCGATGGACGAGAGTCCTTCACGTCGGGCAATGGTCTGGCCACCAATGGCAGGATGCACGACGAGATGCTCACGCTGATGAGGCGGGTCTAGGCATGACAGCGGCGAGTGGGGACGAAATGCCGCGCTGGGTGCCTCGCTCCATATTCCTGGCGCTCGGTTCCGTCGCCCTCCTTGTGGCCGGGTACTGGGTGTTGCTTCGGCTGCGGTCGTTTCTGGTCGTCGTCCTGGTGTCGCTGTTCCTGTCATTCGCCATCGAACCGGCTGTCAATCGTCTCGAAGCCCGGGGTTGGCGGCGCGGTCTCGCCACGCTGACGATCTTCGCTGCCCTTACAGGGGCGATCATCGGGTTTCTTGCAGCCATCGGGTCACTACTCGCCGATCAGGTCGACACCCTGGTCAGCGAGGCCCCCGCCTACATCGACCGCATCGGCGTATGGCTGGCCGAGAAATTCGATGTCCGGTTCGACACCGACAGCCTGATCGCCGAATTCTCCGAGGGCGGTGCGGCCGCCTCGATGGCTACCTACCTCGCCGGCAATCTGGTGTCCATCGGCACCACCTTGGCGTCGCTGGTGTTCAACCTGCTCACCGTCAGTCTGTTCACCTTCTACCTGGTGACCGATGGTCCCAAACTACGGCGGCTCATCTGTTCTGCGCTCCGACCGGCGGCCCAGAACTCGGTGCTGCATGTCTGGGAACTTGCCATCGACAAGACAGGTTCCTACATCCTGTCGCGGGTACTTCTCGCTCTGACCGCCTTCGTCGTCCACTGGATCGCCTTCGCCATGCTCGGGGTGCCCTTTCCCCTGCCTCTGGCCCTCTGGGTCGGTCTGTTGTCGCAGTTCGTACCGGTGGTGGGCACCTACGTCGCTGGCCTCCTGCCCGTCCTGATCGCCCTGCTCGACGATCCGGTGAGCGCCCTGTGGGTGATCGGTGTCCTGCTCGTCTACCAGCAACTGGAGAACTATCTGCTGCAGCCTCGCATCACGGCCCGCACCATGGCGATCCATCCGGCGGTTGCGTTTGCCACCGTGATCATCGGGGCGTCTCTGCTCGGTGCCGTGGGTGCGTTGCTGGCGATTCCGGTCGGCGCCACGATTCAGGCGTTCGTGTCGACCTACGTCGAGCGGCACGAGTTGGTCGATTCAGAGCTGTTGACCACGACCTCCGCCGACTTGGGTAGGAACGGCCGGGATCAGCCGCCCGATCCCGAGGACATGGCCCGCCCGGAGTGAGGGTTCCCGGCTGGTCGGGTCGACGGGTCGCCCTACACCTCGCAGCATGGGTGATCGGGCTGTCGGCCCTGCGCCTGGGTGTGGCGCCCCCTGAGGTGTGTCCAGAGGTGGAACTCCACGACGTCGACACCGCAATCGAACGTGCAGCAGGCTGGGCCATCGACAATCTCGATGACGATGGGCGGTTCCTGTACCGGTATCGCCGCGCCGATGGTGTGCGGTGGCTCAGCTACAACCTGCCCCGTCATGCGGGCATGTCCCTCGCCCTGTACCAGGCCGCAGCAGCCGGGTTCGTTTCGATTGTTCCGGGCGCCGACCGCAGCCTGGCCTTCATGCTCGACAATCTCGTCGAACATGATGACTGGGTCGCCTTTGCAACCCCTGACCGCGCCGTGAAGGCCGGTGCGACTGGTTTGATGGTGGCCGCCCTCGTGTACCGGCGGAAGGCAACCGGGGAGCCCGTGTACGACGACCTGATCCGAGCGGGTGCACGCTTTCTGCTGCAGCAGCAAGAGGACAACGGAGCGGTTGCCGCGTTCTGGAGCCGAGAACGGGAGGAGCCGGAGTGGGGTACCTACGGGGCCTTTGCCACCGGAGAGGCCATGTGGGCCCTCGCCCTTGCGGGCGAGATCTTCCCGCAGGACGGGTTCACAGAGGCCGCCCGTCGAACTGGTAGCTACATCGCTACCGAACGACGTCGGCAGGAGGGCTACCTCCTGCGCTTGCCCGATCATTGGGCCTCCTATGCCTTCGATGCGCTGAACGGGGGGTTCAGGCCTCAGGAGATCACCTACTTGGAACGCCTTGCCGGTGACTTCGCCGCAATGACGCGGCTGGAGTCGTCGAGGACGGGCCAAGGGGTCCAGCGATACCTCCGGTTCGGTCAGGGGCTCCCGGCTGGGGTCGGCGCCCTGGGCGAAGGCGTCGCTGGCTTGTATCGGCTCAGTGAGCGGAAGGTCGTCCTCAGCGAGTTGCGCCACGCACTCAGAGCTCACCTGCTCTGCATCGGTGGCATGTTGGTCGAACGCCAGACCACGCCCCTCCAATCACGTACGTTCGCCGAACCTGCCCGGGTCGCGGGAGCTTGGTTCCGCGCTGGCGTCACCCAGGTCGACGATCAGCAACACACGCTGTCCACCCTTGTCGCCGTTCGCGACGCCCTTGGGGGTTCGGCCCCGAGTCAGGCGAGCGAAGGATCGATCGACGTTGGGTCCGATCTCTTCCCCGGAGGCTCACATGAGTGACATCGCGCTTGTTGTACTGGCGATCGTGGCCGTCAACCCCTGGCAACTCCGGATCCGGCTGGGCGCTGGTGTGTCCACACTGCGAGCAGGAGTCCTGCTCGGGGCCGTGGGCGGCGCGACCGTTGCCGCAATGGGACTGGCGGTCCTGGGGGGAATGCTGCCCGATCTTCTGGATACGGCGCCTGCGACCATCGAGATCGGAGTGGGTCTGGTGGTCGGTTTGGTCGGTGCAGCGTCACTCATCGCTCCGGGTCACCGCCGGGAAGCCCTGACGGGCGAGCGACAGGATTCCCTGATTCCTCTTGTGTATCCCCTGATGCTGGGGCCAGGGCCAGTTGCCGTATGGGTGACGATCGGGTCCGATCGCGGCCTGGCATTCGCAGCGGTGGTCGCCGGCTTTGTCTATGGAGTTGCAGCAATTCTGGCCGGCCGGCGAGCGCGGCGAGCCAGTGTCTGGGACGGGACGGCCCGCCTCGCTGGCTGTATCGCGGTCGTCCTCGCAGTCGGGCTGGTGATCGCCGGCGTACGCGAAGTCTGATGGCCTAGCGACCCGACGAGGGTCGTCGGATGACTGCCGGCCCGGCGGCGTCAGCGAGGCGCGCGATGAGCTCGGCGACGCCGTGCGCGTGTCCTTGCTTCGAGCGGGGGCTGGGCAGCGGGTGGATCCACACCTCCGATAGTGCCGAGGACGCCTTCTCGAGACGCCCCAAGTGGTGTTCGGCAAAGTCCACGATGGCAGCCGCTTCCGCGCTGCGTTCGAGCAGGACGAGGGGTTGATTGGTGAAGGAGAGGTCGTCGAGAGCCTGCACCAGGCGTGTCCGTAGACGGGGCTCGCGTAGTGAGGCGCTGGCGATGGTCGAGGCCTGACCCCCGCTCGGGCCATCGTGATGGACCGTCCACGGTTCGATTCGATCCCGGTGGCGAAGCCCGCTCGAGCGGAGGCGTCGCACCAGCGTCCTGCTGTCGA
>JAYPWI010000069.1:0-6349 GCA_038135065.1 Acidimicrobiales bacterium
TAAAGCGGTACGCGAGCTGGGTTTAGAACGTCGTGAGACAGTTCGGTCCCTATCCTCTGCAGCCGAAGGAGATTTGAGGAAATCTGTCCCTAGTACGAGAGGACCGGGATGGACGCAGCTCTCGTGTGCCAGTTGTTCCGCCAGGAGCACGGCTGGTTGGCGACCTGCGGAAGGGATAAGCGCTGAAAGCATCTAAGCGCGAAACCCGTTCCAAGATGAGATCTCCCACTGGGACAACCAGGTAAGGCCCGTGGCAGACCACCACGTTGATAGGCCGGATGTGTACGCACAGCAATGTGTTCAGCAGACCGGTACTAATCGGCCGAGGGCTTGGGTTCCGATACTCAGTTTCGAGAACACAAACTCGTGCATCTCTTCAGTTCGATGTCGCAATGCGGTGCCGGCCGTCAGGCTCGCCCCGCATGCATCAGATTTCTGGTGGTAATAGCGGCGAGGACCCACCCGTTCCCATTCCGAACACGGAAGTTAAGCTCGCCTGCGCCGATGGTACTTGGGGGAAGACCCCCTGGGAGAGTAGGTCGCCGCCAGAATTTCTCTCACCGGCCCCGCTGTTCGTCAGCGGGGCCGGTTCGTTTTTCAGGTCGACGATGCCGGGGACGTGCGGGCTGCCGGGTCAGCGCCACTGAGCGGTACCATCACCTCCATGACCGAGAGCCCCAGCGGCCCGACGGGCCGCTCTGGTGGCGCCGGGCGCCCCAGCAACAGAAGATCTCAGGGCTCGGGCAAGGCGGGCGACTCTCGGGGTGGGTCCCGTTCAGGCGGACGCGGGAGTGCCTCTGGTGGTCGAGGGGATGCTCGTGGGCGCTCCGGCAGTGGTGGCACTGGATCACGCAATGGCGGCAGGTCCGGTGGCAGCGAGCGAGGTAGCGGGAGCGGGCAGCGGGGCCGTGAGCCTCAGAGGCGGGGCAGCGGTGGTGGTGACGGGCGGCCGTCGGGTGCGTCGCGTTCCGCGAGGACGGGCGGCCCGGGTGATCGTGCTGGGAGGGGCCGCGACTCGGGCCCCAGCAACGGACGGGGTTCCGACGGGGGGCCTGGTACCGGTGTGGGGGATCGAGATGGCCGTGGTGGGCCACGACGGGGTGGTCGGGCAGGCGCTCCCCCCCAATCGGGCTCCGGACGCGGTTCCCGTGGCGGCGGGGCTGGGCGCGCTGGGTCGGGGCGGGGATCGTCGCGTGACGACGAACGCGGGCCCCGGAGCAAAGAACTCCCCGAGCGCTCCTTCCAAGGGGCGAGAGGAGAGCGGTGGGGCGGGGTCGCTCGACGCGGAGCCCACAACGCCCACGTTGCGGAGCGCGGGTGGGGGCGTGACCTCGACCCTGGGTCGCCGCCTGAGCACGACGTGCCGAGGTGGGAACGAGAGGCTGCGCCGGCTGGGCGTCGAGCATCGCGGTCCCGGGAAGTGCAGTTGGAGCTGCCGGTTCTCGACGACGGAGACCTGCGGGGCTTGAACGAAGAGCAACGTGATCGCCTGCGTCGCCGGCTCAGGGAGGCGGGCGAGGCCTATCTCGCTGAGCGGTTCGGGGAAGCGGAGAAGGTGCTGACGCCTCTGGTGAAACGCCATCCCGGGGTTCCGGAAGTACAGGAGTTGTGGGGGCTCACCCTGTACCGGTTGGGTCGGTGGAAAGCAGCGCTGGCCGCCTTGGCGATGTACCACGACCTTACGGGGGAGGTCGAGCAGTTCCCGGTGATGGCAGATTGCCATCGGGCCCTCGGTCAGGTCGGCGAGGTGCGCCGGTTGTGGGACGAATTGCGGCACGCCGGTCCCACTGGTCCGGTGATGGTCGAGGGTCGGATCGTCATGGCGAGCGCGATGGCCGACGGCGACGACCTAGCCGGCGCGATTCGTCTGCTCGAGCAGGGCCCGGTGCGTACGCGACAGCCGCGCGACCACCATCTGCGCCTGTGGTACGTCCTCGCCGATCTCTACGAACGGGCTGGAGATCGCCAGCGCGCCCGACGAGGATTCGAACGCATCGCCCAGGTCGATGGCAGTTACGTGGACATCGAGGATCGCCTCGACGCCCTGGCCTGAGGCCTCGCCGAGTCTCGGGGACCCGATGATGGCGCTGCCCTGGCCGCCGCAAGCGGCGGGTTGTGCTCATCTGTACCGGTTGCCCCCTGCGCCGAATATGCTCATAGGGCGTCGCTGTCCGTCGGCGGCGGACGCCTGCCTCGGAACGGTAGGTAGCACCCCCACCAATGACATCGGTCCCGCTCGTGTGCGGGCCTGGGGCCGGGAAGGATTCCAGTCGTGAGCGTCGACGTCGAGGGCCTCCTCGGAGACCAGGCAGCCCATCTCCTCGAGCACAAGTGCGAGACCATCAGCAGTGACCTGCTGCAGCTGCCCGGCCCCAACTTCGTGAGCGAGGTGATGGCCCAGTCGGATCGGTCGCCGCAGGTGATGCGCAACATGCAGGCCCTCCTCGACAGCGGCCGACTCGGCGGCTCGGGGTATGTGTCCATCCTCCCCGTCGACCAGGGCATCGAGCACAGCGGTGCTGCCAGCTTTGCTCCGAATCCCATCTACTTCGACCCCAAGAACATCGTCGAGTTGGCCATCGAAGGCGGCTGCAACGCAGTGGCCACCACGTTCGGTGTCCTCGGCTCGGTAAGCCGTTCCTACGCTCACCGGATCCCCTTCATCGTCAAGCTGAACCACAACGAGCTCTTGACCTATCCGGCTACCTACGACCAGATCATGTTCGGTTCGGTCCAGCAGGCCTATGACCTCGGCGCCGCGGGTGTCGGGGCGACCATCTACTTCGGATCAGAGGAGAGTGGACGTCAGATCCAGGAAGTCGCTGCTGCGTTCGAAGAGGCCCACCAACTCGGGATGTTCACCGTCCTGTGGTGCTACCTGCGCAACAGCCACATCAACGTGGATGGACAGGACAACCATGTGGCGGCTGATGCGACGGGGCAGGCCAACCACATCGGCGTCACGATCGAGGCGGACATCATCAAGCAGAAGTTGCCCGAGAACAACGGGGCCTTCAACATGGTGAGCGGCTTCGGCAAGACGCACAAGGACGTCTACGACAAGTTGACCAGTGACCACCCGATCGACCTGTGCCGCTGGCAAGTCGCCAACTGTTACATGGGTCGGGCCGGTCTCATCAACAGCGGTGGGGCGAGTTCGGGTGCCACCGACCTGGCCGAAGCGGTCATGACCGCCGTGGTGAACAAGCGTGCCGGAGGCCTCGGCCTCATCAGCGGCCGCAAGGCATTCCAGCGCCCGATGGGCGACGGGGTGGCGCTTCTCAACGCCATCCAGGACGTCTACCTCGATCCCGCGATCACGATTGCGTGAACTCCTTGCCCCAACCCCTCGACATCCCGTCGTTTTCGGCCGATACGGACTACGTTGAGGCGAGCAGTCCGCTGTTTGCCCGTGTAACCTCTGACGCCGGATTGCCCGCACCCCAGGAGGGTCCGTGACCGATACCGCACCACGCGAGCTGCCCCTGCAAGAGCTCGACGAGGTCATCATCCGATTCGCCGGTGACTCCGGCGATGGCATGCAGCTGACCGGTGACCAGTTCACCGCCATCTCGGCCGCACTCGGCAATGACCTGTCGACCCTGCCCGAGTTCCCGGCCGAGATTCGTGCCCCACAGGGAACCCTGGCCGGGGTGTCAGCATTCCAGGTCCGCATCTCGGACTTCGACATCACGACACCTGGTGATGCTCCCACCGTCCTCGTGGCGATGAACCCGGCGGCCCTCAAGGCTCAGCTCGAGAACCTGGCCCAGGGTGGGGCGCTGCTGGTCAACACCGACGCCTTCAACGAGCGCAACCTCGAGAAGGCCGGTTATACCTCTGACCCGCTCACCGACGGCACCCTCGACGACTATCGGGCGTACAAGGTGCCGATGAGTCAGCTCACTCGGGACGCAGTCGCCGTCCACGGGGTCAAGCCTCGTGATGCGGAGCGGTCGAAGAACTTCTTCGCTCTCGGGCTGCTCTCGTGGATGTACACCCGCCCGGTCGAGCCGACCATGGAGTTCATCAACGAGAAGTTCCGTGGGCGCGAACAGGTGATTGCTGCTAACACGGCGGCGTTCAAGGCGGGCTACAACTTCGGCGAGACAGCCGAGATGTTCGAGGCCCACTACACCGTCGCCCCGGCCGAGATGCCCCCTGGCGAATACACGAACATCAACGGGAACACCGCGCTCGCGTGGGGCTGCGTGGTGGCCGGCCAACTGGCCCGTCTCCCCGTGTTCCTCGGCTCATACCCCATCACCCCGGCGTCGGACATCCTCCACGAAATGTCGACCAAGAAGAACTTCGGGGTCCGTACGTTCCAGGCCGAGGACGAGATCGCCGCTGCGGCATCCGCAGTGGGGGCCGCGTTCGGCGGTGCGTTGTCCTACACCACGACATCTGGTCCGGGCGTCGCCCTCAAGGGCGAGACCATGGGCCTTGCAGTGAGCCTCGAGCTTCCGATGGTGATCATCGACATCCAGCGAGGTGGGCCCTCGACCGGCCTCCCCACCAAGCCAGAGCAGGCCGACCTCCTGATGGCCATGTACGGGCGCCACTCCGAGAGCCCGATGCCCATCGTGGCGGCCAAGAGCCCGGCACACTGCTTCGACGCGGCGATCGAGGCCAGCCGGATCGCCCTGAAGTATCGCACCCCGGTGATGCTGCTGTCCGACGGCTATCTGGCCAACAGTTCCGAGCCGTGGCTACTGCCCGACGTGTCGTCACTGCCCGATATCGGCGTCGAGTTCCACACCGGCTTCAACGGTACGAACGAGGACGGCGAAGGGATGTTCCTTCCGTATCTCCGGGACGAGAACCTGGCCCGACCCTGGGCGATTCCCGGGACGCCTGGGCTGATGCACCGCATCGGCGGCATCGAGAAGGAAGACGGCACGGGGAACATCTCCTACGAGCCGGGCAACCACCAGAAGATGATCGACCTGCGGAAAGCAAAGGTCGACGGCATCGATGTACCCGATGTCGAGATCAGTGGTGACGCTGACGCCGACCTGTGCATTCTGGGCTGGGGTTCCACATGGGGTGCCATCGACGCGGCGATCGGCCGCCTCTCCAAGGGTGGGCACAAGGCGGCCCACGTGCACCTGACCCATCTCAACCCTCTGCCTGCGAATCTCGGTGAGGTGCTGAGTCGGTTCGACAAGGTCATCTGTCCCGAGATGAACATGGGTCAGTTGGTCAAGATCGTGAGGGCTGAGTACCTCATCGACGTCAAGGGCGTCCACAAGATCAATGGTGTTCCGTTCACCACCGGCGAGATCGAAGCAGCCGCCCTCGAAGCCCTCGGGGCCTGAGCGGGCAACGCGACAACAGGAGAACTGTCATGACCGATGTGCAGAGCCGCACCGAACCCGCTGACTGGGCCAGCGACCAAGAGGTCCGTTGGTGCCCAGGGTGCGGTGATTACTCAATCCTGACTGCGATGCGGATGCTCATGCCCGAGCTCGACGTCGACCGTGAGAACACGGTTTTCGTATCGGGCATCGGGTGCGCCGCTCGCTTCCCGTACTACATGAACACCTATGGGATGCACGGCATCCACGGTCGGGCACCTGCCATCGCCACTGGGCTCGCCCTGGCTCGGCCCGATCTCGATATCTGGGTGATCGGCGGCGACGGCGACATGCTGTCCATCGGCGGCAACCACCTCATGCACGCCATGCGACGGAACGTCAACATCAAGGTCTTGCTGTTCAACAACATGATCTACGGGTTGACCAAGGGGCAGTTCAGCCCGACGAGCGAGGTGGGCAAGGTCACCAAGAGCTCTCCAATGGGAAGCCTCGACCAGCCGTTCAACCCCATCTCGGTCGCCCTGGGTACCGAAGCGACCTTTGTCGCCCGGACCCATGACATGGATCGCAAGCACATGATCGAGACCTTCCGGCGAGCCCATGCCCACAAAGGGGCGGCCTTCGTCGAGGTGTTCCAGAACTGCAACGTGTTCAACGACGGTGCATGGGAAGGCATCACGAAGAAGCAGAACCGGGATGCGAACCTCATCGACCTGACCGATGGCCAGCCCATTCGCTTCGGTGCCGACAACGAGCACGGCGTCGTGGTCGATGACGGAGTGGCCAAGTTGGTCAACGTCGCCGATGTCGGCGAAGACGCCCTCCTGGTGCACAACGAGGCCAAGGACGATCCGTCCACCGCCTTCATGCTGAGCCGTCTGTCACGCGGGCCGTTCGAGCCGACACCCATCGGGGTGTTCCGCTGCGTGCAGCGCACGGAGTACGCCCAGGCGACGACACAGCAACTTGCTGTGGCTCACGAGAAGCAGGGTGCCGGCGATATCGGCGAGCTGCTTCGTAGCAGGGGC
>JAYPWI010000070.1:0-6124 GCA_038135065.1 Acidimicrobiales bacterium
GGCACGGACAAGGGGCCGTCGCTTCGCTCGATCATCTACGAGCCTGGCCATCATTCCGATGAGAGTTTCCGCAACGCGATCATCAACGGTGCCCGTCAGCATCATTGGTCCTTTGGCGACATGCCGCCCGTCGAGGGCTTGTCCGATGAGGACGTCGAGTTGGTGATTGCCTTCGTGCGGGCTGAACAGCAGCGGCTGGGATTCGAGGACTGATGGCCGACCGGATCAGGAGAAGCTGACCGACACTGATCCCAGGCCGTCGAAGACAGCCTCCACCGACTGTCCGGCGGCAGCTTCGAACACGTCGGTGACCACCCCGGTGGTCACCAGGTCGCCCGCTCTGAGTTGCCGGCCGAAGCGGGGTAATTCGTCGGCCAGCCAGGCGAGGACGTTCAGCGGGTGTCCGAGGACGTTGGCTCCTGTCCCCGATGTGACGACACCACCGTCGCAGGTCACCGTCACGTCGACCGTGGCAAGATCGTGCTCGGCCCACTGCGTGACGGCGTCGCCGTGGATCCACCAGCCGTGAATGGCGTTGTCCGCTGCGATGGACAGGGCCCCGACCGACCAGTCGGCGTAGCGGTAGTCGACGATCTCGATCGCCGGGATCACCGCCTCGACATAGGGTGCGATCGACGTTGCGGAGTGGCCTCCAGGCGCTGGTGCCACATCAGATGCCACCCGGATCCCGAATTCGGCTTCGATCACCCGGTGGGTGAAGTCATCGGCAGCCAGCACGACTCCCGATTCCGACGTCGTGTGCTCCATCAGCCGTCCGAACACGGGTCGATCGATCCGGAGTGCTTCCTGGGCGATCCGACTGGTGCATGCGCACTTGTACCCGATGGCCTGCCGACCTGAGGGTAGGAGCCCCTCGACCACCCGAGCCTGGATGGCGTACGCGTCGGCTAGATCGCTCGGCCGTTGGCCCGGCGGGAGGTCTGGCTCGGTTCGGAATGCACGGCGCATGTCGAGCAGGGTGGCTGCCGCCTCGGCATGATTCATGAGCTGATCCTATGCCCGAAGGTCAGGCCTAGATCGTTCGGGTCAGGCGTTCTCTGCGAAGTGCAGGGCCGCCCCTGCAGCTGCTGCAAGGGCTGCGATCGTGCCCAGGAACAGGCCGATGCCGCGCCCGGCGGTCAGGCCGAGCGCCGACTCGCCGATCAACAGTTTGAGCACCACGAGCGCAGCTCCCACCCCTGTTGCGATGAGCAGGTTGAGCGGGTTGAGTGCGGGGGGTAGCGAGGCGTCCGGCTTTGTTGCCCCTACGACGTGCACGACGGCCACTGCGATGAACAGGATCAGAGGGATCAGCCCCCACAGTGCGCCGATGTCGAAGCCGTTGCCGCTGACACTGAAGCCGCCAGATCCGAACGTGAACCAGGGGAGGAACATGGCGATCAGGAACAGGAGTGTTCCACCGGCCACGATTTTTTGTCCGTTCCCGAGCTTGTTGAAGTCCATCAGATACCCCCGTAGCAATGGAACAACCGTACTGAATTCTGGCCGGCCGTGAAGCGGATCGCTGCGCTCGGAGCGGCTATGGCGCTGATGGGCGCTGCCCGTCGAGCCAAAGGCGCAGCATGAGGCGGGGTGCGGTGGGATCGTCCCGGTAGGCGGTCCGGTCGTGGGCGATGGTCCTGTTGTCGGCGAAGAGCATGTCACCGGAGGTCATGTCGAATTCGACGGCGTGTCGTGGGTCTTCGAGTGCTACGTCGAGGGCGTCGAAGGCGGCGATGTCCATCGCGTCGAGGGGTGTCGAGAGGTGCTCGTGCGCCCGTTCGATCCAGAAGCGCATGTACCGCATGGCAAGGGGAGTTCCAGGGCGAAAGACAGGGAATGCGTTGGCAGCAATTGACTCCCGAGAGCGGTTGCCTCCAGGAGTGACGACGTCACGGGCGAAGGGTCGGTACAGGCGTTCCAAGAGCTCGATGCCGGACTGCCGCACGGTTTCGTGTGCCGTGCCCGCAGACACGACCCTGGTCCGACCACCCTGTGGGGCGGGGCGCACACATGCGAGACCGATCACGGCGGGCCACACGTCCTTCCCTGACGAGTCGGTGTGCATCCCTGTCGATTCTCGGGTTTGGGACACGGGAATCGGGTTGTCGCGATAGGACCGCTGGGAATCGACCACGTCGTAGAGCCGCCCGTAGGTGTCGATGGTCGTCCCGATGCGGAGGCCGATGGCCAGGTACACGAGCCGCAGAGAAGGCTCGTCGAGGGCGTCGAGGCCGCGGATCCACGCAATGCCGAACCCCTGTTCGAGTTCGGTGGCCACCCGGGTTGCGAGTTCGTCGATGGCCGGCGTCTCGATGACCCCCACGTGGAGGTCGTCGACGGGATCCTTCGTGCTCTGGGCCCATCGGGCCAGACGCCGAGCATCGGCAATGACCCCCGGTCCGACCTCGAGTCGCCAGCGATCGTTCGACTCGAGGTCGGACGCGGTCCAGCACAGCGGGCCGAGTGCGTCGGCAGCGACGGGGGCCGACACTAGGCATCCAGCCGGAACAGCAGGTGGAGTGGGTAGCCCTCGAGAGGGCCGAAGAACTCGGGATCGAGGCCGAGATGCTCCTCGGTTACCGCGAGTTCGACGATCGCAGGCAGGCTCGTGAAACCGGCTTCGGTGAGTGATGCGAAGTAGTCGGTCAGGGTCTTGTGGACACAGCGAACGTGGACAGGTTCCCCGTCTCGGCGCCAGATCTGACCCTCGTAGGTCTGATCGGCGCCGGCGAGGTAGGACACCCCGCCCGTGTCGAAGTAGAACGGGGCGCGGCCAGTGCGCATGTACGGAAAGCAGGGGTGGGGCACGGTGAAGACGAAGCGGCCGCCCGGCGCGAGCACTCGACGAACCTCCGTCAGGACACGGGTCATCTCCGCCCGGGTCAAGTAGTTGAACAAGAACACAGCCATGATCCGGTCGAAGTTCGCTCGCGGGTAATCGGCGTATGTGGCCGCGTCGGCGGTCTCGAAGACCATCTCGCACCGGCTGTCTCGCGGGACGGCCGCGTTGGCGTTCGCCACCATCTCGGCCGAGACGTCCACCCCGAACACCGACGCAGCTCCGAGAGCGGCCGCTTGCCGGGCCACGTAGCCCTCCCCGCAGCCCAGGTCGAGAACATGGCAGCCACCGAGCGGTCCGAGTTCGTCGAGCACTCTCGGTCGGGCCGTGAAGTCGCTCAACATCACCCGTTCGTCCCGAGCCCAACTCGTGGCCTGGCCGTCGTAGATCTCAGCCGTTGAACGTCGGTCGAGCTCGGTCACGAAACCCCTCCGTGGTGAGGTGGCAGCCGACCGACAGCCCGTTCGAGGAGGCGGTCCCAAGCAGCAGCGCGAAGCTCGAGGGCGGACAGCATGCCGTGGCGCAGATCGCGGCGGCCCTGTGCGTTCTGGGCGAGATCGACGGCGACGCCCCGTAGGGCGGCACCGTGTCCGTCGTCGATCTCGGTATGCAGGACGAAGAAGACGGTGTCGGCCCCGTCGATCGCAGGGAGATGATCGAGGGAGGCGACGATGTGACGGTAGAGGCTGGGCACCACTAGCTCGGTGGCCAGTCCGAGAGCGCCGATGGCGCGAGCGGCCGACCCCTGCGTGATCAGTTCGACGAGTCGTCGACCCCATGCCATGACGGTCGGGTCGGGCGTTGTCTCGGGCTGCCCTCGGGTCACCGCATCGACGAAGCGTTGGAACAGTGCGGGGTGGGGGACATCACGAATCCAGTCGGCCCGCACCCCGAGGGTGGCCAGGTGGTCGAGGGCCTCGTCGTCGTAGCGTCCCTGCTCTTCGGCAACGTTGGACTCGAGCACCATTCGGTGGTGCGGAGCTTCGAGCTTGGCGATGGTGGCGCGAACGTAGGTGGGGAAATCCGACGAGTAGGCCAGGTAGTGATGGGCGAAATCGGCGACCGCCCAACCGTGATCAGGGAGTTGGCCCGACTCGAGCGCGTCGAGGTACGGGTGGCGAACCGCTCGATGAGCGTGGGCGAGCGCCTCCAGTTCCTCCACGGCTCGGCCCGCGGAGTCGTGTCGCTTGGCAGTGTCGATCTGGTCGCTGTTCATTCAATGCCTGCAGCTCGAAGCGGCCAACACGTCCCAATCGTCACCCAGGAGGCACTTGTGAGCCTTTCTGCCGTCGACCTCGGTCGATGAGGCAGGGGTTCAGCTCAATAGGTGCCTGGTCGGGAACTCGATATCTCGGAGGAGGTGCTTGGCTGGGCTCAGGGGGGATGGAGCATCCCGACAATGCTCAGGTAGCAGCCGACGGTGACCTCGAGCGGGCCGAGTTCCCGGAAAGTTACACCGGCGGGTGCTGCGATCGAGCGAACGGACCGTCGGACGGGCTGACCCCGTCGGGGGAGCACGCCCCAACTCACCTGCAGAACCGAAAACCCGGCGCCAGGGGGAGGCGCCGGGTCATCGGTGGCGGTCCGGCGGGGGAACCGACCGCTCTACTGGGCGGAGGTGGTGAGGGGGATCACCGCCGCAAAGAGGTCGTATCCAGCCGGGCCGAATCTGAAACATGGATAACGCACTTTTTTCCATGTCCATGCAACAACGCCCACGACGAGGAGGGCACGGGTTCAGTACTGTCACCACCATTACCGGGCTGCGCTCCGAAGGAGGACCAACGTGACAGTGCATGACATGTACCTCGAACACACCATCGAGATTTCTGCTTCGCCGCAGGCGTTGTACGACATGGTCGCAGACGTCGCTCGCATGGGGGAGTGGAGCCCCGAGAACATCGGGGGAACCTGGGTCGATGGGGCGTCGGGTCGGGTGGGTGACTGGTTCGAGGGACGGAACCGCATCGGGGACTACGAGTGGACGGTGACGTGTGAGGTGACCGCGGCGGAGCCAGGTGAGGTGTTCGAGTGGGTGGCCGGGGCCGGCGTGGAGGGCGGGCCCTTCGTCCGGTGGACCTACCGATTCGCAGGGGCTGAGGGCGGATCGACCGTGGTGACCGAGACCTATGACGTCGAAGTACTTCCCCCAGCCCTCGCCTCTCGCACCCCAGATCAGTTGGAGCAGCGCAAGGCCCAGGTCAGCGTTGCGATGCAGGCGACGCTGGCTGCGCTGAAGGAAGCTGCCGAGGCGAGCTGAACTCATCGCGCAACTGCCCGTGGGGTTCGCTCGGCCGACGGGCGGCCTGCCGGTCGGCCGGTCGATCCGGGTTCGCAGCTGGGGCCGGAGAGCTGATCATCGACCGGTGCTGAGTCACAGGATGCGGCGGGGCGTCCATCGGGGGCTGGTCGCCGCCACGGCCCTGGTGCCGTGGTGGGTGGTGTGGTGGTGGGCGGTGCCGTGGTGGGTGGTGTGGTGGTGGGTGGTGTGGTCGTGGTGGGTGGTGCCGTGGTGGGTGGTGCCGTGGTGGGTGGTGTGGTCGTGGTGGGTGGTGCCGTGGTGGGTGGTGTGGTGGTGGGCGCTTCGCTCACCGGCTCGGATGCGTCAGGTGCGGTGGGCCCCGGCCCCGACCCTGGAGGTTCGGTGACCGGAGCCGGGGCAACCGGGGTGGGGACGGAGTGGGGAGTGCCGGGGAACGGCTCTTCCGGAGCGGTGACTGGCCCGTCGCTGCTGCGATCGTCATGGTGCGGTTGCGACTGCTCAGCCAGCGCGACCTGGTCGGGCGATTCGAGCGGCCCCCGGTGCGAATGAAGGGTTTCCAAGGTGCTTGCAGACGAGGGTGCCGCCACGTCGCCTGGCACCCCCGGCGCTTCGGTTGGGGCCGAGGTGTCGAGCGGTGGGGCCAAGGGATCGGCAGCCGCCCCTGGCCAGATCACTGTTGCCGCTGTCACGACGACGGTGGTCAACCAACCCTTCATGATGAGGTTGTCGGCATCCTGTCGACGCAGCCGCAGGGCCCTTTGTCACAATCCGTGGGCTGCAAGCGTTCGGTTTTGGGCGCCCTTGTAGTAGCTTGACGGCCGTTCAGTGCTCGGTGCGACGAGGACTGGAACGGGAGAGACCATGCCGATCGAGTCATCGGGCCACAGTCCCGGCAATCCACGCCTCTACGAGGTCATCGAGGATGCCCCCAAGGAGGGGCCCAGCCCGACCGTCTGGGCGTGGCCACAGCTGATCGACCACCTCAAGGTGGCCAGCCAGCCAGTGCAGGGGCCTTGGCC
>JAYPWI010000071.1:0-5930 GCA_038135065.1 Acidimicrobiales bacterium
GGGCCATGAAGCGGTCACGGTTCCCGTCTCGTTGGGTGACGTAGCCCGTGGCCGCAGTCTCCACCAGGGCCCCCGCCAGGAAGTAGGTGGCGGCCTCGGTCTGGGCCATGTCGATGTGCTGACCCTGCCCGGTGCGCCGTTGATGGTCCAGGGCGGCCAGCAGGGTTGCCGCGATGAGGTGGGTGGAGGTGTAGTCGGTGTAGGCCCCGAACGGCCCGGCGGGGGCTCGATCAGCCCAGCCGGCGAGCCCGTAGAAGCCCGACAGGGCAGCCCCGAGGTTGCCGTAGCCGGCGAAGTTGGCCAGGGGCCCGTACTGGCCCATCAGGCAGGTGGACAGCATGACCAGGCGGGGGTTGATCTCGGCCAGGGCCTCGTAGTGCAGGCCCCAGGCGGTCATGGCCCGGGGGGAGAACGACTCGCACAGCACGTCGCCCCACGCCACCAGCTCCTTGAGGACCTCCCGGGCCTCGGGTTTGCGCATGTCGAGGGCCAGCGAGAGCTTGCCTGCGTTGGCTGAGTCGAACAGGGCTGACTGTTCGAGGCCTGGCACGTTGTCCCACACGGGCAGGAATCCGCGCCCGGCATCGGGTTTGTGGATCGATTCGATCTTGATCACCGTCGCGCCGAGATCGGACAGGAGGCGGGAGGTGAACGGTCCGGCCAGGGACCACATGAAGTCGACCACCTTGAGCCCTTCGAGGGGCCGTCCCGTGGGTGCCGCCTCCCCCCGTGGTGTGTTGACGGGCTGGCGGGGGGTGGCCAGCACGCGATCGGTGTGCTCCCCCGCTGCCGCAACCGCAGTGAGCTCCCGCAGTGGGGTGCCCGACGCTTTGGCGAAGGGGCCCGGGGCCTTGACCGTGGCTCCGTCCAGCTCGAGATCGACCAGGTAGCCCCGGGCTGCGTACTGGGGGCTCTCCAACACGTCGGCCAGGTCTGCGATGGGGGCCATGAGGAGGCGCCGTTCGATGGCCACCTCGAGAAGCTCGGCTTTGGTGAGTGAGGAGGTGAGGGCGGCCACTGCGGCCTTCGCTTCCTCCCAGGTGGCGACCGACACCTCACCGCTCTCCACCAGGGTCGCGAAGCCCACCCAGTCCAATCCGGCGATTTCGGCCGTGGTGAACCCCTCTTCGAGGCACCACTCCATGAGGCGGGCCGTGACGGGTCCGATGGCATCGCCGAAGACGTGGGTGATCGACACGTGCCCATCGGCTGCCGGGTACACCAGCCGCAGGTCGAGGGGGCCGACCGACAGCCCGCCCCCGGTGCGTACCGGAACGGGGAAATTGCAGTCAGCCGCCAGCACCCCCAGTTGGGTGGCGATGGGGATCACCGTCTGGGCGGCCACGTCGACCACCTGACCCCGGCCCGAGCTCCCCGCTTCGTACAGGGCTGCGATCACCCCGCCGGCGAGCACGGCAGCCCCGAAGTGAAAGGCTTGGGGCACCGACACCCGCAACGGGGACCGGTCGGCGTCGCCATTGAAGGACATGGTGCACGAGGCTGCGAACAGGGTCAGGTCGGTGACCGGCCAGTGTGCCTTGGGGCCGTCGTGGCCGAAGGCGGTCACCGTTCCCACCACCAGGTGGGGGTGGCGCTCGACCAGATCGTGCAGGTCCAGACCGAGGGCCGCCAGGGCGCCGGGGCCTTGGGACTCGATGAGGGCATCGGACCCGGCCAGCAGGTTGTGGAACTGCTCCCGTCCGGCCTCGGTCGTCAGGTCGAGGGTGACCGACAGCTTGCCCCGGTCGTAGGCGGCGTGATGCAGAGCGGTGCCCTCGGCCGTCATGGGGCCGGTGTGGCGGCTCGCCACCCCATCGGGTGGTTCGACCTTGATCACCTCGGCCCCGAGGGTGGCCAGCATCGCGCCGGCCAGGTGGCCTCGTTCGTCGGTCAGATCCACAACCCGGTACGGCGACAGCATGTCGGCACCTCCCCGGACCATGTTCTACCCCTGTTGGGGGGCCGTCGTCATCAGGGACCCGGTGGTTTCCCCGCCAGCTGACACCCCTCGCGGTGGGCAGCCCGTCGGCCCATGAGGCGGTGGGGTGCCTGGCCTACAGTTGAGGCGTTCGCACCGATCGCCGGGAGGTTCCCATGTCCGAGGTTGCACGCTCGTCAGCACCATCCGCGGAGGACGTCCGGGCTGAAGTGACCGAGTGGCTGGCCGCCAACTGGGACGACCAGTTGCCCCTGCTCGAGTGGCGGGAGCGTCTGGTGGCCTCGGGCTGGGGCTGCCCTTCGTGGCCGGCCGAGTGGTACGGCCGGGGCCTGCCCCCGTCGATGGACCGGGTGGTGGAGGGGGCCTTCGCCGAGGCCGGCGCGGTCGGGGTGGCCAGCGGGGTGAGCATGTACCTGGTGGCCCCCACCCTGTTGGAGTGGGCTGACGACGATCAGCGGCGTCGCTTCCTGCGACCGATCCTGACGGGGGAACACAAGTGGTGCCAGCTGTTCAGCGAGCCAGGTGCTGGTTCGGACCTGGCCGGGCTGCAGACCCGGGCCATCCTCGACGGCGAGCAGTGGGTGGTGAACGGCCAGAAGGTGTGGAACTCGGGGGCCCACAAGGCCCAATACGGGATCCTGATGGCTCGCTCGGACGTCGATGCTTCCAAGCACGCCGGAATTTCCTATTTCCTGATTCCCATGCAGCAGGACGGCATCGAGGTGAGGCCGCTGCGGCAGATGAACCGCCACGCGTCGTTCAACGAAGTGTTCCTCACCGATGCCCTGGTGCCCGCCGAGAACCTTCTGGCCGGACCCGGTGACGGGTGGCGGGTGGCGCTGACCACCCTGGCCCACGAACGCAGCGCGGTGGCGACCCGTCGCCCCCGCTACGCCGCAGATGGTGGGCCGACGGTGCAGCAGGCCAAGGCGGAGTCGGACGAGTACTTCGCCACCTACAAGTGGTATCCCCAGCGAGCCGGTCGGGCGAACCTGGTGATCCCCGAGGCCCAGCGCACCGGGCAGGTGAACGACCCCCTGATCCGCCAGCGCATCGCTGCCGTGCAGACCATCACCTCTACCAGCAGCTGGACCACCCAACGGGCCCGTGACGCCCGTCGGGCCGGACTGCCCCCTGGCCCCGAGGGGTCGGTGGCCAAGCTGAACCTGTCGGTAGGGGCCCGTCTGTGCCACGGGGCCCACACCGCCATCGCCGGGGCGCACGGCATGCTGACCGGCCCCGACACGGCCGCCGACGGAATGGTGGCCGAGGTACTGGTGTCGACCCCGGCCCAGTCCATCGCCGGGGGAACCGACGAGATCCAGCGCAACATCCTGGGCGAACGGGTGCTCGGCCTACCCAAAGAACCCGACCCCAATGGCTGAGCAGTCCGGCCGGTCCCCGGTGCGGCGTATCGCCCGGGCGGCCGAGGCCGTGCACACCCTCGCCTACTACACCCCCGAGATCCGAGCCTTCACCGACGAGGGGTTCAGCGGCTGGTGGCACGCCTATTTCGCCTACCGGTCGGCTCCCATGGGCCCAGTCCCCGCCTCGGTGGTCACCGCGACCTTCTACAACTTCGCTCCCCGCATGATCGAGCGAGCCGTGCCCGGCTGTTGGGACATCATGAGCCCGGCACAAATCAGGGAACGCCAGCTCGAGTTGGTCGACGCTGCGGTCTCGCGGACCCTGGCCGAGGTGGATCCCGCCGTGGTGGCCCGAGGGGCCGAACTGGTGCGGGATATCGGCGGCGGTCTGCCCGTCGAGGCCCGGCCCCTGTTCGCCGCGTGGGCCGGAGAGCCATGGCCAGGTGCCGACCACATGGACCTGTGGCACGGTTGCACCCTGCTGCGGGAGTTCCGATTCGACGGGCACAACATCGCCCTGGCTTCCGCTGGGGTGGACGGGGTGGAATGTCACCTGCTGATGGCCTCCCACGGGTTCGGTGACCCCGCCACCATCCAGCGCATCCGGGGGTGGACGGCCGAGGAATGGCAGGCTGCCCAGCAGCGGCTCGAAGACCGAGGTTGGCTGGCCCCCGATGGTTCCCAGACCGAACTGGGGCAGCAACAGCGGCGGGATGTCGAGCGGCACACCGACGCCATGGCCGGGGCTATCGAGTCGGTCACTGGCAGTGACGCAGCGACGGAGTTGGCCGAGTTGCTGGAGGGATTGCGTGACCATCTGATGGCCACCGGCGCGGTGCACGGGGTATGGCCTCCACCCACCGTGATGCGGGGCTCCGACGAGCCGTGAGGGCCCCGTGGGTGGCGTTGCGGCCCGGTACCCTGACCACGTCATGACCGAGCCCCCTGCCTCCGATCACCGGTCCGATTTCGTCCGCGAGTTGCTGACAGCCGACGGGGCCAGCGGGCGGTTCGGGGGCCGGGTACAGACCCGGTTCCCGCCGGAGCCCAACGGGTACCTCCATATCGGTCACGCCAAGGCCATCTGCCTCGATTTCGACCTGGCCGACGAGTTCGGCGGGGTCTGCAACCTCCGTTTCGACGACACCAACCCCGTCACCGAGGACGAGTCCTACGTGGAGGGCATCATCGAGGACCTGCAGTGGCTGGGCTATCAGCCCGGCGAGGTGCTGTACGCCTCCGACTACTTCGGTCAGTTGTACGACTGGGCGGAGCTGCTGGTCGAGCGGGGCCTGGCCTACGTTGACGACCAGGACGCAGCGACCATCTCCGAACAGCGTGGCGGGTTCGGCAAGCCCGGGGTGGAGAGCCCGCACCGGGGCCGGTCCCCCGAGCAGAACCTGACCCTGTTGCGGGCCATGCGGGACGGTTCCTTCGACGAGGGTGAGCGGGTGCTGCGGGCCCGCATCGACATGCAGCACGAGAACATGCAGCTGCGCGACCCGGTGATGTACCGCATCCTGCGCACCCCCCACCACCGCACCGGTGACCAGTGGGTGATCTACCCCACCTATGACTGGGCCCACGGTCAGGGCGACGCCATCGAGGGGGTCACCCACAGCCTGTGCACTCTGGAGTTCTCCGACCACCGGGCCCTGTACGAGTGGTTCCTCGAGCAGCTGCCCCTGCAGGGTGCTGCCCCATATCAGACCGAGTTCGCCCGGCTGGAGCTGACCCACACCATCACCTCCAAGCGCCGGTTGCGGGAACTGATCGACCGTGGGGTGGTCGACGGGTGGGACGACCCCCGTCTGCCGACCCTGCGGGCCCTGCGCCGCCGGGGTTACCCGGCTGAGGCCATCCGGGAGTTCTGTCGCTTCATCGGGGTGGCTCGCACCAACAGCCGCCACGCCATCGAGTTGCTGGAGTCGTTCGTCCGCACCCACCACAACGCCCACGCCCCGCGCCGCATGGCCGTGTTGCACCCGGTGAAGTTGGTGATCACCAACTGGCCTACCGACGACGAGGGGAACCCGGTGGTGGTGTACCGGGAGGCGGTCAACAACCCCGAGAACCCCGACGACGGCACCCGCCAGGTTCCCTTCTCGGGCACCCTGTTCATCGAAGCCGACGATGTGCGGGCCGATCCGCCCCCCAAGTTCTTCCGCCTGTCTCCCGGTCGGGAGGTGCGGCTGCGGGCCGGCTGGTTCGTGACCTGCGACGAGGTACTGACCGACGACGACGGCGCGGTGACCGAGGTTCGCTGTACCTACGACCCGGCCACCGAGGGGGGCAACGCCCCCGACGGGCGCAAGGTGAAGGCCACCATCCATTGGGTGTCCGCCGACCACGCAGCGGACGCCACCGTGGCCCTCTACGACCGGTTGTTCACCGCTGAGGCACCCGGGGAGGCCACCGGCGACCCGTTCGACGACCTGGCCGAATCGTCCCGTGAACTGCTGTCGAACTGCAAGGTCGAACCAGCCCTCGCCGACGCACAGCCCGGCGAGGTGGTGCAGTTCGAACGGCTGGGCTACTTCGCCGCAGATCCGACGGAGCCGATGCTGTTCCACCGCACCGTGGGCCTACGCGACGAGTGGGCCAACATCCAGAAACGCCAGGGC
>JAYPWI010000072.1:0-5610 GCA_038135065.1 Acidimicrobiales bacterium
CGGCCGCTGACAGCGTGCCGGCCATGGTGGCCAATCACGCACGGGCCGTGGTGGCCGGTCCCGGGGGCCGACGCGTCGTCGCTGTCGCCGACATCCCGACGGGCCCTGGTTCGACCTCGCTGGGTGCCGGCGAGTTCGTGGTTGCGATCGAAGTGGATCGCAAGCCGGCCAACACCGGAGAGGCCTACCTGCGCATCACCCCACGAACCGAGATGGACATCGCCATCGTGGGCGCAGGGGCCCGGATCACCCTCGACGAGAACGGGGTCTGCACCGCGGCAACGGTGTCGCTCGGCGCGGTTGCCCCCACCGTGGTGCGGGTGCCCGACGCCGAGGCTGCCCTGGTGGGCTCGACCCTCGATGACGAGGCCTTGGCCGCCTGCGCAGCAGCCGCATCTGCAATGTGCAGCCCGATCGACGACATGCGGGGCACTGTGGAATACCGGACACAGGTAGCTGGGGTCCTGGCCCGTCGGGCCGTGGTCGCCGCAGCAGAACGAGCACGAGGCTAAGGAGGTCGCAATGAGTCGACGACACGTGAATTGCACGATCAACGGGGACAGCACCGATTTCCTCACCGAGGACTTCACGACCCTCCTCAATGCGCTGCGCGACGAGGTGGGCCTCATGGGGGCCAAGGAGGGGTGCGGTACGGGCGACTGCGGCGCCTGCTCGGTGCTCATGGATGGGCACGTGACCTGCTCGTGCCTGATCTTCGCTCCCGAAGCCGAAGGCCGAACCATCGTCACGGTGGAGGGTCTGGCCGATCACACCGAGCTGCATCCCCTGCAGCAGGCATTCCTCGAGAACGCCGCACTGCAGTGCGGGATCTGCACTCCGGGGTTCCTGGTGGCCGCCAAGGCCCTTCTGGACCGCAACCCCGACCCGACCGAAACCGAAATCCGCTACGCCCTGGCTGGCAACCTCTGCCGGTGCACGGGCTACGACAAGATCATTCGCGCCGTCCAGGACGCCGCCGAACAGCTGAGGGCCAACGCATGACCGTCACCGAAGACAACCCCAACACCGGCTACAAGTGGGTGGGAACCCGCCAGATTCGTCCCGACGGACTCGACAAGGTGACAGGCAAGGCCCGCTTCGGTGCCGACCTGGTGCTGCCGGGCATGCTGCACGGGCGTGTCCTGCGCTCGCCCCATGCTCACGCCCGAATCGTCTCCATCGACACCTCCGATGCGGAGGCCATGGAAGGGGTGCGGGCCGTCATCACCGGCGCCGATTTCCCCGACCTGGTCGAGGCGGGTCGCTCCGCAGCCGACATCGCGGTGGCGGCCAACGCCATGGCCCGCGACAAGGTGCTCTACGAAGGGCACCCGGTGGCTGCCGTGGCGGCCACGACCCGTGAGCTGGCTGCGGCTGCAGTGAAAGCCATCAAGGTCACCTACGAGGTGCTCGGCCATGTCCTGACCGTGGACGAGGCCATGGCCGACGGCGCTCCGCTCCTCCACGACGGCATGATCACCAACGGCGTGGATCCCAAGCCCGAGACGCCCTCCAACGTGGCGGCAAAGACCACGTTCGAGCGTGGCGATCTCGACAAGGGGTTCGCCGAGGCCGACATGGTCGTCGAGCGCGAGTTCACCACCAAGCCGGTCCACCAGGGATACATCGAGCCCCACGCTGCGGTGGCCGACTGTGGCCAGGACGGCCGGGCCACCCTGTGGTGCTCCAGCCAGGGCCACTTCGCCATGCGGGCCTACGCCTGCACCGTGCTGGGCTGGGACACAGGCCGCCTCAAGGTCATCCCCGCCGAGATCGGTGGCGGGTTCGGCGGCAAGACGGTGATCTACCTCGAGCCCCTCGCCGTTCGCCTGAGCCAGAAGGCGGGGCGTCCGGTCAAGCTGGTCATGGACCGCGACGAGGTGTTCAGGGCCACCGGCCCGACCTCGGGCAGCCGGATGAAGGTCAAGATGGGCATGACCAACGAGGGCCGCATCACGGCCGCCCATGTCTGGCTCGCGTTCGAAGCAGGCGCGTTCCCGGGATCCCCGGTCGGCGCAGCATCGATGTGTGCTCTGGCCTGCTACGACCTCGAGAACTTCCTCATCGAGGGCTACGACGTCGTGGTGAACAAGCCCCGAGTTGCCGCCTATCGGGCCCCTGGAGCACCGATCAGTGCCTTCGCTGTCGAGTCGGTCGTCGACGAACTGGCCAAGGGCATCGGGATGGATCCCATCGACGTTCGTTTGGCGAATGCGGCCAAGGAGGGCACGCAGGCTCCCTACGGTCCGAAGATGCCGCGGGTCGGTCTGATCGAGACCCTCGAGGCCATCAAGAACCATCCGAACTACCAGGCAGAGCTCGGTCCCAACCAGGGCCGTGGGGTGGCCTGTGGGTTCTGGTTCAACGCAGGGATGAACTCCTCCGCCACCGTGCACGTCAACGAGGACGGCACGGTCACCGTCGTGACCGGATCGCCCGACATCGGGGGCAGCCGCCAGTCGATGGCGCTGATGGCCGCAGAGACGTTGGGCATCGCCTACGACCGGATCCGTCCTGTCGTGGCTGATACCGAGACGGTGGGCTTCAACGACGTGACCGGAGGCTCGCGAGTGACCCTGGCCACCGGTGCCGCCGTGGTCGAGTCCTGCGAAAAGGTCATCGAGAGCCTGCGGGAACGGGCTGCCAAGACCTGGGACTGCGAGGTCGACGAGGTCGAGTGGGTGGACGGTCAGGCCCAGCGGTCTGACGGTTCCCAGCCGCCCCTGTCGCTCGGCGACCTGGCATCCAAAGCCGGCCGCACCGGGGGCCCCATCTCGGCGAACGCATCCCTGAACGCCCGGGGTGTGGGCGCGGGCTACTCGACCCAGATGGCCGACATCGAGGTCGACCCCGAGACCGGGGTCAGCCGCGTCGTCCGCTACACCACCGCCCAAGACGCTGGACGGGCCATCAGCCCCCAATACGTGGAGGGGCAGTTCCAGGGAGGGGTCGCCCAGGGCATCGGGTGGGCCCTCAACGAGGAGTACGTGCACGGCTCCGACGGCCGGATGCAGAACCAGTCGTTCCTCGACTACCGCATCCCCGTCGCCTCCGACCTTCCCATGATCGACACGGTGATCGTCGAGGTGCCGAATCCTGCTCATCCCTATGGGGTGCGTGGGGTCGGTGAGGTTGGCATCGTGCCGCCCATGGCCGCGGTGGCCAACGCCATCAACGGTGCCATCGGGGTGCGGATGGAGGCACTTCCGATGTCGCCGCCGTCGATTCTGGCTGCCGTCAACGACCAGAGCTGATCGGGTTACAGGTGATCCGGTGACGGTCAGGGTTCACCTCGCATCAGCCCTCCGGGGGTTCTCCTCCGGTGAGGCCGATGTCGAGCTCGAGCCCGGCGACGGGGCCACCTTGCAGCGGCTCATACTATTGCTCGCCGCGGGGTTCCCCGGTTTCGGGTAACCGCTTCGTCAGGCCTCGTCGGTGGCCATCGACGGCGAGATCATCGCCGATGCCCAGTACGAATCCGTTCCTGACGGGGCCGAGGTGCACTTCCTCGACATGCACCAGGGGGGTTGAGGGCCCGAGGGGAGGTGGCGCAGGTGGTCGCGAACTACCGTGTCGCCATGGACGAACTCTGGAAGCTCGGAGCGACCGAGGTGGCGGAGGGCATCGCTGAGCGCCGCTTCTCCCCGAGCGAGGTCATGGCCTCGGTCGTGGATCGGGTGGAGGCCTGCAACCCGGTCCTGAACGCCATCACCCTGCCCCTCATCGAGCAGGCCGTCGAGACTGCCGGTGAGGCCGATCGGGCCGTGGCGCAGGGTGCTGCGCTGGGACCGATGTTCGGGGTGCCCGTCACGGTCAAGGAGAACATCGACCAAGCGGGGCTGCCGAACACCAACGGGGTGCCCGCCTTCGTCGAGAACCTGGCCACCGAGGACCATCCGGTGGTTCGAAACCTGACTGCGGCCGGGGCCATCGTGATCGGGCGGACCAATACCCCTGAATTCTCCATGCGGGCCACCACCGACAACCCGCTGCGGGGCCGCACCCGCAATCCCTGGGACGACGAGGCGTCACCGGGCGGCTCCTCGGGCGGTGCCGGTGCCGCGTGCGCGTCGGGCATGGGGGCGGTGCACCACGGCAACGACATCGGTGGATCGCTCCGGTTCCCCTCGTTCACCAATGGGGTCACGACCGTGAAGCCGAGCTCGTTCCGGGTGCCGGTGTACAACAGCTCCGCCCCTGCCGAGCGGGGACCGCTGTCGCAGATCATGTCGGTGCAGGGGGTGATCGCCCGCCACGCCGCCGATGTACGGATCGCCACCCGGGTGATCACCACCCCAGACCCTCGGGACCCGAACAGCCCGCCCGTGCCCTGGGACGGACCGGCGATCGACGGCCCGATCCCCGTCGCGGTGACCCTCGAGACCGCTGGCTACGAGATCCATCCCGGCATCGTGGCCCTGGTGGAGCGGGCCGCCGACGTGCTCGCCGATGCGGGCTACGCAGTGAAGTGGGTCGATCCGCCCCCGGTCATCGACAGCGCACGGGAATGGTTCAGGGCCGGAACGACCGAGATGGCGGTCACCCTCGATCCGATGATCCGTACCCATGGCAGCGACACGATCAAGGAAATCTTCGACGGTTACTACGAGATGTCGGAGCTGCTCGATCGTGACGGGTACATGACGGCGCTCGGTGACCGGACCCGCCTCATGCGGCAGTGGAGCCTGTTCGGTGACCAGTACCCCTTGGTGCTCACCCCGTTCCTCATGCGGCCCACCTTCGATTGGGACTATGACGCCCGCGGGTTCGAGCAGGTCAAGGATCTGTTTGACTCGGCCATCTACTCCACCGGCATCAACTATCTCGGGCTGCCGGCCGGGGTGATCGGGATGGATCTGGTCGACGGTCGCCCGGCTGCGGTTCAGATCGTGGGACGCCGCTGGCGGGAGGACCTGATCTGTGATGCGCTCGAGGCCATCGAGGAGGCCAACGGAGTGCTGGCCCATCGGCTCTGGGAGCGGGAGGCATGAGCGTCATGTCCGACCGAGACCTGGCCGTCTTCGTGACCGACCAGGCAGCCGAGATGGTCGGCCGCGCCGAGGTTGCTGCGGCCTGGGAAGAGCCCTCGGCCCTGGAAGGGATGACGGTCGGTGCCTTGTGCGCTCACCTGACAAGAGCGGCGGGTGCGACCGTTGCCTACCTCGACCGCACCGATCCCGAGGCACGGGCCGAGGACGAACTGCTCACCGACCGCACGTATTTCCATGCAGCGCTCGACAGTCCCATCCACGAGCGAATCCGGGAGGTGTCGGCCGACGAGTCGGCCCAGGGTCACCCCGCCATTGCCGATCTCCTGGCCAGGGTGGCCACCGAGCTTCGAGAACGGCTGGCCAGCGAGCCGCCCGACCGGCTGGTTGGCGCCCTTGGAGGCCGGATGCTGACCCTCGACGACTTCTGCCGCACCAGGCTGATCGAGGTGGTGCTGCACACCGACGACGTGGCAGCGAGCGTGGGAGTCGATCCACCCGAACCACCCCCGGAAGCCATGGAGATCATCAGCGACATCCTGGTCGGCATCGCCCGTCATGTGCACGGTGATCGGGCCGTGGTCAACACCCTCGCTCGCCGGGAACGAGCTCCGGCCGGCGT
>JAYPWI010000073.1:0-4946 GCA_038135065.1 Acidimicrobiales bacterium
GCCCAGCACCGAGCCTCGAGCAGTGAAGTAGGCGCTGCGGTCGGGAATCACCGTCGATCCGACCATCCCAGGGCTCGGGTCGAACCCGAGCGTTTCGTAGGCCGCCTGGCACTCGGGTGAGAACTGGGCCTGGCCGGCAATCGGCTCGAGGGCAGCCGCCAATCGACGGGCCGGGACGGGTGCGGACGACATCGGTTGCACAGTACAAGCGGCCCAGCACCGGCGGCCCAGTACCGGCAGCACACAATGGGGCTGGCGCAAACCGTAGGCTCGAGCGATGACCGACGACGAGTTCCGAGCGCGCTGCACGGCCGAGGGATGGGCCGAGCCGCGGACCATGACCTACGAGCCCGACCAGCGTCCCGACCTGCACACCCACGACTTCGATGCGATGGTCCTCATGCTGTCGGGGTCGATGACCCTGGCCTCCCCCCAGGGCGACCAGCCGCTGACCCCCGGGCAGGTCGGGCTGGTCCCAGCTGGCACCGTGCACTCCGAGCACGGCGGGCCCCAGGGTGGTCAAGCCCTGCTGGCCACCCGTCCGGCGTGACCGTCGCCGCCCCACCCGCCCTCGACCAGTTGGGTGAGCAGCGGTGACCTGGGTGTTGGTGGTGGGAACGGCGGCCACCTGGATGATGGTGGGGGTCATCTGGATGGTGCAGGTCGTCCACTATCCGATGCTGGCGGGTTACTCGGCCCTCGTGCCGTCGGCAGCCGCCACCGAACACCAGCGGCGCATCACCCCCGTGGTCGGCGTGCCCATGGCGGCCGAAGGCATCACCTCCCTCGTCCTGCTCGTGGATCGACCCCCGACCATGGGAGTGGCTGCGGCGTGGACCAGCGCGGTGTTGCTGGGCATCGCGCTGCTGAGCACCATCGCCATCCAGGTGCCGCTGCACGGTCGGTTGGCGGTCAGCCACGACGACGAGGTGGCTCGACGCCTGGTCACCACCAACTGGGTCCGCACCATCGCGTGGACGGCGCGGGGCATCGTCCTGGCCGCGGTGCTGGCCACCTGATCCAGCCTCAGAGTTCGCCTCGGTCCAGCAGATCCAGCACCTCCCGGGCCCGCTGCCGGGTGGCGTCGAGATCGGACAGACGATCAATCCCACCGAGTTGGCGGGCCATCCGGTGGTTGGCTGACAGCACCGCACGGTGCCGGTCCATGAAGTCCCAGTACAGGGTGGTGAACGGGCAGGCGTCAGGTCCCGAACGCTTCCCCGGGTCGTAGCGACAACCCTTGCACCAGTCGCTCATCCGTTTGATGTATGCCCCGCCGCTGGCATAGGGCTTGGTGGCCATCATGCCCCCGTCGGCATACAGGGCCATTCCCACCACGTTGGGCAGCATCACCCACTCCGCCCCGTCGACGAACGACGCCCACATCCAGTCGGTCATGGCCACCGGGTCGACCCCCGCGGTGAGGGCCAGGTTTCCCAACACCATCAGTCGCTCGATGTGGTGGGCGTAGCCATGCGCCTCGACATGACTGGCGACCCCGCCCACGCAGGCCATATGGGTCGGGGCTGCGCCGGTGAAGGCCGGGGGCACCGATCGGGTCGCGCCGAGGCTGTTCAACCCCCGGTAGTCGGGCATCCACAGCCAGTAGACCCCCCACACGTACTCCCGCCAGCCGATGACCTGGCGCACGAACCCCTCGACGCTGTTGAGGGGCAGGGCGTCCCGTTCGTAGGCGGCCACGGCGGCGGCCACCACCTCGGCTGGGTGGAGCAGCCCGATGTTCATCGAGGAGCTCAGACACGAGTGGGCCATCTTCCATTCGGCGGCCAGCATGGCGTCCTCGTGGGGGCCGAAGGGTCCGAGGCCGTGGGTCACAAACTCATCGAGCCGGGCCAGGGCCTGGGCTCTCGTCACGGGCCAGGTGCCGTCGGGTTCGCGCCCGACACCGTCGGGCATCTGTTCGAGCACCAAGTGGTCGATGTCGTCGAGCTCGAACCGGGTCAGCGGTGGCCAGGCCCGCCCATCGTTGGGGGGCCGCTCCCGGTTCTCGTCATCGAAGTTCCACCGTCCGCCGACCGGTTGGCCGTCGACCATGAGGACGTCGAGGCGGGTCCGCTGCCAGCGGTAGAAGTCCTCCATCTTCAACGACCGTCGACCCTCCGCCCAGTGGGCGAAGTCCTGGTAACTGCACAGGAACTGGTTGTTGGGGACCACGGTCACCCCCACGCGGCGTAGGAGCTCCCGCCCGTCCCAGCTCATGGGCTCCATGGCGATCACCTCAGAGGGATCGAAGTGGGCCCGGTGGGCGGCGATCCCTTCGGCCAGGGTCGGAGCCCTGCGCTCGTCGACCTCGTACCCCTGGGCTCGCAACTCCTCTGCTCGGTGGGCCATGGCCGAAAGCACGAGATGTAACCGTTGGCGATGCCAGGGACGGCTGGCCACCTTTGCGTCGCTGCGCACCATCAGGATGCGGCACTCCCCCGGCGCCCGCCCCTGCAGGGAGGCCACCTCGGGGTGGAGTTGGTCCCCGAGCAGCCACACGGTGGGGAGGGAGCCAGCCATGCCGATGGTCTAGCCGTTCGGGCCGCCGGGGTCGCCGATACGAGCTCAGCGCAGCCTGAAGCTCGGGTAGCCCCGCTCTTGCTCGTCGGCGCAGTAGGTCCGGTAGGCGGGGAATCCGCCGATGTAGGGCATGAAGACCCGGTGTTTCCCGTCGATGTTGGAGCCCATGTACCACGAGTCGCACTGGGACCGCAGCGATCCGGCCGCAGCGTCGGCAACCACCTGCACCCACGCCGTCTGGGCGTCGCGGTCGGCCTCGACGCGGGTCAGCCCGCTGGCCCGCATGTGCTCCATGCAGTCGACGATCCAGTCGGACTGGTGCTCGATGCCGGTGACCATGGTGACGAACACCCCGGGGCTGCCAGGGCCCTGGGTGTTGAACAGGTTCGGGAACCCGGCGATGCCGAGACCGAGGTAGGTGTCGGGCCCGTCTTCCCACGCCTCCCTCAGGGTGGTCCCGTCAGGTCCGGTGATGTCCATGGCCACCACGCTGCCGGTGAGGGCATCGAACCCGGTCGCGCAGATGACGGCGTCGAGGTCGAAGGTCTGCCCGGCAGCGGCAAGCCCCTGGGGGGTGAAGTGGTCGATCCCGCCGTCGCGGACATCTACCAGGGTGACGTTGTCCCGATTGAAGGCCTCGAGGTATCCGGTGCCCGAGCACAGCCGCTTGCCTCCGAAGATGTCGCCCCGAGGGATCAGCAACTCGGCGACCTCGGGATCTTCGACGATCTCCCGTACCCGCTCGGCCCAGTAGTCGGTGACGAGTTGGTTCGACTGCTTGTTCAGCAGCAGGTCACCGAAGGCGCCGAGGAAGGGCAACCCGCCGACCTCCCACTGAGCGTCGAACTGCTGCCGCCGCTCCTCGTCGGACACCTCGAGGGCCGAACCAGGGTTGAAAGGGAACAAGAAGGCAGACGGCCGTTCCTTGGCCCGGGCCCGGAAGCCCCGGTAGTCGTCCTTTATCTCGGCGACCTCGTCGACGCTGAGTTCCCGGTTACGGGCGGGCACCACGTAGTTGGGGGTGCGTTGGAAGACATAGAGGTGCTCGACCTCTTCGGCGAGCACGGGAACGGCTTGCACGGCCGACGACCCGGTGCCGATGATGCCGACCCGCTTGCCGGCCAGGTCGACGTCATAGTGGGGCCACCGCCCCGTGTGGAGCAGGGTGCCCTGGTAGTCCTCGATGCCATCGAAGCGCGGCGTGTGGGTGGTGGACAGCACCCCCACCCCGAGCAGCACGAAGCGAGCGCGCACGGTTTCGCCGCTGTCGGTGGTCACCTCCCAGAGGTGGTGTTCGTCGTCGAACACCGCCCCGGCCACCCGGGTCTCGAAGGTGAAGTGACGCCGCAGGTCGAAGCGGTCGGCGACGTGGTTGATGTAGGAGAGGATCTGGGGCTGAGAGGCGTAGCGCTCGGGCCACTCCCACTCCTGCTGCAGCTCTTCGGAGAACTGGTAGGAGTACTGCATGCTTTCGATGTCGCATCGGGCACCCGGGTAGCGGTTCCAGTACCAGGTGCCTCCGACATCACCACCGGCCTCGAAGCCCCGCAGGGTGAACCCCGAGGCCGTCAGACGGTGGGCCAGGTACAGCCCTGCGAAGCCGGCACCGACGACCACGGCGTCCACGTCGGGAAGGTTGCGTCTGTTCTCAGAGGCCTCGGTGTCCATGCGCACTCCACAGGCCGATGCCTCACGTTCTCGAGCACCCGACCGCGGCCCTCACCCTAGGCCACAAACTCCGGTAGAGCCGGACTCAGCCCCACCCTGGAACGGCGAGGGCCCCCCGGTCCGAGGCGATCCGACCGGGGGGCCCGTACGTCGACCTGGGGTCGACGTCAGGACTCAGTTGTGCTGTGCCGAGCCGTAGAACTCGCAGGCATTGTCAGGGGTGTGGACCATGGCCCGCACCGAGACGGTCTGTGTTCCGTCGCGCGAGAACACCTCGAGCTCGGTGGGACCGTTCGATATCTGCTGTGACACCGGCACGGCGATCGAGTTGGCCGTGACCCACCCGTACATCTCGCCGCCGGGGTTGCGAGAGCTGTAGGCGGCATCAACGGTGGTGGTCAGCAACAGCGATGCGGTCGGGCTCGCCCCACGGCAGTCGATGTAGACGGTGACGAAGTCGTTCTCGTACCAGGGAACGGTGAAGCCTTCATAGATGTGCTTCGTGGGCAACGAGACCAATCCTCCCGAGACGGATCCGGCCCATGAGATGGACATCTCCCGGCGTCGGCAATCGTCGGGGCTCTGCACCCACCGCATCGGCGACCGGTTCCGACCCACACATGCATGCAGGGTGCCGGGTTCGTCATGGGTTGCGAAGGCCGAACCCCCCGTGAACAGGAGACCGGAGAGAAGCATCGCTCCCAGCACTCCGATGATCTTCTTCTTCATGTCACTACTCCCATACCCTTCGCGAG
>JAYPWI010000074.1:0-769 GCA_038135065.1 Acidimicrobiales bacterium
CCCAGCACTCCGATGATCTTCTTCTTCATGTCACTACTCCCATACCCTTCGCGAGTTGGACTCACTCAGAGCGTTTGATTGCTACTGACCGTGACTATAGCCACGTTAAGCGAGAGTTAGCAAGACCTGAACTGTGACAAAAACCGTTGATTTGCCATTTCCATTTATGACGTAGGTCGACGGCCACCCCCCTGGGGGCCCCTAGGACCCCAGGACCGGTCACTGCCTTGCCCCTCCCGAATCACTCCACGCGCGGGTCCCGACCGCGGCACCGGCAAGCGGGTCAAGGTTTGCTCAAACCCCTTGACATCAACCTCTCGAAGCATTCCGCGTCCCCCCCGAGGGGAGGAAGGACGGACACTTCACCCGGCTGACCTCGCCCAGTGCGTCCACGCAGACGCCCCGCCTGCGCCGTGGCATCTCTGCAAGAGCTCACCCGCAGGGAGAAATAGAACAGTTCAGTCGCGGAAAGTGGTTATATAACTACTCTCCGCTATTGAATCAAAGGACGCTGGATCCACTGCGGCTTTATCGATACATACAGGGCCTGCCCATCCGAGCCGAGCCCTTCCCGTTGTCGCCGCTAGGATTTCCGCCGACGACGAGGCGAGGGGAAGCCAGTGCGAGCATGGCGGGTCAACCAACTCGGGCATCCTTCTTCCGCTCTCTCGCTCGAGACGATCGACGCACCGGAGCCCCGACCAGGCACGACCCTGGTCACCGTCGAGGCGGGGAACATCAACTTCGCCGACATCCTGCTGTGCCAGGG
>JAYPWI010000074.1:779-4724 GCA_038135065.1 Acidimicrobiales bacterium
ACCAAGACCGCCCCGGAGTGCCCTTCACTCCAGGGCTCGAAACGTTCGGGATCGTCGTCGCTTCGGGAGATGACGGCGGCCCCTCACCCGGCAGTCGCGTCGGCGGCATGTCCGCCCTTCCCTCCGGTGGGTACGCCGAGCAGGCCCTCGTGCGCACCGAGTCGTGTCTGATGTTCCCGCCCGACGTTCCGGGACCCGATGCCACCGTCCTGTACTCGACGTACCAAACCGCCCATGTCGGCATCCATCATCGGGGTCGCCTACAGGCCGGTGAATGGTTGCTCGTGCACGGCGGGGCAGGAGGTGTCGGGTCAGCGGCGATCCAGCTGGGGACGGCGGCAGGGGCCCGGGTCATCGCCACGGCAGGCGGCTCCCACAGGGCCGCAGCCTGCCGCAGTCACGGCGCCCATCACGCCCTGGACTACAACGACGAGGACCTCTACGCGGCAGTCATGGACATCACCGACGGGCACGGCGTCGACGTGGCCTTCGATCCGGTCGGTGGTGATGCCGGCGAGGTGACCCGCCGGCTCATGGCGTGGGAAGGACGGCTGGTCGTCATTGGGTTCGCGTCGGGCGGCATTCCCAGCTACCCGGCGAATCACGTGCTGGTCAAGAACTACAGCGTGCTGGGTCTGCACTGGAGCGCCTATGTCACCCATGACGGTCGTTCGGTGATCGAAGCCGCCCACGAGGACCTGCTGCGCCTGTATTCCCAGGGGGCAATCCGGCCCCCGGTCAGCGAAACCGTTCCCCTCGAGAGCATCCCGGACGCGCTCGACCGCCTCGAACGCCGACAGGTCTCAGGGCGCCTGGTACTCACCCCGTGACCACTCGAGACTGAGCATCAGAGCACCGACCCGCGAGCTCGCAGTCGCTCGATCTGCGCTGTGTCGACCCCCCAGTCGGCCAGCACCTCAGCGCCTCCCTCCCCTGGGCGAGGAGCCCCTCGGGACACCGACGACGGGGTTCGGGTGAATCGCGGGGCCGGGGCGGGCTGGCTCGTGCCGTCGACATCGACGAAGGCGTGGCGCTCGATGTTCTGCGGTGCGCTCTGGGCCTCGATCATGTCCAGCACCGGGTGGACCGTGTCGTCGGGGCCATCGAACAGGGCCGCCCATTCGTCGCGGCTTCGCGTCGCAAACAGTTCGGCCATCCGCTGCCTGTAGCCGGGCCAGGCGGCTCGATCGTTGGGATCACCGAGCCCGTCGAGGTCGATCCCGCTTTTTGCCACGAAGTTGTCGAGGAATTTCCGCTGGAGCAGGGCCGTCGACACGAAGCCTCCGTCGGCACATCGGTAGGTGCCGTAGCGCCAGTCTCCGCCATCAACGAGGTTGGCCTGCCGCTCGTTCTCCCACGTGCCGCCGGCCAGGTTGCCGTAGAAGTACGCCATCAGGTTCAGCGTGCCGTCGCTGATGGCGGCGTCCACGACCTGACCCCTGCCCGAGGACCGCGCCTCGTACAGCGCCGCGATCATGCCCATGGCCAGGTACATGCCACCTCCGCCGAGGTCACCAGCCAGGATCAGCGGGGGCGGTGGTGGACGATCTGCCTCCCCGATGGCCCACAGTGCACCCGTTGGTGAGATGAAGTTGGCGTCGTACCCGGCCCGGGTGGCGTTCGGGCCCTGTTGCCCCCAACCGGTCATTCGGCCGTACACGAGCCGGGGGTTGCGCCCCAAGCACACGTCGGGCCCGAGACCGAGGCGCTCAGCGACCCCGGGCCGAAAACCTTCGATCAGCCCGTCGGCCTCCTCGACAAGGCCCAGCACGAACTCCACGTCGTCGGGATCCTTGAGATCGAATCTCACCGACCGCCGGTTGCGGTACATGAAGCGGTACTGGTGCTCCGGGTAGCCAAGATCCTGCTCGATCATTCGATCGACGAGAAGGACATCGGCCCCCATGTCCGACAGCTGCATCGCTGCGAACGGCCCCGGACCGATGCAGAACAGTTCGACGATCTTCACCCCGCTCAACGGACCCATGACATCCCCTCGTCCCACCAGAGCCGGCTCGCGACCCCCTGCCTCCGCAGCGGATGGTAATCGTCGACTTCGTCGGCGTCGCCGAGGCCATCGCTCCCCGAGCACGACAGGGTCAGCGTGGATCCAGCATCTCGGCGCCGAACCGTTCGAGGAACGGTCCGGTGACGGGCAGTGCGGGCGACCCGACCTGAGGGCTCACCACCACCCGGTCGATTCTCGGGTCGGCCCGCAGCGCGTCGATCCGCACCCGCACCTCGTCAGGAGTCCCCGCGATGGCGTACCGATCGAGCATGCGCTCCGGTACGAGGGAGGCATGCTCAGGCATCGAAGCTGCGTGGGCGTACATGTCGTAGCTACGGCGCAGGCGCTCGACCACCTCCCGATCCTCGCCTTCGAATCCAGCCGGGTCGGCCAGGCGCAGGATTGCGGCGACCCGCGCCCTCACCTGATCGAGGGCCCGTTCCCGATCGTCATCGAGGCCCACATAGACCCAGACGGTGGTCTCGACCTCGTCGGGTCCGCGACCCGTTGCGGCGCGACCCTCCTGCACCATGCCCAGGGCTCGCTCGATCAGGTCGGGCGCCGCCCCCTGCAACAGGATCACCCCATCCCCCATCGCAGCTGCTGCTCGGGTGAGCCGAGGACCCGAGGCAGCGATGTGCACGGGCACCCGGGTCGGCCCGTCGAGCCACGTCAGTGCACCTTCCTGGTCTCGGGGGTACGAGACCGAGCGCCCGTCGAGGAGGCTACGAACCCGCCCGACGTAGTCGGCCAGCTGCTCGATCGTGGCCGGGCGGCCGCCGATGTTACGGACGGCGGAATGTCCGGTCGAGATGCCGGCAACGACCCGCCCATCTGCATACTCGGCCAGTGTCGCCAGGGATGCTGCGGTCACACTCTCGTGGCGAGTCCCCGGCACAGTCACCCCGGTAGCCAATACCAGGGTCTCGGTCGCTGCAGCACATGCGGCCAAGGTCACATAGAGCTCACGGCAGATCATCTGCGTATCGACGAGCCAGATGCTCTCGAACCCGACCCTCTCGGCCGTGCGCGCGTGCCCAACCATCGCCCGCACCGGTTCGGTCCCCCACAGCGCTACGCCGACAGGCGCACCATCGGTCTCGGTTACCGCCATGACCACCTCCTCGTGGCCTGCATGGTCGCACACACCGGAGGTTCCCCTCGCCCGGGGACCTCCGCGGCTTAGGGTGGCCTCGGTCGAACCGACGTCAATCGACCTGCACATTGCCGAGGAGCTTCCCCATGTTCATGCGGCCCACCCTGCGCACCCTGGCCGGCCTCGCCCTCCTGTGTCTGGGCTGCACCGAGGCAACGGTCGATGATCGAGCAACCGACCTCAGCGTGCAGGCCTCGGACGCCGAGCCCACCAGCCCGACAGGTGCCGTCCCTGTACAGACGGCGCCAGCGTCGACCGATGGAACCGATGAGCCCTCGGACCGGGCCGAATGGACGGTCATGGTGTACGTGATCGGCGACAACGACCTCGAGTCGTTCGCCGTGGAGGACCTCCTCGAGATGAGGGCCGCAGGCTCGTCCGACGACGTCAACATCGTCGCCTTGGTCGACCGTCATCCGGCCTACCTCGATACAGCCACCGGACCGATCGAGGACTTCGAAGACGCTCGGTCCATGATCGTCAGCAGCGATGGCTCCATCAGTGCCCCAGCGGGCACGGAACTGAACATGGGCCGCGCCGACACCCTGGCCACGTTCATTGCCGACACTGCTGCTGCGCACCCCGCAGCTCACTATGCGTTGATCTTGTGGGACCACGGCGCCGGATGGGTGGGCATGGGTCCCGACGAGACCGACGGCGGCGACATCCTCGACCTCGCCGAAATCGACGAAGGGCTTGCGCGGGGGCTGCGAGCGGCCGAGATCGACCAGTTGGACCTGTTGGGGTTCGATGCCTGTCTCATGGCCACCTTCGAGGTGGC
>JAYPWI010000075.1:0-4610 GCA_038135065.1 Acidimicrobiales bacterium
CTCAGTCGCCGAACCAGTGGACGCCGCCCTTGCCCTCGTTGCGGGCGATCTCGGCCTGGGCGATGGTCAGCTTGGCGAGCTGATTCATGTGGACTTCGTCGGGACCATCGGCAATGCGCATGAGGCGACCCATGACGTACATCTCGGCGATCGGGGTATCGCCGGATACGCCCTTGCCCCCGAAGATCTGCATGGCCCGCTCTGCGACGTCGTGGGCCAACTTCGGACCGACGATCTTGACCATCGAGATGTAATCGCGAGCACCCTTGGCCCCCGCCTTGTCCATCTCGGCCGCCGCCTTGAGGACCAGCAGACGCGTCTCCTCGATCTGACAACGCATACGGGCGATGTCCTGGCGGACCGAGCTGAACTCGCTGATCTTGCGGCCGAAGGGCTCACGCTGCTCGGACCGGGCGCACACCAGGTCGAGCATCCGCTGGGCCATGCCCACACAGGTCATTGCGTACTGGAAGCGACCGGGGCCGAGACGTCCCTGCGCAATCTCGAAGCCCCGACCCTCGCCGAGGACGATGTTGTCGATGGGCACCCGCACATCGTGGTAGGCGAGCTCACCGTGGCCGGCCGGCGAGTGGACGTTGCCGAACACGCTGAGGGGACGCACGATCTCGAGTCCGGGGGTGTCCTTGGGCACGATCACCATCGAATGGCGCTGGTGGCGGGGGTTGTCGGGGTTCGAGACCCCCATGGTGATCACGAACTCGCACAGTGGGTGGTAGATGTTCGAACTCCACCACTTTCGCCCGTTGAGGACGTAGTGGTCACCGTCCCGTTCGATCTGCAATACCATGTTGGTGGCGTCGGAGCTGGCCACCTGGGGTTCGGTCATGCCGTAGGTCGAACGGATGCGGCCTTCGAGCAGGGGGCGGAGCCACTGGTCCTGCTGTTCGGGGGTGCCGTACTTGGCCAGCACCTCCATGTTGCCCCGGTCGGGAGCCGAGCAGTTGAAGACCTCGAACGACCAGGGCACCCGACCCATGACCTCGGCGAGCGGTGCGAACTCGACATTGCTGAAGCCCGGTGACCAATCCCCGTACTCGGCTGGCAGGAACCAGTTCCAGATCCCCGCCTGGCGCGCCTTTTCCTTGAGTTCCTCCACGATGGGTGGCTGGACCCACAGGTTCGCAGGATCGTTCACGAAGGCCGTGTGCTCGTCCTCGGCGGGGTACACGTTCGCGTCCATGAAGGCTTCGAGCCGGTCCCGGGCTTCGAGCACCTTCGGCGAATAATCGAAATCCATTGCTGACCCTCCCCAACGGGTACCGGAAGCCGCGACGATCGCAGGCTGTTCCTTCAGAATTGCACGCGATCGCACCCTCTGTCCGCTCCGATCGGTCCGCCGCGCTCGGCGGCGACGGAATATGGTTGGCCAGAGGTTGTAGGGGGCGTAGTGAGCGATATCACCGGGTACGACGTGCCGGCTGTCGAGGCGTGGATCGCCGAGCACTGTGAGGGTCTACGTCCCCCGTTCGAGTGGGTGCGCCTCGAAGGGGGCCACAGCAACCTGACCTACAGCCTCACCGATCTCGATGGCAACCGGGCAGTCGTGCGCCGCCCTCCGATGGGGGAGCTGCTGCCCAAGGCCCATGACATGCACCGGGAGTTCACCATCATCAGCGGACTGGGTCCGACTGCAGTGCCCGTGGCCAAGGCCTACGGGTACTGCGAGAGCCCAGAGGTCACAGGTGCCCATTTCTATGTGATGAGCCAGGTCGATGGTCGGGCCCTGTTCGAGTTGGCCGATGTGGAGGGGTACTTGTCGGCAGCGGCCCGGGCTGCGGTCGGCCCCTCGTTCATGTCGGTCCTCGCATCACTGCACTCGGTCGAGCCCGACGACGTGGGCCTGGGCGATCTCGGTAAGCGCGAGGACTACGTCGGGCGCCAGATCCGCACCTGGTACCGGAGCTGGCAGGCCTCGACCGGGGGAGCCTCCTACGACGATCCGGTGCTCCACGAGCTCCACGATCTGCTCGAGGCCCGCATACCGGCCCAGGGGCCCGCACGCGTCGTGCACGGCGACTACGGCCTGCACAACTGTCTGGTGGGCGCAGAGGGTCAGATCACGGCGGTGCTGGACTGGGAGATCTCGACCCTTGGCGATCCACTGGCCGACTTTGCCTACGCCCTCAACGGATGGATCGAACCGGGGGACGAGCTGCAGAACAAGGCCGACGCACCGACCCTGGCAGAGGGATTCGCCAGCCGGTCAGAGCTGGTGGACTGCTACGCCGACCAGACGGGGGCCGACCTCTCCCAACTGGACTTCTACGTCTGTTTCAACCACTTCAAGACGGCCTGCATCATCCACGGTGTCTACGCCCGGTACATGCAGGGCCAGAAGTCGACCGAGGGCGTGGACCTCGAGTACTACCGCGACCGCATCGGGATCTCGATCGAGCTCGCCCGGCGGGCCGCCGAGACCCTTGGGTGAGGGGTTGGGTCCGGCGCAGTGACCCGCACGGACTGGAACCCCGTCCTGCGCGGAGAGTTCGAAAAGCCGTACTGGCGTGACCTCACTACCTTCGTCGCCGGGGAGCGGCAGATCGGCGAGGTGTACCCACCTCCCGACGAGGTGTTCGCGGCCCTCCACCTGACGCCGTACACGGCCACGCGGGTGCTCATCCTCGGGCAGGACCCGTACCACGGTCCTGGACAGGCTCATGGTTTGTGTTTCTCGGTGCGCCGTGGGGTGCAGATTCCCCCGTCGCTGCGCAACATCTACAAGGAACTCCAGGCAGATCTCGGGATCGCTCCGCCCCGCCACGGCAACCTCGAAGCTTGGGCCCGGCAGGGTGTGCTCCTGCTCAACGCAGTGCTCACGGTGCGGGCCCACCAGGCGGGCTCCCACCGTAACCGGGGGTGGGAGACCTTCACGGACGAGGTCATCAAGGCCGTCGACGCCAAGGACCACCCGGTGGTGTTCGTCCTGTGGGGAGCCTATGCCCGCAAGAAGAAGGCGCTCATCGACACGACCCGTCACATGGTCATCGAGTCGGCTCACCCGTCGCCGCTCAGCGCGTCGAACGGGTTCTTCGGGAGCCGGCCGTTCAGCAGGGCGAACGAGGCCCTGGTCGCGCAGGGGCTGGACCCCATCGATTGGGCGCTACCTGCCGCCTGACGAGTTGGGTGTCACACACGTTCGAGCGAACGGCGACGGACCACCATCGCCGTACATTCGACAGTGAGCGTCCTCTCAGATGATGACGTGGTGGTGGACCGAGGCCACCAGGGCGTCGGGCTCGGTCGGGTCTGGGTCCCAGTGCAGTTGACGCAACGTCACGATGCCTGCCACCTCCTCGGCATCGAGGGTAAGTCGCCCCTCGTAGATGGCGACGCCCCGGGCCCAGACCCGGCTCAGCCACGAGGGCCGCACGGTGGCCACAACCTGGCTGCCCCGCCCGGCCAGGCGACCCTCTGCGGTAGGGCTGACGCCGAGGCCGATACGACAGCGGAAGGGCACCAGGGCCGCGCTGCGTGCCTGCCCCACCGTGCCGTGCAGGCTCGCTACGAAACTTCGGCGTAGTCGGAGACGGACCGCCTCGGCGGCATGGGTCACGAGGGAGGGCTCGACCTCCCAACCGGCACGGTCCGCCCGGTCGATCACCGCACCCGCCGCTCTGTCGAGCAGTTCATGAGGCAGGGTGATCACCGCCTGGGCCATGACGGCGGCTCGGTCGCGAGGCAGGTCGTAGAGGAAGTCCTGAACGCCTTCCGCCCGCAGCCGGTCCAGAGCCGTTCGCAGCCACCATCGGCGTCGATGATCAGCATCGAGGTGGGGAGCCCACTCCTCCAAGAACCCACCATCGTCGACGGCGTGATCCCACAGGTCCAGCACCTCCACACACCGCGGGGTCGTGCCGCCGAGGGCCACCAGCGCTCGCTCGGCCTCGGGATCGGGATGATCGTCGAGTACCAAGGCTCCCGCATGCCAACTGATCGAATGACGCCGACCCTCGCAGTCGATGTCGAAGGTGACCGGGGCCACCCGATCGTGCCAGGGCACGAGCGCTCAGGCCAGGGCTGCGTAGCAGCCCCGCAGCAGGTGATGGGCGCGCTCGTCGCCGACCGTTCCCTCACCCATCTTGTTCATGACGTAGGCCATCGTGAACCCTGAGTCGACGTCGTTCACGACCAGGGATCCACCCCACCCGCCCCAGTAGCACACTCGTTCGTTAGGGCTGATCGGCGCACGCGGCGAGTTGAGGCCGTACCCGACACCGAAGGTGACACCGATGCCGAGCACCAGATCACGGCCTGCTGCCTGCACGTCGAAAATGCGCTCAACGGTGGCCGGGGTGAGCAGTTCGACGCCGTTGACCGATCCACCGGCCGAGACCACGCTCTGGGCTATTGCCACGCTGCGGGCGTTGCCGTGCCCTCCGGCAGCGGGGATCTCGGCCCGGCGCCAGGGAATGGTGAACGACTCCTCGGCGACCAGTCGAGGGTTGGCCGCCCGGTAGGGGATCGAATCACGATTTGTTTCGGACCCGTCGCCTCCTGCGTAGGACAGGGGAGGGGCTGGGATGACAGGCGCAACCCTGTGGTCATGCTCGGGACCGGTCCCAATGTGGAAGTCGGCGCCGAGGGGGGCG
>JAYPWI010000076.1:0-4276 GCA_038135065.1 Acidimicrobiales bacterium
GCCTAGAGCGGAGTGTTGAAGGCGAACGGCCGGTGGATGCGGCTCGTGGTTTCTGGCCATCGAGGAGTCGACAGTGCGGCCTCGAACCAGGCCGATCGAATGCTGCTTGGGTTGAGGGTTGCGTTCTCCCTCCGGTCAGCACCCTGCACGCCAGCGACAGGCCGGTTCGTGACGGTCTTGACGGCCGAAAATTCGCCGGCTGCTGAGCGCAGCAAAAGCTCACAGAAAACTCACGAGACAACCGTAAACAGGGGGGACTAGCGGTGAATAGCGGGAAGCGCCAGCAGCAACAGAGACGACCTGCTGACCTGGCAATACATCCGAATGTGCAGGTCAGTGCCCCTGGTGGCAGAATCAGGCTCGTCGGACACATACCCCGACGGTCGCTGGTTCAAATCCGCCCCCCCCCACCAACATCGACGCCCCTAACCCGATCTGGTTTCGGGCCTTCGTTATTCTGCCGTGCAGGTCTGCGAGTCGCTCGGGCTCGATCGTGTCAGACCGGTGCCAGGCCAAGCGAGCAACCTCGTGCCCTGACGTCGGAATGACGGCCTAGCGCCTAGGGCCGAGATCGGAGCGGGACGCTGGCTCCGGAGGCCTGGGCGCGTCGCGCCGGTGTCCGCGCAAGGTTCAGCGTTGGGCCATGAACAGGCTGGTGGAGATGGCGGTTCCGACGAGATCGGCGCCGTCCCATATCTCGCTGGTGACCGTGGCAACACCGCTCGCGACCCGACGGCTGGCGGCGATGGCCACCAGGGTGGTGGACGTCACCGGTCCGGCGAACCGGATGGAGACGTCGGGGTTGGGGTGAGGCACCCAGGTGCCCCGGGGAAGAACGGCGTCGACGGGGGGACCGACCGAGAGATCAGCGGCCAGGCAGGTGCCCTCGGCGCCGTCGCCGTCGGGGTCCCAGGGAACGGTGACGATGGTGGCGATGGCGTCGCCGACCTTCGCGGCCCGGGGTTGGGCGGTGTCGATGATGGGGACCTCCACGCCCTTGGGGGCGCGCCACGGTTTGCTCTGGTCGATCAGGTCGGGGGGTGGGGGAGCCTCCGGGGTCGCCGGGGTGTCGGCGTCGATGGATTCCAGGGCCTCAGGCTCGGCGAATGCCGTTCGGGCGACCGTGGTGCGTCGGCCTTGCTCGTCGCTGAACTCGACCCGCACGATGGTGAGGCTTCGGCCCGAGGTGAGCACCTCGATGTCTGCGGTTGCCGACTCGCTGGCCAGCCCCCTGAGGAAGTGGATGTCGAGGCCGATGGCCAGTCGCCCCGGCGCTGCACGCCGGCCCATGGCCACCGCCGCAGCGGCCAGGGCACCGCCTGTCACCCCGCCGAAGGCGCCGTGGATCGACCGGGGCAGCGCCAGCCGCCATGTCGTCTCGTCGATGTGCTCCGCGCCCAGGTACTCCAGCGGGGTCATGGGGTGTAGCGCACGTGAGCATGCGACAGAACCACGGCACCGCCCTGTGTTTCGGAGCGGAACACCGCCTCCCCGTCGCCGATCTCCCACATCTTGGTGATGATGGTGTCGTTCATCCAGACCAGATCGGCGAACCGGCCGGTCATGGACTGCAGGCGCTCGGGCTCGTTGTCGCACAACGAGGCCAACACGGCCCGACCGGCGAACCCGTAAGTGCACAGCCCGTGCAGGAAGGGCCCCGGGTAGCCGGCTCGGCGGGCGAAGTCGGGATCGATGTGCAGCAACACCCGATCGCCTGACAACCGGTACAGGGCTGCCTGCTCGGGGCGCACCACGTCCTGCACGACATGATCTGGATCTCGATCCGGCGGCTGATGGATCCCGGTGGTGTCTGGCCCCCGCTCACCCCCGAAGCCCCCGTACCCCTTGGCGAACAACGAGGCGTAGGTGGTGGCCACCGGGCCGTCGCCGTCGATCAACGTCGACTCCACCCCGATCACGGCCGCGGTGCCCTTGTCCCATACGTCGACGATGCGGCCCGCCACCGTCAACTCCCCCGATGCGGGGAACGGTCGGTGCATGGTGATGGCCTGCTCGCCGTGCAACATCCGGGCGATGTCGAGATCGACCACCTTGCTCACCCCGCCCAGGGCAGCCATGCCCGGGATCACCGCAAAGGTTGGGTACACCTTCGGACCCCGCCGCTCGTAGAGGAAATCCAGCCCACCTTCGTCGGCCTCCGCGTCGACCAGGGCCCCGTCTCCGGGGCGACTGCCGATCCCCAAGGCGTACAGCACGGCATCTCGCCACCCCCACGACCACGTGACCGACGGAAGCTCCAATCCGACCAACTCAGCTGACAGCGGCTGCTTCACCATGACCCCCTGTGTCGTACGGGCATCGTCGTGCGGCACCCGGTGCAAGACTAGGTGGGCGGCCCGGGGCCGTCAGGGCCGGGGGAGGTAGTCCGATGGGCAGACTCGACAACAAGGTGGCCGTCATCACGGGGGCGGGCATCGGCATCGGTCGGGCGGCCGCCCAGCGTTTCGCGGCAGAAGGCGCTCGGGTGGTCATCCTGGAGCTCGACCCTGACCTCGGGCGCGAGACCGAACGGCTGATTCGCGACCTGGGCGGGGAAGCCCAGTTCATCGGAACCGATGTGACCGATACCGCACGGGTAAGTGATGCGATGTCGACGGCGATGGACCTCTACGGGGCCATCGACGTGCTCTACAACTGCGCTGGCGGCTCGATTCCCGAGGACGGCGCCGTGGAGTCCATCGACCTCGATGCGGTCTACGACCACACGATGTCGCTCGATCTACGAGGCACCATGATCTGCTCCCGCCACGCAATCCCCCACATGATCGCGGGGGGAGGCGGCTCGGTGGTCAACATGTCGTCCCTCGCTGCCCTCAGCGGGGTGAACATGCACGTCTACGCCGCCGCGAAGGGGGGGATCATCTCCCTGACCCGATCCATGGCGGCCAGTTACGCCCGTCACGGCATCAGGGTCAACGCCATCTGCCCCGGGTTCGTGCTCACCGAGCGGGTCCGGGCCAGGTTCGGCACCGCAGCTGGCGAACGACCCGCCCAAACGGAGAAGACGGCGCGCCGCTACCCCTTCGGGGTGGGTGAACCCCACGAGATCGCCAACGTCGCCCTGTTCCTGGCATCTGAGGAATCTCGCATGATCACTGCTGCGGTGATTCCGGCCGAAGGTGGCATGTCGGTCTACTGAGAGGGCTCCCTCCGTTGGAGATGGCCCGGTGTCGCAGTGCCGTGCGCGATTGCCATGGCGTGAGCGGGTGGGTGGAAGACCCGTTCGAGTGTCCCTGGAAGGTTGCCGCGGATCGAAAAATATTTTTCTGCGCTTTCTGTTAGATCCGGTCGGTTCGGGTCCTCCTATTGGCGACTGTGTCGCGAAAGGACCGAGGAACAATGAAGAACGAACGGATGCGCAAGGTAGTGCTGGGGATCGGTGGACTGGCCGGCGGCCTCGCCGTGGCTGGGAGTCTGATAGCTGCGGGCCCATCGGGAGATGCTCCGGCGGCCCCGACCGGCTGGCCCGGCGCGATGGCCGGAAGCATGGTCCTGTCCTCAGCGCAGGGACCTGTGGTGGAGTTCGAAGGGTCTACTTCCCCGTCACAGGGTTTCGCCGCAGCGGTCGTGACGCCTCGCACTCCCCAGGTGGCAGTTGCGCCAGCGTCGAACGTGGCGCCCGCAGCGTCAGTGCAGGTGGTGCTCACGAGCGAGCAGGAGAGTGGCGGTGCAGAGGAATCGGCAGATGGACCCGAGAACGCTGAGCCGGGGGTCGATGAGCCGGTGGTGAATGAGCCGGCTGATGCCCCGAGCACGCCTGAAGAGGAGGGTGACCCCGCTCCCGAGCCTGGTACCGATCCCGGCGGCGAGTCGCCGGAGGATCATGACGACGTGCTCGTGCTCGAGCCGAATGACCCGGCTCCGGTAGAGGTCGACGGCGACTACCCCGAGTGGATCGTCCCGCCGTGGGTGGAGGTCGGCGAGGACCACGACTCGACCCAGATCGGTGACATCTGCCTTCGTCATCCGGAGTTGTGCGGCAAGGTGTCGGTCGACGACTCGGCGCCCCCGACCTCGGGTGGCTGCACCTTTGGTACCGATGGGATGTGTGAGGTTGCATCCGATACCAAGATCCTCGGTGAGGTGCAGGTCGAGGAGAAGCCGATCGAACTCCGCCCCATTGCACGCACCGCCCAACCGCTCACCCCGATCCTGCTGGACAGGTGAGCTCAGGGTCGCTCCATCGAAGGGTTGGTGGGGTCGCTGCGTGAAGGTTAGGTGCAGGCAACCGGTGGGTGCCGGGGAACAAACAATT
>JAYPWI010000077.1:0-4072 GCA_038135065.1 Acidimicrobiales bacterium
GGGCGAGGTTGTGGCCCGGCCTGCGCTCGCCGTCAAGATCGACAACCACTCGCTGGCCAGGGGTCAGTGGGGCATCAATCAGGCCGACATCGTCTTCGAGGAACTCGTCGAGGGCTCTCTGTCCCGGTTCATCGCCGTGTTTCACAGCCAGAGCCCGCCCGTCGTCGGCCCCATTCGCTCGGCCAGGGAAACCGACGTCAATCTCCTGCCCATGTTCGGGGACACCCTGCTTGTCTATTCAGGGGGCAATGCAACGGTCCGCAGTGTCGTCGATGCAGCCCCGACCGTGAACGGCATGTCGCCGTTCGATCCCTATGACGAGGCCTTCTACCGGACGAGTCGGCGGGTTGCCCCCCACAACCTCCTTTCGGGGGCCAGCGCCCTGTGGGCCGTCGCCCCCGGCTCCGTCGCCGGACCGGCGCAGGTCCTGCAATTCAGGGACGAGGTGCTCGTCGAGCCGCGATCCGAGGATCCGGCCCAGCCGCTCACGGTCGATTTCGGCGCCGTGGTCGCCACCTGGAGCTGGAACGGCACCGCCTTTGGCCGCGCCCATGGCGCGACCGTGCACCGGGATGCGGATGGGGTGCCCGTCACCGCAGACAACGTCGTCGTGCTGGAGTCCACCTACGTGATCAGTGGTGCCACGGGGAGTCCGATGACCTACGGGTTAGGGAGTGGGGCAGGCATCGTGTTGACCGACGGGGTCCACATCGAGGTCACCTGGAGCAGGAGCAGCCTGGGCGAGCCCTTCGAGCTGCGACGCCTCAGCAACGGGCTTCCGGTCGAACTCCGACCGGGCCGCACGTGGATCGAGTTGGTGCCGATGGGACGGTCGCCGTTCGCGTCCTGAGCGCCGAGCAGCAGCCGGCATATTTTCGAAACCTGATTCGAAATATCCGCCGCACTGTGGTTTGGTAGGAGGGTGACCGTTGCCCGTCCATCCCCCGACCCCATCATCTGGACGGTCATCCCGGCCGAGGAGGAACTCCCGGCCAGTTACAAGTGGGTGCTGCTCGCCGTGGTCGGCATGGCCGTGACCGGATTCGGGTCGCTCATGACGCTTGTCACGGTTGCCCTCGGACTGATCGCCGAGGACCTGAACTCCGACCCTCTCACCGCGCTGTGGCTGCTCACCGGTCTCATGCTGGCCATGGCCGTCTGTACCCCACTGGGGGGAAAGATCTCGGATGCGTTCGGGCACAAGCGGGTCTTCATGACCGGGCTGCTCGCCATGACGGTGCTGATGTTCCTCAGCGCCACGGCTGACAACATCGTCGTGCTGATCGTCTGGCGTGTGCTGTTCGGCTTCGCCGGGGCAGTGCTCATGCCCAGCTCGATGGCACTGATCATGAACGCGTTCCCCGTGGGCGAACGGTCCCGGGCGGTGGCCTACTTCCAGATGGCCATGACCGGTGGTCCGACGATCGGGGTGGTGATCGGGGGCCCCCTGATCGACGTGATCGGATGGCGTGGCATCTTCGTAGTGTTCGGGGCCTTTGCCCTGGCAGCTGCCGCCCTCGGGGCGATCGTCGTCCGACCGGTCAAGGGTCACGGGTCCATCAAGATCGACTGGCTCGGGACAGCGCTGCTAGCCGGCGGAACCCTGATGATCCTGTTCGGCATCATCAGGGCCGCATCCGGTGGAGTGGATCGGGTGCTCGCCGCCCTGGTTGCCGGTGCAGTCGTCAGCCTGGCCTGTTTCGTGCTCTGGGAACTGCGGGCCCCGACGCCGCTCCTCGACGTCCGCCTGTTCGGCCGTGCCGCATTCGCCACACCGCTGGTGGCCAGCGCGGCCAACCAGTTCGCCTACATGGGTGCCTTCGTCCTGGTCCCGAAGCTGTTGTCGGGGCCCTACGGGTTCTCCACCGGTGTCGCGGCATTGCTGATGATGCCCCGTCCCGGCGTCTTTGCAGCCGCGTCTCCCTTCGGTGGCTGGCTGCCAGGACGGATCGGCTTCCGAATCCCCATGCTCATCGGCACCCTGACCATGGTCGCGTCGATGCTGGCCTTCGCCGGCGGCTCCAACGCTGCGGCCCTGTGGCTGATCATCCTCGGTCTGGCCCTGTCGGGGTTCTCGGCCGGCGTGGGTTCGCCCTCCTACCAGACCCTGGTGGCCAATTCGGTCGATGCGAAGAACCTGGGCATCGCCAACGGCATGAACCAGACCATGCTGTGGATCGGCATCATCATGGGTATCCAGTCGATGGGGGCCATGGCCGGGCAGGATCCCACTGCGGCCCAGTATCGATTGACCTTCCTGTTCGGGGCTGGAGTCGCCCTGCTCGGGCTCATCGCTCCCGCACTGGTCGGTCGACGTGGCGAGGGGTCGACGGCTCGCTGACAGGCAGGCCCCCTCCGGTCAGCGGGTCAGGGCCGAGAGGAAGCCCAGTAGTTCTTCGTTGACAGCGTCAGCTGCTTCCTGTTGGACCCAGTGCCCGGCTCGGGGCACCACGACGCTGCGATACAGGTTGGGAAGCGTCACGGGGAACCGGTCGATGGCTGCCGTACCCCAGCGGGTCGGACCGTCCCGCTCCCCGCCAACGAACAGGGCCGGTTGGGTGATCGGGGCGAGGTGCCATGCGGCCAGGTCGACCCAGTCCCTGTCAGCATTCCGATACCGGTTCAGGCCACCGGTGAGCCCAGTCCGTCGGAACTCGCCGAGGTACACCGCGAAGTCGTCCTCGGTCATCCACGGACCGAAGTGGGCGGGCACGGTCAAGCGATCACGCAGTTGGCCACCTGGGGCCACCGTGGCCATCGTCTTGCCGTCGGAACGAGCCACGGCATCCCCTGACGCCGAGTGATAGAAGCCGCGTAGCCACCCGTCGATGTCCGCTTCGATCTCAGCTTCGGCTCGACCCGGCTGTTGGAAGTACTCGATGTAGAACTCCTCGTCGCCCCCCATCTGGCGAAAGGCAGTCGAGGGGCGAACGGGTCCCCGAGGGCTATAGGGGACGCTCAGCAGACCAAGGGCGGTGAACACATCAGGTTTGAGGAGTGCCGACCACCAACTGATGGGGGCGCCCCAGTCGTGGCCGACGATGATCGCCGTCTCCTCCCCGAGGGCTTGTACGACGCCGACGTTGTCGGCGACATGGCACAGCATTCGATAGTCGTCCACCCCGGCAGGTGACGCCGAACTTCCATACCCGCGGACGTCGATGGCCACTGCCCGGTACCCGGCCTGCGCAACGACCGGTAGCTGGTGCCGCCAGGAGTACCAGAGCTCGGGAAACCCGTGGACGAAGAGCACCATCGGGCCCTCGCCCAACTCGGCGACGTGGATGCGCGTGCCGAAGGCATCGACATGGTGATGGCGGACTTCGTTGATCGACTGCAGCATGGGCCACAGTCTCGCGGCCAGACTGACGGCCATGGACATCGACAACCTGAACCTCGAGACCATCGAACTCGACCCGCAGGGGGAGGTACTGCACGTGTGGCTCAACCGGCCGCAGGCACGCAATGCCCACAACCAGCAGATGGTTCGGGAGGTCGGGGATCTCTTCCTCGCCCTCAACGGCTCACCTCGGTACAGGGTGGTTGTGTTGGGCGGTCGCGGTCGATCGTTCTGTGCGGGGGCCGATCGTAAGGAGCGCGTCACCACGTCCCCGAACCCCCAAGAGGCCCGCTTCGTCGGTCAACTGGGCCGCAGGGCGGCTCGAGCCATCGAGGACTGTGACGCGGTGACCGTGGCGAGGGTGCATGGCCATGCGATCGGTGGCGGGTGCTGCTTCGGGGTGAGCTGCGATTTCCGCCTCACTACCGCTGATGCCCTCTGGTACGTCCCCGAGGTCGAGTTAGGGGTGCCGCTCCCGTGGGGGGCCACTCCTCGCTTGATCCAGGAGATCGGGGCAGCCCGGGCCCGTCAGATGATCTTGACCTGTGACCGGGTCGACGGTCAGCGGGCCGCCGAGTGGGGTCTGGCCCACGAAGTCGTAGCGGACGAATCGGAACTCGACGGTGCGGTCGACCGGTTGGTCGGGCGACTGCTGGAGATGCCGCCGCTGTCGACCTCGATGGCCAAGTACCAACTGCGGGGCTACAGCCAGGTCGGACGACTCGGCGACCT
>JAYPWI010000078.1:0-3909 GCA_038135065.1 Acidimicrobiales bacterium
CCAGCCTGGCCGAGCTCGGCATCTCCGCACCCCTCATGGTGGTCAAGGGCGATGGCTCCCTGGCGTCGGTGGACTGGATCCGCGAACGCCCGGTGGACACCATTCTGTCGGGCCCCGCAGCCAGCGTCACGGGTGCCGTGCACCTGGCCAGCCTGGAGGCCGCAGTCGTCGCCGACATGGGCGGCACCACGACCGACGTTGCCGTCGTCGGCACCGCGGCCGACCGGCGCACCTCGGTCGGGGCCGTGGTCGGCGGTCACCGCACGATGGTCGCTGCCCTCGACATACGCACCACCGGGCTCGGCTGCGACAGCCAGGTCGACCTCAGCAGAGATCGTCGAGGCACCCTGACCATCGGTCCGGCCAGGATGGTTCCTCTCGGGGTAGCCGCCGGTCGAGACCCCCGGGTCACCTCTGTGCTCGAGCGACAACTCGCTCGGGCCCACGGGAAAGACTCCGACGGGATCGTGGCCCTCGCGACAACCGGTCACCACAGGCCTCCGAACGACGTCGGGGAAGCAGCGGTGCTCGACCTCCTGACAAGCGGCCCGAAGGCCCTCGACGACATCGCCCCGAGGGCCACGATTCGACGGAGCGTGGACCGCCTGGTCCGAGACGGCGTCGTTGTGCTCGCCGGCTTCACCCCGACCGACGCGGCAGCGCTGACCGATCGTGCCACGGGCGACCACACGGCCATCGACGCCGACGCGTCACGCCGTGGGGCACAGCTGTTGGCTCGGCGCCTTGCTCCATCGGGCACTCCGCTCGACCCCGAAGCCGTGGCCATGCTGGCGCTGCGCTCTCTCGAGCGCCTCGCGACAGGTGCTGTTCTGGCCGGACTAGCCGAGGCGGAGGGGCTTCCCCCCTCCATCGTCGAGGACCCGCTCGTTGCGCGGCACCTCGAAGGTTCCGACGACACCCGCCTGGTGGATGTCGCACTCAGCACAGCTGTGCCCCTGATCGGGGTCGGTGGCCCAGCTGAGATGATCTTTCCCGCCGTAGGCCGACATCTGGGTGCCGAGGTGGTGATTCCGCCGTATGCGAACGTGGCCAATGCGGTCGGTGCGGCCATCGGCACGATCACGATCACCCGCCATGTGGTGATCAGCGCCCCGCGCCGGGGCCTCTACCGAGTGCATTGGGGCGAGGAGCCCCCCACCATGTACGACCTCGAGGAGGCGGTGGCCTATGCCCGCGAGGCACTCAGTGACGAGCTCGCACACGCGGCGGTGACGGCTGGGGCAGCCGAGCACCACATCGACGTCACCTGGGACGTCACCGAGGCAGACATCGGTGGGCGATCCCTGTTCGTGGAGGGTGTGGTCACCGCGACCGTCTCGGGTCGACCGGTTCCGACTGGCTCGTCCTCCGACACGTAGTGCAGGGTCAGCCGTCGAGCTGCACCCGGCGACCATCGACAGCACATGCACTGCGCAGCCCTGTCAAGGACCGAGGATCGACGGTCGGACGGGCCAAGAGGTCGTCATCGCTGAATGCGCCCTTGAGCGCGGCCGCCGTCGCCAGCACCTGACGGTCGCCGAACGCCGGCCCGACCAACTGCAGGCCGAATGGTGTTCCCTGCTCGTCGCGGCCGGCGGGGATGACGGTCACCGGATTACCGACCACGGTCAACGAAGCACTCAGGGCGAGCCATGCCATGTAATTGGCAACCGGTTCGCCGTCGACACTGCGCGGGTACAGATCCCTCCACGGGAATGGCGGCACGCTGACTCCGGGGCAGATCACGACGTCGACCTCGTCGAAGGCCTGGTCGAAGCTCTGGAAGAGTTCCATCTGAAGGCGACGAGCCCGGGCGATGTCGAGCACCGAGCTGGCCAGCGCGTTCTCGTAGGTTCTGCGGATATTCGGGTTGAAGCCCTCGTCGTAGGTGTCGATGTCCCGGTGGTACTGGGTGGCGAACACGTCTGCCCGAAGCTGCCAGTCGACCTCCGACGCCGGGGTGAGATCCACGGCCACCTCGACGACCTCCCCCACCAAACCTGCGAGCGCCTCGACCCGCTGGGCGAAGGAACGGCGCACCGTCTGGCTCACCATCACCCCGCCGAGGTCGGCGCTCACCCCGACCCGCAACGATGCCAGGTCGATCGGGTCGAGCTGGGCCAGGCTCGCTGCGTCGAGGGGAAAGGCCATGGGATCGAGCCGCGACGAACGATCACGACGGGCGATCACCGACAAGAGCAGCGCCGTGTCGGCGACCGTGCGCCCCATTGGCCCTTGCACGCTGTAGGTGGTCTGGGTGATGGTGCGCTGTTCGTTGGGCACCACCCCGGGGGAACTCCGGTGGGCGGCCACCCCGCAGTAGCAGGCCGGGATCCGCAGGCTCCCCCCGTGATCTGACCCGGTTGCCAGGGGGGCCATGCCGGTCGCCAGGGCGACCGCCGAACCCCCTGACGAGCCGCCACACGACAGGTCGACGTCGAAGGGGTTGCCCGTCGCCCCGAACAAGCGGTTCACCGTGTTGGCCCCGATGCTCATCTCGGGAATATTCGTCTTGCCGATCACGATGGCACCCGCCGTCCGCACACGGGCGACGATGCCGTGGTCGGCCATCGGCACCCGATCGGCGTAGAACTCGCTGCCGTAGGTGGTAACGATGCCTTCGGTGTCTTGGAGGTCCTTGATGGCGATGGGCAGACCGTGGAGGGCGTCGAGCTCGACTCCGCGCGCTACGGCATCATCAGCGGCTCTGGCCTCGACGGTGGCGCGCTCGAACGAACGGGTCACCATGGCATTGACCGCACCATCGACGGCTTCGATGCGGGCGATACAGGACGCAAGCAGCTCCGTGGGGGCGAGTTCCCGGGTGCCGATGAGGTGCCGGGCTCGGACTGCGTCGAGATCACATGGCTCGGTCACTGGGCTCAGGCCTCGTCGCGGATGACCTTGAGGCCGGTCGGATCGACCAGCATGCCGTGTACCTGCATGTTGCTGGAGTGGGCCACGTGATGCAGACCGAAGGCCGACTGGATGGACGTCCACATTCCCTGGGCGTCCAGGGTGTTGTTCACGCTCTGTTTGGCCAGGGTCAACCCGAACATGGGCCGCTTGGCAATGTGGGCGGCCAACTCCACGGTCGCTGACTCGAGTTCGTCCCGAGGAACGACCTTGTTCACCATGCCCCGCTCGAAGAGTTCCTGGGCGCTCAGGGCACGACCGGTGAACAGCATCTCCTTGGCCAGGCGGGCTCCCGCCTCGAAGGGATGAACGAAGTACTCGTGACCGTTGACGCCGAAGGCCACCACCGGGTCAGAAAAGGTCGCATCCTCGGACACCACGATCAGGTCCATGGGCCAGACCAGCATCAGCCCGCCGGCGATCACCTTGCCCTGCACCTGGGCGATGGTGGGTTTGGGGAGGTTGCGCCAACGCCAGCACAAGCCCACGTACATCTCGGCTTCACGGGCCATGTAGCCCTCGGCACCAGGGGCGTCGAAATGGCATTGCGTTCCCACCGTGGGAAAGGCGTCCATGTCGGCTGGACCCTGGCTGAGGTCGTGCCCGGAGGAAAAATGCCTCCCGTCGGCGGCGAGGATCACGACCCTGACCTCCTCGTCCCCAGCGGCGACATCGAACGCCTCGTTGAGCTGACTCAGCATCAAATAGTCCTGGGCATTGGCGGCCTCGGCCCGTTGCAGGGTGATCCGACCGACACCCTGCGCAGGCCGGTCGTAGCGCACGCGGTCCCATTCCTGCACCGTGTCCACCCCTGCTCCGTCGTCTGCAGCCATTGCGACCTCCTCGTCGACCTGCTGGTTCACCGGCTCGTTCACCGAGACTCTACGAAGCCCAGGAGGTCCGGGGGGGACCGTTGCCCAATCACAATGTCCACCCATGGTCGCCTCGGCGAGGTCTCCCTGTTAGGTTCGACTGCACGCGACACCGGCCCTG
>JAYPWI010000079.1:0-3341 GCA_038135065.1 Acidimicrobiales bacterium
GAACCAGTCGGGGCTGCCGACCTTCCGTTCATGATGCGGATGGTCAGTTCACTCGGGGCCAGCCTCGGCCATGACCACGGTTCGGCGGTGTCGCCCCGATACGAAGGACCGTTTCCGTTCAGTGGGACGCTCCACCACGTCGACATCGTCCTGGGGGGTCAATCGGCAGGAGATGTCGAGACTGCGGCCCGGTCGGGGATGGCACGACAGTGAGCGATGCGCCCACCATCGACACGGTGCCGGTGGCCACCACCCCCGCTGGGGGTTGGACTCAGTGGCCTGCTCCCTTCCTGGCCGGATGTCGAGAGGCTCGACCTGCCGGTGCGCCCGATCTCGACGGTTACTGGCGGACGTTCGAGGTCAGATCGGGTGGCGTCGTGCGACCGGAGCATCGTGCCCTGGGTCATGTTCAGCGGATCGAACAGCGCGGCGACCGGGTGGTGGTCACCGGTGGGGGCATCGTCCACGACATGCGCTGTGACGGCATCCTGGCCAATGGGGTGCACGACGTCGCCGAGTTCGACAAGGTGACCCCGATCCACGTGGCCGCCGTCTACGAGGACGGCGTGCACGTACTCCGTCCCCAGGGAATGGGCATCGAGGTGCGCCGCTGGCGAGATGGGGCGGCGCTGGTCTGGGAGTACGTGGGCTTCACGGCCCGGCTGGAGTTCCTCGCCCCCTCCTCGATCGATCCCTCCGTGGTGGGTGATCCCGCCGACATCGCCCATCTGCGATGTGCTGAGTCGCCGGGCGGAGACGCCTGACGTCGCCTGCTGGGCCTCAAGGTCCGGAGTAGTCAACAAGGAGCACGATGGAAGTACGCAACGAGGTCATGCCGACCAGCGCTGAGCGGGTACAGGAGATGATGGAGGCCGGTCCCGATGGGCCGATCTACATGGTCAACCTCCTGTCATTCCGGGAGTGGGCCTCCTACGAGGACGGCCGGGAGACGGACCTGACGGGGGAGGAGGCGTACCAGATCTACGGGCGCGGTGTGATCGAGTTGTTGCCCCGCTACGGCGGGGAGGTCGTCGTCGCCCTCGACGTCACCTTTCTGGCCCTCGGCCAGGTCGAGGACCTGTGGGACGAGATCGCAGTCGTGAAGTACCCCAACAGGGCAGCATTGCTGGCCATGTCCACGTCTGAGGAATGGCGAGCGCTCTCGGTGCACAGGTCCGCCGGTCTGGCCGGTCAGTTGAACATCGAGACGGTGGCCCGGGGCGGCTGACGGTCGCCCCTCACCCGCCGCCGTGGCGGGCCAGCGAGCGTCGGGCCACCACCATGCGATGGGCCTCGGAGGGTCCCTCGTAGACCCGGGCCATGCGGATGCGCTGGGCCATCAACGACAGCGGCAGTTCGCGGGTCATGCCCATCGCGCCGAAGCTCTGCATGGCGTTGTCGATGACGTCGGCCGCCATCTCGGTAGCGAACACCTTCAGCATGGACGCCTCGTTGCGGATGTCGAGGCCTTGATCGACCTTGTCGGCTGCGTCCTGCACCATCAGTCGGGTGGCGTGGATCTTGATCTCGGCGTCGGCGATCCACCACTGGATGGCCTGCTTGCTGGCCAGGGTCTCGCCGAAGACCACCCGGTTCTGGACGTGCTCGCACATCATCTGGAGGGCCCGCTCGGCCAGCGCCACCGATGTGGCGCCGATCTCGAGCCGCCGAGTCGTCAAACGGTGTTGCATCGGCGCATAGCCGTGGCCCACTTCGCCCAGGACCTGAGCCGACCCGACCCGCATGTCCTCGAAAACCAGCTCGTAGGTGTGGATGCCTCCGAGCATGGGGATGGCCCGTTCGATCACGAGTCCCGGTGTGCCCTTGTCGACGATGAAGGCAGTGATGCCCCCTCGGGCTCCGAGGTCGGGGTCGGTCACCGCCATGACGATGAGGAAGTCGGCAGCCGGCGCTCTGGAGATCCAGATCTTGCGTCCGTTGATCACCCACTCGTCGCCGTCGGCAACAGCCCGGGTCCGCATGGCGGCTGGATCTGCTCCGCCCTGCGGTTCGGAGATGGCAATGGCCGACTGGGTCTCGCCATTGGCGTACGGCTGCATGTAGCGCCGCTGCTGATCGTCGTTGCCGGCCATCATCAGCATGTGGAGGTTCGGAGAGTCGGGAGGGAAGCGGAAGGGGATGACGGTGCGACCGACCCGTTCGTGAATGGCCAGCATCACCCGGGCCGGCAACGCAGCCCCGCCCACCTCCTCAGGCGCGTCGAGGGCCCACAGGCCGATCTCCTTGCACAGACCCAGCAACCGCTCTTCGTCCTCCGGTAGGAGGGCCAGAGCCTGGCCGGCGTTCTCTCGGGCAATAGCCTCGCGTTCGAGCGGCATGAGTTGTTCGTCGACGAACCGATCGACGAGGTCGAGGAGCATCTGCTCCTCGTCACTGAACCGTGCGGTCATCGTCACCCCCGGAATGTCGCGCTGCACAGTCAATGTAGTTCGACCTCATCGAGACGAGTCGGTGACGACCCGCCGGGTTTTCTTGCCGAGGAGGCGACAGGCGGTGCCCCGGACGGCCAGAATGAGCCGTTCGATGCAGAGCGGGGGAGACTGACCATGGACCACGACAAGCTTGGGATCACCATCGGCGACGATTACGTCACCACCATCGAGATCCGAAAACCGCCGAACAACCACATCGACATCGACATCGTGGATGGTCTGATCGAGACCCTGAACGACCTCGACGAGGACCCGCGCTGCCGGGCCATCGTGCTGTGCTCGGAAGGCAAGCACTTCTGCGCCGGGGCCGATTTCCGGCGCGATGGCTCGACCGAAGCTGAAGGGATCGGCAACCGCTCGGTCTACGACGAGGCGGAGAAGTTGTTCGCAACCCGGACCCCCATCGTGGCCGCGGTCCAGGGGGCCGCCGTGGGGGCCGGGCTCGGATTGGCCATGGTGGCCGACTTCCGGGTCGCAGCACCCGAGGCTCGGTTCAGCGCCAACTTCGCCCGCCTCGGCTTCCACCATGGCTTCGTGCTGTCGGCCACCCTGCCCCGGGCCATCGGTCACCAGCGGGCACTCGAGATGCTGTACACGGGCCAGCGACTCAAGGGCGATGAAGCCCTGGCCATCGGGCTTGCCGATCGACTGGCCCCCCTCGAACAGGTCAGGGAGGTCGCCCACCAGTTAGCGGTCGAGATCGCCACCTCGGCGCCCCTGGCCGTGGAGAGCATCCGCCAGACCATGCGAGGGGATCTCGCCGACCTGGTCCGCACGGTCAAGGAGCGGGAGATGGGCGAGCAGGCCTGGCTGCGGACCACCAACGACTGGATCGAAGGGGTTGCTGCCATGGCCGAGCGTCGGACCCCCAACTTCACTCGCTCCTGA
>JAYPWI010000080.1:0-3231 GCA_038135065.1 Acidimicrobiales bacterium
CGACACCGCTCAGTTCGCGAAGGGCGACGGCAGGTCGGGATCGAGGAAGTTCCCGGCCCGCACCCGATGATGCCCGGCCCCGGGGTCGGCGCCTGCCGCTTGGCGGATCACCCCCACCGGATCCGCGCCGTCGGCCACTGCGGCCACCTGGCGGCGGAACACGGTGCGGATCATGGACACCCCCCGGTCCGAGGACGCCAGGTTCTCGTGGTTGTGCCAGGTGATCGCACCCTGGCCCACCTGGGCTTCGTAGTCGCCGGGGAACCGTTGGTGCTCGGCTTCGTCGAGTTGGTCCCAGGTCTTTCCGTCGTAGCGAGCCCTGATGCGGGGGGCTCCGATGGGCCGGATCAGGATGGTGAAGATCTTCGTTTCGGTTCGTGAGATGGGCACCGTCCAGGCCACCGAGGTGGCCGGGCCGTAGGTCTCCACGAAGGGGCTGGCCACGATGCGGATGTTGGGCATCACGCACTCGGTCACCCGGTGGAACCAGGAGCCGTCGTCGAGGAGTCGGTCCTGGTGCGAGATCACCCCGTCGTCGGTGAACTCCCAGTCGACCCTGGGCAAGCCGGCCATCTCGGCGACGAATTGGTTGCCCGAGAACCCGGCGTGGAGGACGAACACGTGGAAGGGGTCCATGACGTTCTCGTGAGTCTGGAACCAGTTGCACGGGGTGGGGTCGCCTTCGAGGCCGATGTTGTCGGCGTTGGCCACGATCTCGTGCCCGTCGGGGACGTGGTCGAAGGTGTCGTAGGTGGGGAACACCGGCTTGGTTTCCGGTGGGCCGAGGTAGGCGAAGAGCATGCCGTGGTAGTCCACGACGGGGTACCAGGGTTGGCGGTAGCGAGCAGCCCGGGCGGGGGTGAGATCGGCCCCTCGCTGCGGTTCGACGGGCATGTCGAGGATCTTCCCGTCGGGGGCGAACAGCCACCCGTGGTAGCAGCAGCGGATGCCGTGGTCTTCGACCTTGCCGTAGTACAGGGTGGTGCCCCGATGGCAGCAGCGGGGGGTCATAAGGCCGACCTCCCCCAACGAGGTGCGGAACAGCACCAGGTCCTCCCCCAGCAGGCGGACGTTGCGTGGGGTGGTGGTGGCGTCGCTGGCCAGGGCGAAGGGGTGCCAGTAGCGGCGCAACATTTCCCCGGTGGGGGTGCCGGCCTCCACCTCGACCAGTTCGGGGTCGGACTCCCCTGCCACCATCCCGTAGGCGGTGCCCTCGTCGATCCCGCTGTCGATGTCGCGGCCGATGTGGTGGTCGATGCCCTGGTCGGTCATGGGGCAACGCTAGCTCTGCGCTGGGCGGGAGGTTCCGGTACCTGAGCGCTCAGCGGTCGAGGTCGCCGGTGATCTCGGTGATGGCGAACGACTGGCTGCCGCTGGCCAGGAAGGTGCCGTCCTGGGCGAAGATGCGGGCCACCCCGTGACCGATGCTGTTGTGGATGGCGGTGGCCCGCAGGTCGAGCAGCACCCACTCGGCGGGGTGTCGGGCCCCGATACGCACCGTGTTGTCGAGGCTGGAGCCCCGGAACCCGGCGTCGAGGCTGACCCGCATCCCACTGGGCAGTACGTCGGCGAGGGCGGCCAGGATGGGGCTGGTCCCGCTGAGGCCGTCACCGACCCTGGCCCAGTACAGCACCTGTTCGTGCCCGGGGGTCTGGCCGGCCAACCGGAGGTCTGAGCTGTCGGTGAAGCTGTGGTTGGTGATCGATGTCATGGCCCGGGGTTGGCAGTCCTCGGGGGGTGGAGCGTCGGGCATCACGGCCCAGGTGCGGTCGACCCCGAGGTCGCGTCCGCCCAGGCTGGCTTGGCCGCGTAGCACCACCCGGTCGCCGAGGGTGATGGTGAACCCGGCTTGGGTCATTGCTTTGCCTTGGGCGTAGATGTCGAGAGCGACTTCCACCTCTTCCCCGACGGGGGCCCGGGCCAGGTACTGCGAGGTGGCTGCTGCGAGGGGACGCCCGGTGGACAGCTCCAAGGCGGCCACTGCGGCGCCGATGGCGCACCCTCCGTGGAGGGTGCCTGTGGCCCCTGCGACGTCGAGGGTGACGGGGAGCCGCCACCGGAGGGGGTCGTCGGTGGGCCGGAGACCCAGGAAGTCGGCGGCGGCGTGGCTGTCGTCGGGAACCGTGGTCACGGAGCGACGCTAACAAGGCGGACACACCTGGTGCAGGAGGGTGCCAGAATCGGGCGATGCTTCGCCTGACGTTCCTGATTCGCCGCCGTCCCGACCTCAGCAGGGCCGAGTTCCAGCACTACTGGCGTACCCATCACGGCCCGATGATGGCTGGGTTCTCCGAGGACCTGAACGTGTTGCGTTACGTGCAGTGCCACACCACCGATGACGATCACAGCGCCCTGTGGGGGCCGAGGGCCCCGATGGAGGAGCCGTATGACGGGGTGGCCGAGGTGTGGTGGGAGAGCAAGGAGGCCTTCCTGGCGGCCAGCCGCACCGACCGGGGCCGCGCGGCCGGCCAGGCCATGGTCGACGACGAACCCAACTTCATGGATCTGCCGAACTGCAGCGCCTGGTTGGGGTACGAGTACCCCCAGGTGAACCCCACACCGGAGAACCTCGTGGCCACCGAGCGGTCTGGTCTGGTCAAGTTGTATTTCCCCTTGCGCCACGTCGAGTCAATGTCGCTCGAGGACGCGCAGCACTACTGGCGGACCCACCACGGACCGGTGATCCGCCGCCAGGCAGCCGGCGCCGGGATTCTCCGGTACCAGCAGTCCCACATCGACGAACCGGAACTGACCACCGCCCTTCGTCGCCCCCGAGGCGACATGGCCGCCCCGTACACGGGCCACGCCGAGGTGTGGATGGACCGTGCCGACATCTCCATCCGAACCCCCGAACGCATCGCCGCGGCGAAGCGGGCCTACGCCGACGAGACCAATTTCATCGACTTCGCCCGCTCCACGATCTTCCTGTGCAAGGAACACGTGTTAATCGACAACCGGTAACGGCCGGAACACGCCCTCGGGGACCGAGAAATCAGCCCCTACCGGCGAACGCCCCTGGACGTGCCTCCCGCCGGGCGGAGGTCTCGGGTCCCAAGCAACAACCACGGCAACCGCACCGCATCGCTAGACCGTCGATGGCTGCATCACTGGCGACGAGCGAAAGGCAGTCGCTGTCCTGTCAGGGGAATACATGCGAGCCTCTACGGAAACGTGCTGCGGTACACCCGAACATGCCCAGCGTTAGCACCAGCGCCGACGTTGTTGGGGGCG
>JAYPWI010000081.1:0-2553 GCA_038135065.1 Acidimicrobiales bacterium
GGCCCTGCCGCTGCAGCGCCGGTAGGGGGAAACAATCGCCCGGGCTGGGCCCGATCCGGTGGATTCTCGGTTTGCCCGTCGGCTCGGCCCGTCGTGTCTCCGGGAAAGGAGCAGTTGCGGCACCCAATCGGGCGAGCTTTCGGCGAAGGAACCCGAACCCGGCCTAAAGCGAGCCCAAGAGTGTCCTAATTCAAGCTCAAGCAGCGGGCCACGCTCTGCAGTTGCGAGCGCCTATCGTGGTCAATTGGCTGCGCAGAGTGATGCTGATGTGGGACACGCGGTCTTACGGCTGGTTGGGGAGACCCAACGGCCACCATGGGTCGGTGCATCACCACGTAACGTGTCGTCGATTTCGGAGGTTTGGGGTGAAGGCGTTGAAGTCCCTCGCGGTGCTGCTTGCAGGCCTGGCTGCCGTGCTGTTCGGGGACCTGCCGGCTCAGTCCGCTTCTGGCCCCATCAAGGCCTGCGTCGGGCAGGCAGGAGTGGTGCGTATCGCCCCCTGCCTGCCCGGTGAGCGGTCGATATCGTGGAACATTCCGGGCCCCGATGGGATGAGCGGACTGGCAGGCCAGACGGGTGATGTGCTGTTGCCCGTGTTCAGTAGGCCCCCGGCGCCAGACTTGGCGTTGGTGGCGTACATCGATGCAGTGGCGTGGGTCCTGTACAGCCACGAGGCGGAGCACTTTCGCCTGCACGAGGTCGGGAATATCCGCATTCCGTTGTTCCCACCGGCCCATGGGGAGCTCCCCGTCTACTTCGAAGGTATTGACTGTGACCCCACTGCGGCGCGGCTCTTGGAGGCCGACACCGACTTCCCGGGGGCTGACTTCCCCGGCCCGGTCGGTCAGTGGATCTACGAATTTGGTTACGACGGCCCCGATCCCACAACCGAGGGCATGGGCGACCGCTATTGGGTAGACATCGGCGCAGTGGTGGAGGTCACGGGATACTCCTGGTACGAGCACATCGGGGGCCCGGTCACCGAATGCTGGTACAGCGGCGCCAGCGCGTCGTTCATCGAGGTGACGCTGCTAGAGGAAGTGCAAGATCCCGGAGTTTTGGCCGTGAGCGTGGTCACCCCGTGAGCCGTCGAGGCGGAAGGACGAAGAACGTGAGGAAACCTACGATCACCCGCCGGTTCCGATGGCATTCTGCGCTTGCCGTGGTGCTCGGACTCGGTGCCGTTCTCTTGATGGCACTATCGGGTGCAACATCAGCAGACGCGAGCCATGACGTGATCGTTGCATGTGCTGACCGACAGACCGGCGTCCTTCGTATCGGTCAGGCCTGCGGCACCGGTGACACCGCCCTTTCGTGGAGTCGGTCAGGCGAGACAGGGGCCGACGGGCCGGAAGGGCCAGTTGGGCCGTCAGGGTTTTCTACCTATGCGGTGATGCAGAACGGGGTGAAAGCCGGCGATTTCCTGGGCATGCCCGCCGTCGACCAGGTCTGGTATCGCGCTCCCGAGTCGCCGTCGGAGGTGCGCTGGGTGCGGAGTGATGGAAATGCGGTGAACCCCGAGCTCAATCCTCTGGGGGCGGCAGACGTGTTCTTTGACAATGAGCTCTGTGTGATCGAGGACGTGTTCTACATGACCGAGATGACGTTCAGTGCGAACCGCGACCCCTACGTGCAGGATTGGGTAACGCAGGAGGGGCAGCCAATGCCCTTGTGGGTTGTGGCCTCATCTCCAGGACCTCCAAACGGACTGACTGTTTGGGAGGGCGAACCCGGCCAATGCGAAGACGTTCATGTGCAGAACCTCCGCATCCTGCGGGTCGTACCTGGGCTTGTGGGCGCGGTAACGATCGAGCCTCAGTAGCTTCCGACTCGACAAAGGGTCTGCTCGGAGCGCGGTCGGGCTTGTTCAGTGCACCTCTTGCCGCAGTTGGTTTCCTGTAGGCCCCACGTCAATGGCTTGGCCGGGCCAACACGTGAGTGCCTCGCGCAAGGCTCAGCTCAGCGCAGGAAGCGCCGGACTCGATGTCGGAGGCGAGCGGCGATGGTCCGCTGTGGGGCGGGCAGAGGGTTGCCCTTGCCGGATCTCACATGGGCGTGGACTGTGTAGCGGTCGGGCAGACTGGCCACAGGTGGATGCCAGAGGCTCCCAAATCCTGCCTCGGTGAGCATGGCGTCCACAGCAAGACGATTCGGGCCCCAGAAGTTGGTCGGGTCGCTGTTGAGGGCGGTACCCGGGTAGAAGAGCAGGGCTGGTTGGGGGTAGTCGTTGGCATCGGTGTGGGTCTCGACGATGGCCACACCATCGTCTGAGCACAACGAGCGGCAGATCTGGAGGTACCCGAGTGGGTCTGGGGCGTGGTACAGCACACCCATGAACAGCACCAGGTCGAAGGTGCCGATGGTCTCCGGGCTCATGTGCTCTACCGGCATGACGAGGGGCTCTACCTTGCTGTCGAGGGCCGCTCGAGCGAAGTCGAACGCATGGCGCGACCAGGGTCCGGCTTCCCAAATGAAGTGGTCCGCAGCCACCACCCGCGCCGCTCCTCGACGTTCTGCCTCGAAGGCGTAGAAGCCGTTGAAGGTGCCGATGTC
>JAYPWI010000082.1:0-2374 GCA_038135065.1 Acidimicrobiales bacterium
GTGCTGATGGCCCTACAGCCGGGGGTGGTGCTGCTGCTGGCCGGCCCGTTGTTGGGCGAATGGGCGACCCGTTGGCACATCGGCTGGACGGTCGTGGGTATCGGCGGTGTCGTCGCCGTCATCATGGGGAACAGCCCCGATGTGCACATCAGCACCCTCGGCCTGTTCGCCTCGGTGATGTCGCTGCTGACCTTCACCGGTTATTACCTGCGGAACCGGATCGTTCGCACCACAGCCGACGTGCACCCACTGGAGTGGATGAGTGGGTCGACCCTGTTCTCGGCCCTGTCGGTCACGCCGGTGGCCTTCATCGTCTCCAAGCCGTCGGACTTTCTGCTGGTGAACGGGATGGACTGGATCTACCTCATCCACGTTGCCGGGGTGGTGGGCATCTTCAGCCACACCCTCATGAGTTGGATTCACAAGTTCGTGCCTGCCACCCGCTCCTCGATGTACGGCCTGGGGATGACGGTTGTCGCGGTGCTGGCGTCGTGGCCCATCAACGGTGAGCGATTGACCATCCAGCAGGCGATTGGCGGTGCGGTGGTGCTGGCCGCGGTGGGGGCGGTCATCAGTCGACCTCCGGTAGTGACTGGGGGTGGAAGTGTCGGCAGGGCCGGTCGATCTGGTCGGGGCCGGGGCGAGACTGTCTTCATCGTCGAACCAGCGTGAGGGTGCAGCTGCTGGCCGTGACGGTTGCATCGATCGCTGTCGGCGTCGCCCTGGTGCTGGTCCTTGGTGGGCTGCTTGCCGTGGAGGCGGTCTGGTTCAGATCAGAGCTCCGCCGCAGCCGAGCAGAGAGAGCCCTCTGGGCCGGAACACCGCGTGGCGGGCGAAGGGATGGGCGGCGAGGAAGAGGCTGAGCGCTAGGGTCGCCGGGGTCCGTGTCGACGGGTCCCCCGAGGGGCCCCTGGGAGTTCCCGTGACCGCCAATCCCGCAGCGCAGCGGCCCGAGATCACCCTGTGGATCGCCGGTTTGGCGGCGTTGGCCATCTACCTGGACACGACGATCCTGTTCGTGGCGTTCCCAGAGATCGGCGCCACCTTCGACGACGCGTCATCGTCTGTCCTGTCGTGGGTGCTCAACGGGTACACCATCGTGTTCGCTGCCCTCCTCGTGCCGGGTGGCAAGGCCGGTGACCGGTTCGGGCATCGGCAGGCTTTTTTGGCTGGGTCGGTGGTGTTCACCGTCGCTTCGATGATGTGTGGGTGGGCCCAGACCGTGGAGTGGTTGATCGCAGCGCGAGTCGGCCAGGGGGTGGGTGCGGCGCTGCTCATTCCGGCGTCCTTGGCCCTTGTCATGGCGGCCTTTGCGAACGAGCAATTACCTCGGGTGATTGCCATCTGGGGGGCCATCGGGGCCGCGTCGGCCGCGCTGGGCCCCTCGGCGGGCGCGTTGTTGATCGAGTCGATGGGGTGGAGGTGGGCCTTCTACGTCAACCTGCCGATCGGCATCGCTACGCTGGTGGCCGGCATCAGGTTCATCGCTCCCTCGCCTCCTACGGGAGTGCGTCTGCCAGCCCTTTCGGGCGTGGTGCTCGTGGCCGCCGCCGCCGGTTCGGTCTCGTACGCCATCGTCGACTCCGATCGAGCGGGATGGCTGAGCGGCCAGACCTTGGGGTTGCTCGGTGCTGGCGCTGTGTTGCTTGCTGGCTTCGTGGCGCATCAACAGCGGACCGCTGCCCCCACGTTGGATTTGGAGCTGTTTTCCCACCCCAACTTCACCTGGGGAAACATTGGCATGTTCGTCTACTCGACCTCCTTCTCGGCCATGTTTTTGGGCCTGATCCTGTTCCAGGTGGAGGTGTGGGACCGATCGGTGCTCGAGGCAGGGCTCGGCGTGGCGCCAGGAGCAGCGCTCGCTGCGGTGATTGCTTCGCGGCTCGGGCGTCTTGCCATGCGGATCGGGCAGCGCCCCATGGTGCTCGCTGGGGCGGCTCTGTTTACGACGGGGGCCGTTCTGCGTGTCGTGATGTTGGGGGAGAGCCCGAATTATTGGACGGCGTTTGCTCCTTCGTTCTTCATTGCGTGCCTCTCGATCGCCATGGTCTTCCCCCAGACCACGAGTGCGGCAGCCCAATCGCTACCGGCCGACCGGAGAGGGGTCGGCGGCGCCGTCACCCAGGCTGTTCGCCAATTCGGCGGAAGCCTGGGGGTTGCCGTCACTCTCGGGCTCATCGGCACCGGTGCCGGGCTCGAACTCGCCGATGGTTTCGACCGGCTGTGGTGGTTCCTAGTGGCTGGGGGCGCAGTGACGGCCTTAGCGGCCCTGCCGCTGCAGCGCCGGTAGGGGGAAACAATCGCCCGGGCTGGGCCCGAACCGGAGGATACTCGCTTTGCCCGACCGATCCGCCCGACGTGTCTCCGCGAAATG
>JAYPWI010000083.1:0-1620 GCA_038135065.1 Acidimicrobiales bacterium
TCGAGGTTCGTCTCGGACGGTTCGTCGATCTCGATGTTCCCGACGAGGTGATCGGCATTGGCGCCCTGCGAGACATTGCCGCGCAGGGACCCCGCCGCCACCAACTCGGCGTGGTCATGGACGGGGAGCAACCAAGGCCCAGCCACGGTCGCTGGTGCGACATCGTCAAGGGCGGGGTGAAGGTCGGCGATCTGACGAACGGAACCTGGAGTTACAGACTCCAGCGCAACATCGGCTTTGGCCTGGTGGCCGCCCACTGTCGACCCGACGATGAGGTCGAGGTCTCGCTGAGCGACGGTACCGTGGCCGGGAAGCTAGTGACGTTGCCCTTTGCATGAACACCCCCCACGACGCCGCCGGCCCGAACGCGAGTGACGTTCACATCGTCGACATTGCCGCCGCGTGTCGTCAGCGCTCGTCTCGGCGGCCATGCTCTCGATCTCGCCACCGGTCAATGGCCGTTCTCGGGATCCTCGTGGCGGTCGCGGCGGTGATCGGGTGTGTGCAGCCCGCTGCCGCACACACGGGTTTCGAACGGTCGAACCCGGCCGATGGTTCGGTCGTCGAGGGAGAGGTCACCGACATCACCCTCGTGTTCACCGGCCCGGCAGAACCGACGGCGGCCGGGTTCGAGATCCTCGGGCCCGACGGGACGCTGATCACCCCGGACGATGTGTCGAGCGTGGACGGCGAGACGTGGTCGCTCGGCTTCGACCCGCCGCTGCCCAGCGGGCGGATCGGGGTTCGCTGGACGGTCGTCGCTCCCGATGCCCATCCGATTAGTGGTGCTTTCAGCTTCACTGTCGAGCATCGAGACCCGCCCCCGACATCGGTGGCGGGTCCCGGCGGGTCGTCGATGGGTGGCGCTGGATCGAGCGACGCGACATCGCCGCTGGAACCGGACTCTGTGGCGGTGGAGGGCCCGTCTGACGATCCGCGGCCAGCTGCTCGGGAGTCGAGCGAAATAGATGCAAGGTCTCAGACGGCTCGCTCGGAACCGACCGCGCTCGAGGAGTTCTTGCAGCCACCGACATCGAATGGAACGGGCGGCACGTGGTTGGGGCGGGCGGCCAGCCTGCTCGGACTGGCCGCCGCTCTGGCTGCGATCGGGGCCGTTGCCCTGTTCAGGTGGGTGGTGGGGGTGGACCAACGAGCTCGTTACCTGGTGATGCGGTGGCTTCGATTGGCTGGGTTGGTTGCCCCCATCGCCGCCGTCGGCGACGTGACCGCCCGGCTGGAGTTGGTTTCGGCCGCTGATCTCCTGACCGGGAACTTTGGGATCGCGTTCGGGCTGCGACTGGCTGGCGGGATGCTGATCGTGATCGGGACACGCGAGGTGGTGTCCCGGATCCAAACAGCAGATCGGGAGATGGTGACCCTGGCTGGGCGACCTTCCGTCCGCCCGGCTCTCGACCCCGATGCTGTGCCGGCGCAGCCCCGCATCGACTGCGCCTTGGCGCGCTCGACCGTTGTGGGCGTGCTCGCTCTCGCAGGCGCCCATCTCTTCGATGGCCATACTGTGTCCGAGGGCCCCCGGTTGCTTACTGCTGCGGTCGATGTCGTGCATGTTCTCGGGGCAGGCGTGTGGGGTGGGGGTGTGGTCTTGGTTGCCCTGATCGT
>JAYPWI010000084.1:0-1591 GCA_038135065.1 Acidimicrobiales bacterium
CGACGCGGCTCCCCCGAAGCCCCCCGTCTCGACAGTGTGGTGGGCCGGGGAGGATTCGACCCTCCGTAGGATCACTCCGACGGGTTGACAGCCCGTTCCCTTTGGCCGCTCGGGCACCGACCCTCCGTCGGCCACGATATCGGAGCAGTCCCGTCGTCAGAAATCCGTTCAATCCCGGAAATTGTTGAACTGCAGGGGGAGGTCGAAGTCGCCCTCCTTCAGGGCCGTGATGACCGACTGCAGGTCGTCCCGCTTCTTCGACATGACCCTCAGCTGGTCGCCTTGGGTCTGGCTCTGCACACCCTTGATCCCCAGCCCCTTGATGAACTTGTTCAGTTCTTTCGCCTTGTCGCTCGAGATACCGGCCTGTAGATCGGCCACCTGGCGCACAGTCGCCCCCGACGCCTCCTGCACCTCGCCATAGGAGACCGCCTTGAGACTCACCTGACGGCGAACGAGCTTCTCCTCCAACACCTGTCGCAGTGCGCCAAGACGATCTTCGCTGACGCTGGCCATGGTGATCGTCCCGTCACCGAGGTCGATACTGCTCCCCGTGTCCTTGAAGTCGTATCGGTTGTTGATCTCACGGGCCGCCTGGTCCACCGCATTGCGGACCTCTTGCATGTCGATCTCTGACACCACGTCGAACGAAGGCATGTCCCGAGCCTAGTGAGGCACTTCAACGACTACCGACCGACCCAACAGACCTGATGGTCAGATCGCTTCCTGCCAGCTGCCATTCCGCAGGCGCTCGATCCGACGTTCCATCGGGGGATGGGTGGTGAACAAGCCCTTGAGGCCCATCTGGCGGCCGGCCAATGGATTCGCGATGTACATCTGGGCCTGGTTCGGGTCGGCGATCCCGGCAACGGCCATGGTGCCGGCCTGCAGCTTTTCCAGGGCCCTGGCCAATGGTTCACCGTCGCCGATCAAGCGAGCCGCTGTGCGGTCGGCCTGATACTCCCGACTCCGGCTGATGGCCATCTGCAACAACATGGCCGCTACGGGGGCCAGGAAGATCATGGCCAGCTCGCCGATCGGGTTCCGGTCCCTGTCCCTATTGCCCCCGCCGAAAATCATGGCGAATTGAGCCATCCGCGCTGCGAAGGTGATGGCGGTCGCCACCGCGGCCGCCACCGAACCGATGAGGATGTCTCGGTTGCGAATGTGGGCCAGCTCATGGGCCAACACCCCCCTCGTCTCGTACCAATCGAGGTGGTGGAGGAGTCCCTCGGTGACGCACACCGCAGCATTCTGCGGATTGCGCCCGGTTGCGAAGGCGTTGGGCTGCGGGTCGGGGCTCACGTACAGCCGCGGCATCGGCATGTTGGCCGTGGTGGTCAGCTCGGTCATGATCGACCAGTACTCGGGGAGCTGGCCGGGTTGCACCTCGACCGCCCGGGCCGACCGGATGGCGAGCTTGTCGCTGAACCAGTAGCTCCCCCCCACCATGACCAGGGCGATGACCACGCCCACCGACAGGCCCGACGGTCCCCAGATGCTGGAGATCGCCAGGATCAGCCCGGCCAGGCCGGCCAACAGCACTGAGGTCTTGAAGGTGTTTCTCATGAGTAGGTCGCTACCTCCTAGC
>JAYPWI010000085.1:0-1576 GCA_038135065.1 Acidimicrobiales bacterium
GTCGTCATGGATGTCGCTGGTCGCGTCGTAGTCGGCCGGGTGGGATGCCCCACGGGGCAGCATCATCCCCATTGCCTCGGTGATGGTGCTCATGGTGTTGGCAGTGAACATCGCCCCACACGTGCCACTACCGGGCATGACGTTGCGTTCGAGTTCGACGAACTCGTCGTGGGTGATCCGATCGGCTCGGAGAGCGGCCCGTGCCTCGGCCCAATCGAGGATGGTCAGGTTGTTGCCCTTCGATGCCCACGGCTCGAAGTCGACACAACCTGGTGAGCTGGTGCCGGGGTAGATCACCAACCCGATGTCGTTGGTGCGAGCCAGGGGCATCATGGCGGCGGCCCCGGTCTTGTCGCAGCCCGAGATCACGATCATCGCGTCGCCATGGTGGGCTCGGTGCCCTGTCTCGAAGCAGTCGGCGATGAGGTCGCGGGACACCAGGCTGTAGCTGGCATTGGCCGAACCCTGGGTCAGGGCATCGGACACGGCCGGCGCGCCGACCACCAAGCCCTGGCCGCCGCGGGCTGCCACGGTGGCGGTGAGGAGATCGCTGATCCGCTCCACCCGGTTGTTGCAGCGGTGGGCGTTGGTCGACGCCCCGGCGACCGTCACGACGATGTCTCGAGCAGCGATGTCCGCCGGATCGAAACCGGCAGCCCGGAGCTCCAGGGTCGCCCGCTTCCAGTAGTTGTTGGAACGTTCAGCCATGGGGTAACCCTGCCACACCAGGGGCCCCGCCCGACCGAAGATCTGCAATCAGCGGCGGGTCAGGCCCCACGCCGCAGCGACCGCCAAGGCCACGATGGCCGCACCGAACACCCACACCAACACCGTGCGGCTGCCACCCCCGCCCGAGCTGCCCCCGGGACCCGATACGGCGAAGAACACCAACTCGTCGGGCGGATCGAGGACGTCGATATCCCACGTCACCGTGCGGCCCGAGCGCTCACCGTTGTGGTCGACGATCGAGCCGGGAAGTTCCACCGAGATGGTCATGGTCATTTCGAGACCCAGCATCTCGAGGAATTCGGTATCCATTTCCTCGTCACCATCGGTCCCGAGGTCTGCGATCATCGACGTGAAGCGCCAGCCCCCGTCGTCGGTCGGCGTCAGCGTGAAAGCACCATCATCGTCGTCGGCCACGAGTTGCGAGGCGCCGGCTTCCCAGGTTCCGGAGAACTCGATTGCGCAGCGTTCGCCGTCGTTGACGACCGTGGACTCGCCGAAGTCACCGTCCACGTCCCCCACCATGTCAGCACACGCGTCTTCGAAAGAGTCGGGCACATCGTCGTCCCCGAACATTTCCGCTGCCTCGAGCATCGCATCCACATCGAGGTCGACGGATCCTTCGTAGCGACCGCTGCCGTCTTCGTTCACCTCGAACCGCATGGAGAGCTCGTAGCAGCCCGTCGCGAGGAAGATCAGGGCCGCACTGCCGACGAGACGAAGGAACCACTTCATGCCCGCAACCGTACTGCACACCTCACAATTCCCACCCTACGCGGTTGAGTAAACGCCGAGTGTTAGGCCACAGGTCTCACCTTGTCGCGTTGGGCCAGACCCCACCCGCCAGCGG